>CAYILR010000050.1:0-26001 GCA_964364175.1 uncultured Bacteriovoracaceae bacterium
ATATTAGGAAAGGCGGAAAAGGCAACTTTGACGCTCATCCTCTCCGGGGCACAGTAAGGAGATACGACATGAGTAAGCAACTCGATTACGCGCCGTATTGGTCGCGGGCTGTGGATGAGTTCCCTGAAACGGGGCCTCCCAAGTACCTGTAGCGTGAGCTGAGCCGGCTAGATTTCTCCGGTGCTCGCGGACTGCTGACTCTCTCCTTGATCAGGGGGGTCTGCGGCAGCCACCTTTCTAAAATGAATGTTTTAAAAATTTGAGAGTTTGCACTCTCAAGAAAATTAGGGCCCTGCGGTGGATGATATCCCCCAGGGCCCTACGTGTTTGTGTCCGACGGGTGCTTTTGGCTTGAGACTGCGTTGGCTGCGTCGCGAAACGTTCCGCTGTCCGCTCGGACAGCTCACGTCTTCGCTCCTTAGCCGCCTTGTCTCAAGCCAAAATCGCCTCGTCGGACTCTGGGTGTGTTCAGTGGGATTATTACAAATGCAATAATTTTGTAATATAAGTTATTAAAAAATGTTGATTAATATATAAGTTAAGTATAAATATACGGGCAATGAATTTTGAAAAGGCCACACAAACGCCCGCTGACTACCTGAGAGCGCTCTTTCTGAACAGAAAAGAGAAGCGGAATGGCTATAACACCAGTGCTTTTGCTAGGGATTTGGGGATTAGCCAGCCTTTGCTCAGCCAGATACTGAACCAGAAACGCCCCGTGACGGTTGCCCAGGCTAATAAAATCGCCATTTTGCTGGATCTGCCCAGAAAACAAGCAGAGGCGTTCCTGGAACTGACCTGGAGCAGTCTATCCAACGGAACCCGGGTTTCTAAAAAATTGCTCCAGCTCAAAGAACAGAAAAGACAAGCCGACCTTTCCTCGCTTCAGCATGTTTTGGGGCACGACATCCTTCAGGTGATTGCCCAGTGGTACCCATTGGCGATTTTGGATTTGAGCACCACGGAGGGATTTCAATCAGACTCCCGCTGGATCGCCAAGCGTCTGGGGATCTCGAACGAACAAGCCAAAGACGCGATTCAACGCCTTTTGCATCTGAGTCTTTTGGAAAAAACTCCAACCGGTGGCCTCAAAAAAGCCCATCGCCACCTGTCCTTCCCCACCAAAAATTCCAAATCCGCAGTTCGCAACTACCATCAACAAGTCATCGATCGCGCTCGCCAGGAACTCGATAAAACAAGCGACGAGGATTTCAGCAATCGTCGGATTGCCTCGACGACCATGGCATTGCGCATGGATCGCCTAGAGGAAGCCAAGAAGCGAATCGAGAAATTTCAAAAAGATATCGCCCAATTTGTCAGCGATGGCACGTGCCAAGAAATTTATCAGTTGAATGTTCAATTTTTCCCACTCACCCAAAAGTCAGATTCAGGAGATGTAAAACTATGAAGTACAAAAACACGATGATTATTTTAATGTTGATGATGTCAACCCAGGTTTTTGCGGATGGTGGAACATCCTCAGTCGGTGGTGGCGGTGATAGCTGTGTTCTGGAGTTCAAGGCTCTGGCCAAGCAGCTGCTCCGAATCCTACCCACCAACTACGACGTGATGAAGCGTCTCAGCGACACTCAATTGGATGCGTTGCAGAGAAAGCTGACGACAGCGCAGATTTTTACTTCACGCGACGAAATGCTGGTTGATCCAGTGACTGGAAACCTCGTGGAAGCAGTCAATGACGGAAACAGCAAAATCACTTTGGGCCAAAAATTTTGTAACAAAAAAACGGATATCAAAAAAATGTCTCTGGTGCTGCATGAGGGCTTGAGCCTCATCGGAGTAGAGAAGAGCCAGGATTATTCGATTTCCGAGCTTCTGCTGGTCGGAGGAATGGACCCCGAGCAGGAAATCACCTGTTACTCGGACGCTTACAAGGTCACCTTGAGTGCTCAGGGGATGAACGACGCGCGGACGCTTACGATCAATGACAAATCCTTGGGAAGCGTGACTTGCAAATCGGATGACCAAACCATCCATTGCAGCTGGGGCGCATTTGGATCGCGTTCGATCACTTTGAATTGGATGAACCTGGTTTCTATTCGCACGATCAAGGAATTGCCTCCGTTGGCTTTCTCTTTTGCGGGTGAGCTGGATCCTGAATTTTTGGGAGACCGAGTTTCGATGACATGTCGTCAGATGAACTATGCACTGGGCTCAAAGAAACTTGCGGTGATTGGAAAACCCGAATCTGCTCGAGCACTCATTGAAACCCAGCTGGGCAAAATCAAAGCCTTCTCGCTGGTTTCGCGGACAGACTCGATCGTTCTTTTGAAAGAACAGGCGATGAATCAAATGGGGCTGGTGCAAGGCAAAAACCAGTCTTCAATCGGTGTCAGCGAACTGGATTATCTTTTGGTGGTTTCTGTGGATAAAACCAGCAAGCTCCTGACCGCTCGCCTGCAGGATTTGAGTGGCAATATCCTGGGGTCTTGGGCATCTGATCCGGGTGCAAACGAGGATCTGGCGATTGGGCAGGTCATCCAAAGAGTCATGCAGGACTTTGGAATGAATACTCCTTTGGTGGGGAGTTTTGACCCTTCGCGGTCTGCAACAGTACTTGTTCCAGCTGTAGTGAACCCTGAGCCTCCTCAGGCGAACACAGAGCTGTTTAATAAAAATATTGCACAATGTTTTGAGTATTCAGGAGGCTCCGAAAATTGCTACCGCTTTGCCAAAGAGTTTTCATTTATCAATAATCCTAATTTTGATAAGTGTTATCGTCTTTATAAAGTCTCTCGAAATCGTGACGACTCAGTTGTTGCATGTGTAACTCGAGCACCGAAGTATTCCTTCATCAATAATTCCAATTTTGATAGGTGTTACGATCTCTATCGTATCAGTCGAAACAGCGATGATTCAGCGGATGCGTGCATGGAGCGAGCACCGAAGTATTCCTTCATCAATAATCCCAATTTTAATAGGTGTTATGATCTCTATCGTATCAGTCGAAACAGCGATGATTCAGCGGATGCGTGCATGGAGCGAGCACCGAAGTATTCCTTCATCAATAATCCCAATTTTAATAGGTGTTATGATCTCTATCATATCAGTCGATACAGTGATGATTCAGCGGATGCATGCATGGATCGAGCACCGAAGTATTCCTTCATCAATAATCCTGCTTTTGACCAGTGCTACAAGGCTCTTAGAAGCAGCCGAAGTAGTGATGATTCCGCCGATAAGTGCATCGATATCATTCGCTGATGTGAACGACCGATAGACTTAACGCGTTATATTTGAGTTCGTGTGTCTCTAAGATGGTGCTTCGCGCAAAATGGCTTTGCCAATTCCCGTTCGCACCTGCTACTTTCCACCTATGCGAGTCAAACGTCTAGAGATCCAGGGTTTCAAGTCCTTCAAGGACAAAACAGTCGTTCATTTTGATCACACGATTACAGGGATTGTGGGCCCAAATGGCTGCGGCAAGTCCAACATCGTCGACGCGTTTTTCTGGGTGATGGGGGAGCAATCCTACAAGCACATGCGCGGCAATAGCAGCGATGACCTGATTTTCAACGGTAGCTCCAAGTATTCGGCGCTCGGAATGGCGGAAGCGACTCTGGTGATGGAAACCGACGTTCCCGACACCGAGCATGCTCCGGCAGGCGCGACGGCTCAGGACATTCCCGTGCACCTCAAAACCAAGGAAATTTCGGTGACTCGTCGCCTGTATCGATCCGGTGAGGGGGAGTACTTCATCAATAATGTTCCGGCCCGTCTCAAGGACATCCATGAGCTTTTCATGGACACCGGGGTGGGAACGAAAGGCTATTCCGTCATTGAGCAGGGTCAAATCGGCAAGATCGTCAACGCCAAGCCCGAGGAACGCCGCCAAATCATCGAGGATGCCGCCGGGATCGCTAAGTACAAGGCTCGCAAGAAAGAATCCATCCGCAAAATGGAATCGGCCGAAGCCAACTTGATGCGATTGGCAGACGTGATTCAGGAAATCGAGCGGAATTTGGGTTCGCTCGAGCGCCAGGCTCAGAAGGCGCGTCAGTATAAAAAATGCAAAGATGAGTTATTCGACAAAGAAATCACCTGGGGCCGTCGCAAGGCCAAGGTCCTGAGCGCTCAGATGGAGATTCTGAAGCAGCGCAAGGAAAGGCTCGAGGAAGAGTTGGTTTCGTTTCGAGCCGAATTGAATACGGTGGAAAACGGCCTCGAAGTGGATCGGATTGCGCAGCTGACTGAATCCAAAAAAGCAGAAGACCTACAATTACACATTCAGAGTGTATCTAGCGAACTGAGCAGTGAGAAGAGTGCCCGCGAGTTGTCGAGACACCGACAGGATGATTTGGCTCAGCAATTGCAAAAATTGCTCGAAGAAAAAACTGAGCTCGCTGAGGCAGTGTTGACGGAGCAAGAAGGGTTGTCTGCAAAAACTGCGTCGCAAGCTGAGTTGGAACAAAATCTCGTTGGGGTGCGCTCAAAAACCCAGATTTTCGGAGAAAAAGTCTCTGATCTGCGTCGGGAAGTCGAAAAGGCTCGTCAGCAAATGGAGCGCTTGCAGCGCGAGCTGATGATCGAGATGCAAAAAGCATCCGAAGTCTCTTCGCGAGCTGCCGGATTGCAAAGCCGTGTGGAGTCCGGTACCGAGCAGCTGACTCGATTGGGGCAGACGATCGCGGATCTGGGCAACAAGAAAACCCAGCTGGAAGTTTCGACCCAAGAGAATACTGCTCGCAGTGAAGAATGCGCCAAGCAACTGCAGTCGATGCAAGCCGAGCAGCTGATTCAACGTGGACGACTCGAGACCTCGCAGCAAAAAACAAAGCAAGCTGAGCAGAAAAAGAACGAAGCTCAGCGCGTGGCGCTTCAGATGCGTTCGAAGTTGCAGAGCTTAGAAGAATTGGCCGAAGCCTACGAAGGTTTGAGCGATGGTCCCAAGGCTCTCATGGATTGGATCAAGAAAAACGGCAAGGGCAACCAGTTTGAGATCCTTTCGGATTTGCTCGACGTCACAGCTGGGAACGAAGAGGCCGTAGAAGGTTGGTTGGATCGAGGGCTGGAAGGTTTCCTGACCCATGATCCGGTGACAGCCTATGCAGCGCTCAGTGAACTGCGTGTAAAAAAACAAGGTCGTGCGGAAATTCAGATCGCGGATGCCGGAGCAGAGGCTGCGCCTCAGATCGCGCGTGCTGATGCGGCGAAAGTGATCGCGGCCTTGAAAAAAGCAGGATTTGAAGTCGCTGGAAAACTCAGTGAGTTTGTGCAAGTTCGAGTTTCCAAGCGTGGATTCAAATTCTCGGAGTTGGCTGAGAGCCTGATGTCTGGAGCGATTGTGGTGGAATCGATGGATCCATCGCCCGGTTTTTTGACAGCGAACGGGATTGCGGCATTGCAAGGTTGGTCATTGGTGAGCAAGTCAGGCGATGTCCTGGATGCGCGCGGGATTCTGCGGGGTGGAAAATCCGAAGCCGCCACGAGTTCCGAAATGGTTCTGCAGCGCAAACGTTCGATCGCGGATCTGGGTATGCAGGTTGCTCAGGCTGACGAGGTTTTGAGTGCGGCAGAAAAAATTCTGCAAACTGAATTGGCAGAGCAAGAGGAAGCAGAACTCAAGCTGGAAGAAACACGTACCGAAATTCAGCAGCTGACCATTCAATCTGCTGCAGCCACGCGTGAAGCGCAAATGGCGCAAAGGACTTTGGAAGAAATCTCCGAGAGATTGTCTCGCACCGAAGACGATTCGAACCGATTGAAAGGTGAAGTCGATCGAGCCGAGCAAGAGCGTACTTCGATTCAGGCTGGTTTGACTGAGATGACGGAACGCCAGGGAGTGTTGGAATCTCAGCGTGTAGAATCAGAAGTTCAGCTCCGAGAAAAAGAAGCTGTTTTGAGAGACGAAGAAATCGCGCTGCAAACGGCACGAGTGGAAGAGTCCGGATTGCAGGCCAGGATTGAGGGAATTCGCAAGGAGATCGAAGGGATTCGCCGCCTGATCACGGATCGCGAGCGTCGTCAGGGCGAAATCACACGAACACTCGATCGAGTTCAGCAGGAACGCGAGCAGCATTCGGGTGGCGATTCCTTCTTGGATGAAAAGATCGCACAATTGACTCAGCAGCTGGGTCAACAGCAGCGGGAATGGTCGGGTTCGAAAGATCAGCTGGAGCAGTTCTCCTCGCGGATCAATCAAGCGCTCGAGAGAATCAAAGAACTCCATCAGAGCGGCGATCGAAAAGTTGCGGAAGTGAATCAGTTTGCCGTGGATGCGGAGAAGCTGAACGGTGAAATGGGCTTCTTGATGCAGAATCTTGAGGAAAAATACGGCCCCGGCTGCTTGCAGCAAACCTCCGTCGCCGAGCAGACCGAAATGGAAGCTCCCGTCATCACGGCTGCGATTAGCGAAGAAGAAGAGAAGCAGTTGGCCGAAGAGGTGGAGCGGATTCGTGAGCGAATTCGTCGCTTGGGTGAAGTGAATACTGCTGCGATCGAAGAATACGAAGAAGTGAAAAAGCGCTACGATCACTTGCTGACGGAGAAAGCCGATCTGGAACGCTCGATCCGAGACCTCAAGGATGCGATTGAGCACATCAATGCGACTTCGGAAGATCGATTCAAACGGGCCTTCCAGGCGATCGCAGAGCGATTTGAACGATTGTTCCCGATTATTTTCGGGGGCGGGTCGGCGCGATTGTCGTTGGTTTTCCCTGAAGGTTCAACAGACATCCTCGAAGCGGGTGTGGATATTTTGGCGCAACCGCCGGGCAAAAAGGTTGCGAATATTACTCTGCTCTCCGGGGGGGAGAAGGCTCTCACTGCGGTTTCGTTGATTTTCGCGGTATTCATGGTGAAACCATCACCGTTCTGTATTCTGGACGAAGTGGATGCGCCTCTCGACGATGCCAACGTCGGAAAATTCAATGCTTTGTTGCGTGAAATGTCAGTGAAGAGCCAATTCATCCTCATCACTCACAACAAGAAAACCATGGAGCTCAACGACACTCTCTACGGCGTGACGATGGAAGAGCCGGGTGTTTCGAAAGTGATTTCCATTGAGATGCAATAGGAGCTCGAAAAGCTGGGCTCTGATATCCGTGCTCCTGTCTTTTTCGGCTTGGGCAAAACCCCCTGTCAAGCCGTCGCCTGTTCCCGCAACGCTGCCGCCCATCCTGGTAGAGATCGAAAAAATCTACTCCCAGGCAGAAACACTCGCAGCTGATTTCAAGCAAGAGATCGAAGTCGTCAGCATGAAGCAGAAGAAGCTCTCTTCTGGCCGTATTTTGATCAAACGACCCGACAAAGTCCGCTGGGAAACTCTGAAGCCCCAAATCAACCTACTGGTGAGCGATGGCAAAACCTACTGGTTTTACACCCCTCCGTTTGACGAAGGGGAAAAAGGTCAGCTCATGACCCGAAAAGCATCACAAATTCAATCACGATTGGCGCAGGCGCTGCTATCGGGTCGGTTTTCAGTTGCGCACGATATGAAAATCCGAGCGGAGGGTGCGAATCGCTTTGTTCTGACGCCCAAGGCGGGTAGCGCAGGAACTGTTTTGAAGGCAGAGATTCAAATCAATACAGAAAAGAAGTGGATTGAAAAAGTGATCCTTCACAACCAAGGGGGCAATCTCTCAGTGATTTCTCTCTCCCGTATCGAATTGGGCACTTTGCTGAGAGATGAATTGTTTTTTTTCGTCGCTCCTCCTGGAACTGACCGGATTCGAGATTAAAATTCTTTAATATGCCTCGTCAATAAACTACCGTTGTATATTCTTGTTTGACCGCGAGGGTTTACGGCTGGATAATGAAATTGATACGTCTATGTCCATCAAAGATTATCAGACGGCTTTAGAGGGATTCAAAATCAAGGAAGCGGCCGCTGAGTCCGCTCATCTGAAGAAATTCCTACAAAAAATTATCGCACCCATTGGATTTTGCAATCTTGAGCCGCTTTTGTTGGAACCTGAGATTTTTGACGCGCGCAGTGCCGCACTGAAAACAGAATTTGAATCCGACCCGGATTGGCAAGAGCCATTCCGAAAAATGGTGAAGTCCGCGAGGCAAGGTGCGGAGGACTACAGTCTCACCGAGGCAATTCGATTGTTCGGTAATCGCCAAACACGGCTTTGGTTGATGTCCGCTCGTCTGGGGCGCGGACTGAAACTCAAAGAACTGACCGTGGATCCGGAAACTGGGCGGGCATTGATGGATGGAAATACGGCACTGAAATTCGCCATTGCGGCTCAAGGAAAATTTGGTGAAGACAGTCGTTATAAGGATGTTACCTTTGCAGCTGGATTTCTTTTTGATTATCTTTTTCATCTCCATCATTCATCGTGGCTGGATATGGGTGGGAAAAAAATAGACGATTTCATGAATAATACATTCAATCAGTGTATTGATTCGGGTTTAGCATCCGTTGCGATGTGCCGACATGTGAAAAAAGTCAGCTTGGAAAAATGGGTTCCTGCTTATGTATTGGTGTGGCATGCAGGGCGCGTGTGCATGGCGTTGATCGTGCCCGGGTATTTGGATTTTCTTAAAAAAATGGAAAAAGAAAATGTTGCACCTCCGATTGTTGCGTGGAAGGAAAAGGAACTGTTTGGGGTGACGTCGATGTTTTTCGGACAGCTATTGGGCTCGATTCACCCGGTATTTGATCGCCTAGGGAGTGCTGTGTTGTTGCAAGGACATCAGTATTCTTCTTGGGTCAGCGGACAAAAAGACACGCATGACTTGTCAGCCATTGGTTCGTTGGGCTTCTGGCTGAAAACAGGCGGCAAGGGGGTAGCAGATGGCAGTAGTGCAGGGACGATTCGGCCAGAAATAGCAAGCCTGGAATATACTTATCAAGCCATCCACTACAAAGAGGCCAAATGAAAATCCGCGTGGAGAGATGCGAAGATACAGTGGTTGTGAAGGTTGAGGAGCAGATCTCCCCACGTGACTTTCAAATTCTGATGGCTGGGCTACCCAAACTGGCCACAGGGGTAAAAGTCTTGGTGATCTCATTCGAGGATGCTCAATATCCAGAAACCATGCTTCCTCTTTTGTTGCAGATAAAAAATTCATTGCTCAAGATTCCCAATTTGATGATGGGGATCGTCAGCCCCATCGAGGGGTTTGGGGACATTCCCACGTTTTCCATGGCAATGTCGCAAATTCCAGGTGGATTTGGAAAATTGATCACGGCGAAGTTCGACGTGGAAGAGATCAAGAGAGATCTGACTCAGCAGGTTCAGGCCGCAGAAGAGAAACTGAAGTCGTTTGAAGGTCAAAAGATTTCGATGTCGGAGTTGAAGGCCGAAAAAGCTGCTCTAGAATTGCAGAGAGATGTGTTGGATGCCAGTGTGAAAGTGCTGATTCAAAGGCTGACTGCGCAAAAAAAACCTGTTTTTACAGAGGAGGAGAAGAAAACTTTACCCTCCCCAGCTAATTTGCAAAAAAGTTTTAATGATGTGTACACTTTGATGAAACAAAAAGGACTGTCATAGTGGCTGACGAGACGCATAGCAAAGACAAACTAGGTGAGAGCATTGAGTCACTGAGCCAGGAGTGTGAGGCTCTTCAAACCAAGTTGGAAACCATCAATGCTCAAATTCAGACCATCGAAGCTGCAATGAATTCTGTCGGTCAGCTTAAGGGCGAAATCGATACTTTACATAAAATCTACTTGGCCCTCCTAGATGAGGATTTCAAGCGCCGGGTGGAGTACTACCCGATCATTGCCAACAAGATCCTGCTCGAGGAATTTGTGCGCTTAGGCGGTGAGGTAGCCCCTGCACCCGGGGCCAAAGGAGCTCCTCCAGCGCCCGCTGCGAAGGGTGCAGCCCCTGCTCCAGCAAAAAAATGAATGACCCTGTTATTATTTAATTAAAAATATATAATAAATTCAATGAGTTTAATTTATTGACATAAACAGTCGGTTAATGTAGATTGCATCTCTTATGAGGCGAGAATTCAGATCCTACCGAGACGTCCTCCACTCAGCGTTTCAAGGGCGCGTTCGATCCAATCCGATGTATTCGATGCGAGCTTTTGCGCGGGACATGGGGATTTCCCCCGCTCGCCTCAGCAGCATCATGTCCGGGCGCTATGGATTGTCCAGGGGATCTGCGTCTCAGTTGGGCGCACGCCTCGGGATGGATGCCAAAGAAGTTCAAAAATTCACAGATATGGTGGAAAGCGAACATGGTCGCTCTCGAGAAGCACGCCATGTGGCTGACAAAAAACTGAGAGAAGAAGGCGCACCCATCTATTATGAGCTGGAAGATGCTGCCTTCAAGGTGATTTCGGATTGGTATCATTTTGCGATTTTGGAGCTGGCAAAATTGAAGTCTTTCAAAATCAACCCCGAGTGGATTGCCCGCAAGCTAGCTATTACGCCGGAAGAAGCAAAGAATGCAGTGGCTCGTCTGGTGCAAATGGAAATGTTGGTTAAAAAACCGGATTCAAGCTGGGCTCACAACGATCGTTATTTTGCTAATATCAAGCAATTGCCCAATAAAACAGTTCGTGAATACCATCGTCAAATATTGAAAAAAACGATGGAAGCCATGGAGACTCATCCGGTTGGAAAACGAGAGCATTTTTCGATGTCGGTTGCGATTTCGGATGAGGACTTGCCACGGATTCAAGATAAAATCCGTGCTTTCCGCGATGAGTTGGCACTAGATTTGGCTAAAAACAGCAAGAAAGAAAGTGTTTATCAGATTTCACTTCATTTTTTCCCGCTCACCACTGAGGACAATTCCCATGAAAAAATGGATTCTTAGTTTTTTCTTTGTTTCTGCATCCGCTTTGACACTCAATCATTACAGTTTTGCACAGCACGTTGTGGGTGGGGGCGGAGACGGCTGTGCTGCAGAGATTCGATTTATCGCCAAGGAGGTCCAGGCTCAGTTGAGCATGGAGCAACCAGAAATTCTGGATTCGATTGGCGATCAGGCTTTAGATTTACTGGAATTGATCTACAGCGGTAGCGAGACCAAACCTCTGATTGAAGTGGTGGACGGAGTTTTGCTGGATCCGGTCACAGGATTTCCGGTCCCGTTTGTGAACGACGGTGTGAATAAAATCAGCGTGACCAAAAACTGGTGCGGCCACCCTCGTTCCATGCAACGTCGGGTGGAAGTGTTCCACGAGTATCTGTCGTTGCTTCGTCTCGAAAAGAGCCAGGACTACACGTATTCCAGTCAATTGTTTAAAAAACGATCGCCGCACTCATCTGAGATCAGCAAAATCTCCTGCGACAAGACAACCGTGGTCAAAGGTGGATTGCTCGGAAAAGATCTCTCCCTCAAGGACGAAGATTTTATTTTGTATAATTTCGAATCGGGTGAAGAAAACCTGGACGGAAAATGGCTTCGTGAAAAGAGAAGCTTCAGCGTTGGTAAAATGTACGAATATCAAATTTGGGAATACCGACGCTCATGGATCGAAGATGAGCGAGGCGGATTTGCAGCGATTCGGTTGGACGTCAAACATCAATCCAAAAACCTTTTGGATGATTCCACCAAAATCATCAACGCACAGCAGACATTTTGGATTCAGCCTGAATTTGGACGCAAGAAAATCGATCTCTACATCAGCGATACTGTTTCAATCGTTCTTGAATGTCAGTTCAGTTATTGAGTTCGAATTACATCCCGTTCGGGAATTCTTTGGAAAACAAGGCTCCGCTCTCGCGAGGCCCTTTGAGTGCCTGTGTGTATTGAGCCAGGACCTTCAGGCAAAACGCGATGCGTTTTCGGATATAGCCGTCGTCTTCTGAGAACGGAGGATTTCCTGGGTTCAACATTTTTTCCACATCGCGAATAATGATGTGTTCGGGGATGTAGCAAATCCGCGTGTTTTTATAACTACTCATTCGCAATTCAGCCACAGGGTACGTTCCACCTCGCGACGAAGAGACAGACACAATCAGAGCAGGTTTGTTGCCCAATTCGCGAGCGGAGAAGACCAAAAAAAAGTTCTTCAATCCAGCAGGAACCATTCCGTTCCATTCGGGTGTGACAATCACTAGCCCGTCAGCTTTGCGAAGCATTTCTTGATAGGGTTTTAAAAGCGCCATCCACTTCGGGTCGCTTTCCCAAATGGATTCATCCCAGAGAGGGAATGGATTTCCCGCCAAATCCAGAATTTGCACTGAGGAACCGGGTTCAATCGAAGGGATCTGCTCTGCAAGATAGTGAGATACTTTGGAGCTTTGTGATTCTTTGCGATGGCTGCCTGAGACAATGACGTAGTTCATGATGAGGAACCCCCTGATTTTTTGAACAACGCCTCGGCCGCTGCCTTCATGGCGTCGCGCGAAGTAGCTGCCTGCGAAGGGCCAGCTGCGTTGGGATTTGGCTTAAAGTAATCGCAGAAATTCGACTGTTCTTTGTCGACGACTCGGTCGGCTTGGTTTTCTTTGCACTCGTTATTGTAATTGCGGTCATACCATTCGCAGTTTTTGCAAACGCGTGTCGCCTTTCCGCATTGGTGACAGGTGTCCGCTCGGGCAAAATCAGAGGGTCCCAGTGCATATCCGCATTTCCAGCACTTGATCATGTAGTGAACCTCACAGTGGCAGGACTTCCCATGAGTTTTTTGCTTGCTCCTGCATCGCGAGTAGAGCTGCGCGAGCTGCCGAAAGCACCGTGCAATAGGGGATTTTTTTCTCCAGCGCCGCTCGGCGAATCGAGAAGCTGTCACTGATTGCAACTTCGTCAGATACGGTATTGATGACGAGGCAAAATTTACCTTCGCGAATGGCTTCCTCGCAATGAGGTGAGCCTTCCGCTACTTTGCGAATGGAGCGGACATTGAGGTCATATCCGTTCAAAAAGTCAGCAGTTCCCTTTGTGGCCCAAAGCGCAAACCCCAGATCACTCCAGCCCTGTGCGATCGGGAGAACTTCTGCTTTATCCTCGTTGCGGATGGACAAGAAAACAGCTCCCTTCTGTGGCAGCGGCATTCCAGCAGCCACCATGGCTTTGCCGTAAGCCTCGGCAAAAGTCCGACCTCGACCCATGACTTCGCCCGTGGATTTCATCTCTGGCCCCAGCAAAACATCCACGCCTGGGAATTTGCTGAAAGGAAATACGGGCGCTTTGACGTTGAAAGTTTTGATACCCAGGTCCATGTCGTCTTGGATCCCCAATTCTTCCAAAGTTTTTCCCATCATGACTTGGGTCGCGATTTTGGCGAGAGGTTTTCCCACCGATTTGCTGACAAACGGAACAGTCCTGGATGCACGAGGGTTGACTTCCAAAAGATAAATCTGGTCATCTTGAATTGCATACTGGACATTCATTAAGCCAACGACGTTCAGTCGGCGCGCCAGCTCGCGTGTGTAGGTCCGGATTCGGTCACAGATCTTCACTGAGAGAGTCATCGCTGGCAGCGAGCAGGCGCTGTCGCCCGAGTGAATTCCGGCTTCCTCGATGTGCTCCATGATGGCGCCGATGTAGGTTTCTTTTCCATCGCAAATCGCATCCACATCGACTTCGGTCGCACGGTCCAGGAATCGATCGATCAATACGGGTTGTGTATCGCTGACAAGAATCGCTTCTTCGATCCAGTGCTTCAACATCTCCTCGCTGTGGACGATTCGCATGGCTTTGCCGCCCAGGACGTATGAAGGGCGAACCAAAACAGGATAGCCTAATTCGGCAGCGCGCTCGACAGCTTCCTCGCTCGTCAAGGCGGTCCGGGCTTCAGGTTGTTCCAGTCCAAGCGTTTTGAGGTCACGGACCATTTTTTCGAATCGCTCGCGATTTTCTGCTGCGTCGATGTTGTCAGGTGAGGTGCCCAGGATTTTGATTCCGGCTTTTTCGAGAGCGCGTGCCAGCTTGAGTGGAGTTTGTCCACCGAACTGCACAATCACACCCAGGGGTTTTTCTCTTTGTGCAATGGCGATGACGTGTTCGGGAGTCAGGGGCTCAAAATAGAGTTTGTCTGATGTATCAAAATCTGTGCTGACGGTCTCCGGATTGCAATTGACCATGATGGTTTCGTAACCCATTTTGCGCAAGGCCATCGCGGCGTGCACACAGCAATAATCAAATTCGATTCCTTGGCCGATACGATTGGGTCCTCCGCCCAGGATCATGACTTTTTTGCGATCTGTGATCCGAGATTCATCCGTTCCAAAATAACTGCTGTAAAGATACGGCGTGCGCGCTTCAAATTCAGCCGCACAGGTATCCACCGACAAAAATCGCGAATTTATTCCCAGTTTTTCTCGATCCAGGCGAACGGCTTCCTCTTTGATTCCCACTACGGATGCAATAGCGCGATCCGTCCAGCCGCGCTGTTTAATTTCCAAAAGAAATTCTTTGGACGGGGGCCATTTCTGTTCCTTGAGGGGTTTTTCATAGGAAAGATGCAGTGCAATTCTCTCCAAGAACCAAGGATCAATCCCGCTTCGCTGAGCGATTTCAGCAATCGCAGCCCCTTTGCGGATTGCATCAGCAATCACCCAAATTCTCAGAGCATGAGGCCGATCAATCAGATCCCATTGAATCCCTTTCATGGCTGTAAAAGGGGATTTGACCATGGAATGATCCACTTCGAGTCCGGTGAGGGCTTTGCCCAGCAATTCTTCGAAATTGCTGCCGATAGCCATGACTTCGCCGACAGACTTCATCTGAGTGGTCAGGATCGGATCGGTAGGACGAAATTTCTCAAAATCAAATCGAGGGATTTTGGTGACGACGTAATCAATGCTGGGTTCGAAACTGCAAGGAGTAGTGCCTGTGATGTCGTTCGTCAACTCATCGAGCGTGTATCCCACTGCTAGCTTTGCAGCGACACGTGCGATGGGGAATCCCGTTGCCTTTGAGGCGAGAGCACTCGAGCGCGAAACGCGTGGATTCATCTCGATGACGATGACTCGACCATTTTTAGGATTCACAGAGAATTGAATATTCGATCCACCGGTCTCAACACCGATGGCACGGATGATCTTGATCGATTGATCGCGAAGATTTTGGTACTCGCGGTCGGTCAGTGTTTGTGCGGGAGCGACTGTGATGCTGTCGCCCGTGTGCACGCCCATGGGATCAAAATTTTCGATCGAGCAAATGATGATGACGTTGTCTTTGCGATCGCGCACGACTTCGAGTTCGTATTCTTTCCATCCCAACAAACTCTCTTCGACCAGGCAATCATGAGAGGGGGACAGAAAGAGTGCTCGTTCTAGTTTTTCTAAAAATTCTTTTTCGGTATAAGCCGCCCCGCCTCCCTCTCCTCCGAGAGTGAACGAGGGACGTAGAATCAATGGCAATCCAATTTCCTTCAAAATCCTTTTGCCATCCTCGAGATTGTGCGCCACTTGGCTTCGAGCACTGTCTACACCGATCTCTTTCATGATGGTTTTGAAGGTCGCGCGATCCTCAGCCTTGTGAATGGAGGTGGGATTGGCTCCCAGGATTTCTACGCCGTATTTTTTGAGAATTCCTGCGCGATGCAATTCCATGGTCAGGTTGAGCGCCGTCTGTCCGCCCATCGTCGGAAGTAGAGCATCCGGTTTTTCCAACGCGATGACGCGTTCGAGGAATTCCACAGTCAGCGGTTCCACATACACTCGGTCCGAGAGTTCCGGATCGGTCATGATGGTCGCGGGGTTCGAGTTCACCAGGACGACTTTGTAGCCTTCTTCTTTGAGTGCTTTGAGCGCCTGTGTTCCTGAGTAGTCGAACTCACAAGCTTGCCCGATGACGATGGGTCCGCTTCCGATCAGAAGAATTTTTTTGATATCAGTGCGTTTAGCCATATTTCAAAATCTCCATCCCGTGCTGAATTGTAGCTCGATGGGGTTGCCCGGCCTCGCCTCGTTGTACATCTGTACAGCGTTACTCAGACGGGTTTCGTTTGCCTGCAAAGTAAAAAATGCGTACATGCCGTTTCCGAGTGCAAAGGCAGCTCCAGGAATCATAGGCAAATAGGGGATCAACTTTCCTGCTAAGCCGGGTTTTTGCTTGTCATCTGGAAAAAGGGATTTCGATACGAAGAATCCGCTGAAAAAAACAATCAATCCGATGCTTCCCAGATAAGCATGCATTTTGAGAGATCGCCTGGTTTCTTGGTACTGATTCAACTGATCGAGCGCAGCGGGCACTTGCTGCAGAAAAGGTCGCAGATTCTCGCCGTCATGCGCGAGGTAGGAATCGCAGCCCAGAGGGCGTCCTTGAATCATGTATTGGCGATAACAGGGAAATTTTGGAGCCTCCGGGATTTTGCGTCCCAGCGAGGGGGGAGCGTCGTGGATTTTGGGAATCGGGAACTCCTCCGAAAGAATTTGCTCGGAAGCTGTGGGTTTTGATGCTCTGTGAGAGGGAGAAGGAGTGGGAACAGGTGCCTCTTGTGCCCAAGTAGGCAGCATTAAATTCAATGAAAGGATGACAGCAAGAAGCTGGGGCATTAAAACGACGGGATAACATTTTGTGAAACTATATGAAAGATTTTTTGGAGGGTCTCTACACCCAATATCATCGAAAGGAATTTCTGGGGTCTGATCCCCTGGAGATTGTGCATCGATACTCTGGGCCGGTTTTTGATCAGGCAGATCAAGAGACGGTTGCGCTGATTGCGGCTCTGTTGGCCTATGGCAATGTGAAACAGATTCGTGCGTCTGTGGAATCGCTTTTACAGCGCCTGGATCACTCTGCAGATCGTCCATCGCTGGCGTTGGGAGCGGATCGCCGGGTTTTTCGAGGCTGGGTCCATCGCTTTAATCGGGGCGATGATCTCTGGCTGCTTTTGCGCCTACTGGCGCGCAGTTGGAAGGAGCATGGATCTCTGGGTGCGCATTTGGGGCAGTATATGAAGCCTGGCGTGCTGGATTTTTCTGAAGCATTGGATCAACTGATTCGGGAGTGGAAAAAATGGGCTTTGGAACTCGGGCCTCGCTCGGTGGCTCAATCGGACTCGTTTGGATATCTGCTGACGACACCGCATGCGGGAAGCACGTGCAAACGCTGGTGCATGCTGATGCGCTGGATGGTGCGGAAGGATGAATTGGATTTGGGGCTTTGGTCGGAGTGGATCAGGCCGGATCAGCTAGTGATGCCTTTGGATACGCATACTGGCAGAATCAGCCAGAAGATGAAGTTTACGAAGCGCAAGAGTTTGAATTGGAAAGCGTCGTTGGAAGTGACGCGTGCGTTGAAAAAATACGATGCGGCAGATCCGGTCAAGTATGACTTCGCGATCTGCCGCATCGGAATGTTTGGCGTAAATTTAGACACTATTAGAAAATGACAATTCCTTGAGCGACGTCAGTCAAAGAAGGATTCCAGTTGGCGATGCCTTCTCTTTGAGCTGCTGAAATCAAAGCGCTGTGAATTTCCTGAAACGAAGGAGTTGCCTCGCCAGTCATCAAGAAAGTTTCCGCGTCTTGTTTGTTCATTCGAACGCTGAGGCGAAGTTCTGCGCGTTCTTGATCGGAGAGAGCTGCTGGTTTTTTGTCTTCTGCTCCAGATTCGGATTTTTTTGTGGAAGCTTCAGAGGTGGCTACACCGGCTGCTTTGGTATTCTCAGAGGATACTTTGGAGTGTTGCAAAGTAACGGGCGCGCTTACGGTCACAAAAGCGATTGTTTCTTGGGTTGCAGCGACAGCGGATGCGTCTTTGCCGTTGACGATGATGTCAATGATGCCCACCGTGGTCACGATGGCTGCTGTATGCAAAGGAGCGCCGACGCTGATGTTGAGCGCGGTGTATCCCAGGGATGAGCCAGGGAGGCAAAGTGCTGGCACTTGACCGTCTTTGTCGGAGTCAAGGCAGGCTTTGAAGGCAGCAGAGATTGTTCCTTCTGCGAAAGCAGATCCTGCTTGGGTGAGGCAAAACACAATAGCTAGAGCATTTGATTTTTTCATAAACGAGTTATTTCCCTTTCTTTAAGAAATCCTTACGGTGGGGAGGGAATACTCTATTTATTACACAAAATCAATATTTAAATAATATAAAGATATTAAAACAACCGAACCTTCATGCCCTCTTGTTGGAAAAACTGCCGGATTTCCTTGGGGTTGAGGGGTTCGAGGCGCCACAGAAGCTCGTGCATCAGCTTCATGGTTTTTTCGCCTTCTGGGCTGTTGAACTTGCCATCTACGGTGTGGGTGATCTTCTTCAGATCCGAGGTCAGGCTGATCAGGTTGCCAATGAGCTGAGAGAGGTCAGTTTTAAACAGAGCGCTCTTGTCGATCGATTTGATCATGACGTTCAGATTGCCGCTGAGTTTGTAGAGCAGTTCGATGGATTTGGTGATATCGCCCTTGTTGCGTTCGATGACGTCTGCGATTTTGCCTGCAAGATCGAAGCTTTGCGAAATCAGCTGGTCAATGCGGGGAGGATCGATCCCTTCCATGACCTCTCCTGCTGCGACTTGGGGAGATTTTTTGGAGCCAGGGGTGATTTCAATGTAACGCTCGCCGATGATTCCGGCCAAGTTGATGTAAAATCGGCTGTCCTTGCGAACTCCGTAGGCGGCTTCTCTGCGGATGGAAATTTTGACTTTGAGGGGGACGATGGCTTGCTCGTCGTTTTGCTCATCACTGCCGGGTTCTTGAATCGCGACTTTTTTTGCATCTACGGGTGTGAAAAATTCAATTTTTTCAACTTTTCCGACTTTGATTCCGGAGACGCGAACAGGGGAGCCCACGTCGATTCCGCCCGCAAAGTTATAAGTGACGTAAAAATCCACGGTTTGTTTGAATGGGTTTTGCACCCCGATTGCCCAGGCAAAAACCGCTGCCAGGGCAACAGTGCCTAAAACCAAAAAACCGACTTTTGCTTCGTTTGAGATTTTCTTCATGTGTTTCCCTTACTGAACCGTGGACTTGTTTACACGGTTATTGGATATGAGTAAACTGTAAAAAATCGATTGGTGCTGTGATTGCAGATTTTTCTGCAGTTGAGTGGGATTTATCCTAACCCCCTAAGAAATGGCTGCATTTTTTGAACTCCGTATTCTTCAATGGCTCTGAGAGAATTGTGTCCCTTGCATAGAACCGTGAGGTTTTTCGGATCGGATGAACCGCCTTTAGCGAATGGGTGCTTGTGTTCGAGTTCAAGACCTTTTCTTTGGGTGCATTGATAATCGGCTTTTTTGAGAAGATCACGCTCGAGAACGACCGAAACATAAGGACGTTTGGATTCAGTCATCTGAATGGGCTGAGGTTCTGGAGCTGACTCAGATGTCTGAATCGTGGAAGCGCGATCTGAATTTTATTTATCTTTTCCTTCGGATACAATTCCTTAAACCGTTCCATTAGTTCCATACATTCTTCGTCGGCAACAAATGAGATGAGTGTTTTGTCGGGAGAAACGACCTTGGTTTGATCGCGCTCGGGTGGAGGAGGAAAGGCGGCGGGATTGACTTGAGTCAGATATTTTTGAGATTGAACGACGCTCTTGCCTTTCAACTCATCCCAAAGCTTCTTCTTTTCCTCGAGAGTTCTTTCTGTGTGAGTCTGAGCGCATCCACCCGAGTTTGCGCGGTCCCTGGACTGTAACCTACTTTTCGTGACGAAAACGTACCATGGGTTTTAAAATGGCTGTTTTTAACGGAACTAAAACTTGAAACTACAATGAATAAAATCGGTTAAAACGCGCTACAATCCTCCAGAAACAACAATCTTGATTTGAGGATTGAAATCCTACGAAAGGCATTTGAAATATTGAGTGTCGCTCAAATAAAAGAGCAGGAAACTCGTCAACATCAAAAAAATTTATTCAGTCATCTGAATTCAGCCGAAACAAAACCGCCCGCCGGGATTTTTGTCCGGGCGGGCGGTTGATAATTATTTTTTAATTTCTATTTATTTAGCTACTGCAGAGCCTTCTGAAGCTTTGGCAGGTTCAGATTGGATTGCAGGCTGACCAACGGGTTTATTTTTATCCGCACTGCTTTGAGATTGAGCGCTGGGCTGTTGTTCTTCGCCTGGTTTTTCTGAAGCAATTGTGAACGATTTTCCAAGAATTTTTTGAATTTCATTTAAAGAAATCGCTTCTTTTGACATGCACATCAGTTCTGCATGTTGACTGGCTTCTCCGTAAGCTAGATAGGTAGTATTGAAAAGAGTAGCATCATCACTGATTCCCAGCTGAGAGGCCACTTTTTTCATAAACTCTCTCTTTCAAAAAACATTCCGAAATTGGATTACTCTGAAAGAATGCACATGACGTGCCAAAGCCAGTTTGAGAGCTAAGCCTTGATTATCTCCCTCTCCTTCTCATAAACACGAAAACCTCTGCTGACACTCAATACAGATGCCCAAAACCTAGACATCAACGAAAGGAGTTGAATCAGTACAAAATCAGCGTGTAAATATAGGTCAGTACGAAGTCGAGTAGGATGACTAAAGTCGTAGACGCCACCACAGAATTGGTAGTAGCAGTCCCGACCCCTTCAGCACCGCTTTTACACTCGAATCCAAAGTAGCAGGACATCACTGGGATCACTGAGCCGTAGATCATGCCCTTGATCAGGGCTCCCAATAAATCCTTAAACCCGATGAAATGACGGAGCTGATTGATGAACTCCATGAGTGTGAAATTGTAGTGCACCATAGCGACCATGACCGAGCAGCTGAGGGTCACCACCACAGAGACTAGGGTCAGGCAGCCGATCGAAAAAATGCTGGCGATGAAGCGCGGAAAAACCAAGTACTGAATCGGGTCAATTCGGAGGAGCTTCAATGCGTCGATTTGCTCGGTGACTTTCATGCTGCCGACTTCGGCCGTGATGGAGGCTCCTACCTTCGAAACCATCAGTAGAGCTGGGATCGCGATCCCCAGTTCCCGCAAAATAAACTGCCCAGTCACTCCGGGCATCATGGAGACGGTGTGGAGTGCGTGATCCAAGTGCCAGGCGATTTCGCTGGTGAGCACGATTCCCGCAAAGGCGGTGGAAATCGTGATAATCGGGAGGCTCTCGAATCCTACGTGGACGATGGCCTGGTTGATCTCCTGGATGCGCCACGGCCATCGGAAGGCCTGGGCGACGGTTCGTGCGTAAAGGGAGAGGAAACCTGTAATTACTTTCATCCGGCGTCCTTCATCCTGTAATGCCCACAAAAAGATAAACGTAAACTTCGTAAGCGAATCTAAGGAAGTCACTGACCAGATAGTTTGCAAGAACGATGTAAAAATTGGTGTAAATCGCCGCTCGGGTCACGGCTTTGCCCACTCCTTTGGCGCCGCCCGAAGCGGTGAAACCTTGGTGGCACGAAACCAGAGCCACGATGAATCCGTAGACCATGGATTTGAAAAGGCCGCAAAACAAGGTCCAAAGCGAAGTGAATTGCGGAATGCTCGTTGCGAATTGCAGAGGATTGATCCCGCAAAGATAGTTAGCAACCGCCATCGATCCTGCGATGCTGATCACCAAACCGATCCCCAGCAAAATGATGGTCGAAAGCACGATGCCAAAAAATCTGGGGATGATCAGATATTGAATCGGGTCGGTACCCAAGCACTCGACGGCGTCGATTTGTTCGGTCACGCGCATGGTGCCCAGTTCCGCCGCCGTGTAGGCGCCGACTTTTCCGGCCAGAAGGAACGAAATGATCAGCGGGCCGACTTCGCGGATGATGGCTGAGCTGTTCAGGCCTCCCAAAAAGGTCTGTGCATCGTAGGCTGCTAGGATGGTGTTAAATTGCAGAACGATAATTGCGCCGACGAATACTCCGGCGAATGCAACGGTGGGCAGCGAGCGGATCGAGACTGATGCGACCTGGGCCATGATCAGATCCCAAGATCCGCCGGTCCTGAGGCCGGTGCGGACGATGTCTCTGAAAAAAAGCGCCGCGCTGCCGAGTTCTTCGAGAATATCCATCAGCATTCTAGTTTCCGCCTTTCGACGCCAGCAGTTCCGGCGGAATCAGAGCCAGGGTCTCCTCAAGAAACTCCTGAATCAGAGGTTCGTGTGACGAACGAATTTGAGGCACGGTCCCGAGTGCAAGAATTTTGGCTTGATCGAGGATCAGAATCCGATCGGCAGTTTTGAGCGCGCAAGCCATGTCATGCGACACGACGACGCTCGTGACCTTGAGGCGTCTGGACAAATCGAAGATCAAGTCGTTGACTGCGTTTGTGGTGATGGGGTCCAAGCCTGTTGTAGGTTCGTCGAAAAGCAGGTAACTGGGATTGGGCGCCAATGTGCGCGCCAGAGAAACCCGCTTTTGCATCCCGTAAGAAATTTCGGTGGGGAAGCGTTCCAAAACATCCTCAGTGAGATGTACCAGCTCGATTTTTTCGAGAACGATTTCTCGAATTTCCTCTTCGGTGAGAGGGCGGGGCAAGGATCGGCTGTATTGGGGTGTTCTCAGGCCAAAAGAAATATTTTCGTAAACGCTCAGTGAATCCAGGAGTGCGGGATGTTGAAAAACCAACCCGCATTTTCGGCGAATATCGGCGAGGCCCAAATTGTCCAGGCGAGTGACGTCCGTTCCGTCGACGTAGACTCGGCCGTGGTCGGGTTTCAGGATTCCGATGATGTGCTTGAGTGTCACGGATTTGCCCATCCCGCTTTTTCCGAGGATGAAGAGGATCTCGCCCTTGGCGACTTCGAACGAGACTTTAGTCAAAATCGTTTTGGGTCCGAAACTTTTGCTGACTTCGTCGAATCTTATAGTCATCGCTAGAGCCCCGAAGTCAGCGGCCCCTCTTTGAGGCCGTAGATGAATTGCTTGATCGCTGGATCTTGCGTGTTTTTGGTTTCGTGAGCTCCTTGCCCGCCTTGCAGTGTACCTTTCGCGAGAAGAAAAATTCGATCCCCGATTTGATAAGCGCGCTGGACGTCATTTGTAACCATGACAATCGTGCTGCCGTTGCGTTTGCGTAGATCGGCAATGAGTTCGGCGATTTTTTTCGATGTGATCGGGTCGAGGCCTGCGGTCGGCTCGTCGTACAAAATCAATTCGGGTTCGACGATCAGCGCGCGAGCGATGCCCAGGCGTTTTTGCATTCCGCCAGAAATCTCATCCGGGAAGAGTTTTTCGTTTCCTTTGAGTCCGACGGCTTCGAGAAAATATGCGGCTTTGGCTTTTGCGGGAGCGCCGGTTATGCCTTGTCGCTCTCTGAGCGGAAAGAGCAGGTTTTCTTCCACAGTGAGTGAATCAAAAAGCGCGTTTTTCTGAAAAAGCATGCCGACGTTTTCGGTACCGAGTTTGATTTCGCCTTCGTTCGCAGTGAGAAGGCCTGCGATGAGTTTCAGCAGTACGCTCTTGCCGCCGCCCGACGGGCCGATCAGGGCCACGGATTCCTGAGGTTTGACTTCTAGGTTGAGGTTTCTGAAAATCCAACGCTTGTCGAATTCTTTGCCGAGGTTGCGGATTTGAATCATCGAGGCCCCTCCCCTACGCATCCTGCTCCGGGGCAGTGCTTTTGCACTGTCGGGTGGCTTCGCTCCTGCTCAGCCTCTTGCAGCCAAGGGATGAGCAAATCCTGGATTTGGAGTTTGCGATTCAACGGTGCCGCGAGATTTTGCCGCGACCTTGCGACTCGGTCCGAGTTTTCCACCCAGAATTGAATCAGTTTGGGATCCTCTGAGTTCTGGCGCGCGAGTTGAGCGGAGCGTTTTTCGAGTTCATCCAGAAGCAATTGATAGTGATCGGTTTCTTTCGACGCCCAATCCAAAACCGAATCGAGTTCGGCCGCTGGATTTTTAAAGAATCGTTGAATACTTTGCAATCCGTCCCAGACGGATTCTTCTTGAATGAGGAGTGCGCGCTTCCAGCTGCCGGCTCCGAGGTCGAGTGCTTGGCGGATTTTTACTTCTGGAACACCCGATTCCCTCAGGACTGTTGCGAGAGTGGCGTCGGGGAAAGGCCTTAGGCGAATGACTTGGCAGCGCGAGAGCAGCGTTGGCAGCAAAAGCGACGAATCTCCCGAGGTCAGGATGAAAACCCAGCCTGTGGGCGGTTCTTCGAGGAGTTTTAGCAGAGAGTTGGTCGCCTGCGGAGTCATTTGCTCGGCGTTCGGGATCAGAAACACGCGGTATTGATCGCCCCAGCCGCCGAAGCCTTGGGTTTCCTTGAGCTTGCGGAACTGATCGATTTTCAGGGACTCTCCGCCTTCTTCCGGCAGGATCTCGGTGAGGTTGTAATCCTTGCATCCCATCCAATCCGCGAGGTAGTGCGCCAGGGTTCGTTTGCCAACGCCGCGCGGGCCGGTCAGGAGCAAAACAGGAGCAGGTTTGCCTTCCTTTTTCCAATGATCCAGATAGGGCTGCAGGGTTTGCAGGTGATGGTCGAGGACGGATTTTTGCGGGGCGGGGAATTTGCTCATGGGGTTCTTCTTTTTAAGCGGAGCAGGCTGCTCCGCTTGTTGAAAACTAGCATAAATTGATCGGCGAGTTGTTCAGGAAGATATTTGTGGGAATTCAACACCGTCCAGCGTTTGGGGCTCTTGCGAATGACTTTCAAAAATCCTTGGCGGACTTTTTTCTGAAATCCCTCGCCCTCTTTTTCAAAACGAGTGATCTCGGTGGCGCGCTTGAGGCCTTCGGCGGGGGGGAGATCGACGAAAATCGACCAGTCTGGCTTGAGGCCGCGAGTGGCCAGGTGATTGAGTTTTTCGAGTTCTCGCAGATTCAGTCCGCGAGCATGGCCCTGATAGGCGAGAGTCGAATCCGTGAATCGATCGCAGAGCACAACCTTGCCTTCGGCTAGGGCGGGGAGAATGATTCGCTCCACGTGCTCGGATCGCGCAGCTTGGTAGAGGAAAGCTTCGGTCCACGGGTGCATCGATTCTTCGAGCAAAATCGGGCGGATTTTTTCAGCCACCGGAGTACCGCCGGGTTCGCGCGTGCGGATGCAAGGGACGCCAGTGAGCCGCAGTCGAGTTAGGATTTCCTGGATGAGAGTGGACTTGCCTGCTCCCTCAGTTCCCTCGAATGTAATGAACGTTCCCCTGCGTCGCGCCATGCCGTTTATTCAGTACAATAAGCGGCTGGTTCTCACAAGTGGGAGGCTTAGTATTCGCGGCCGAATTCGTCGGTTTGGCCGGAGCCGGGCTGAGGCGGAGTCGGTGGGTCGATGCTGGGGGAGGCAGGCTGCAGGTTGGCTTCGATGGGTTCAGGGTAATTCGGTGGTTGCTCGGGCGATCCTGCTAGGGAGCGATTGTCGTTCTCGGGATGGGATTGATTAACGGCTGCCGCTGCTGCGGTTTCCTCGGGTGGCATTTGCATTCCGGGGTGGTTTTCCAGCGCCGGAGTTTCGGGATTTGCATTGGCGGGCATGCGTTTGGGTGTGCCCGGAGTGGCAGGAGCTGTTTTGTTGGCTTGAGTGTTCTGAGGAGACTGGACTGCAGGAGCGAAAGATGTGCTGGACGCCGTGGTCTCCGGTGGTTTCTTCAGGAAAACCCAAGTGCCCCACGCGCCAAAACCCACGATCAGAACCAGAGCGGCAATCAGCCAGAACTGGCCAGGAATCCGTCCACCCATACGTTGGACCATCGTGGGCATCGGGGTCTGTTGAGTTTTCTCGCGAATATTTTGAAAGGTTTTGAGTAGATCTGAATTAGCCTCCTCGGAAGTTTCGAGAAGACGGATGATTTGTACGGACTCGTTGGAAGTCTTGTTAGGGAAGACGCGCTGAGAGGGTTGCACTTCGCCATCCTCAAGCAGCGAACGCAGCTGCTCAATCGAGTAGGGGCCCACTCGCTGACCGGGAGTTTCGAGGTACCAGGTAGCTTCCTTTGGATTACGCATCCTGACTTAAATTCTAGCATAAAATCTCGCAGGAGCGAGATTTTCCGACAGCGTCAAAACGCTGCCCCGGAGCACGATGCGGAGGGGAGGAAGGTAGAATTCAAAGTCCGCTCGTAGGCGAGGGGGAGCACAGTTCGTGTGCGTATAACCGTCTTAACAATCAGAGAGCAAAACAAAAAAACCCCCATAATTTTATACACATAAAATATTAATTATTACTTTGAAACAAAACCATTTTGCCAGTATTATTAATTTATTAACTCGTTAAAGGATTGAGCTGTGCCCCGGAGAGGTCGCGCGTCAAAATTTGAGGAAGTATTTTTTTGACGG
>CAYILR010000051.1:0-25828 GCA_964364175.1 uncultured Bacteriovoracaceae bacterium
CGTCAAAAAAATACTTCCTCAAATTTTGACGCGCGACCTCTCCGGGGCACAGTTGATCGTTTTAGAATTCATAAAAGTTTGACTAAACTAGTCAAAATGACTGATTTATTCAAGTAAAAATATTTAATTAATTAAATCAGCTAGTTGTGGAGTCTTCGCCCTTAAATGAGGCCAATCCATCTCAGCAAAATCGGTGTGACCAGTGCTGTAAATATACCCTGAATACAAAGTGCGATGCTGCTGGCAGCAGCTTCTTGCGGTCCAATCTGCACCGACTGCGCAGTTCCCAAACCGTGAGCAGCAGCTCCGAGAGCAAGGCCGGTAGCGAATTTACTGCGGATGCCAATCCATTTCAAAAATGTGGGTCCAATCAGTGCGCCATAAACGCCAACCCAAAAAATAATAAAGGCTGTAATTGCAGGATTGCCTCCTGTTTTTTCTGCAACTCCCATAGCAATGGGGGAGGTGACCGACTTGGGTGCGATTGAGATCACCATGATCTGGGAGGCTTTGAACAAAATAGCCAATCCAACCGCACTTAAAACTCCCAGCGTACTGCCGACAAAAAGTGACCCCAGCACCGCCATCCAGCGTGCACGAATCTCTTCCCACTGACGGTGAAGCACAAACCCCAGCGAAACCACTGCTGGCCCCAGGAAAAAACTAATGGGTCGAGTTGCCTCAGCAAAATCAGGTGCTGGGGTTCCAGAAAATTTGAGAATCGGAATCAGCGTGCAGGCTGCTAGCAAAACCGGGTGAGCCCAGGGTTTTCTTCCGCTGCGAGTATAGAAAAATTCTCCAATCGCATAAATTCCAAGAGTGAGGCTAACCCAGAATAGAGTCATCTGCGCTTCTCCAAAAACTGAGCCGTCCATCCTACCGAAGCAAAAACCACCAGTGTACTCAGGGCACTTGCAACAATGACAGCCCATGCATCTACCCTGAAAAGTTCTGAATGTTCTACAAACGCAGCGACGGCTGGAACAAAAAACAGCGGCATGATTCCGATGATCATTTGGGCTGTGCTGGCCACCCAAGCTTCGCGGATCCAACCCTGGTTGAGAGCAGTAGCCATAGCCAACATTCCAATTAAGCTTCCGGGAATGGGAATTCCAAGTAGGCGTACGACTCCTTCGCCCAAGCAATTGAATCCCAAAATAATCGCCAGCCCTCGGATGCCTTGCATCCGATTACCCAGGAGGCCATTTCATCGCGCGACCACCCAGGATGTGAAAGTGGAGGTGGTCGACGGTTTGGCCACCGTCTACACGAGTGTTGGCGACTAGACGAAAACCTTTTTCCAGACCGAGCTCTTTTGCAATCTCTGCGGCTTTGATCATCAGATGGCCCATGAGTTCTGCGTCCTGCAAGGTCAACTCAGCTAGGCTACGAATTTCTTTTTTTGGAATGAGCAACACATGCACAGGCGCTTGAGGATGAATGTCGTGAAAGGCGAGACACTGATCGTCCTCATATGCAATTTTGGCAGGAATTTCCTTGCGAATGATTTTTGAAAAAAGAGTCATAGTTCAGTCTGAAGACTTGGGCGGTACATCGTCAGTATTTAATTGACGAGTACCGCCCAAGTTAATTTAGTTAACCAGGGAAGGCAGAGGGAGAACGAAAAGATCTTTCTCCATATCGACGTCGAAAATTCCCAGACGAGAAGGCATATCGCGAATTGTGCGATTTGCAGCCTCGATGGCTTGATCGACTCCCATTTTTCGAGACAGAGTTGCAGCACGGGCCGCACGCTTTGGATTGACGACTCCACCGCTGACGACTTTGTCAGCCAAGAAGTCTTTCTTATCCACAGTCCCCATCAAGATCTGACGGATTTCTGCTGGCTTCAACTTGGGGTTTGCATCTCTGACTTGACCGGCAGCATTGGCGACATACGGAGCAGCTTGGCTGGTCCCGCTCAGAGTCATCAGTGTGTTCTCGCCGGGATTTCCAGGAATCGAAGATAGGATTCCTACGCCAGGAGCAGCCACGTCCACGGTTTGTTGTCCGTAGTTAGTGAAGGAAGCCAGCTTTCCGCGATCCAGAGTTGCAGCAACAGACATGGTATTGTCAGTTTTGATGTTAGCAGGAGAGGTAGGCATCTCGTCATTGTTGTTTGCGTCGTTTCCAGCCGCAAACACAAAGAGAGTATTCGGAGCTGCATCTACGAAAGCTTTGCCTTCATCCACCATGTTTTGCAGAAAAGCTTTCGAGAATTCTTGCAGCTCTTCTGGGGTGGGTTCACGGCCTACGATCATTTGAAAGAGTTGACCTACAATGATTTGGGCGACCATTTTGCCAGTTCCGAACGAACCATTTGCAACATGAGCATGTCTTGAGCTGACATATTGCCCGACTTTGGCCAATAGTTCAGACTGCTGCTTGGCCAATTGAGCAAGGCCCATTTTTAACAACATTTTTTGCAACATATCATCGCCCTCTTCGTTCATTTGAACGAAAGAAGAGAGTTGTTCTTTGACCCAAAGAGCAGAGGCACCCTGCTCGGTCGGAATCAATTTGACGCCCGTGGTTTTATTGCCAATCGCATTCACTACCGAAATCCCAGTCACGTGCGAACCGTGAACAAAGTTTCCAAACTTCATCAATTCTTTGATGAAATCCTGGTCTTCGCGTTTTTGTTTGATCCATTCTTGATCTGCAGGCGTGGCACGTCCTCGAAGGATTTTTGTTTGAATTTCAAAAAATTTGGGAACGTCAGGGCTGAATGTGCCGACGTATTTATAATCGATGATTTGATTATTGTTTTCAGCGAAATTCCATCCCAGGACATCATCGATGTAGCCGTTGCCGTCGTCGTCCTTGCCATTGTTGGCCACTTCACCTTTGTTGGTCAGTGTGTGTGGAGCTAGCAGCTTGTGCTGATAGTCTGTCCCCGAATCAATAATCGCGATGTTGGAAGCGAAAGCTCCATTCGCGAACAAAAATATAGTGATGATCCCCATTGATTTCTTCATTCAATCCTCCGTTATTGTATCATTATACTGCTAGACTGCATCAATACTACGTCGATTCAGAGATAATCCCCGAATCGAAAGGAGTGTTGCATGTGAAAGGAAAATCGCAAGCGGAAAAACGGTTTTTTTAAAAAAAAGCTGGTAGTTTGAGTGCTTTGGCACTCAAACTACTCGTCGTTTTGTTCGGATTGTTCAGAATCTTCAAAGGCACAAACGTACCTGACGTTGATTTTATTTAATACGCGGTGAAACTCTTCCTGCGGATCAGGTTCAATTGAAGCTTGAAAAAGCTCACTTACTTTTTCTTTTGAAGCAGTATTCTTGGCGAGCAATTCCTGAAAATTTTTCGAAAACGAAGATTGAGAAAGTGGGGGCACAAGCGACTTGAGTTTTTCGCCATACTCAATTTGTATGGCAGGTTTAGTTTTTTCTAAATCCAAGTATCCCTGCCATGCGAGAAGCCTTTTTTCCATCCGTCCCGTATAGATCAACAATGGAGCAGGGATGTCAGATTGTTTCAATAGCTGCAATTGGGGTGGAATCTGTTCTGATTTTTTAGGCCACGGTATTTGTTCCGGGCTGATTGAGTGAATCAGTTTTAGATTTTTTTCGGAGAAAGGACCGCTCAAAGCGCAGGGTTGACCAAAGAGAGTAACTTTGATTTCAGCCATTTTTTTGACAGCAGGGGTCTGCGCAGTGGCCCCCATCGGGAGAAGAAAAATCAGAAGAAAATTCAAGGAGATGGATAGCGGCCGGTTCATTTGACTCTTTTATAAATCAGTTTACCATAAAAGATAGGGGGTTTTGAGTAAGTGAGTCGCAAATCCAAAAGTCTCGCTCTGGTTACTCAGACTCAGGAATTTTTCCATGAGTTGGTTGACGAGGCGCTGAAGACCAAGAAGTACAAACCATCCACCGAGACACAGGTTTACCTGGTCAATTTGCTCAATCAATTTTTATCCTCGGATCGATTGTATACTCGTGATGCAGAGGGGAATGTCAAAGACGAGCCCTTGGCGATTTTGGTCAAAGAGGCGCTTGAGCAGCCCGAGATTGAAGCACAGAAAAGCCTTTTTCGTTACATTGGTGACGTGTCTCTGTACACGGCAGGTTTTTTTCAGGACAGCCTGAGCCGCAAAGTCGTGGATGTGGACTATTATATTGGAATGGGTGGGACAGCCTATCGCCAGGTCGCGGCTCGAATTCCCGAAAAACCCGTGCAGGGTTTGTACCAGGAGCTGGCCGAGGAATTTCCACTCTGGGTGGATGTATTGGCTGAAGTCAGTGACAAGACGACCCAGAAAACCGAGACCAATCTTCTGAGAATCTACGAAACGTGGATTCGCACCAAGAGCGAACGCGCAGCAAAGACCCTCAAAGAGGCGGGGATTCTGCCTAACAAGACGATCAAGAAGGACTGGCAGTAGCTGTTTTGGAAGCTATTCAATGATCAAAGTGGTCATCTTGTCGCCCACTTTGAGTTTCTTCACGACGTCCATACCCTCAACCACTTGGCCGAACACGGTGTACGAATGATCCAGGTGAGGTTGTGGCGCCAAAGCAAAGTAAAACTGTGCATCTGCTGAGTCTGGATCTGCAGCGCGAGCCATTGCCAGAGTGCCTTCGACATGTCGGCGAGAGTTGAACTCAGCTTTTTGTTTTTTCCCGCTGCCGCCGGTTCCGTTTCCATAGGGGTCGCCGCCCTGAGCGACGAAACCAGGAATCACGCGGTGAAAAGTCAATCCGTTGTAGAAGCCTTGATTGATCAGCTCAACCATTCGCGCCACTGTGTTGGGCGCATCTTTGGAATAAAATTTATACTTGATCACGCCTTCGTTCGTGGTCATCACGACGGTGGCTTTGGAGAGACCATTGGCATCGGTGTTTAAATCGGGATTCATATTGCTCGCTTTCTGAGGGGAGGTTGCGTTGGGAGCAGACGCCGGAGGCGCTGCGTTTGCTGAGGGAGCTGTTCCTGCCGAGGGCGTCGAGGTGCTCGAAGCCGAATTGTCCCTTTGGAATTGCAAATACAACCCACCGCCAATGACTCCTAGAACCGCGATAATTCCCACTGCTATGATGACCGACCGAGATCGCATAGTTGACAGACTCCTTCGCAACGCAATATGACCTGGGGTCACAGATGTCTCAAGAACAATCTCAGCAGTCGCCGCATTTTTATGACCACATCGATGAACTCCGTCGGCGCTTGATGCGTTGTCTTTGGGTTTTCCTCGGGGGGGCAGCTGCTTGTTATGTTTTCTCCGAGAAGCTTTTGGAGTTTTTACGGAGTCCATTGTTCAAGGTTCTGCCCGAGGGGCAGCGGCATCTTTATTTTACGAGTCTGTTTGAGAACTTTCTCACCCACTTGAAAATTTCTGGCTATGCCTCGGTATTTTTTCTTTCGCCTTATTTTTTTTATGAAGTCTGGCGGTTTGTCTCGCCGGGGCTGTATGGGCGTGAACGCAAAATGGTTTTGCCGTTCGTGACGGCAGCCACGTTCTTTTTTCTGGCAGGGGCTTCGTTTGCCTACTTCGTGCTTTTCCCGGTCGGTTTTAAGTATTTCATCACCTACGGCGGTCCCACTGATGCGCCGATGCTCACGATTAGCTCTTATTACGATACTTGCTTGAAGCTGATGCTGCTTTTTGGTTTGGCTTTCGAGTTGCCTGTTTTGGTCAGCTTGTTGGGTTTTTTGGGAATCGTCGATGCACGAATGCTTCGTCAACATCGCAAAACGGCAATTATAGGGATCACGGTGGCAGCTGCTCTTTTTGCCCCGCCGGATGCGATGTCGATGATCATGCTCGGGGTGCCCTTGGTTCTGATGTACGAGGGTTCGATTTGGGTGGTGGAGTGGATTTCTAAATCTCGGAAGACCGAAAAACAAATGCCGGTTTTGTGAATAACTTTGGTCCCGGTACCAAAAACTAACCTGCCATTTTTGCTTTGAGTTCATCCAGCTTATCAATGATCCATGTTTTAATCATGGCCTGCCTTGCAATGCCCCTGCGTCGCGCCTCTTGGTCAACGGCCTTGACCGCCCAGACGGGTAGATCGAGATTAAATCTTTTCGTAGCAGTTTCTAGATCGATGTATTCAGAAATATCGTCACCTCGATCAAATTTTTCATCAAATTCCTTCGAACTGATTGCTTTCTTATTCTTCGCCATATGCTCCCTTTTCATCTTTTCGGAAGTAACATATCTTGATGATTTCATAAAAGCATATAAAAGATATATTTATTATACCTAAATGCTTTATCTCTACGAGCGGCCATTGAATTTCTCTCTGCTTCATTATTTGAAGCACTTTGATTCAAATTTTATTGCGCAATGCATAAATATCGCCTATAACCACTTTCGATTTTGAAACAGATTTGAAAGGAAAATTAGTAATGCAGTACCGAAATGTTGTGACTGGTTTGTTGGCTTTGGGATCCCTGATGGTGTCTTTGGCGGCTTATTCCGACGGTGGAGACAAAGAGGGAAACGGCGGCGATACGGTTGAGGTGATTTTTGATCGGGCCAAAAAAGACGCCTATCAAAAAGTTCGAAACCTGACGCGTGAGAATCTGGCACAATTCAAAATAGATCGATCATACCAAAATTGGTTGCTGGATACCGTAGAGGATACGGATCGGCTTTCTAGATTTGTTTATTATGCCAAAAAAATTGCTGAACGCTCCGATTATATCCGATTTATTGAGGGGAATTGCACTGAAGATTCAGTAGTTCGTCCAGTTTGTTACGAAGCTCGAAATACAACACATCCGGATCATGGCGTAATGGTGATTTCTCGGTCGATGAATCGTGATCAGTCCACTACTGAAACTCAGGCCATGGCTCTGATTTTTCATGAAATAGGTCATTTTACGGGCGAAAAAGATCATGAATTTTTGTCTGATTTAGGTGTAGAAATGATGCAGACACCAAAATTACAAGTGTTGGTGGAAATTTCAGAAAGTCGTTTATGGATGGGTGGACGTTATCCGATCAGTTCTGAATCAGATGATAATGTGGATTCTGCTTGCCTGTATTTCGGATACCATCGGGCAGTAAATGCAACTCAAGATTGCGATTACGGTCGTAGCATCAAGGCGTGGCATTTCACTAAAAGTGGAGAAATTTATAGAATCGGTGTTGCTCCTGGCTGCTGGCTAACCTCCCTTACATGCATCGATGAATAAATAGCGAGCCCTCCATGACCGACGATCAACTCAAACTCCAACACAAACTTCGCGAGAAATTTGCCGAGACGAAAGCCCGGAATCCGGCCTACACTCTGCGCGCCTACTCGCGCAAGCTGGGGCTGAATTCCGGGGCTCTCAGCACGATCCTGAACGGCAAGCGCCGAGTCTCCTACAAACTGGCCGAGCGAATTGTGGACAAGCTTCTTCTCGACCCGCAAGAGCGGGCCGAAGTTCTGGGAAGTTTCCCAGATCGCAATCGGCACATTCGCCCCGAGCGAAAAGGCGAAATTCAAAAGTATCTGCAACTGAGCGCAGACCAATTTCACGCGATTTCTGAGTGGTATCACTTTGCGATTCTCTCGCTGATCAAAATTCCCAGTTTCAAAAACGATCCCGAGTGGATTGCGGATCATCTCGGGATTTCGAAAGTAATGGCGAAAGGTGCGATCGAGCGGCTGACTCGACTGGGAATGATCGTTCTCAGAGAAGACGGTAGCATCGAGCGCGGAGCCCCGGCTTATCGAACCACCGATGACGTAGCGAACATTTCCCTGCGGCGCGCGCACGCGCAAAACCTGGAACTCGCCAAGCAATCCCTCGAGCGAGATGCAGTCAACGAGCGGGATTTTAGCTCCATCACGATGGCGATCGACTCCAAAAAACTGCCGCTAGCCAAAGAACAAGTCCGCAAATTCCAGGATGAGCTGGCTGAGCTGTTAGCGTCACCCACGCCGGACCGGGTGTACAAGGCGTGTTTCCAGATCATCCCTCTCTCGAAATAATGCAGTAGGGCGTTGCAAATGCACGTCAAGGTTGATTCTCTTGCCGGCCTATGTTATCCCACCTCCACCTTGCTCTCGGTAGATAAGAATGAGGGCTCCTTGGGAATGTTTCCCCGGGATCCGTAAGGAGATTTGTTACCCATGTCTAAATCAGCAGTTCAAGAATCGATACAAGCTTCCGTTTCTGGATTCGAAACCACCTTCATCACTCGCGCCGAAATGGCCGATGACGCCCTGGAAACTCTGAATCAGCGCCTGAAAAGCGTTGTCTCTGAGTACAAAGGCGATTTGATTTTGACCGAAGATATGGGCCGCCAAAAATTGGCTTACCCGATTCAAAAAGAATCTCGTGGTCACTATACTTATTTGGCTTACACCGGCAAAGGCCAGGTCGTTCAAGAGATTGAGCGCGCGCTGCGTTTGAACGAGCACGTTCTGCGATTCCTGAGCGTGAACTTGTCGAAAGATTTCGATGCCGAGAAGTTCAAAGCCGGTCGTATTGCCGCTAAAGAAGCAGCAAAACAGCGTGAAGTTGAGCGCGAAGCTCGCCGTGAAGAAAGAGCTGCTGAACGCCGCTCCCATGGCGAAGGCCGTGGACGTGATCGTGACTATCACCATCACCATGACGACATGGGCGATGGCTCTGACGAATAATGCAGACGAATAATCCCACGGACGGTTTTGCAACTCCATCCAATGGTCCCTCGACAGGTGGAGCTGCCCCTCGTTTACCCAAAGGGCTCCCTTCGTTCCATTTCAGTATATTTCCGTTTTTTTTTGGAGCGATTTTCTTTTTAAGCGGTTTTTTGGCGTTTCTCGCGCCGTTTCCGGTTCTAATGGCCTGGTACCGCATGGGTCGGGTTTGGGGTTGGCTTGCGCTTCTGACTAATGCTGTTCTAGTCGCTTGGATTGGTCATTGGGGCGCTCTGGGGATTTTCCTCATCGGCGTGGCGCCTATTGCGCTGGTTTTACCCGAGTTATTGAAGCCAGGTAGGTCCGTGGAATCGGCGGCGCTCTTGGTTTTGGGCGTGATTTTCATTTGCTTGGCTCTGGGAACCTGGGGTTATGGCCTCAAATTCCACGTGAATCCCATTGTACATTTCAAAGATAGGTTTAACGAAATTTTGGATGCACTGATTGCTACAGTGACACCGGATACACGAAAAGTCTGGCTCAATGGACTCGAAGTTGCGGATTGGAAGAAAGAGCTGATTGCTGAGATTCCTTCTGTGGCGATGATTGCGGCTTTGTTGATGGTTTGGGGCAATTTGATTCTGTTGCTCCGGGCAAATCCGAACGAACTCAGAACCCGTTTGGGTCTAAAAGCATCTTTTTTCAGGGATTGGAAAGTCCCAGAGTTCCTCGTTTGGCCCACGATTGCGTGTGGTGCTGCGATATTGTTCGGTGAGGGTCGCATTGTTGGAATGGGGATGAACCTGTTCAAATTCTTCATGGCGTTGTATGCCCTGCAGGGACTTTGCGTCATGAGTTTTGCCCTGGACGTTTGGCGAGTGAAGCGTTGGATCAGGGCTCTGATTTATATTTTTACGGTGTCAGTGATGCTGCCCCTGATTTTGAGTGTAGGATTTTTTGATCTGTGGTTTGACTTTCGAACTAAGTTCAGGCAAAAGCAGTAGCTTCGGAGATTTAATACTTATGATGGTTATTTTACGTGAAAACGTTGAGCATTTGGGACAAATTGGCGACTTAGTGAAGGTATCTGACGGCTTTGCCCGCAATTACCTCTTGCCCCGCAAACTGGTGGCAATCGCTAACGAAAACAATGTTGCCCAAGTTGAGCACCAAAAGAAAATGCTCGAGAAAAAACGCCAAGCACTTCGATCTACTGCTGAAGAGTTGGCTAAACAGCTGGGTGAATTTTCCTGCACTGTGGAGCGCAAAGTGGGCGAGAACGACAAATTGTTCGGCTCTGTGACTTCTGCTGATATTCAAGTAGCATTGAAAAAAGCTGGATTCGCCGTCGAAAAACGCTGGATTCAATTGGGCACAGCGATCAAATCCTTGGGCGTTTACACGGTGAGTGTTCGCCTGGCTCCCGAAGTCACTACCGAAATGAAGGTTTGGGTAGTGAAAGAAGGCAGCGCCAAAGCCACCACCAAAAAAGCCTAATCAGTTCTGTGTTGTTTTCATAAGGACAATTTTGGACTGAGACAAGGAAGGTTTTATAAAAAAACCGGAGCGTACACGAAAGTACGCGAGGATTTTTTTATAAAATCTGACGCAGTATTCAGTTCAAAAGTGGCCTTATGACTAGGGGGGAAAATGCAAGACGAAGATGGTTTAGAAATACCTGCCGGCAACGGCGGGGGTAAGGTTCCTCCGCATCATCTTGAGGCCGAACGTGCAGTACTCGGGGCCGTTCTAGTTCAAAATCAAGCCATTCACGGCGTGATCGAGCTGGGTCTCAATCCCCAGGATTTTTACCGAGAACATCACCAGAAAATTTTCGAAATTCTCATGAACCTCACCGAGCGGGGTGAACCTTTGGATCTGGTGACTTTGACCACCAGCCTGAAGGATCGTGGCTGGTTTGATTCCGTGGGTGGGACTGCAGCGTTGACTCAGCTCATGGATGTGAGTTTCAAGGCTCCCAACGTTCTTCATTACGCCAAAATTGTTCGAGATCGAGCCGTGGTTCGCCGAATGATCAACACCGCTGCTGACATCGCATCTGAAGGGATGGAAGGTGTCGAAGACGTCGAAGCCTATGTGGACGAGGCCGAGAGAAAAATTTTTGAGGTTCTTGATCAGAAGCAGATGTCCTCATTCAGCAGTATGAATGATATTCTCCTGAAAAATATGGAGACCATCGAACACCTGGCTGCGCGCAAGCAGGTGGTGACGGGGCTGGCGACGGGATTCGAAAAATTCGACCGAATCACGAGTGGTTTGCAGGGGGGGCAGGTCATCATCATCGCCGGTCGTCCTGCGATGGGAAAAAGTAGCTTGGCCGTCTCTGCTGCACAAAACGCTGCTGTCAACCATGGTGCGGTGGTTGCGCTTTTCTCACTCGAGATGTCTAAGGAAGAATTGGCATTCAGAATGATGTCTTCGGCGGCACGGATCGATGCAAAACGGCTCAAAGTTGGCCGTCTTTTGGATCGCGACTGGGCCAAGCTCGCGCAGGCCGCCGATCAACTTTCTAAATCGAAAGTATATATTGATGATTCTGGCATTCTGACAGTTTTGGACATGCGTGCGCGGTGTCGCCGTCTTTTCTCCATGGAAAAAAGACTTGATCTGGTTGTTGTCGATTACCTGCAGTTGATGAGGGGATCCAAGTCTTCGCGGGGAGAGTCAAATCGAGAACGTGAGATTTCGGAGATCAGTCGGCAGCTCAAAGGACTCGCTAAGGAATTGAAAGTGCCCATTGTGGTTCTTTCTCAGCTCAATCGAAACCTTGAAAACCGCCCCAATAAGCGTCCGATGCTTTCTGATTTGAGGGAGTCGGGTTCGATCGAGCAGGACGCCGACATTGTGTGTTTCGTATATCGGGACGAGGTCTACAATCCTGAAACGGAAGACAAAGGAGTCGCTGAGTTGATTATTGCCAAGCACAGGGCGGGTGAAACGGATACCGTCCGCTTGGCCTGGCTGAAGGAGTACACTTTGTTCGCCAATTTGGCTGAGGATGCACCCGGAGCTCCTCTACCTGCAATTAAACCCAAAAGGGGCGGATCGGATTTGAGCCAGTAAAGTCAATAATATTTGACAAATAGCCTTTAAAACTGGCATGCGTAGAGTGTCGACGTATCGGAGGCCTGGAGGGGCAATCAGATGAAGAAAAAGATGATTTGGGTCGTGGCTTGTCTAGCGTTGTTTTCAGGTGTTGTGTTGTCAGTGACCCATGCTGACGGCTTCCAAATTGAAAGCCAATACGTTTGTCAAACGGAAGGTTGGTCGTCTCCTTTGAGTTACGACAAAGACGGATTGCTCAAAGGAGTGATCACTAGTCTTTGCCAGGCTCCAAAATCTACCCGGCAAGGACTTATTTCGCTGGGCGGTGTACTCATCGACGAAACCGTCAAAACAGCTCAGATCATTCATTCGGGACCGCGTTCTGGAAACTATCAGGGAATGCCCGCAACTCGCTATGACATCACCACAAGATTTGATGGTGACTCAGATACAATGAGTATTCGGTCGGACCTTTTTGTCGCAACGGATCAGGTCAAAAGGTTGATTTATGCCAATCTTTCAAAGAAAGTCAGTGGTTCTGGGGCAGCTAACTATATCAAAAAATTGGATATTTTCATTGAAACAGTTCCAGACGGAAAAGCGGGTTATTACTTCCGCCTGAGTGCTGCAGTGATCCTCGATAAGCCTTTTTTCCTTCCCGAAGATTCTTTTAAGTCTCAAGCAGATCAAGCACTTCGAAAACAGTACCTGAAGTCTCGTTCAGAATGGGCCCCTAAGATTGCCGACGCGCTGTAAATTGAATTTGTTTATTAAAGGTGCTCGTAGCGCATAATCTTGACCGTTTGAATATATTAATATAGTCTGTAGAAATACTGTGTCACTGGAGACGTATTTCTGATATATGACGACGCGCATGATTGGCCGTTTTTCACTTCTAATTTTTGCTTCGGCCATGAGCTGGTGGGGGACCGGTTGTTCCCCAGACATGTTTTCAAGCGACGATCGCGATCACAAAGTTCGAGAAGTTCCCAGCTATCGTAAAGTACAACAAACCTGCTCAGGTCTTGAGATGGCGGGCGCACAGATGGGCGCCAAGGAGTTTCGCGGGCTGCTCGCATGCTTGAACGGCGGCGGCAATCTCAAAGAACTCGTGCAGATGTTGGACAAGCTTTCGGACGCAGAACTGGCTCCGCTGGTCGATATTTTGAATGTCAACTTGCTCAGCAATCCTTCCACCCTATTTGATCTCGAAAAAACAATTGCTCATCTCGAAGAAGCCTCGGCGCTCGATCCATTTTTTGAGCAGGCTGCACGTCTCCTCGACAAGCCTGCAATGACCTCGAGTTTGATGCAGGTGCTGGAAGCTGGATATCGCAATGATGCGGATGGGTTTCACTGGTTGATGGGTCGCTTGGGGCAGTGGATTCAAAGTGGGAAAAACATTGAGCAGGCGATGGATGTCGGAATCGTTCTGACCCAGACCCCAGCTTATTCTGATTTGCAATCTCGTTTGAAGTGCCCTGCGGGTCCGGGTCGTTGCGCAGAAGACCTGGATCGAATTTTGCGATCAGCTTTGAATTACGTCGGTGCAAATGGAGAAGCAGGCGAAAAACTCCTGACTCAGTTTGCGTACGATCAGAACTTCGGTTCGATGCTGACCGAGACGATGGGCCGTACTCAAGAAGAAGTTCGCCAAAAAGCTTGGAACCTGACTTCGTTGATGGGTTTCTTGGGCAATCAAAAAACCCCTTCGGGCGACAGTCTGTTTTACGCAATGTCGCGACTGTTCTTTGAACTCCATGGCAAAGACCTCGCTTGTATGCGCCAGTCGGTTCGTATTCAAGATGCTGATATGTTGGTTTTGCGCGAGCTGATGGATTACAATGCCTCGCAGCCTGCCGACTTCTTGGGTCGTTTCATGCCGCTGACTTTGCTGACACTCTCGGGCTTCTGCGACCTGGGCGAAAAAACGGTGGGTTACCCCGCGATGGTTTCTTTGGCTCAGCAGCCGGATCATCTCAAGACTTTGTTCGATCTCTTGGTCAAAACCGATGGTTACGCCGACGATCAAGGCAAGAACAGTTATCTACTGAAAATCCTGATCGATATTTTGGCGCAGCCTGGTCTTGCTGATTTGGCGCCTGCTGTAGAAGCAGTCAGCCAGCGAGGTGCTTGGTCCGGCGCGCTTTTGATGGCTGCGCTTCCGACGGCAGATGGCGAAGTTGAACTGAAAAATCAGCTGCGATTTTTCCTGGAACAAGAAAATGGACGCAGCGTAATTCGGCAACTCAATAAAATCCTGACTGTCGCATCCGGCCCGATCGACACGAATTCAGGAAAAGCGGAAGGTTGGAAAAGATGGCTGAAGTGGATTGGCCTGAGTCCGGGCGGTGGATTCCCTCCTTTGTATAAACTTGCTTGGGAAGCTGCCGATTGGACGAACGAGCCACCGATCTTGGCGCCGGTTCTATCCTCTGTACGCGGTGCTTATTACATCAATGATGTGCATCCATTGCATGGCGTGGCTTTAGGCTTGCTGAAAAATTCTCGTGTACACGATGGTGCGTTTCAAACTCTTTTCAAAATGGCTTCGTTGCCAGAGTTTCCAGAGGCCATGAAAATGCTGGCTCGCCAGTCTCGCAATGGCGAGCTGAAGACGTTGGTGAAAAACATGACCGAGCTTTTTCACAAATTTGCTCAGCAGGGTGCACGTGATTTACCCAAGAGACCGGCGGCTCCCGCGATTCAAGTGGGTTTGAGACATCAGCTTTCTCCACAGGATTTAGAAAATCAACAAGCTGAGCAATTGCTTGCGCGAGCCACGAGCCGCCCAGAGGAAGGTCCTTCATGCGGAGCATGTGAGGATCTGGATTTCTCTTTGAGCATGGATCAGTTTTGGTTGGCTGACCGTTATTCGGCTCAGTTGAATCGGTTCAGCAGTTGCATGAGTCCGGAGAGTCAGCTGGCTTCGAATGCGGGCTCAATCGAGATTCGCAAGAAAATGGCTTCAGCAATGAATTGGTTGCGATCGCAGCCTTTGAATGGAGTTTCATCTTGGTTGCCTGGAGTTGGGGATACCAAAGCCAATCTTTTGAGTCACTTTGATTTGATGGTCGATACGATGCGGCTTTTTGGTGCACCGTCGGTCGTGAGTGCGGGTGGTGGAACCGAGCGGGATCGTGCGGCACTGGGTTTCTTGACCACTGTATTAAAAGAAAAAACGACACCTGCTCCTGCAGGAGAGAAAAACGAGATCAGCCGTTTGCTTACGGCGACACGATTCTGGATTGAGCATCGGATTATGGGTGCTGCGCTGGATTTGCTCGGGCCGCTTTATCGGCAGAAAAAGCAACAGCTGCAGAATCTGATGAATTTTGCTGCCTCCGAGCTGAGCGGTTCTTTGAGTCGCGGGGATTCTTTTCCAGCACTTTCGTTGTACCTGAACGAAGCACGAAAAGGGATGGATCGAGGAGTGAGTATTCCGTCGCAAGAATCTTTGTCGCGCTTTAATTATACTCGTTCCGTTCGTGATGACGCATCAGAAATTGAAATCACCAGTTGGCTTCTGGATACGTACAAACTCGAGTGTATTCAAGAGACAGGGATTCCAGGACAGGGCCGAAACAATATTCACCTGGCTGCGAAAATTCGCGAGTACGACGAGAGCTACACTGCGTGGGAGCGCGAACGTTATTCTTGGGGATTCAATGAGCTCAAAGCCAAGACCGATGAGCTCGTCAAAATTTTCACGAGATCCGAGAAGGCTCATGCTGGCGATGGTGGATCCGCTGCTGCTCATTTGCTGGGTGTGATTCGGGATTACAGCGCAGGCGTTGCGGGGGGCGTGGGCAAATATTCTGTGCAGTATTTTGCGGATTGGTTCCATGATCGCTCCGTTGATTCGTACAAGATTTTTTATTTTTATCCGGGCGAGAGAAAAGCAAGGCTTCGAATTGTTTCCAGCATGGATATGATGGAGATGGTTCTGTTGAATGCCGATTTCAAGGTCGAAGCTCGAAACGCTTTTGCGCAGTCAGTTTTGAATCTTCTCGCCGATCGAAATTTTGGAATCAAATTCATCCAGGATATTGGGATGTCTTGGGGTGATGAACCTCAAGATCAATGGCCCGAAGAAGTGAAGCGGTACTATCTGGGCCGACATAGCCCGACTCTCAAAGAAACCTTTGATGACATTATCGGAACGATAGAAAAATTCGAGCTACTGCTCTACCCGGATATCAAGGGCAGCAGCAATCCCTACGATGGATTGACCAAATGCAAACAAATCGGAAACGAGCGGGGCCGCACGATGAGCGGTTCGTTGGGCAGCTTCTTGAGCCGTCTCGCCATGACTGAAGAAGAGATTGCTGATGTTCAACGTCGATTTTTCAATCTCAATCAGATTTTGAAGGTTTTGGCTTGGAATCTTCCCAAGAACAATTGGTGCTCGCATCAGGATGCAGCGAAATACGATTGTGCGGGCAAAGAATATTTGGCCGATGGATTGAAAGTTTTGCGGCAGTTTTTCTTTCATGCCTATGCTGCCAACGAGATTCGCGGTGGGATCGGCCCATTTGATCCTAGGTACAAAGTGAGCGATGAGCAGAATACGCTGAACACGATGACGAAACTGGTTCGAATGGGTGGTTTGCATCAGGTTTCTCGGCAAGTCTCGCTTTTCAGCGAGCGTAAATCCCTCGGGCATAAAGACGAAAATTTTCGCCCGACCCAGTCGTACTACGACTTTGTAAACACTTTGGTTCAAGCGGTTTCACTCAAAAATTCAAAAGGCAAATACTACGTCGACGAAATCATGCACAAGCTGCTTTCTGAGGCTGAGACCGCAGGTCCTGAAGGACTGGACGGCAGTTTCCTGTGGCAGTTGATCTCTCGTGTCTATGCACGATTGGAAGAAGATAATTCGCTGAAAGTTCGCCATGAGCTGAAGAGTGCTTTGGTTTACGGTCTGCAAGTGGCTGGAGTAGGTCCGTCTGGATTGAATATCGGACCTGAGGTGCTGAACGTCGCGGCAGATGTCATTGATCAAAATCTGGATTTGTTAAAGAATCGCCCGGATCGTTTGGATTGGTTCCTGCATTCTCCTAAACTGGTGGGAGCACTTGAGGCGCTTTATCAGTCGCCGCGGACGAGGACTCCTTGGGTGTTTTATGAGCAAGTTCAGAACCCAGTTGAATTGGAAAAACTGAAAAACAACTACGGCTATGAGTGCGACGCCAATAAATTGACTTGTTGGAAAGACGCTACGAAGGTTCGCAATCAAGTGGGTCAAATGGTGAAACGTGCCGCAGATGCTCAGATTCACCGCGATGCTTTGGAACTAGTGAAGGTGCTGCAGATTCAACCCGCATTGCCCGTGTGGAATGAATTGCTGACTCAGTGGGAAGCACTGGATCAGGCTCGCGATGCCAACGGCGAGCGTTACGCAGGTCTGAAAATGAGCGAAATTTTGGGTAGTGCAATGATTTTCATGGGGACAGGACCTGAAGCTCAGGGATCTCCCGCCTGGGATGCCTCGGCGCGCGTCAGAGAGCAGCTGAAGTTGCTCATGAGTGATTCGGGCTATGCGGATTTGTGGCTCCATTTGGCGGCTTACGCTCCGCAGGATATGAATCGTGAGCTGGTGGAGATGCTTTACACGGCGATTCAGACGCATCAGGCCGAAGAGTTCATTGGATTCTTGAATCGCGCACTCCAAAAGACCGTAGTTGACGCCCGCTAATCATCAGCGGAAAATACTAAGACATATGGCAAACTTCGATGTGCAAAAGCTCACGGACGAAATCCGTCAAAAAAGTCAATTCGTAGAAGATATTCTCTCAGAATCCTCCAAGGTGATGGTGGGGCAGCGGATCTTAATGGAACGCCTGCTGCAGGCGCTGCTCTGCGATGGGCACGTTCTGTTGGAAGGGTTGCCTGGGTTAGCCAAAACGCTAGCGATCAAAACTCTCGCAGGGGTGATTCAAGCTGATTTTCAACGGCTGCAATTTACTCCGGATTTGTTGCCCGCTGATTTGGTGGGAACGATGATCTTCAATCAGAAGACATCCGAGTTTACTTCCAAAAAAGGCCCGATCTTTTCGAATCTGGTTTTGGCAGATGAGATCAATCGTGCTCCGGCGAAAGTTCAGAGTGCGTTATTGGAAGCCATGGGAGAACACCAAGTCACGATTGGTGAAACGACCTATCAACTTCCGGATCCGTTCATTGTTTTAGCGACACAAAACCCGATTGAGCAGGAGGGAACTTATCCTTTGCCCGAAGCGCAGCTGGATCGATTTTTGTTCAAAGTCAAAGTGGGATACCCGTCTCTCACAGATGAGAAAGTAATTTTGAATCGAATGTCAGGTTCGGAAGTGCCGAAAGCAAACAAGGTTTGCCACCCTCAGGCGATTTTGGATGCGCGCGTGATTTGCAGCCAAATCTACATGGATGAGAAGCTCAAAGATTATATTTTGAACTTGGTTTTTGCGACTCGCTTCCCCGATAAGTATGCGTTACCTGATCTCAAATCGATGATTCAAGTCGGTGCATCGCCTCGTGCGACCATTGCGCTAGCAAAAGCGAGTCGTGCGCATGCATTCATTCAACACCGTGGCTATGTCACTCCCGAGGATGTCAAAGCGATTGCCTATGATGTTCTGAGACATCGTATTTTGGTTTCGTTCGAGGCTGAGGCCGAGGGAGTCGAGAGCGAACAACTTGTCAAAAGGATTCTTGAGCGCGTTGAGGTTCCATAATGTTGTCAGACGAGTTGATGCGCAAAGTCCGCCGGATTGAGATCACGACTCGCCGATCTGTCGACAGCATGATGTCGGGTCGGTACAAGAGCCATTTCAAAGGACATGGAGTTCAGTTTTCGGAGCACCGCGAGTATGTGGCAGGGGACGATATTCGTCACATCGATTGGAAAGTCAGCGCGCGGACACGCGATCCATTGATCAAGAAATTCGATGAGGAGCGAGAACTCACCGCGCTGATTGTTTTGGATATTTCTGGGTCGGATGAATTTGGATCGAAGGTCCATGTGAAGCGCGAAATGGCGGCTGAGGTCGGTGGGATGCTGGCCTACACAGCTTTGAAAACTGGCGACAAGGTGGGTTTGCTGACTTTCAGTGGCAAGACAGAAAAAATGATTCATCCAGCGAAGGGGCGACAGCAAACCCTGCGCATCATCCGAGAGATGTTGGCTGCGAAATCCATGCACGCGGGAACGGATTTGGCAGGCGCGCTGGATGCGGCCACGCGATTGATGAAGCATGCTGGGATTGTGTTTGTGCTGAGTGACTTTCAGGCGAAGGGTTATGACAAGGCACTGAAGCGGCTGGCGCGCAGGAATGATGTGGTGGCGATCCTGTTGGAAGATCCCTTGGAGAAAAATCTGAAGAACCTGGGGCAGGTTTTGTTGTTTAATCCCGAGACGAATCAACAGCAAATGGTGGATACGAATTCTTACGGGTTTAAAAAATGGCTGGAGGATTTCAATCAGGAGCGTGGCAAAAACCGGGATTCGGCTTTGAAGTCCAGTCGCGTTGAGCAGATTCGAATCAGTACGGAAGAGGACTATGCAGAAGCAGTGGTTCGATTTTTCAAAGCGCGTGCACGCAAAAAGCGTTAGCGGCATCGCGCTTTTAGTTTGGGTTTTCTTAGGCGGCGATTTAGCCCGTTCCGCGGAAGACTATCTACACCTGCCCGCTGTTGATTTAGAGGCGCCGTCTCAGGCCAAGGTGGGAGATAAAATCATCATTCCTTTGGAGGGAGAGGGTCAGGAAGTCAAAGCTCCAGAAGCGCAGGAGGGAGCTCAGCCCGACGCCAGTTGGAAACTGGTTGAGAATCAGATTGTTTTTGTTCAGCCAGGAAAAGCCAAGGTGCCGTCGTTGGTGATTTATGATGCAGCCCATGCAGCTGTTCGGCGAACGAATCCCATCGAGGTCGATGTTCAAACTTCAGTCAACCCACAGGATCCTGAACCGCAGAAGGCTTTTGATGACGTCCCACCGATGAGCCTCAAGTTCCCTTGGGTGATTGCAGTCCTGGGTGGATTGATTTTTTTGGCTCTGCTGGGAGTGATTTTCAAATTATTCAAGCGGTGGAAAGAAAAAAAATCTCGATTGGCGTCTGCTGCTTCTAAAACCCCTGAGGTGATTAAAAGTGAAGACGAGATTATGCTCGAGATTTTATCACGGCTGGAAAAAGAAAAACCCTATCTTCAAGGGCGTCACAAGGAATACTCTTTTGCGATCTCGAATGGGATGAAATTTTTCTTGGGTAAGCGGTATTCATTTGATGCGGAAGAATCCACCACGAGTGAATTGATCTACTCGTTGAAAGAGCAGTTTTTTCTTTCAGAGAAGAGTTTGGAGCAGCTTCGGAAATTATTCTCGGGTTTAGATCGAGCCAAATTCACTGATCGGGTCCCGACTCCTGAGGAGTGTGAGGAGTTCGTGATCCTGGCGAGAATTTTGGTGATGGAGCTGAAACGCGCGCCTTCCTTACCGCCGATTTATTCAGGAAGTTCGAGTGCAGTACGAGGTCCGAGCGGAGGCCCACGTGCGACTTGAATCCTGGTGGGTGCTGCTGTTTTTGGCGTTGATCCCTGTTTTGCATCGGTTGTGGACCCGTTCGAATCGGCCTGCGCGAGTTTTGTTTTCATTGCCTGTTCCTAAAACAGCAGCGTTGCGGATTTCTCCCCATGTTTGGCTCTTGTTCTTGCGCTATACGGCCCTGATTTTTTTGATTTATGCGTTGGCACGCCCTCAAGACAGTTTCAAGGAACACGAGAGAACTGTAAGCGGTGTGGATATCATGTTGGTTCTCGATGTTTCTCCCAGCATGAGTGCAGAAGATCTGGCGGATCGCTCACGGCTCGATGTCGCAAAAGATGTGATACAATCATTCATCGAGGGGCGACAGAATGATCGGATAGGGCTCGTTATTTTTAGCGGTGAACCGCTGACCTCAGCACCGCCCACGCTGGATTATTCCCTGGTTCTTAAGGAGCTGCGCAGTGCAGAGATGGGAGTCTTGCGCGAGGGAACGGCCATCGGAGATGGATTGTCGCTCGGGATTGGTCGGCTGAAAGATTCTACGGCTCGTAGCAAAGTCGTTGTGCTCCTGACGGATGGGGATAACAACTGGGGGAGGGTTGCGCCTCTGACTGCAGGCGAATTGGCTGCAGGGTACGGGATCAAAGTTTATACAATCGCAGTGGGTCGAGAGGGACGAGTCAGAATCCCGATTTTGAGGCGCGATGTATTTGGCCGGACCGTCAAGCAATATCAATACCAGGACAATTCGTTGAACACGGAGCTGCTGGAAAAAATTGCGGAAGATACTCATGGGAAATTTTATCGTGTGAGTGATGAAAAAACTCTGGATCAAGTTTTTAAAGAAATCGATGGAATGGAAAAAACCGAAATCAAATCCCATGAGAAGCTGAGATTCGAAGAGCGGTTTCAAAATGCGCTCAAGTGGGGATTGATGTTGCTGTTGATTGAACGTCTTTTGGCTCTGGGTTGGTGGAGGGTCGTGCCATGATTCTCCAAAATCCGAAATGGCTCTGGGGCATTTTTCTGGTTCTCGCTCTGTGGATTTGGATTGCTGTGAGTTTGTCGGGACGGAAGAAATCTTTTTCAAAGATGATCGATCCCGTGTTGTGGCAGGCGATAGCCCCCGAATGGGATTCGAGTTTGATTCTGCGCAAGGCTACGATTTGGGCGTTGGCTGGGATGATGGCCTTGATTGCGATGGCTCGTCCACAGTGGGGCAAACACGAGGATGTGGTGAAAACTTCGGGCATTGATTTGATGGTATTGCTGGATGTCTCGCGAAGCATGATGGTTGAAGATGAGAGCCCCTCTCGGCTCAAGAAAGCCAAGCATCTGATCAAGACTTTGATGGAAGGATTGAAGGGTGATCGGGTTGGCTTGATTCCTTTTGCAGGGAGTGCTTTGGTTGCCTCACCGATGACGACGGATTTGGGGTACGTGGGGGAGACGCTGGAGATTCTCGAACCCGGAATGATCGTGAATCAGGGAACAGATATTGGATTGGCGCTCGAAACTGCGACCAAGGCGTTGGACCGTGGCGCTGAATCCGGAAAAGCTTCGCGAGCCATTGTTTTGATTTCGGATGGCGAAGATCACGGCGAAACTGCGATTCAAGCAGCCAAGCAGCTCAAGGAACAGAATATTCGCTTGTACATGATTGGTGTTGGGACTGAAAAAGGTGGTCCAATTCCCGTACGGGATGAGACAGGCAGGTTGGTCGGATACAAGCGCGATCTGCATGGACAAAGTGTAGTGAGTGTTTTTCATCCAGAATCATTTAAGAAAATTGCTGAGGTTGCTGCTGGAGTGTATTTGCATGCGACACCTTCGGAAAACGAAGTCGAGGATATTTTAAAAGACATTGGAGCTTTGAACGCGGAAGGTACGAACGAACGGAAGGTTGTGACGTACACAGATCGATTCCAGATTTTCTTGGGAATTGCTGTGGGCTTGTTGTTCTTGGAAATGAGTTTGTTCGGTTATCGTCGCAAGGTGAAGATGGGTATTGGGTTGGTGCTGCTTGGTTTTTGTAGCTTGGGTTTCCCCGCTGCTTCTCACGCGACAGTCGGTGGATATATCGAGAGCAAAAAGGGAATTCAGGCATATGAAGCGGGTCAGTACGAAGAAGCGCAAAAGCATTTCGATACGGCGCGGGAGCAGGATCCGAATGATCCCATGACGGAGTTTAACCGGGGGACCGCTCTTTCAAAGAAGGGCGATGCGGAGGGTGCCATCGAATCGTATGGGAAATCCGCCGAGGCCGCCCGTGCGAAAAACCAAAGTGGCCTGGCCGGTAGGTCCCAGTTCAATCAGGGGAACGCCTATGTCAAAAAAGGCGATACGCAAAACGCCATTGGATCTTATCTCAAGTCCATTGATGACGCTAGGAAGGCCCAAGATCCTGAGTTGGAACAAATGGCTCGGAAAAATCTAGAAGTCTTGGGAAAACAGCAAGAGCAGCAGAAAAAAAAGGATCAAGAAAAGAAAGACGATCAGCAAAAAGATCAGAAGCAGGGTGAGCAGAAGGAGTCTGGACAAAAAGACGAGAACTCAAAGGAGTCTCAGCAAGCGAAAAAAGAAAAAGAACAATCTCAGGCCAAAGACAAGCAGGATGACAAGAGTCAGCAGAAAGAGCAGCAACCACAAGAAGCCAACTCGCAAGATCCAAAAGAGGGCCAAGGTCAGGGCAAGAGCAAGCAGGAATTCAAATCTGATACACTCAGCAAGGAAGATGCCGAGAAGGTGATGCAGCAACTTTCGAGTCAGCAGCGTGAATTACAGACTCGACTGAAGAAGCAAAAGGGGCAACAAATGAACAAGGATAAGGACTGGTAGAGCAAAATGAAAAACGCTGCGGACTTTTTTAAAAAAACTCCATTTGCGCCAGCCGGAGGCGGTAGGGCGCACAAGGGCAGGATGCCCGTTGGAGTTTTTTTAAGAAAAGGGAGCGTAGCGCTTTTCATTTTGCTCTTGGGTACCTACGCATGGTCGGCAGAAGTTGATTTTTCAGCCCGCGTGGATCGTGACACAATTTCCATGGATGACTCCCTGGTTCTTCGTTTGAGTCTTCAAGCTGAGTCGAATCTCGAAGTCGAAGACGTCAGCTTCAAGGCTCCTGAGTTCGAAGAGGTCAATGAGCATCGCAGCTCCTTCATTCGCTCTGTCTATGAGAATGGTCACATTCTCGTTCGCTACACGCAGGAAATCGTAAAATTTCTCCGTCCCAAGTCGACTGGGACTCACACCATCAAGGCCATTACAGCCAAGGTGAATGGTCATGATTTACACACTCGTGATTTAACGATTCACGTCGAGGACGGGGGGGGCAACGCGCCCTCTGTTCAGGGCCGTGGCGGGGTCGGCAATACTGCGGGGCTTCGTGCGGGTGCAAAAAAAGGTGGCAAACAGTTTTTTGCCCGCGCCGAGGTGGATCAACAGTCTGCCTACAAGGGTGAGCAGATTTTCGCGGTTTACTATCTTTATACCCAAATGCCGATTTCGCAGATGGAGGTCGATAAGTTTCCTACCTTTAAGGGATTTATCGCGGAGCAGTTGGAGATGCCGTTCCGTACAGGTCGCCCTCCGGTCGAAAGAGTGGTGGTCGATGGAGTGGCCTATCAAAAACTCACTTTGCTGAGATACGCGTTGTATCCCCTTCAAGAAGGCAAATTAAAGGTAGACCCGATGGGACTGAAATTTGCTTACCAAGCCAGCCGTCAATGGGTGGATGATGCAGACCAATTCATTCATCAATTCTTCCAAATGGTCGCGCCACAGGTGGGGCATATCGCGACCGAACCGGTAGAAATTCAGGTGGAAAAACTGCCCGAGGATGGGAAACCGGCTTCATACACAGGTGGAGTAGGAAAATTTACAGTCATGGCGGCGCTGAATCGTTCGACCGTGAGGGCGAATGATTCGGTCAATCTGACGATCAAAGTCGAGGGCAAAGGCAATGCCAGTGTTGTGGGTGAACCTAAGCCAGTTTGGCCACAAGGGGTGGATGTGTATGAGACGAAGTCTCGCTCCAAAACAAACCCCAACGGGGTGGGTGAGAAGATTTTCGAAGTTTTGCTGATTCCCAGGAATCCAGGCAAGGTCACATTGCCCAGCATCGAGTTTGCTTTTTTCGATCCTGGCAAAAAAGCTTACGTGGTCGAAAAAACAGATCCGATCGAATTGCAGGTCGAGCCAGGCGATCCGAATGCCGCACCCCCCATTCAAAACCAGCCAGTCGCGCGCGCTTCAGGTGGAGTCCCCGACAAGGCGGATCCCGAGGCAGCGATGCTCCAGACGGACGGCCTACAACGCTGGATAACGCGCCTATTGCCTTTTTTAATAGGTATTATTGTATTTATTGTCAGTGTATTCGTGGGGATCAAGGGGTTTCGAGCTATCTCCGGGCTGCGCTCCCGCCGACGGGAGCAGGGAGAGATCCGCAAGCGCAAGGCCACCAAGAGCTGGATGCACCTCAAATCTCTGGCTACGAAGGCTTGTGACCAGAACATGCCCTGGAACGAAGTCGTTTTGGCCTATGAGCTGCTCTGTGGAGCGATTTACGACGCAATTGATCAGCTTGCTGCAGTGGGATCTCGCTCGGCCTCGCGTTCTGAGCTGCGCCGGATCCTCATGGAAGGGCACCAGGTGAATCAGGACGTTTGGGAGGCGATCGAGAAGGTTCTCGCATTCGCCGAGACCGTTCGATTCGCCAGTTCTGCAGGCGTAGTGAGTGAACAGCAAGCCCGCGAGCAGTTAGCGACCTGGGTCGAGCAAGCTCAAGCTGCGATCGAATCAATTGAATGAAGAAATGATTTTTTTCTTGGCAAGCCGCGCGAAATACTGATCAAAAGAAAAAACAGGGATTCGATGAGTTCTAGCCAAAAAAGCAATGGACAGATCCGTATATTTTCCCAACAGCTTCTTATTTTTCATCTCAAAACCAAATCGGTGAAAATCTTCCATCAATGGAGAATTTAAATTCAGCTCGGTCAGGACGGATAGGATTCGGCTCAATTGAAGATACTCCCGTTCGTTGGAGGCCCCTACCAACAGCTCGTGTCTAATGACATCAGTGATCACCACGTTTTCTGATTCTAGCAAAGCCAACAAGGTTTCTTTGTTTTGCTGAGAGAGTCGAGCTGAAAAAAAATCAATCCAAACTGAAGTATCAACTAAAACGCTATTTTTTTGCAAAGCAGGGCTCACTATCAATCCCTATATTTTTTCAGAGTTTTTTGAGTCCAAGTTAAAGAGAATTTTCCGTAAGATTGCATCAGTTCTTCGATTTTTTTTCGTTTAAGATAAGAATCCAGTGCGATAATGATCGCTTCTTTTTTTGTTTTTGCTCCGGACAGCAAAAGCACTGCCGATAGTTTTTCTGCGGGTAGATCGAAATTAGCTTTAGACATATAGGATCCTTTCTAAAAATTATCTATGTACAAGAATATGAAATTTTGTGTACACGTGCAAGCTTTTAATTTGGTCAAGAGATTATGGAGGCTCGATGTTGTTTGTAAAAAGCAATATAAAGCTTAAAAATAGTCATTTGTGACACATTGTTAAAAAAATGGGGGGGGGGTAAAATGGTATTCAGTTGCTGTGCCCCGGAGAGGTCGCGCGTCAAAATTTGAGGAAGTATTTTTTTGACGG
>CAYILR010000052.1:0-24754 GCA_964364175.1 uncultured Bacteriovoracaceae bacterium
GGTGCCCGCTGGCCAGAACCAGTCCCTTACTCTAGACAGGCGCCACGCAATTGAGAAATTTGGAGTCAATCAAATGGAAAAATTTAAAATTGGGTAGGAAGTTTCCCCAGTTTGGCTGATTACAGCAGCTTTATTTTCATGCGCTGGATTCGCGGTGAATGCGCGGGCGAAAAGGTTTCTATTGTTGTAGTGTTTCTCCCTTTCGTATCGGCTTTTCACAACATTCAATCACCTAATACTCAATAGATTGCCAACAGCCTTGGCATACAGATTGCTCAGGTGTTGTTAGGAGTAAAGATACTATCAATTTTGATATGTACAAATACATACAGGTATGGTAAATTCTACTTTAGAGTTCGAGTGGGATCTGACAAAGGAATTGGCCAATATTAAAAAACACGGAATTCCATACCATGAAACAACCAAAAATCAGTGATTTAGCGATTGATTATCGGGCTACAAAACGGATCCGTTCCGCAGCAGTAAGGACGAAGAAAATCAAAATCACCATTAATATTGATCAAGATAGCCTTTTGGCATTGAGGGAGATTGCTGGAAAAACAGGAGCTTCCTACCAAAAGTTGCTGAATCAAATCCTTAAAGACGGACTGAGCAAGCGAGATATCTCGGAGACTCGCTTAGAACGAATCGAGAAGGATTTGGAGAGATTGAAGAAAAAGCTGGTGGCGTAAAAGAAGGGGAAGGGTCGCTTACTTCTTCAACGTCCAACGGAGCGCCTCAAGAGCCTCGGGTCCGGTGATGACTCTCACGGGCTGACCGCGAGCTTCCTTCACATAGACGGCAACGACTTCGAGGACTTTTCCGGGATATCCGATCAGGGTGTCGGGCTCCGGATGCTCATTCATATAAATCGCCAGTTCAGCGATTTCTTGCGAGGGCATTGTGTCTCGTCCAGCCACGGTTTTCAGTCCAGGAACTCGAGGGTTCGGCTTACTTGACGCCTTCTTCTGAACTTCAAAATTGATCACGTGACTGTAGGCCCTAAAAGCCAACTCGCTGCAAACGATTTTGTCATCCGTAAAGAAGTTGAATTCAAAATCATAGGGTTTTCCATGATGGCGCAATGCTCTCGAAATGGATTCAGCAATATCTGCCTCAGAAATCTGAGGACGAATGATCACGATATCGTCTTTTTGAGCTGCGTGGTGCATAGAATTGAAAACCACACCGTCAGAAATCGCTTCGATCACTCGCGCAGGATGATGTTGATCAAAAGGAGAAAAGTACTTGGGTAAAATATTTTCTTGAATCCAAGGATCTTCGCCCAGAGCACGGCCGTCCGCAGTTCTGAGTGCTGACCATTCTTCTTTCTTGCCCAGATAAATAATTGTATGAGGCCAAAACCCGGGTAGGAAAGCATTGGACATAAAATAGTCCGACCTTTCGAGCAAAATATCTCCGGGTTTGAGTTGAGATTCCATCTGCTCCATCTGCGCATCCGTAATCGACGGTTCGGGATTAATCACTCGGGTGTCTCCAATGATTCCAGCGATTCCGGAAATCAATTTGTAAATTGGAAAATGCGCAGTGTCTTTGACATTGGCATCCCAAAGTTCCTTGAAGGCACGCAGAACAGAGACTTTCTTTTTATAAATCAATTTCGGCAAAACGATTTTTTCTCTGATCTGACTCATTTGTGAAGCTACAAAAGACTCTTCATACGCATTTGTGTTCACAGTAATATAAAGGCTAGCGGCTTTTTTGAGCCATCGATTGAGTTTGAAATCCAATTTTTGATTCAACATCGCTCTGACAGATCCATCCGGGATTCTGGGTGAACGTTTGCTTTCCCATTCAATCGCTCCTTCAGGAATTTCTGAATCTAAAACGACGTAAATCGGGTTGCGATGTCTCCATGAATCGCTGAATATATTAAATACGCTTCGTCCTCCAACAATCACTCCCAACAGGTGATCGCTTTCCATCGAGTGAAGCGCACTTCCAGCCGAGAGAAGAAGCTTGATCTCATCGGGATAAGGAAAACCAGGATCCGTGACAGCCACGCTCCACCGGACCATCGTGTTGAGAACTCGTTGCAATCCGAACAAAGCTCTAAATTGCAAGTAGCGAGCCTGAACAATCTCTGAATCTGTAAAATAAGGGCGACCTTCCTTGAGCGCTCTTTGACTTTGCTCCGCGTTGTCTACCAAGTAATCTAGCTGAAGGATGTCCTGTTGCAATTGGGTGCGAAGCGCAATGAACTTCGTGTAGTCTCGCTCAATCGCAGCTTTGAGATCTTCTTCAGAAAGCACCAGTTTTCCTGATGGGTTTCCGTTTTCTCGATACCAGTGGTATTTTCTCTTCCAAGTAAAGTCTTCAATCAAAGCCGCTAGAATTTCATCTTGGGTTGCTATTTTATTTTTAATGATGAGTGTGAGCTTTCCGTTTTCACCATCAAAGCTGATTTTTGGATCGCCAAATCCAATTTCGACCTTAAAAAAATCGATCGAAGCACGATTGTAGGCGGCTCTGATTTCAAAAATCTGTCGGATTGCCAGACTTTCTTCCATGCTTCTTTGTGCGGGATTTTTTGGAAAAACATTGATATTCAGCGGAACATGCCAGTGATTCAAAACAAAGGATTGTACAGATTCGATCGCTGACACGACTGATTTAGAATTGATTTGTTGAGGGATATTTTGGCCAGCAGGGCTCATTTCGGACTCGAGGGTAATGCCCTTTTCGCGAGCGATGTTCTGAATTCGAGCCAATTCGTCGCCCTCAATCAGATTGCCACTCATCAAAAGCGCTTTAAGCGCAGGGAGTTCTTCGAAGAAATGTTCTGGGAGCGATTTGAGCTTGTTATTCCTCAAATCCAAAACCTCCAACTGACTAAATCCAGAAAAATCTCCTGCAGAAAAACTCTCAATGTCGAGCGCAGAGGCTTCCAGTTTTTTTGCACGGCCTAATTCCTCTGGAGTGATTTGAGAATAAGAAGGACACCCCAAGAAACAACCAAAAATCCTGTTCTTTCTCACTGCATCCGTAATAATCGATCGCATCATCGAAGAGCGATGCTGAACCGGAACAAATTCGTTTTTATATCCGTTATCTGAGACCAGCTGCAGACGAACTCCAGAAGCTTCAAAAGCAGACTTCAGCTCAGACATTCTTGCAGCATCCATCTTGTTTTGAATCAGGTTGACCGAGCGAAGCCGAGGGTTCTGTGAAAAAGTGTTTTTGTCCAAGTCAGTGATTTCGTTGTCGGAGAGGTCAATGTAACTGACCGAAGATAATCCATCAAAATCTCGATCCTGCAACTGTTTGAGGCCTCTGTTGTTGAGAATCAGCATCTCGATTTTGGACAGTTCGTCAGAGTCCACTGCGTTACAAATCACTGGAGTGCTTTGATTGGCTCCGATTCGGATGAATTCGACTTCCTTCATGATCGCGGACCGGACTTCCAGAGTACGATCGCAGATATTGATGATTTCACCTGTCCATCCCAAACTAGAATGAACTAAGAACGTAACAGCCAAAAAACCAAAACGCTTCGAATGCATTTGAATACCTCTTTTAATTTTTTCGAAGTATACGTTTTTATTTTTTACATGACAAGATTTTTTATATAAAATGAGTTTATTTTATCTATAAAGCGGTATATACAAGTCGAATGATTTTATTGATTATTTTTCAACTAATTTCGTTTCATTCTTCGGTTTCTTTTGCTGAAGTTTTTCTGAAAACAAAAACAGAAAGTTTTAACCATACTCACGAGGTGGCGCTGCGAGATGGTAAAATATTTTTAAAGCCACGCAACAATCAGTCTAACTCCGACGAATCAAACCCCAAATGGCGCGAACTGATTTTGCCCGAGGATCCAGGCCCCCGATCTGGATTTGTTCAAATCACGGCGGATGGTAATAATTTGATTGCTATCGATCAAGATGGGTTGGTTTATTACACTTGGTTTGAGCGCCTCACTCGATTCAATCAGCAGGAAAAATGGAAAATGGACTGGGGAATGCCTCTTGGTGAGGAGATCCACGTTCCAGAAAATGCTCGAGCCCTCGCGATCTCGCATCGTGGCCCCTATGCAGCTAGGTACGAAGATGTTTTTGGCCAAAAAAATCGAATAGGCGCAGGAGTTACAACTTTGTACGCACTCCGATCGGATGGAAGGATGATTCAATTCGCTGATCCTTGGCTTCCACGAGGTTTTGATTGGTTCATCGATGTTCCGGATCGTTTTGTGGCCGAGAATATGTCGGCTAGTGCCTCGACCGTTTTCATCATCGACAAGACTGGGCGTATGTTTACTCGCCTAATCGACTGGGATACTCGTGGCGACAACCCTTTCTTGCCGTACTCCTACGTCGCCAACGATGTGGTTTTTTGGTTTTATCAGTTCCTGGTGGCGCGAGGACTCCCCGGACACTCCTGGCAAGAGCAGCCCAGAATTTCGGGATCTATCACCCAAAACATCACTATTCTCCAAACTGGGGTCGGCAATGCCGAGCGAGAGCTTCGAGTCGAAGGAGTTGATGCGCAAGGAAGTGCCGGCTATTTTCATAAGAAGATTTTTGATCCTGAGTGGAGCTTCAGGGTGACTGGACAACCGTTACAGGCTCATCTCCTTGATCCTTTTGCCGTCGCCGAAGACGTGGAAAGCTATTTAAAAGATTACACCCTCGATGCCATCCGAGGCTGGAAGGGCTCTGAGGTACCGCGAATCGAACTCTTGCAGTTTAGTATTTATTCCGAGCCTGCATTGATTCGAGTTTGGATCGGCGAAGAAGCGGTGGATCTGAAACTTTGGATGAGAAAACTCAAGTTTTCTAACGATAAGAAGAAAGCAAAACTCCGTGGAATGATCGAAATTCCAGAAAAAGCCCCAGCGGCAGTTCGAAAAGGCCTAGGCGAGGAGCGCTGGCTGGAAGTCGATGTTTACACCAAACAAGAGGGTGAAAAATCAGAACAGGTCAAAATTCGAACCCGAGGCTTCTTTAGAAATATTTTTTCTGAAATCAAAATGCAGTTCAGTCGTTTAAAGTAGCGGCAGTTTTTGAGTAATGTATTCGTCGTAGCCTTGGTGAAAATCAGTGGCACCTCGAACACCAACTTCGATCACTCGATTGGCCACGGTGCGACTGAATTCTTGATCGTGTGAGGAAAACAAAACCGTTCCGGAGAACCGAATCAGGCCTTCGTTAACAGCGGTGATTGATTCCAAATCCAAGTGATTGGTGGGGCCATCCAAGATCACGACGTTGGCTTCCTTGAGCATCATTCGGGAGAACATGCAGCGTGCGCGTTCGCCACCGGAGAGGACTTTGGCTTTCTTGCTGGCTTGCTCTTCCGAGAAAAGCATTCGGCCCAAAAAGCCTCTGACAAAATTCTCGTTCTGTTCTTTGGAGAACTGACGGAGCCAATCAATCAAATTTAAATCCACGCCTTCAAAAAAATGATTACTGTCCTTGGGGAAATACGAACGCGAAGTCGTCACGCCCCAAGTGATCGTGCCGCCGTCTGCCTTCATCTCTTCAGCTAAAATATTAAAAATCGTCGATACGGCCAACTCCGTGTCGCCGATGAACGCAACCTTGTCGCCTTTTTTGAGTGTGAAGCTAACTCGATCCAGGACTTTGGTTCCATCGATGGTTTTGGACAGATTCTCGACGCGCAAAAGCTGATCGCCTGCCTCTCTCTCGGCTTTGAAAGAAACAAACGGATACTTGCGTGTGGAGGGTTTGATTTCGTCCAGGGAGAGTTTCTCCAGTTGTCGTCTGCGCGATGTGGCCTGACGGGACTTGGATGCGTTGACACTGAATCGTGCGATGAAGGCTTTGAGTTCTTCTGCTTTGTCGGATGATTTTTTCAACTTCTCTTGTTGTTGCTTGAGGACCAGTTGACTCGATTGATACCAGAACTCGTAGTTCCCGGTGTAGAGCTGGATTTTTCCAAAATCAATGTCCGCCATGTGCGTGCAGACTTGATTCAAAAAATGCCGATCATGCGAAACCACGATCACTGTTTTTTCGAAAACGAGGAGAAATTCCTCGAGCCAACGAATCGCAGCGACATCCAGGTGGTTGGTCGGTTCGTCGAGGAGCAGAATATCCGGCTGACCAAAAAGCGCCTGAGCCAAGAGAACCTTGACTCGCTCGGTGTCGCGAAGCTCACGCATTTTTTTCTCGTGGAGATCGGTGCCGATGCCCAATCCTGCCAGCAAGACAGCCGCGTCGCTGTCAGCCTCCCATCCCCGAAGCTCGGAGAAAATTCCTTCCAATTCGCCAATGCGCACGCCGTCCTCGTCTGAGAGATCGGCTTTGGAGTAAAGCGCCTCACGCTCCTCCATCACCGCCCGTAAGCGAGGTTCGCCATGAATCACCGTGGCCAGAACCGTCATCTCATCGAATGAAAAGTGATCCTGTCTGAGGAAGGAAATCCGCTCGCCCGGAGTGATTGAAACTTCGCCCTGGTAGAAATCATTCTCGCCCGAAAGGATTTTCAGAAAAGTGGATTTTCCCGCGCCGTTCGCGCCAATCAGCCCGTAACAGTTTCCGGGCGCGAACTTGATGTTCACGTCTTCGAATAGTTTCTGACTGCCAAAACTGAGGGAAACGCCGGATGTACTGATCATGATTAACGACGACGGCGACGTTTGCGCTGGGGTTGTGGGCTACCTTGTTCTTCGCGAGGACCACGCGAAGGGCGAGGTGGGGCGTCCGAGAATTGCTCGGGAATCTTCTGCTTCAAAAGCCGTTCGATGGCATCAAGTTGCTTGCCGTCACGAGGGGTGACCAGGCTGGTGGCTCTTCCTGTAGCGCCTTTGCGTCCGGTTCTGCCAATTCGGTGAATGTAATCCTCGGGTTCGAGCGGCATGTCGTAATTCACGATATGAGCAACGTCGTCGATGTGAATTCCACGAGCAGCGACGTCAGTGGCGATCAAGATGCGAAACTTTCCGGCTTTGAAGTCAGCCAGGGCCTGCTCACGATGGGCTTGCATCAGATTCGAATGGATGTACGTCGCCTCGTATACACCGCGGCTGTGTAATGAACGCCAGAGTCGGCTCGCGCCTTCTTTGGACCGTGTGAAAATAATAATTGTGCCTGGCTCCTCGCGCATGATCCGGGCGAGTTCGTAGTTCTTGGAATCTTCTTGAACCCAAATGATGCGCTGCTGGACCGACGCTGCGCTGGCCATGGGTTTGCCCACGGCGACGCGCTTGGGTTCATAGAGAATTTTGCGGCCGAGGTGTTCGACAGTGGGAGGAAAAGTTGCCGAGAAAATCATGGTCTGCCGGTCTTTGGGGACTTCTTGCATGATCCGCGCTAGCTGATCGGCGAATCCCATGTCCAGCATTCGATCAGCCTCGTCGAGGACGACCATTTGAATGAAATCCAGCCAGATGTTGCCACGATCCAGATGATCACAAAGTCGCCCAGGCGTGGCGACGATGACCTGTGGGTAGGTCTGAATGGCTGCGTCGTCGTGCCGCATTTCAATTCCACCGATGAGAACAATGGAGCGGACTCCGCGGGGAGTTCCAAAAAGTTCAAGTGTAGCTTGGGTTTGCTGTGCAATTTCTCGTGTTGGGCAAAGAATCAGCCCGAAAGTCCCTTGTTTTCCAGCAAAACTTTCGACCATGGGCAAGACAAAGCTAGCTGTTTTGCCAGTTCCCGTTTGCGCGGATGCGATCAGGTCGTAACCGTCCAAAGCGAGTGGGATCGACTGGGCTTGGACTTCAGTAGGATGCTTGTATCCTGCCTTCGCAATGAGTTCGAGGGTTGCAGGATCGAGGCCAAGGTCTTTCCATTCGGGCTTAGTTTCGGAAGTCGGTGTAGGGGCTGTATCTGTCATGGACAATTATTCTATAGCACACATTGGGCGATTAGAGCGAATAACTGATCCCGCTTTGGACAGTAAATCGCTGGTAGCTGAAAATATCGGGCAAATTCGATACATTTTGTGTCCAATCCATCAACCAAAGGAGGCTCCAATGCTGGGCGAGCTTGTAGGTGTTGGTGCTGGATAGGGAAATTCCCTGGTCTATTCGCGCTTCAGGGACTCGATCTTTGTACCCGGATTGGTAAAAATCCGCGCTGAGATTCGCATTGAGTTTGGGAGTGAGGTGCATGAGGTTGCTCACGGTTGCGCCCAGGGTTTTGGAGCGAAAGTTCTTCCCCTGGGTGGAGTTGATGTCATATCGCACTGAGAGTTGGGGATTCAAGACCCTGTGCCCGTGATCGTATTGAATCCAGGTTCGACCAATCCAGTCTGTGCCGGTACGCGCATTGTCTAAATCGATGTCTTGGTAGAATTTTTGGGGTTGTCCGAAAAACTCTGCTCCCATGACCAGGTTTTTGATGGGCTCAATACGGAGATAGGGTCCGATTGAAATCATGTGATTAAAAAGAGCGTATTTAGTTTTTGGAGTGACTGAGGTGTAATCATTTTTAAAAAGAATGGAAAAATCCCCTTTCAGGCCAAAACTCACGGGTGCCAGAGGTCTGTGATTGATGTAAAGTGATGCTCCGTGATGGACGAACTCAAGGCCGCGCGTGGTTTCTGTGAAGTTGCGGTTGATGCTGCCTCGAATGCTCGGAACCAGTTGGATTCGCCTCAGGGGCGAAGTCATGTAACCACCGCTCCACGTCGCGGAAGTTTTGAAAGTTTGGCGCTGATTGAGGTCGGCAGCAGTATTGATTTGTGTCGGAAGAAAAATCGGATTGCTGTCGAACCCTGCCAGAAGCAAGGCATTAGCAAAAGGCTCTCCACGATCTAAAGGAAGCAGCACTTTTTCGCTCGCTGTCAGGATCGCCCGGGAAATATTCTTGGACTCTTCGGGATATCGCGCATCGTTGATGATGTTTTTTGCTGATTCCTTGGCTAAACTGAGGCGGCGGACTGCATCGCCCATTCGACCTGATTTTAAACAAACCTGTGCCTGATAAAAATGAGCGATAGGAAAGATTTCGGCGTTTTCGTCCTGACGGAACACTTCGCGAAAATGCGCTTCAGCGAGATTAAAATCGGATTGGATCGTTGCAATGATTCCCAAATAAAGATGAGCGATCGGTGCATTGAATCCATGTTTGAGAGAAAAAATCAGAGCCTGCTGAGCAGAATCATAGCTCTTGGCTCGGTAGTGAATCATCCCCAACGCGAAGAAATAGGGTGCGACATCATTCTCGGGCGCACCTTGTTCTCGTTTGGATTCAATCAGCTGGATGTATGTTTTTTCGAATTCGCTGATGAGGGCTTTGAGCTCCAGGATTTCGATGGTTTTTGGAAGCCTCTGAGCCAGTCGATTGAGAATATCCAGGGCTTGATCGTAGTGCTTTGAGTGATAGGCGAGGACGGCTTCGGAGTAATCAGGTTCAACGTCCGCCGGGATTTCGGATCGGCCCGAAATCGGTAGCATGGCAAGAAGGCATATTATTGACGCTCTCCGTATCATGTTTGTAATATCCACTATTTAATCATAAAATCAGTTTTAAAATAAGCATGCAAATAGACTTCAACCCTATGAATTTTGGAAAAAATGTTTTTTTGCTGGTGGTTGCTCTTCAGCTGATTGGAACGGCAGAGGGTGCTACCGTCGTCAGTGTCGTTGGAAGAGTGTGGATCAAACACGATGAGTCTGACGAGAATGCCCGTTCAGCCAAACCTGGCGAATTCGTGGCCCAGGGTGAGATCATCAATACTTCGAGCAACGGGGGTTTGAAGCTTTTCTTTGATGACAAAACTATCGTGGATCTGAGTAAATCATCTTTGCTCAAAATCGAAGAATACCCAAATGACAGCAGTCGAATCTCTCTTTTGAGGGGTCAGGCACGTTTTGTTGTCAATAAAACCGTGGAAAAAAATGGCAGGTTTTCAGTCAAAACGCCTTCAGCAGTGATGACGGTGCAAGGAACTGAATTTGTCGTGGCTGCGCAATCTGCGACCCAGACGACCGTGACGGTTTTGCAAGGCAAAGTTTTGATGGACCCAGACCCAGTTAGATCCGCAAAGGGGAAAGATCAATCGATTTTGCTGAGAGAGGGTGAGCAGATCATCACGGGGCCGTCGGAACTCAAAGTCTCCAAACTTTCTCCAGAGCAAAAGCATCAGCTGCTCAAAGATTCTCAGCAATCGGATCATAGCTGGATTCGATCCATTACGTTTGATGCGACCTCGCGTGAGAGTGGCCGGAAAACCCTGCAAGGGATTGCGGACGATTTGGGAGCTCCCGATGATTTTACCCCGAGACTGATAGGAATGAGGCTGCCCGGGAGTAGTGGCATGGATTTGTGGTCTTTCGCAGGTGCGAGTCAGCTTAATTTATTTCAAGCCAGTCAGGTCGGTGTTTCGAATCTCAAGGTGACATTCTCCCAATGAAACTGAGCAAAACGAAGCTGATGACCTGGATGCTGGTTGGAGTGGGGTTGAGTTCTTGCTCCCTGTCATCCAGATCCAAATCAGTCCAATTGGAAATTGAACTCAAAACTCCAGCAGCCAGTAATTTTGGTGCAACTGTCAATGTGCAGTCTGGATCTTTGATACCGCAAAGCCTCAGTGATTTTAGCTGTATTGCTGTGAATGTCATGGGAGCAGACATTGCCCAAACCCAGCTTTTGCCATCTGACATGCGTGCCACGACAGGCGTGCCGTATTCCAGGCAGAGTCGGATCAAAGCCCAGACAGGTTGCAGATATCCCGGCACTCTCTCAAAAACAGTGGCGTTCAAAACGGGCACATCTGTTCAGCTGACGGTCCCATCCGGAAAATCGAGAACCATCCAAATCATCGGAGTGGCTGGGCCGAAAAAATGCCCTGCGGGAGCAGAGCTGTCCACTCTTCTTGAAGAAGAATTGGCCCGTGACGGAGAACCCCAGTATATTTTTTCTGAACTCGGAGCGATCACCCAAGATCTTTCGGGGAACACCAGCATAAAAATAGCAAATGGGTTTCAGGCCGGGAAAGCCAAGTTTCCGTTTCATTGCCTGGACGATATTTATACATACACATCATTCAGAATCATTCAGCTCGCCGCTGGATATGGATTTACTTGCGCGCTGGGGAACGATGCACGAGTCCAGTGCTGGGGCAAAAACAGTGTTGGGCAGCTGGGACGCGGATTCGTCAGCGACAATGTGACGGCGCCCGATTATGTGCTTTCACTGACGGGGGTGCAAGAGATTGCGGCGGGGCTTGAGCATGCTTGTGCCAGATTGTCGGATGGGAGTGTTTCTTGTTGGGGCTCGAACAGCGCAGGGCAGATGGGAATAGGCAGTGTATCAGACCCAGTGACTCGCCCAGTTTCGGTCACTCAGCCTAACGTGATTTCGGGTGTTTCAAATTCAAACTCGTCCACAGGCACGATGGGCGGAGTGACTCAGATTGCTGCGGGCGCGGCTCATAGTTGTGCCTTGCGAGCGGGGGATACCCCAGTTTGTTGGGGTGCGGGCGCCCGTGGGCAGCTCGGAGATGGGAGTGTTACGTCCAACTTGTACCCATTAGAAATCAGTGCTCTTGCAGCTGCAACTCAAGTGGTTTCCGGGCCCTCCTCGAATACGACTTGCGCGGTCATTGGAAATGCTCCCGGCCAATCGATCCAATGCTGGGGTGCAGGAACCAGCGGCGAAGTGGGTGATGGCACAGGAACGGATATGACGACACCGACGATTGTTGCTGCCCCATTTGCGGGAACTGCTCAGTCAGTTGGCCCCGTTGCGGTCGGAAATGGCTTTGTTTGTGCAATAGCCGATGCCAGAAAGTATTGTTGGGGTTTGAATACCTCCTACCAGTGGGGGAGCGATTCCGCAGCATCCAGCTCAACCACCCCCACGAACGTTGCGGCTGCGACTTACCCAGCGATCTACATGGGCAGTGCTCACGGCTGCGGAATGAATTTTTCAACAAAACAAATAGATTGTTGGGGACTCAATACCAGCGGCCAAGTGGGAACCAGCACGGCAGTTCTTACGGTCGGTACAGTGACGAATCTCTCGCTATTCAGCGGACTTACGGCTGGAATCAGTGCTGGGACAGCAGGCAGCCTGCATTCTTGTGTGAGCAGCGTCGACAGTGTTTATTGCTGGGGGGACAATACTGATGGGGCACTGGGACCCAATGCTTTTGGCCAGTCTTCGGTGGTTTCTCCGGTCCGAGTTTTCCCTCGCCGATAGAAAAAACAGGTAAAAATCACGCAGTGCGTGGAAATAACTTGATTTATTATTGTTTAAAAATTAAAAGACACCTGTATTACTAAACTTAAAAAATTTAATTCAGTGAAGGTAAGGAATATAAGTATGAAATTGAAGTCGAGCTTGGTCGTTGTAGGGTTGTTGAGCGCAGTGGCATCTCAGAATGTCAATGCAACCGAAGGATATTGGGTAGTCGCTGCATCCACGGGTGTAGGGGCTGTTTCGATGGTTGCATCTCCTCAGCTGGGTCTGAGCAGCATTCAAACCGCATCCGCCTTGCTGATTTTTGTCGCATTGTATGACATCAGCGCAAACGGCAAAGAATCCCTGCCTGTGATGATGTCTCAAGGAAAATTTTACTCAGATCAAAAAAATTCGACTGTCAATTTGAGCAATAATTCCACTAACAACACCAATGATTTTGGAAATGCAACGAGCGATAACTCCAAAGGAACTTCGGATGCAACCAGCTCCAGGGAACAAGAGAAGAAAGAAGAAGAAAAAGCTGCATTGATCAGAAAAATCAGAGTAGCTCAGCCTGATGCTCGCCAGTACTTGGAGAATGGCGAAGAAACTGTGCTGTTGGGCGAGACGGCAGATGAAATCTTTTCGGCTGCTCAAGGAATGGGTTTTGCCCCAATCGCTCACATGAATCGTGGAGAGTTGATTCAGCAAATCGCGACTTTTTAATTAGAAATTAGAAAATAATAGAATTGAATAAAGCGGCTAGCGCGAAAGCGTTAGCCGCTTTATTTTTATGCCTTCGCGGATGAAAATCCGCTCAAAAAGAGTGACTTCAGGAATTTCGAGTGATTGTGGATCAGGGTGATTCATATGAAGATCGCTTGATTTTTCTTTGATTTTCCACTCCGATGTCGCCTTGGGGACTTCTCTTTCCATCCATTCAAAATAGCCATCGTGGTCTGTTTTGATTTGAAACTCCCCGCCTGCTTCAGTGAGTGAGTGAATCATATTGAGGCGCTCGGCGGTAACGAAGCGATTGGGCCAATGAGCACGTTTGGGCCAAGGATCCGGGAAAAACAGGAAGAACTGGCTGACTTCGCCCGGGGCAAAAATCAGGGGCAGCCGCGCGGCGTGTGCTCGCAAAAAAATCACGTTTTTGAGCCCGCGTTTTTGAGCTTTCTCGTGCGCCAGATAGATTTGTTTGAATTTCCAATCGATGCCAATGAAGAGAGTTTCGGGGGATCGTTCGGCCCATTTCAATAGGACATGGCCGCCGTTGCAGCCGATTTCGACATGGATCGGTGAGTGTGGGGTGGGAGCAAATCGGGAACGCCATTGACCTTTGAACTGCTCGCAATCCTCGTCCGTGTAGGCTCCCCCGGAAAGAGACTTGATTTTTTTCCAGTAGGGATTGGTCGAGGGTCGGTAAATCGGTAAATCAGACTGCATGAGAGCCAGATACCAAACAAACCTTCTTGGCTCGAAGCTTTTTTTGTACGCTCTTTCTTTAATATAGGCGGAGGACCGTGCAGATCCCCCGCCTAGCGTATCGCTATCCCAAGGTTCAAACAATCCTGTTTGCGTTAGGATAACAGCTTCATAGCCAAGAAGGGAGTCTGGTTCGCTTGACCCAAGACCGAAATGTTGGCCTGGGTGAGAATGTTGTTTTTGGTCATCTCGCTGGTTTCTTCAGCCATGTCTGTATCGCGGATACGGCTGTTTGCAGCAGACAAGTTTTCAGTATAGACGCCCAAGTTAGAGATGGTTGATCCAAGTCGGTTTTGGAGGGCACCCAAGCTGGCTCGGTTTTCGTTCACTTTATTCAGGGCGGTGTCGATGGAAAGTAGGTTCATTTGGGATCCCTCGCGGGTATCATTGGCTACATCGGTCAATCCTAACGATTCTAGATTCGTTGCGAGGTTCTTGGCGTCGAAGATGAAACGATCTTGATCGGGATTGTTTTTAATTCCGACTTGAATATCCAGGTGTTCGGAGCTTCCGTCCAAGAGCTTCATTCCGTTGTATTCGGTAACATTGGAAATCCGGTCGATTTCAGATTTGAGCGCCTGAATCTCCTTGTTGACGAACGTGCGTTCCACATCTCCGATGGTATCAGAAGAAGTTTGGATCGAGAGTTCGCGCATCCGAATCAGGATGTTACTGACTTCGTTATATGCACCTTCTGCCGTTTGAATCAAGCTGACGCCGTCGTTTGCGTTCCGGCTCGCTTGCTTCAAACTTCGAATATTTGCTTTTAATTTTTCGCTGATTGCCAATCCCGCAGCGTCATCACCTGCCGAGTTAATCCGAGAGCCGGATGAGAGTCGTGCGAGAGAGCGGTTTTGGTTGTCACTATTGATATTCAGGTTTCTCTGAGCTGCCAGAGCCTGCACGTTAGTCGCGATACGCAATGCCATAGAATTATCCTCCTTGGGTTATCATTATTTTTCTCCTCCGTGTTTTTGCTTTCTGTCCCTCGGCAATCCCTGCCGACTGACAATATCCTGATCGGTGATGGCGTCAGGAACTTTACAAAAAATCGAATAATGTCATGTACTTATAGTGTATCTAAAAAGTCAGGTTTTGTTAAATTACTTCTATGTATAAAGAATAATTTGATAAAACAAAATAAGTCGGATAACTCTAAACAACGGTGCGAGCGCGATTTTTTTTATTCATATTGTGTTTAGTAATGTTGACGGGGATTGCCGGATGCCCCCCTACGCGCGAAGAAGTCTGCTCTAAAAAGCTCATTGAGTTCCGGTTGGCTTTGGAAAAAGTTCCTGATGCCGGCAGCGGACGGGAAAAGCGAGAGGACGAGCCTCAGGAGCCGGATGAATACAGAGAAGAAGAAAAGGCCATCGAGCGCGGTTCTCAGTTGAATGAAGATGAGCAAAAATACTGGAGTAAATGGTCGCAGTATTGGCTGGAAAAGCTTCAATTGGTTTTGGATATTATTGAGGGCCAAGCGGACTACGCTTCAGCTCGACGCAAGTTTTCGAACATCGCCAATATGCTGGTGATTTTTCACGGGCGGGCTTTGGAGAATAATCCGGAGAAAATGCGGATGTTGGCCGACGACATGTTGTTTGAGCTGGATCAGGCGGAGCAAGTGTACTGCCGGGATGGTTGGAATGCGACGGATGCGCCTGCGGTGCTGGATGGGTTGCCGAGCCCTGTGCCGAGTGTGTCTGGGGTTCCTGTGAAGAAATTGAAAACTGTTCAGGGAAAACAGAAAAAAAATAAACCTGTCAAGACGCAGTTTTGATAGGTACATGGACCGCTCTAAGCCTAGGCGTCAACTCCATTTAATAAAATCAATATTAAGTTGAAAAACTTCCTGTGCATTTGCGTGCAGAGTTTCTTTTTGGGCTTCTTTGAGTAATTGGAGGAGCTTTTTTTTGAATTTGATCTGAAACGTCGCTGCTGAAGAAAAAAAGGTAGAAAAGACGTAGTTGTCATTTTTTTCATGAGACGATTGGGAGATTTTCTCCAATGCCTTGAGACGACTCATGGTACCGAATGTTCCAAAAACAGGTGAGTCCTGCGAAAGATGTAGGTTGGGTTCTTTTGCCATGTAGGATTGATTCTTATGTTCAATCATTTTCAGATTCTGCAATTTGAGTAGAATTGAATCTAGGCGTGTTTTGGGTATTCTTAGTTTTTGACAGATGAGTTCGGATTGAGCCGAATATACCGGGATGGTCATAAAGAGATGCACGAGTAGCATATCAAGATCCGTGTAATATTCCCATTGATTGGTTTGAAGAGTCTCTGTGTCTAGTTTGAGGCTAGACTCTGTTTTGAGTTGTTTTCGTCTGATCTCACTCAGTTTGAGACTGATTTTCTGCTTTCTGGTTTTGTGATCAGCAAGCTGCCATTCTCTCACCAGAAGGATGTAATCGATTTCATCCGAAGGGATTTTTAAAAATTCACAGGCTGAATAAAGCTGATCTGGGTTCAGGTTTCCCAGACCATTTAAAACTTTTGAGAAATAGGTTTTTTGAACACCGCAGGCTTGGGCTACTTTATCAAAAGTATATCGGCTTCCGAATTGACTCCGTCGCTGTTGAACGAGAGCTCGAAGTATCGCCTTATAGTCATTTAAATCATAAATATCCATGTTCACCAATAGTATAACAAATAATTAAAAATTGGTTAACTAATTAATATCAAAATCCCAACACTGAGGGCAGTAACTCACCAGCAAGTCGGCTTCCGATAGGCAACTCAATGAGCGTTTAACGCTTGATTTGGAGATTCTATGAAAAAAAATCTGATGGTGATGGTTGTTGGAATGATGTTTCTTGGAGCTAGTGCAAGTGCGGCTCAATATAGATGCAATTTCGGCGTAGAACAAAAAAATAATCCTTCTTCGAACTACAAAAATACTAATTTCGAGTTCAATACTGAGACTGAAAAAAACAAATTTTTTGACCTTGGGGAGACACAAGGAGTTCTCTCAGGAGGATGTCTGTTGTTTGAATCAAATCCAGCATTATTGGGCTGTGGGGTCTATACAGCAGACGGATCTGAGGGTTCCACCAGCATTGGTGAAGTCGGGTCTGCGATGGTGGGAGGAAGAGTGGACAGCAAGGAGTACGGTATCACCTATGTTTGCACGCTAATCAAGTAGGCAGCCGACAGATATTTATTAACCCAGTTAAGTGTAGAATAACCTTCTCATTTAACTGGGTTTAATATAGAAGTTCATCGCACGAATTCAAGAGGCTTTTATGGCAGTAAAATCATATTTTCAGTTCATTGTTTTGGTCTTATTTCCCGTCATTTCTGAAGCAGGCGGGTGGGTTAGTGGTGGTGGGGAGCTCATCAGAGATGCAAAAAATCCCTGGTTTTTAAACAATACTCACCAAGTTAAATTTTGCATTATTTCAGACGAAACAAATTTTGGAGTTACTCGAGAAGTAGAGAAAGAACAAATATTGAAAGCTTTCTCCTTTTGGAAAAAGGAATTTAAATACGCCGTTGTTCAACCGAGTCGCCTGGGTATTGTCACTCTCGCTGATCAAGAGCTTTTGGAAGTATCATGCGAGACAGATCCAGATATTACCTTTCAATTTGGATTACTGACTTCAGAACAAGAGCGTTTTTTAAAACGACCGCAGGACTTTGCAGCAGTGACTGTTCGAACTGAGTATGACGAGAAGAACCTGCGAGGAAAAGGATTCGTCTACTTTTCTCCTGAACAAGGTCCACTTGCTTTCAAGTTGGACGGCAAAGAGCAAGTTCATCCTTGGTCTGTCGCGGACTATTCTATTCTTTACTCTGCTCTCGTTCATGAGTTGGGGCATGTTTACGGTCTTTCTCATACGGGTGATGTCGGGAATTTGATGTCAGAGCGGTTTGTTGAAGGTTTGTTTCAGATGGTCAAATCCAGTTCAGGAAAAATAATTGTCGAAACAGATCATTTTTTTTCTTTGTATAAAAAAAGTCCAGATATTTGCCCCGGCCCCTATTTCAGCCAAAAAGATTTAATGGATACTTGGGGAAAGATTTTCGACCTGGCAGGGTCTGACCGTTGTGTGCGCCTAGAATTTAAGTATGACGATTCAGTGAATGAGTTATTTGATGACGGTCAACTTGAAGTTTGGGCAGGTGATCCTGACTTTGAAAACGGAATGCGAAAGATGATGGTTGTAGAACTCAAATCAGTAGGTTTCTTTTACTCATCATCTAACCTGATTTGGCTCACGGAAAAGCAAGATCTGTTTGTGTCCGATATGCTTATCCCGGGCATGCTGTCTCCGGCTGTCATAGGTCCTTCGTTTATGAAGTTTATTAAAAAAGGAATGATCTTATCGCCGGGTAAAACTAGTAGACCCATCCGATTCGTTTTTGAACAGGGGAAGTCTTCTGTTTCCGTAGAAACAATAGGGGACGATGGAGAAATTTTGAGCCTTTTGTAAGGTAACATCAGCCGGCGATGTCTGAGATAGTGGGATTTTTTCTGTTACGGCCTCGCAGGCATGACTCGTTTCATAAATTCATCAAACAGAGGAACCGTAAATTCTGTATCGCCATGGGCTGGGCTGTAGATCATACCTTTTTTGATGAGGCTGTTTCGAATGGGAGCGATGCTTTGAACCTTGACTCCCAGTTTTTCGGCAACTTCGCCTGAACGATGACTCTCGATGCCTAAATCAGCAAGTGCGCGCAGGTAATCTTTTTCTCGAGGCGTGAGACGATCGAAGCGTACTCGAAAAAAACTTTCGTCCAAGCGAGCAATCGAAGTATCTGTTGCTTTGCAGGCTGCTTGAAAATCAATCGGAGTTTGAGCGGCCAGGTTCCAAGCTTGATAACCCCATTCTTGAATAAAATAAGGATAGCCTTGAGTTTTGTTTATAATCACCTCGATTGCATCATCAGAGAACTGAACTCCCTGTTCTTTCACGGGTTCCTGCAATGCATTGATAGCATCTTGTCGATTGAGCGGTCCGATCAGGGGGAAGTCGAAAAGTCGCTCTGCATAGGATTTTGATTTTCCAGCCAAACCGACCAGTTGAGGCAAGCCAGCGCCTACGAGAACAAGCGGTAAGCTTCGCTGAGAAATTCGATGCACAGCCATGATCAATGCACTTAATTCATTTTCTGAAAGGTACTGAAGCTCATCGATAATAATAGCGATGGCTACTTTTCTGTCCGCTGCCGCTTCTGCGATTGCTTCAAAGAGAGGAGGGAGGTCAAACTCAAGATCTCCGCTATCTGCAGTTCCTGTCTCTGGATCGACGTCCAAGCTGAACTCAATGTCCTGAACCTTGACCTTGACTCCGTTAAAAAAGCTTCGCAGGATTCTAAAACCACGTTTTACTTTTTCACTCACCTGTTCCATTCGATCGAGAGAAAAAAGTAATTGTCGTAGAGACGGAAGAAGTAGGGCAGCTAGAGATTTATCCTCGTGAGCTTCTACAAATATAGTTTTAAAATTAGCCTCTTCAGCCATTTCGCGGATTCGATTTAAAAGGACTGTTTTCCCCACTCCGCGCAGCCCTACCAACAGAAAGCTCTTTTCGGGACGTCCGTTTTTCACGCGACCCAAAGTAATTCTGGCTTTTTCTAATAAGGGAGCACGTCCAGCTAGTTCAGGTGGTGGGGAGCCTGCACCAGGGGAGAACGGATTGGTTAATGGGTTCATATGTATTGAAGTTATTACGGTTTACTATTGTATTCAATGTTTTTGATAAACTAAGATAACTTTAGTATATATGAACTTATTAAGCAATTTAGAGCTGCAATAGGAATCAGCGAGCTTTCTTGCGTTTGAATCCGCCACGTTTTTTCTTCGTGGGGCCTTGGGCTGCTTTTTCGGCGAGCAATTTGACTGCGGTTTCCATCGTGAGTTGCGCAGGGTCGGTTCCTTCGGGGACTGTTGCGTTGAGATCCCCATGCTTCACATACATCCCATACGGCCCCTCGTAGAGAGAGACGGCTTCTTTGTCCTCGGGATGCGGGCCCAGCTCGCGGATGGGTGTGGGGCCTCGGCGGCCTTTTTTTTCTTCGGCCAACATTTCCAGCGCGCGCTCGTAGGTGATGGTGAAAAGATCGTCGCCTTTTTTGATCGAGCGGAAGTCCTTCTCGTGCACGATGTAGGGGCCGAAGCGGCCTAAGTTTGCACGAATGGGTTTGCCGGTATCAGGATGATTGCCCAGTTCACGCGGGAGACGCAACATTTGCAGGGCTTGTTCCAGTGTTGCGGCCTTGGGATCCATTCCCTTCATCAGAGACACGCGCTTGGGCTTGGGATTTTGCTCGGTGGCGTCGCCCAATTGGAAGTAGGGGCCGTACCTTCCGCTCAAGCAATAGATCGGTTCGCCCGAATCGGGATGTTTGCCGAGGGACTGCGGGCCTTTGCGCTGAATCTCGATGATCTCTTCGATGTTTTCGCGAGTCAGGTCGGCCGGTGCGTAGTTCTCCGGAATCGATGCGTGCAGGTCGTCTTTGACGACGTAGGGTCCGTAGCGTCCGATTCGAACTTCGATGTCCTTTAGGTGAGGAAAAATAATCGCGCGGGATTCGTCGGCGTCGATTTTTTTCTCGCGGGCTTTGACTTGGGTGCTGAGGCCGTCGGCTCCCGAGTAGAATTGTTTGAGGTAAGGTTTGATCTCGAGCGTGCCGTCCGCGATTTCGTCCAGGGATTCTTCCATTTTGGAGGTGAACTGGGGATCGACCAGCGAGTTGAAATGTTTTTCGAGGAGTTGTGTGACGGCAAATCCGGTGAATGTGGGTACGAGTGCGTTGGCGATGCGCCGAGCGTAATCCCGATCCACCAGAGTATCGATGATCGAAGCGTAGGTGGAAGGACGGCCGATGCCTTCTTTCTCCAGCTTTTGCACGATGGAGGCTTCTGTGTATCGTGCAGGCGGTTTGGTTTCGTGTTCGAGTGGCTCGATTTTCGAGGACTTGAGTTCGTCACCGACTTTCATGGCGGGCAGCAAGACTTCTTTGTCCTCGAGCGCTGCATCGGGATCATCGCTGCCTTCGACATACGCGCGGATAAATCCCGGAAAAGTAATTCTCGTTCCCGATGCCGAGAAAATACAATCTCCGGCTTCGATTTTCACCACGACGGAGAGTTTTTTGGCCTCTGCCATTTGCGTCGCCATCGCGCGCATCCAGATCATTTCGTAGAGAGTTTGTTCTTTGCCACTCAGTCCAGTGTCCTTCGGATGAATGAACTCGGATCCTGCAGGGCGAATTGCTTCGTGAGCTTCTTGTGCGCCTTTGGATTTGGAGCTGTATTGGCGTGGCTCGGGCGAGAGGTATTCTTCGCCGTAGAGTTCTTTCACCAGAGATCGCGCGGCTTTGATCGCTTCTTGAGATAGATTGGGAGAATCCGTTCTCATGTAGGTGATAAATCCTTCTTCGTACAATCGTTGCGCCACTCGCATCGTATCGCGTGAGGACCAACCGAGTTTTCGGTTTCCTTCTTGTTGCAAGGTCGAAGTGATAAAGGGCGGTGCTGGGCGTGAGGTCAGAGGCTTTTCTTCAACACTCGTGACTTTCCAGGTGGCGGATTTTAGTTTTCCAGCGAGTTTGAGAACGTCGGCTTCGTGCAACCAGAGAATATCTTTGCCAATGAGCTTGCCGGTGTTCTCGTCAAAATCTTTTCCGGTGGCGATTCGCTGACTCGAGACGTGCGTGAGTTTAGCATCAAAACTTTCGGAGCCTGATTTTTTGCTCAACTCCGACAACAAATCCCAGTAATCGGCTTTCACGAATGCCAATCGCTCGCGTTCGCGATCCACGATCAGACGAAGTCCCACTGATTGCACGCGGCCCGCAGAGAGTCCGTAGCAAATCTTCGACCAGAGCAGCGGAGACAGAGTAAATCCGTAGAGGCGATCCAGAATCCGGCGTGCTTCCTGGGCTTTGACCAATCGAAGGTCTAGATCGCGAGGCTCCTGAATCGCTTTTTGAATCGCTGACTTGGTGATCTCGTGAAAAACCATCCGGTGAACCGGAATCGTGGGCTTCAAAATCTCGGACAAGTGCCACGAGATGCTTTCTCCTTCGCGGTCTTCGTCTGTTGCGAGGTAGAGTGCATCGGCATCTTTGATTTTTTTTCTCAAATCAGCGACAATTTTGGATTTCCCTTTGGGAATCACATAGAGGGGTTCGAAGTTTTTTTCGACGTTCACACCCAGACGTGCCCATTTTTCTTTTTTAAGACTTGCGGGAACTTCCGCGGCGGACTGGGGCAAATCACGGATGTGTCCCATGCTTGCTTCGACGATGTAGCCCTTGGGCAGAAATTTTCGGATCGTCTTGGCCTTGGTCGGGGACTCGACGATGACTAGGGCGGTCTTGCTCATTTGGGGTAACACTAGGGGCAAGACCCCCCAATAATCAACCTCGAATTTATTTTTGCCAGTCCTCCTCTCAAAATTCGGTCTTGCCGAAGGCCGGTATTCTCCTTTAATGTCTCTCCAAAGAGGGAATGTTCGGATGAGTTACCAATTTCAATCCCATATTTGGGACACCAGTGATTTGTATCGCAACGCAGTCATGCAGTTGGAGAGCGCCTCAAAAACGATGCGCTTGGATCCGAACATTGCAGAGCGGCTGAAAGTGCCGAAGCGTGCATTGATTGTTTCCGTGCCGATTCGTCTGGACGATGGGTCGATCAAAGTTTTCGAGGGATATCGAGTTCAGCACAACATGACCCTGGGGCCCGGAAAAGGTGGGATTCGTTTTCATCCGGAAGTGAATCTTTCTGAAGTCGCGGGTCTGGCAATGTTGATGACTTTTAAATGTTCGCTTGTGGGCTTGCCTCTGGGTGGAGCCAAGGGGGGGATTCGAGTTGATCCATCCGTGCTTTCGCGCCAGGAAGCGCAGGCGATGACCCGTCGGTACACAACCGAAATCAATATGATCATCGGTCCGGACAAAGATATTCCAGCGCCGGACGTGGGAACGGACTCTCAGCACATGGCGTGGATGATGGATACTTTTTCGCAAGAAAAAGGATTTGCGATTCCGGGAGTGGTCACTGGCAAACCGATTGAAATCGGTGGATCTCTGGGTCGAAATGAGAGTACAGGACGTGGAGTGGTTTACTCCATTCAGCATGCGGTGAAGCATTTGAGTTCGATCGGAAAACCAGCGCCCCGCATTGATCAAAGCACGACAGTGGCAGTGCACGGGTTTGGTAAGGTCGGAGCAATTGCGGCGAATGAGATTCACCAACTGGGTGCGAAAGTCGTGGCAGCGGGGGATCACACGGGTGCTCTGTACAACAAAAACGGAATCGATATTCCTGCGCTGATGAAGTTTGCGATCGCAAACCGCGGAGTCAAAGGATTCCCAGGTGCGGACGAAATGACCAATGATGATTTGCTGGCGTTGCCTGTGGATATTTTGATTCCAGCAGCAATCGACGGAGTCATCACCGCTAAGAACGTGCATCAAGTCAAAGCCAAGATCATTGCCGAGGGCGCGAATGGTCCCATCACAGCCGATGCGCTCGAGGACCTGGAGTCTCGCGGAGTGTTTATTATTCCGGATATTCTGTGCAACGCTGGCGGCGTGATTGTTTCGTACTTTGAGTGGGTGCAAGGGCTGCAGAACTTCTTCTGGAACGAGAGCGAAGTGAATGAGAAATTAGCTGAGGTCATGGCCGCTGCGTTCAAAAAGGTGGTCGAGATCCAGGCTCAGTACAAATGCGGCATGAAAACAGCTGCTTTGATTGCTGGGATTGATCGGTTGAATCGCGCGATGCTGTTGCGTGGGTTGTTTCCGTAAGGCAAGAGTTGTATCAATAGGATGATATACTGTGACAATGGACCTGCTAGAAATCAAAAAAGCCTACCAGAGTCGAGTGACTTGAAAATACCAATATGCCACAAATTGACCTGTACAACTTCGCAAGTGCAGGTACAAAAAATCCCCTGAACTCAAATTAAAAACCCCTGCCATGGGAATTCCTTGATAGTCACCCACGCTCACGGCCTCATAGCGCATTAGAGTCCCGTTGACATCAGCTTGCCAGGGGTCTGTGTTGCCTGGATCCGTTGTGTTTTTAGTGATCAGCGCCACCGGATTACAAGCGGTCCCGTGAACGAACTGAGCCTGAACTAAATAGCCCCCAGTCGTGTTGACCGTTATTTTATCTCCATCGACTGTGCTTTGGGTGATGGAGAGATCAGTCCCAACGGTCGAGGCATTTACAAAGTAAACTTGCTTGTTTTTTGTCGATCCATAACCGCTAAAAGTGTCGAGCTTGGCATACGAAGATCCAGCGATTTGCTTCTGCCCGAGTTGAAACCAGTTTGTCGCATTCGTAGCAAGCTGCACAGAATGATACTGACTACTGAGTACTAACGTTGCTGCTCCATCGATTGTGCCAGAGGCAGGGCTAATGGTGACGGAGTTTGAGCTCGAGTCTGTTTTTTTCACAGTGTACACTTGCCCAGAGCCCGCTGCAGCCACTGCCGGTAGGGTGATCGTTACATTTCCAGCGGTGGCATCGACTAGAGCAACTGTTTGTCCGGCAGTGAGCGTGGCATTGGCCGTAGGAGAGGTCACACTGTAGGTTTGAATTCCACCGGTGGTGCTGACTTGAGTGGAAGTCAGCGTGCTGTTGGTCAGTTTGGCTGCAGTTACATTTGCATCCAGAATTTTTGTCGTCGTCACAGCATCACTTCCAAGCACTGCTGCAGTCACAGAACTTGAAGCAAGTTTTGCAGTCGTCACGTTGCTGTCTAAAATCTTCACCGTAGTAACAGCGTCAGAAGCAAGCGAAGCCGCTCCTAGTGTTGCAGGGGCCCACTTAGCAGCTACCGCTGTATCGTAGACTAAAACTTTGGCTGTAGTCGGAGCACCTGAGTCAATATTAATTCCCTGAAGGGCCGTCGCGTCAGCTGCACCCACTACCGTCAAAGGAGCCCATTTCGAACTTGCTGAGTTCCACCCGAGAACTTGGTTATTGGCAATGGAAGCAAGTGCGCTTGTATCAATCGCTTGCCCTCCAAGATAAGAATCCGAATACGTTTTAGTGGCTGCGTGAAGCCCCGAAGAAGGAGCACCAGCAAGAACCAGAGCGCCACTCAGAGTTCCTCCAGCGAGCGGTAAATAAGCTCATATGGATGACCAACCTTGCAAGGCAAAAAATTACT
>CAYILR010000053.1:0-23352 GCA_964364175.1 uncultured Bacteriovoracaceae bacterium
TATTAGGAAAGGCAGAAAAGGCAACTTTGACGCTCATCCTCTCCGGGGCACAGGTCATGTCAGCTACACGAACTCCATTACAGGTGGATTTTCTTCCCACACTTCCGTCTTTGCTGTCAGCACCCCGAACTGCATTTATTCATCGGGATCTGAGCTGGCTGCAATTCAACGAGCGGGTTTTGGCGGAGGCCCGGCAGGCGGCCAATCCTTTGCTGGAGCGGGTGAAGTTCTTGGCGATCTCGGCCTCCAATCTAGACGAATTTTTCATGGTTCGATTCGGCTCCATCAACCGTTCGGTGCAGACGGCCGACAAAAATGATCCTGACACCGCTGAACACTTGAGTCGAGTTCGTGACTCAATTCTAGAAAGTGCTGCGAAGTTCGGTGCGAAACAAGTCGAGGCATTGGATTTGTTGGCTTCGGAGCTGGAATCTGTGGGAATCCGGATAGGCAACTGCCAGACTCGAGCAGGCGAAACGTCGTTTGATCTGGGAAAAAAAGTTTTTGAAGAGCAGATCTTGCCATTGCTTTCCGCACCGATGGCATTCACCGGATCCAAACTCTCGTCGCTCGACAATATGCAGGCCATCGTCTGGTTCCGGGGTGATGTGGGGTTGCTGATCCCGCGAACGATTCCGGGAATGGTATGGAGCAAGGATTCGGTTTCGGGAGAGACATATTTCTTTTTTGTCGATGATTTGCTGTGTTTACACGCGGGGGATGCATTTCGGATGGAAGGAGCGCCCGGGATGGTGCGCCTTACGCGTGACGGGGATTTTACATTCAATCTGAACGAAGAAGATCGTGAGTCGATTCCGGACGTGGTGCGAACGGGAATCGGAAATCGAGATCGAGGCAGGCCGGTTCGCCTGCAATACCGGGGAGCGATTCCGCAGGAATTTTTGTACAAAGCAGCTGCTAATCTAAAGCTGAGCAATGGCCAGGTGATGCCGGCAGCAGCGACATTTTATCTTCAGGGATTGTGGAATATTGTGAATTTCACTCCGCCGGAGACAGCCGCAAAACCCGGCCTCAAATATCCACCGACGAACCCGTGGGTGCCGAAGGAGTTCAAGTCGGGAGATTCTGGGCAAATGTTCCAGCGGATCCGCAAGCGCGATGTGCTCCTTCATCATCCTTATGATTCTTTTGAGACGTTTGTACTTTGGATACAGGCATGCTGCCTGGATCCGGGTGTGAAGTCGATTGAGCAGACGATTTACAGAACGGACGCCGTATCGCCCGTGATTGAAGCACTGAAAGCTGCAGCAAAAACCAAGAAAATCCGAGTTTTGATCGAGTTGCGAGCGCGATTTGATGAGTTGAATAATTTGCGCTTGGCCGATGAGCTGCGAAAAGCTGGAGTCGAGGTCGCATTTGGTTTCGGGAAATTAAAGTTGCACGCGAAAGTAGCGCTCGTGACACGCGAGGAAGAAGGCGTGGTCAAACAATACACCCATCTCTCGACAGGAAACTACAATGCTTCTACTGCACGAATGTACACGGACCTGTCGATTTTGACGGCGCATCCGGAGATCGGGACTGACGCGAGATATTTCTTCGATTCAGTGTGGAGGGGTGAGGTGCCTACTCAATTTAAGCAGCTGCTTTCTGCGCCGACGCGCTTGCACCGAAAATTGATTCAGCTCATTCAATCGGAGACCGAAGCCGCGAAGCAAGGGCACAAAGCCAGAATCGTGGCGAAGGTCAATGCACTGGTCGACCCGGGAGTGATCGAGCAGTTGTATGGGGCCTCAAAGGCTGGGGTGCAGGTGGACTTGATCGTGCGTGGGGCGTGTTCGCTGGTTCCGGGGGTTCAGAACTTGAGTGAGAATATTCGTGTCATCAGCGTCGTAGATCGATACCTGGAGCACAGCCGGCTGTATTACTTTGGGCACTCGCGAGCGATGTATGTTTCGAGTGCGGATTGGATGCCACGAAATTTCTTCTCGCGATTGGAATTGGCGTTCCCAGTGCTGGATCCGAGTTTGTACGAGTATCTGGAAAAAGTGATGATTCCCGTTTATTTGGCAGACAGCACGAAGTCCCGGGAGCTGACTCCGCAAGGAACGTGGAAAAAAAGAACCGTGGCTTCCGTACGTTCTGTTGCGAATAGCTTGACGGCATTGACACTGGGCAAGCCCATCCGGTCGCAGTTTTTGCTGGAAGAACTGGCGGCGCGGCAGTATGCGGCGACTCCGCTTGAGATTAAATCCTGAAGTAATTTTTTAAATACCCCCTATTTTTAAGACTGTTTTTAGTGATTTGTGATAGAGATTAAGAATCCAAACTCACATCTCGGGGGAGATCCAATGCAACTCGAAAATCACTCAACAGAAACCCAAAAACCGCTCAAAAATCTATCCATTGACGATCTTCACATCAAAACTTTGGAGATCGCACGACATGAACAATGCGCGACGCTTGAACTTTTGCATCATCTCATCGCGGTTAAGGAGCGACGTGTTTTTGCGGTGAAGGGATATGGCGGTCTTTGGGAGTATGTCCGACATTATTTGAAATACTCCGAGCCCGCGACCAACGAACGACTTCGAGCGATGGAATTGATAGAGGCGATGCCAGAGGTGGAGAAGCAAATCCAAGAGGGTGAGTTGAGCTTGACTACGGCTTCGCAGGTCCAGGTTTTTATCCGCAAGTTGGAAAGAAAAGAGAAAAAGAAACTCGCTCCTGAAGCGAAGCAGGAGCTGATCAACGAGGTGGCAGGTAAAAGCAAAAGACAAGTGGAGCAAGTTTTTGCGTCGATTGCGCCCGAACTTCAAATTCCAAAGGAACGTGAGAAGGTTCTGACTCAGGAACTCACTCAGCTTTCACTTGTCGTGGATTCCGAAACGATGGAGATGTTGAAGCGATTTCAGGAATTGAAAGGGAACCAGAATCACAGCGAGGTTTTGAAAACGGTTTTGAAGGAATACCTGAAGCGAAACGATCCGGAACAAAAGAGCTTAAAAGAAGAATCGGTACTCAAACATCAGCCGGCTGATGTCACGGACAAAAATCCATCTCGCTACGTTCCCGTTGATACCAAATATAGAATTTGGCAGAGAGCTCAGTCACGATGCGAATACACAGATCCAAAATCAGGTAAACGCTGTGAATCCCGACATCGATTGCAGCTGGATCATATTGTTCCCTTTAGCGTGGGAGGAAAAACGGACCTTACGAACCTCAGACTGGCCTGCCCAACGCATAATCAACTCTATGCAGTTCAATTTTTCGGAGAAACGAAAATGAAACGCTACTATTCTTGATCTTAGTTTTTCGCCCAGCCTCATTTTTATTGCCAAATCCACTGGCTTGGTTGACAAATTTGGGATGAAAACCGAATTCAGTCCTTTTGTCTCGCCTTCCACCAAAGCCTTCGAGTTTACGCCGCTCCCGGTGATCATGGGGGTGGTGCTCGGAATCATCTTTGGCGCTTCGTCACTTTACCTGGCGCTCAAGATTGGTCTGACAGTTTCGGCTTCGATTCCGATTGCGGTTCTTTCGATTACGGTTTTTAGAGGGATTTCTAAGGCGTTTGGTCTTCGCAAGGCTTCGATTCTCGAAAACAACATTGTGCAAACAGCTGGTTCTGCAGGGGAGTCTCTGGCTTTTGGTGTCGCAGTTACGATGCCAGCTCTTCTGATTCTCGGTCATGAGATGGACGTTTGGCGTTCGACTTTGGTAGCGCTTTTGGGAGGATTAATCGGGGTTCTGTTCATGATCCCTTTGAGGCAATCCTTGATTGTCGAAGAGCATGGAAAACTCAAATATCCCGAAGGTACTGCCTGCGCAGAGATTCTCATCTCAGGCGAAAAGGGTGGGACTTCAGCTCAGACGGTGTTTTCTGGGTTTATTCTTGGCTTGGTTTACAAAATGATCAGTGTCGGTATGCACATGTGGAAGGACGTCGTTGAGCGTCCGTTGAATTGGTTCAAGGGCGCAGCGCTGGGTGCTGAATTGTCGCCTGAGCTTCTGGGTGTCGGATTCATCATCGGCCCTCGCACGGGCTGTGTGATGTTGTCGGGGGGGATTTTTTCGGCTTGTTTGCTGACTCCGATGGCTTTGCTCTTCGGACAAAATGCGGTAGCGCCGATTTTTCCGGGCAAAAAACTGGTTGCGATGATGTCGACTCACGAGATCTGGAGAAGTTACGTTCTGTATATTGGTGCTGGCGCGGTGGCGACGGCCGGGATTATTAGCTTGGTCCGTGCGTTGCCATTGATTGTGCGTTCGGCTCGAGCTGGATTGGGGCAGTTGAAAACTGCTCGGGGTGCAAAATCAGGTGCTGCATTTGATCGAACGACCCAAGATATTTCATTGAAATATGTGGGGATTGGAATTCTAGTTCTCGTCGCCGTGATTTGGGCAGTTCCGGCGTTTCACATGAATTTCCTCGGTTCTATCATGATTCTGCTTTTTGGTTTCTTGTTCGTGACAGTCAGCTCTCGTCTCACGGGAGAGATCGGATCTTCTTCGAACCCCATCTCTGGAATGACCGTGGCGACTTTGCTTCTGACCTGCCTGATTTTTCTCGCGATGGGTTGGGTGGGTGAGGCAGAGCGAATTACCGCGCTCAGCGTGGCTGCGATCGTTTGCATCGCAGCTTCGAATGGTGGAACGATTTCTCAGGATCTCAAGACGGGGTACCTCGTCGGCGCATCACCGCTCAAACAGCAGTTTGCGATGTTGGCTGGAACGGTATCATCGGCTTTGATCATCGGATTTACACTGCAGTTACTGAATCAAGCTTCGACCGTATACACTCAAAAGAATCTGCCCACGATCACGATTCCCGGATCGATCCTGGCGAGTTTGAATGATCAGGAATCGGCTACTGGCAGTACAGAGAAAATGAAAGTTCTGCGGATTCCGGAGAATCCAGCTCCCGACACTCCTTTGCTGCCGCTCATTGGCCAAATCAGCGCAGGGAAATATCTGGTCGATGCAGAAGGAAAAATTCGCTACCTCGTCGACCCAGGGATCAACGGAAATCTCAATCAGCGCGATGACGGAACTCCTGTACAAAAATACGAAGCTCCCAAAGCTCGTCTGATGTCGTTGATTATCGACGGCATCCTGACGCGCAAATTGCCTTGGGAATTAGTGCTTCTCGGTGCCGCTATTGCGATTGCCATCGAGCTACTGGGGATCTCAGCTCTCCCTTTTGCAGTGGGTGTGTACTTGCCTCTGTCCGCATCTGCAGGTGTGTTCCTGGGCGGAATGGTTCGCGCGATTGTGGAATGGTTGGCTAGACGCCAAAAACGCAAGGACGACGTGTCCTCCGACTCAGGGCCTGGTGTGCTTTTTGCTTCAGGCTTGATTGCAGGGGGTTCGATTGCCGGAATCGGAATTGCCGGAATTTCGCTCAACGAGCCGATTCGTCACGCGTTAGATTGGGGCAGCAAGTGGCCTTTGCTTGCGGATTCGGATCTTTTTGCGGTCGTGTGCTTCACCCTGATGGTGGGTGCATTCTTTAAAGCAGCGTTGAGTCATCAAAAAGCTTGAGGTTGAAGCTCAATTCTAAAATTTCCGCAGAGCAGCCTCAGCCAGCGATTCTTCCATCTTCTTCCAGCGTCGCGGGTAGCTCTGGCTCATGTATTCTCGAATTTTGTTCATGAGTTCGTTGTACTCGGCCAAAATCCGAGCGCCATCGGGATGCGAGCTCGCTTCGATTTGAGAAATTAAATAAATAATATGTGCGGTGTCCACCAGACGCTCCCACCAGTAATCGCCGGGGTGGTCTACCGACAGGTAGGCATGGTGGCGCCACATATCAAAAGTCTCGCGCAAGTAGGGGATCACTTCTCGAGCACGACCCCACTTGGCTAAGTGCAGGCCTTCGCGTGCGGCTTTTCTTTGTTCTGATTCATCGGATTGAGTGAGCCGATACGCGGTTTCTCTAAACTTCACTCCGCCTTTGAAATCTCGGAGAACGCGAACCAGATTATCTTTTGCCTGATTACGAATGGAGACGGAGGTACCCTCGGTTCCCATCAGATTAATGAGAGCCTCGGTGATTTCTTCACCAAACTTAGGTTTGAGAAAAACCGAACTTTTTTGGATGATCGAAAGTGCGATGGAGTGCATGTCTCTCCAGGTGAGTGGGAGCTCAGGGTTTTCTGGATTAAAAATTTGATCGGCGTGATTTCCTACACGCAGGCTACGAATCAAAACATCCTGGAGTTCACGAGCGATCGAGCGGAGACGCTCACCTTTGCCTTGCAGCTGAGGTGGGACTTGATCGAGTTCAAGATCTGCTACATCGCAAATCGCAGAATAGAGCGCGATCGCTTGTGGAACGAATCCAGGATCAGAGACGGTAGGATATTTTTTTCCGATCGAAATTCCCTTGAGGAACGCAAAAGTATTTCCAGTCACAGGCATCAGTCGAGGATCAGTGGGATCCTGTGTCCCAATCGCTATACGTTCTTCCATGCTCATCCAGCCATTGAGCACAAAGTAGCTCATCCAACCGTGCTTCAATCGATCTTGTGGAATTGTGCCGGCAGGAAGCGCGGGCCCGAGGTTCAGCTCGTTCTGAGGATCCATGAGGCTGATCATGGCGGGGCGAATTTGATCCGACTCCCAGCTGACTCCCAGGACTTCGTCCAGATTGGCAAAAATTCTTTTGAGATCCCCGAGAGAATCAAAATCAAAATGCATACCTCCCCAGTGATACGAAATCACGATGGGATTGGCTAAGTTCTCTCCTAGTCTTCCGTAAGGCTGAATTTCGACTCGGACTTTGAAATCAGGCTCTCCAGGCTTGGCGACGGGATTCTTGGGAATCGTGCGGATGTATTTCCCGCGAAAGGAGATGCGTCCATAAGCATCCTTCAACAAGGGAGCGGGAGCGATCATTTCTTGGATTTCAGGGAGGTGCTTGAGTCCTTCATTAAACACCATGAAGCTGTCGGCTTGGGCTGCGGAAAGCCCTAAAGTCCAGAGTGAGACGTGAATTAGGACAAAGTGAATTTTCATTCCGACTATATTAATCAATTTTATTGACTAAATCCAATAAATTCTTTAAATCCGACGGGTGAAAAAACTTCAACTCCGCTGGACGCTCGGTTTTCTTTTGTTGTTCCCATCAGGAGCATGGTCCGGTCCCATTGATCAACTCAAAAACCAGTTCAAAAACGAAGTCGTCGCAAGCACTGTGGACTTGCGCCTCAAAGTCGAGCTGGGCAACGATTCTGACCCCAATCTCCCCGAGAGAGATGCTCTCCGAACCGCCGAAGGTCGCTACAAGGCGCTGCTTACCGAGATTCTCCGACTCGAAGTCAATCAAAAGGCCACACCCCAAGAAAAAGTCGAATTTCTGAATCATCTCTTTGTAACTCAAGAAAACGCAGCTCTCCGGTCATTTGCTCTGATTCAAAAACACCTCGACAACATCCTGGCCTCCAACCCTGCCGAATCCGATGTCGCTCGAATTTTTGCCAATCAAGAAGCCGAGATCCGAGTTGCCAGAACTCAGCTCGAAATTATTTTCATGCAACTCTCAGCTCATGGACCCTTGGTGGGACCTCGTGAGTTTGGCGAGCGGTTTTTCTGCGGCCCCGGTTCCAAATGCCAGCTGACTCTCCTTCGAATGGACGAGCTGGGCGATGCGATGGAAAAAATCGATGTGGGACACGCAGCTGATCCCGTCGGTGGCGTCAGTGACCGCGTCTACCAATGGTATTCCGCGATTCAAATGGGCTACAATCTCGAGGAATATCGACGATTGGCAGTTCACGGACTGATTCTCGATCAGGCGGTTGAGGGCAAAGAAACTCCGGTCGTCGGCGCAGTCCGACAGCAAATCGCGCGCAATGCCGAGCTGAATCTCGTCGCACGATTGAATCACCACTCCCGTCGCTTGCCGCTCAGCCGATTTTTTTGGCCCAGTGATTCGCGCGAGGATGTTGCGAGACAACTCGAGCGCGAAGTTCTGCAAACTCCCGAGTATCAACTTCTCAATTACCTGATCCAGGGCCGAACTCCGACCGTGCCGGAGTACTACAACGCCGTCGCTCGCGTAATTATTTCGCAGCAGCAATCGGTGAATGATTGGTTCGTCAAAGAATACGGTCGCGAAGGCCTAAACAAAGGCCTCGGAATGATCCTGCGCTACTACGGCGCCTGGGGAACCGGCAGCGCCTCGTACGACGAAGTCAGCAAGCGAATTCAGCAGTTCACTCGCGAATCTGATGCCGCAGCCTCCGCGTTTCAGCAGGCAGCTCGCACGCCTGATCCTGCTCAACTCCCGCTGCAAACTCGCCAGCTCCTCGAAAACTACGGCTACATCGAGACCCACACGGGCGGGCTGAAAACCTACGTCATTCCCACCGACTCACGCACGCTCAGCGGAAACCTGGGTGGAATGCAACAAAAGCTCAACCTCCCCGGCGAAGCCTGGCTCAACATCATCACTCCCAAAAACATCGGGATCGCAGTCGTCAGCGTCGTCGCCCCCGAGTTGATCGGATTGCGAATCGCCGCCGCAGCAGAAGCGCTTTCACTCTCCGAGGGCACCGTCATTGCTGTGCAAGTTCTGGCTGAGATGGTCGCAGGCGCTGCACTCAGTGCCGGACAAGATTATCTCGAGCACGGCAAAGTCGATCTCAAAAAAATCATGATCGAGAGTTTTCTCCTGGGCAGTGTGCTTCAGGGAATCACTCGTGGAACGCAGTTCCTGACGCCCGCTATGGCGAGGGCTGTGGAGAATTGGACTCAGAATTTTCCGTTTCAAAAACTCCTCAAGGACCGCGCCGTTCGCGAAGCCACAGAAGAATGGATTCAGGATGGACTGAGTCTTGCAGCGGATGGATTTCTCAATACTTATTATCTCAGCGAGATGGAAGGCAAAGTCGACATCGAGACCTTTCTATCGGTGATGTTTAATAGCGTAATCACGCGACACATCTCCAACGCATTTCACGGACGAGTTCCAGCCTATAGTGATTTTGCAGGTTGGATGGGCCAGCACTTGCCACCCGCACTCAAGCGATACTTCGAAACCGATCCTCGGATGATGCGTCACACTTACGAGCGCGTTCAGGAGCAACTCCGCTTACAGGCCGAAGCATCGCGCACTCTGAGCGAAGTTCTTAAAAACCGCAAAAAAGGCGATCTTTCGAGAGATCTGGTTTTCCGAGCTTTGAAACGCGGAGACCTTTCGTTCAACGATATTCGAGTTCTTGTTGAAATCGCACCCACCAAGTATCGCGCCGTCGCCGAAGAAATCCGCGAATTGCGCGAAGTCACTTTCAAGGGAATGGAACACGAGGCTGTCACGATGGCTCGTGATCAAGTTCGCAGAGCTTTTCAAGACGATCGCAAGAAAGTGGAAGAGCGGTTTCCCCCCGGACCCGAGCGCGATCGTGCGATCGAGGCCCTCGAAAATCGAACACTTTTTGAGCTGAGTTTTATTAACAAAAACATCATTGCCCCTGGATCCAAAGATCCCACGAGTGATATCGACCGATCTTCGGCGCATCCGTTGGTCCGCAAACTCTTGGTCAGGCTCTATGAGGCGCAAGCTCAGAGCGTGGATGGAGGCCGAGTTCCTCCGTCGGCACGTGCGTTTGATGTCAACGAGTACATCAATATTTTCTACTTCCTAAATGAAAATATTCCACTCCGGACAGCGCTCGACGCCGTGGATGGTCCCGTTGCCGGAATTAAACACGGGCAGTGGATTGAGTCCGAATCTTTGGCTGGAGCCATGCTTCACATGAGTGAGGGACAGCGCAGACGGTTTGAGTCGAACCAAGAGAATATTCTTTGGAAAAAATTCGAAACCGAAAATACGCCTCCCGCCGAACGCGCGCGAATCCTCACCGAGTTGAATCAAAAATTTGATCGAGCCGAGAATTCTCTCTTCCGAGGGCAACAAGAACTCGCAGCTGAGACTCGTGAGTTGGGTCTCGATCCACAAAACCCAGACTCTGAGCTTCGCGCCCGCGAAAGTCTCTACGACAAACGTGTTCGCAAGTACCAAGATCAGCTCTGGGAAATCCAGATGAAGGAACTCGAGCGTCCCGGAAGCGCGCTAGCCGAGCGAGCCGCTCTCGAGCGTGACATGGTTTTCTTTTTGAGAGAGGGAATCGAGACCTATTGCAATCCTACAGGATTGGACATTGTCGTGACTCGACTTCAGGCCAAAAAAACCAGCCCTGGCAAAGCACTGCTCGATCCGCAATTCACGGTGGATGGAGATTTGAGCGTTTATCGCAAAGCCGATTTTGAGGGAATGGTTCAGGATCAAATCCTGCTGATGATGGAACACGTCAACGCCTATCACCACGGACACGAACTGGTTTGGCAGGCGGGTCGCGCAATTGCCAAGTACGGCGAAAGAATTTTGCTGGCCCGACACATTCAGGGTCTCGATTTTGTGAACGATGTTCCACAGAGATCTCCCAACGATCCCATTCGTAGGCTTTTTGAAGCTACGCAGAACCTCGTAGCTTTCAAAGCAGATCCGGATGGATTCCAGGCGATTCTCAAGAGCCTTTCGCCTGTGACTCCTCGAACCGCGCACGCGGGTCTGATGGAGTATTTGCATTGGGTGGAGCTCGCAGAGCCGCAACTCAAAAATCTCCTGACCGATTCCACCGATGCGCTCCCCAATCAGTGGAAACCGAGTTTGGGCAACCCCAGTCAGCTTTATCCACACATCGGTCGACTGAGACGACTCTTGCAGCGAGAAGAAAAGAAAGTCTACGAGATGGTTCTTGAAAAAGCCGGGGCACTCACCACACGAAATACGCTCGAAGAAGAAGTCGTGGAAATTCAAAAAAACCTGAGCGAGGTTTTGGCTCTGATCGCTAACCTGGGCCGCGTCTCGGGTGAATACGACGAAGTCGACTGGGTACGAGTGCTGGAACTCGAACAGCGCGAAAGAGAAATCAAACTTTTGCTGGCATCGTTTCCTGGATTTTATCTGGACGAGAATTACCGACAGTTGCAGAGAGATCTTCAGCAAGTTTTGGAGCAGCTGAGAGTTCTGCGAGAAAAACACCAAGCCAACCCGAATCCAACGCCCATCGACTCCAATCCAGAATATCGAAGGCTCTGGCTTCAACGCTACGAACTCGAAGCTCAGCTTCAAGAGAAACAACGCTGGATCGAACGAGTCAGGGCGCGCGAAGCTCTGGATCTCGAGCTCAATCAAGTCAATCTCGCTGGAGTTTGGGAATTCGGCCCCGAGCCCACCCGTCCCGGAAAAGTCAGGCTGGAGCACGTCGCAGGCCGTCCCGGAAAAATCAAACTCTGGATCACGTGGCAAGGACAGAGTGAGCAACCTCCGCACTACGAAGTCAACGCCATCTACACTCGCGGTGAGATTTACGGATTTTGGAAAGACCTGCACACTTCCTCGACCGTCGAAGGCGGATTCATGGGCGGGATTTTTAGAGCCCGCTACTCGCGCGAAACTGGAATGATTCAAGTCATTCTCCCCACCACCGAGAGCGCTCGCAATGGTGGCGCACTGAGATGGAACGGAGCGATCCTGAGACGCAATTCAGAAATTCGTGCACCCAGCGGACGTCCGTATTTTGAGACCGAGAATCAATCCATCGCGCAAGAGCCCATCGACTCGGTGGGTCGCTACGTCGGCCAAATCCCAGCCGGCAAAGGGATTCTATTGGTGAACTATAAAAACTCCAAAGGCAGAACGCGCCACCTGCACTACGATCTCTACGAAGTCGACTCGCCTCCGGATGGATCCGGATGGGTCGAAGACGGACAGGTCGCAGTCTACCGACAAGTACCGGCCGGAACTTACGATCTGGTGGTCGAGAGCAGTCCCGAAACCCGAATGTCTCGTGTGACAGTCCAAGCAGGACGAGTGAACGTCGTTGAGATGCCCGGAGAAGGCCGCGTGAGGCTCGAAGTTCGAGGTGGGCCCGGAGATATTTTGCAAGACGCTCGCGGAGTGGACGCAGCCGTATTTGGCAACAATCAGTGGTTTGGAAGGCCCGGCGCTACGGTCGAAACCGCGCTCGAGCTCCCGGCGGGGACTTACACATTTGTCTCGGCGGGATTGAGAGAAACCATCACCGTCAAGAGCATGCAAGAAACCGTGGTCGCGCTTAATTATGCCAAAGTCGACGTGCGCGCCAAGGACGGGCTCGGTCAGCCCATCACCGATTATACCTTCCAGATGTATCAGGAAGAAAACATGATCCATCCTATCGAGGTGCCGACCACGACGCCAGGATCCAAAACGATGTGGCTGCCCCCAGGACGCTATCGTGCGAGGTTCCTCAAGCAGGACACCCCCGAACAGTGGATTTCGCCCGTGGATGTTTTTGTGCACGAAAGCACGAAAGTGATTCCTCCTCTCGGACGCCTAAAAGTGACGATCCAAGGAAAGCGCCCGCCTGCTACGGCACGAGCGATTGTCCGTTCCAAAACACAGACCCACCGGATCACCTGGATGGATTTCTCCAAGATCGACAGCTTGGACCTGCCTGTGGATCGCTACGAAGTGAATTATATGGACGGGGATCAGAACAAGGTGACTGAGATCGATGTGGGGGCTTTTCGGGAGAATTTATTGAATTTATAGAAATAAAACAATCGTTTAGAATGATTGTTGATGGCTAATGCTCACCGTGTTGGCAAACTAGCCAACAGTATTATGCAAGCTTGCCAAAATAGCATAGACATTTGCCAACGCACCGCATATAATGCGCTGCAATGAAAGTGTCACAAGAAATTCATCACTTCACGGACTACCGTGCCTACCTGGTCGCTCACGCCCAGGATATGAAGCGGCAGAACTCCAGCTGGAGCTATGGGAGCTGGGCAAAACGCCTGGGCCTCAAAACTACTTCTTCGATCACCAAAATCATCCAGGGCGATCGCGACCCGGGTCCAGGCGTCACTGAAAAACTGATTCAATACTTTCGATTTAATCCCATCCAAGCCGAATATTTCCGAGACCTCGTTCGCCTCTATAAAGTCCGACATGATCCCAGGCTCAGCGTTCTATTGATGGAAAAAATGGGCAAGGATCATCCGAACGGCGCCATACGAATTTTGGACGACAAGACGTTTTCGGCGATCTCGAACTGGTACTACCTACCTCTCCGAGAAATGTTGCGAATGAAGGGGTTTATCGAGAGCGCCGATTGGATCAGCAAAAAACTTCGTTTCAAAGTCACTCCCCGTGAGGTCACGCAAGCCTACAGAACTCTCGAATACTTGGGCTTGGCCCAGCGCGATGCCTCCGGGCGACTTCGCATTACCGAAGGAAAAATCAACACGACCCACGATGTGGCCAGCGAGGCGATCAAGCGCTACCACGAGCAAATGCTGGAAAACGCCAAGATTTCCATCCGCACCTGCCCAGTCGAAGAGCGTGAGATCACGGGCACTAGCCTTGCCATCCGCTCAGAGAATTTGTCACGAGCCAAAGAAATGGTTCGAGAGTTTAGAAAAAAATTTGCACAGACCTTCGAAGAAGAAAACGGAGATTCTGTGGTTCAGTTTCAACTTCAACTTTTCCCCCTCACTAAAAAGGAAGAAATCCAATGAAAGTAGTAAAATTAGGAATCGTAGTAGGAATATTCATCGCAAGTGCCTCAGCCTGGAGCGATGGAGCTGTCGGCAACGGAGGCGATGGTTGCGTCGCTGAGTTCAAGGCAACGATGAATCGATTGGGAATGACGGTTGCCACGCATCCCTTCATTCGCCCCAAGTTGAGCGCAGCGCAGTTTCAGGAATTTTTTCAAAAACTCAAATCGATGCGAGTCGTGCAATCCTCACAAGAGTTTCTCAAGGACCCCAGAACAGGGGAACCCGTCGAAGCCATTAACGATGGATCCAACCGCATCGAACTCAGCCAAACCTGGTGTAAAAAACCGCGCGGCAAGCAAAAAGACGCGCTCGCGCTCCATGAAGTCTTCGGGCTGATGGATCTTGAAAAAAGCCAAGACTACTCCATTTCCAGTCTACTCTGGCAGTGGAACATGGACCCCTCGGAAGGCATCGTTTGCTCCGACTCCTCGGGAAAAAAGCAAGTCAGCATCGATATCCCTGATTCGCAAGGAGATCGGGAGATTGTGTTGGGAAGCGATTCCGTAGGCCGCGTGAAGTGTGATGACACCGGAGTACTGCTCTGTCAGTGGGGTTGGATCAACTCTCAGTCCTTGCTTTTGGATATCGTCAACGCAAAACCTGTGGGTTCGTTACCGGGCGTTCCGCCTCTGGCCTATTCGTTCACAGGTGAACTGAAAACAGGAACGTTTAGCGATATTCAAAAGCTGACCTGTCAGCAAAACAGCCACGAGCTGCAGAACAAGAAAGTCGCCATTGTCGGAGATGTCGAACGCGTCAAAACCACGATTCAATCGGGGTTGAAAAAAGAACGCCTGTTTACGCTCGTAGCCCGCTCTCAAGCCGATCTACCGGCGGTGCTCAAGGAGCAAGCTTTTGAACAATCGGGCTTGGTCTTGTCGCCCGAGCATCAGCAACGCCTAGGCGTGAGTGGTGTGGATTATCTCTTGGTCATTTCTAAAGACGAAAAAAACAAGATGATCTTGGCACGACTTCTGACCCGCGAGGCTTATATTTTGGGAAGCTGGGAATCCAAGGCGGGTCTGTCAGAAGCGAACGCAGCGCGAGAGCTTTTGCAAAAAATCCTGCGAGACCTCAAGGGGATCGAATCTGACTCTGCTCAAAGCGAAGCCGCAGAGGGAGATAGCGTGGTCGCTAAAAAAACAACGCTCGCTTTAGATCCTCTGAATGCTCTCGATGAAAGACACGTCGGAAAGGCGGCTCAATTCGTTCCCGTCACTCTCGGAAATCGTGAAGTCGAAGTACAAGCGACTGAGTTGACACAATTACAGTATTTTTTGATTCAGCAAAATCTACCTGCCCTATTCAAAAAACCCGAACAGTGTGACCGAGGCGAAGCGACACTTTTGCATGGAATGACTTTGTGTGCAAATCACCCAGTCGAAAATATTTCGCTCGAAGATGCACAAGCCGTGGTTGCTAAACTCAATCAAGCACAATCGGAATACACTTACCAGTTGCCGAACGAGACGGATTGGGAGGCTTTTACTCGTGCCGGAGCATCGCTTCAATTTCCGTACTCGTTTGGATTCAACGATACTGGGATTCTCAATCAGTACGCGTGGTACGAAGAAAACTCCGATTCGAGAACTCATGCCGTGGCTCAACAGGAAGCTAATCCGTGGGGGTTATATGATTTGCACGGTAACGTGGCGGAGTGGGTGCTAGCTGCGAATCCAGCCGAACGCGTGACTCGGGGCGGAAGCTACTTGAGTGCTGCTGCTGACGTGAAGGCGGTGTCCCGAAGCGCAGCGGGAGCTCGTGGAAATCCCTCGGCTGTGGGGATGAGATTGATCCGCGTGCGACGCGCTCAGCCGGTGCAGAAACCAGTGATTCAACCAGTGAACCAGCCAGGCTCGAATCCTTCAGGGCGTAATCGGGTTGGGATGAGCTTTGTCTCGATTCGTCCGGGATCGTTCTTGATGGGCAGTCCAGAGAATGAGTTGGGTCGATATAATAACGAGACTCAACACCGAGTGACTCTGACGAATGGATTTGAAATTCAAACGACCTCAGTCACCCAGGCTCAATGGGTGCAAGTGATGGGGAGTAATCCTTCGTATTTTCAAGATAAAAAATATTGCCCAGACAATCATGTTGCAAGTCCCGTAGCGATGTGTCCGAATCATCCAGTAGAGCAGGTGTCCTGGAACGAAGTCCAAGAGTTCATTGAAAAAAAGAACTCTACTACTCGAGATGGATACAAATATCGACTTCCCACGGAAGCTGAGTGGGAGTACGCAGCACGAGCTGGCACGCAGACTCCGTATTACTTCGGAGGAGGATCGATCGATCAATATGCCTGGTACTATGAAAACTCCGATAGTCAAACTCACGAAGTGGCCAAACTGAAACCAAACGCATACGGCCTCTACGATATGTCAGGCAATGTGCACCAGTGGGTACAGGACTGGTACGGGAATTACAGGAGCCAAGATCAAACCAACCCTCTGGGTGCCCAGTCAGGCTCGAACCGCGTGTTTCGGGGTGGCAGTTTGAGCCACAGCGCTCGGGGCGTCCGTTCCGCCTTTCGCGGCGTCGGCCCCGCTGGTCTCCGCAGCTGCGGTGTGGGTTTCCGCCTGGCCCGAGGACGTTAACCTAGTCGGCAGTCCACATCCTGATTTATTGCGTATTTTAATCAAGTATTTATTTACATTTAATGTAATTAATGCTAATTGTGCGCCTATGAAAATAATTTTAGTAGGCATGGTATTTTTGCTATCGGTGTCAGGAATAGCTTACGCAGAAGTAGAGCTTGGTTCTGTTTTCGAGGTTCTTCAAATCACCGATGTAGAGAATGCCCCTGTTCAAACGATTCGATTGGAAAAGTGTTATGAAAGACGCTCGACCATCTTTGGACTGATGGTAGAAAGATGTACTCCTTTGCGAAGAGGAAACTATTCTTTAGAGAAATTGAATCGCCTCAATCAAAAATTAAATAAGAATTTTAACCAGGATTTTAGTGATTTCTTGGAGGATGTTAAAAACATTCCTTCCACTATTGTAGATGGATCGCTGCTTGCGATTGCAATGGATCCTGCTTCTGAATACAAGCGGATTAGTTCTTTTTATCGTCAGAAAGAGGCTGTGAATGAAGTCATGCGCGTAATAGATTTGGGTCAACGCGGAACGTTGACGAGTTCGCAGGAAGAATTTTTTGACTATCTCGACCTGGCTTTGGTTGACTTAGATTAGCTTAAAATTTTTCAAGGAGGCCGTAAAAGTGCGTTCAATTCAATTCTTGCTAGCGATAGGTTTGTTTTGCTCCAACATTGCTTTCGCCAGCGACGATTGCAGTTCTTATCTTTCTCAGTCCGATGTAGTCAAAGCGCTACAGGCCACAGATGGATCTTTCGTTGCGATTGAGCGTGAGTTCCGTGGTAGAAACTCGGTTGAAATCTATGACCAATCGAGCGCAAAAGTCCCCGTTCGAGTTTTCTCCAATACCCGTCTGCTGGGAGTCATCCCCAATAGTCATTCGATCGTTATTTCAGTGCAGTCGAATCCCATGAACATTGTCCGAAGGATGGATGTTCTTGATTTGGCATCGAGCTATCAGTCGGATCTTGATCCAGTTCAGCTCTCAGTCGAGGGACTGTATGCACCCGAGCTTCTAGAAATGTCTCCCGGTGGCAATTGGATGAAGGTTATTTCTGAGAAAGGCCCAACGGTTCACTATCAACGAACTCAGAATCAGGGCCAGATTCGATGGGTAGCGGTTCAGTAGCCCAATCCTCTCTTCTCAACGCTTTCAAACCATGGTGTGCCCGAGCTTCATCGCAACGAGGATTATGCCTCCCAGCCTCGTAGGAGGCCTCAAAAGCCCTGCAAGGGGTAGGGCGGTTGCTGTAAATGGAGCAATGAGCGTTTTTCCCAATTCTCCCTCTCAAAGCGACGCACTGGCGGCTGTGTTTTTCGTTGGTGCCCTTCATCGTGCGCAAAAAAGGGTCGGTTTCTTCGACCAGCTCGATGGGAACCGGGTTTTTATGGTCTTTTTTCTCGGCTTCACGCCAGTAGAAATGCACACGGAAGGTGGCGCAACACGCCCCGCAAGACAGACATGGATGCGAAATTCTTCCTTGATTCGCCATTCCCTGATAAAAGTTTAAAACAAAAGATTGCTTTGTGGTCTTAAAATATGATATCCGACCCGAACTGTTTAGGAGATTTATTCATGTCACGCGTATGCGAGCTCACAGCTGTTCGTCCCTTAACCGGGAACAAGGTCAGTCATTCCAACATCAAGACTCGTACTCGTTGGTTGCCCAACCTGAAGAAAAAGAAATATCAAATCCAGGAGTTAGGCCAAACCCTCACTCTGACTTTGACCGCTCGTGCGATTCGCACGATCGATAAGCAAGGTGGCATCACCGCTGCGATTTTCAAGGCAAAAGAGGATCTGCTTTCGGATCGCCTCCAGACCGTGAAGAACTCAATCACCCGGCACCGTAAAAAAGGCCAAAAACAAGGATCATCCAAATGAAAGCAAATATTCATCCCGAATACCGCGAAGTGATTTTCAAAGACATGTCCTCTGGCGAGCAGTTTCTCTGCCGTTCGACCATGGCTACCAAAGACAGCATCAAATTGGATAACGGAAAAGAATATCCTCTGATCAAGTTGGATATCTCGAGCTTTTCTCATCCATTTTACACTGGAACTCAGCGCTTGATCGATGCCGAAGGCCGCGTTGAGAAATTCATGAAAAAATACGGTAAAAAGTAGGAGCATCCCATGGCAGTCCCAAAGAAAAAAGTATCTCGAAGCCGCAGAAACATGCGTCGTTTTTCAAGTTTCAATCGTCTGACTCCTGTGACGACGATTATTGACCCAATTACCACTGAGCCAGTTCGCCCCCACACTATTTTGGGCGTTGAATTTGCTGCTGCCTACGTAGAGCGTCGCAAAGCAGCTAAGGCTTTGAAAAGTTCTGGCTCGCGCCAGAACCAGCCAACAGGAGGAGCAAGAACATGAAAGCCATTTTGACCGAAAAAAAACTAGCCATTAAAAAAGACGACACTGTGATCGTGATCTCGGGTGACGACAAAGGCAAAACTGGAAAAGTCCTGAAAGTGGATCCCATTAAATTGAGAATCACTGTTCAAGGAATCAACATCGCTAAAAAACACGTAAAGCCTAGCCAAAAAAGCCCTCAAGGTGGAATCGTGTCGATAGAGCGCCCCATGGCTTATTCCAAAGTGATGATCGTCGATGCCAAAGGCAAGCCGACCCGCATCGCTATCAAACGCGTGACCAAAGGTGGAAAAACCGAAGTTCAGCGTATTGCTAAAACCACCGGCGCTGTTTTGTAATCTGAAACTTTATCTTTGCTGTGCTTGACTATTCTTTGTGTCGGCGTGTAAGCATCCGACTATGAAAAATACTCGTGTTTTATTGGCGCTGGCTGTGGCTTCTCTCTCGACGACCGGAATTGCTCGTGGTGATGAAATGGCCGCTATATCCTACATCATGGTTGCTGGAACAGCAGGAGGTATCACCTCCGTAGCTGCTACAACATTAGTAGCAGGCGGGCAGCCGCTTGCCGGATTGGCTGCAGCGGCTCTCAGTGCGGATGTATTGCTTCTGAGTGCTTGCTTGGTTCAAGAAAAGGATATTTCCAACTGCAGCCGATGGGTTTTCGTTGGACAGGCCGTAGTTCCCACAGCTTTTGTGGTTGAGGGATCTAAGTCGTTGTTTCAAATCACTTCGGGTGAAAAAGAAGAAGCGATGGAAAAGGCCGCTCGTGAAGTCGCTCTCTTGAAAGACAGCGCGCGAGAATTTGTGCTGAATGGTGATCCAGCTTCGCCTGCACTCGCTGAGCACATTGCCGCTTTGAAGTCCGCAGCTGCTGAGATTCAACTCGGTTCGGTGGCACAAGCGAGCGATCAAGAAGTTGCCCTCGCTATTCTTCAGATCGCCAATTGATTCTGCTGCGCTCTTGCCTTATGACAATGAGGTAGATTTCTCATTACCGTGGCCGGGGTGGCGAAATTGGTAGACGCACAGGACTTAAAATCCTGGGTTTCGAAAGAGACGTACCGGTTCGATTCCGGTCCTCGGCACCACTACTAAAAAAACCATAAACCTAGCGGACCGGAAGGGCGCACAGCGCCGCAAACAGTGTTTGCGATCGCAGTGCACGGTCCTCGGCACCAAGTACTATGAGGCGTTTCTGGTTAGAAATGCTAAGTCATTAATAACAAAAGTGAGTTTTTGGCCGTTTAAGCGGGTTTCGCGGTCCGTCTATTTCCCTACATTTCACAGAATTTCTGGAGTTTGGCTGATTTGTGGCTGACATTTGGCTGACCTATGGGTTGTTGTTAAGTCTGTTGTGAATGTGGAAAAAGTGTGGAAAAATAATGGTAAACTTGTGGACTCCGTCGTCCGATAGGTTTATAAGACTAACAGTGGCTTTTAACACAATTTGAGGGTTCTATGGCATCACCCCAGGCGTCTTCGCTATTTAGTTCGGTACCCGAGACCGATGTTTTTCGCTTCTTCAATAAAGGAGAGCTGGACGGAAAAAAAGTAGTCGATTTTCTAAAATACAAAAAAGAAGACGTGTCAGTCGCGGCCAATGTGCCACTCGCATCGGTTCGGTATGATGAAAAAATGCGAGAGGATCTCAAAGAGAGGCTGACCGAGTGGTCTACTGCGATCAATTTGGTGGGCACTTTTTTTAAAAACCAAGAAAAAACAATCTTGTGGTTTCAAATCTCGAATCCCTTGTTAGGCGGGATGTCTCCGCGCGATATGATTCGAGTCGGCAGATTTAAAAAGCTTTTGAATTTCATCCAAACTGCTTTAGACGAAAACCAAAGGTAAATGGTCAAAAGACGGAAAAACAAAAATCTATTTCGACCCAAATCGGGTCGAACGGGGAAATCAACCCAGGGGGTCGCTTATTTATTAGAGCAGGGCACGCTCGCGGAACTTCGGCTGGCCAAAGAACGAACCTCAGCCCTCCTAAGATTTCACTGGGACTACTATTCAGAACTCGCTCGCCAGAGAAATGCAATTTGGGACGAGATACAAAAAGGTTTGATCCAAGCCAGCATTTCGGATTTTAAGTTTCGCAATTACCAAAGAGCAGTCAAATGGAAGTACGGACTACACCCTCTTTCGACGGCGGGCAGTTTGAGCGATATTGGAGGTCGATTCAATACGGGTTCAAAAGTGAATTCTGAAGTTCCCCATTTTCCGGCGCTCTATTTGGCAGTCGACAAAGATACAGCGTTGCAAGAAACGTTGGGACAAATTCCACCTACAACCCAAGCCATGACGGCTAAAGAAATTGCACTTACCAATCCTCAGTCAGAAGTCATTGTGTCGGTCAGTGGACAGCTCGAAAAGGTGTTCGATTTGAGAAACTTAGAGTCGCTTGAGAGTTTTTTCCGTTTAATTCGGAATTTTTCAGTCAGTCCTGCGCTTTTGGCAGCAGCCAAATTTTTGAATATTGAGCCGCCAGGTTTAATCCGGAGTCGGCAACAATTGCTGGGCTCCTTGTTGCTCGATGCCTGGAGAGTTGCTCCTACAAACTATGATATTCCGGCCAATCCGCAGATATTCGGACATCTGATTGACCAAGCCGGGATCGAAGGAATTATTTATCCATCAAAATTAACTGGCAAAGATTGCTTGGTTATTTTTCCACATAACTTCGAAGCTAGTTCGTCGTACCTGAGTTTAGATCACGAGCCTCCTCATCCAAAAGTTCCCAGTCGGATTGATAAAAATAACTGGCGAGTCTGTGATCTTTCTCCGCGCGATTTAATTTAGTCCGATCCGAAATTTAATTCACCTGACTTCGACGATCAATTCGATGGGATGCTCAAATAATTACGATCGGTTTGGAAATAGAATTCAAACTCGAACGAATTGTAATTCAAAAAAAGTAAATCCAGAGGTCACCTGATGAGGGTACCTGACCTCGCCTCATATCCATGAAATACTTCGTATTTCGCTTCTGACCACCCACCCACACCTTTGGTTTGTGGTTGGGTGGTCAGAGGCCGGGACATGAGGCGAGGTCGGGGAGCGGGTCGTGTGATTGGAGTCGATGAGCAGAGGGATGAGCAGGAGAGGGAGTCTCTGTTGAGTTGTGGTGGTTGCAGAAGTGGTTCTGAGTCAGAGATTTTGGTGGGTAGCTGTGAGATTGAATTCGGATGCGAGGAAATTGTTATTTGGTTTTGTGAATTACCTCCGAGCACAGACCCCGAGCGTGGGCTCGCCCCATGTCCCTAAAATACTACGTATTTTGCTCCTGATCACCCAACCCCCCTAAAAAGCCTGATTTTGTAGTTGAAGTGTGCACATACCATTATCCACAAAACAAAGAGTGATGTTCACAACGACGCTAGCTAAATGTTCACCATATTGATGATTCACGACTAACGAATTAGTCCTTTTGAACCCGCACTAACTCACTCAAAAAATCCATATAGGGCAAACACTCGATCTGATGAATTTTTTGTCGTTTGGGATCCTGAGAAAGATAAACCACACGCTGAGGAGAAAACTCTTTTGTCAGTTTTGAAAGCTGGGCTACCTCAACAGGATCCACTGTAGAAGTTGATTTAATCTCAATCCAAATTTTTTCATTCCCCCGCGTCAGAATCAGATCTACTTCTGCCCCATGTTTGCTTCGGTAAAAGCTCAATCGATAGTCGTATTCAAAATAAAGATTCAATCGATAGATTTCCTGAATCAACCAAGATTCAAATGCTTCACCATAAGCACTCGTCGAAGACATCAACGGCGAGGACGACCAACCAGCGAGATCGCGTTGAACTCCTAAATCGAAAAAATAAAATTTTGGTTGTTGAAGTTGGCTTTTTCTAAGACTGGGATGGTGTGGTCTCAATAAGACTCCCAGATAGGTTTCCTGCAGAATTTCAATATAAGAAGCAATCGTTTTGTGATCCACGCCCACGTCTCTAGCAAGAGATTCAAAATTCAATAATTTTCCATTGTGTTGAGCGAGAACTTCTAGAAACTCTCGAAACGGAGGCAGTTTTCTGATCAGCTGTTCCTGCAGAATTTCTTCCTTAAGATAAATGCTGCAATAAGATCGCAGATAACTTCTTTTTTCCCGCTCCGTTTTTAATTCGACGAGCTCCGGCAATGTTCCCCAATTGAGCGCACTTTGAAGATCAAAAGCCGAGCCTAATTCACGCGCAGTGAACGGGAACAGCGAGTAGCTGTTGGCTCGCCCTCCCAAGAGATTGGCAGCGCCTTTTTTGAGCTTTCGTGCCGAAGAGCCGGTTAAAATGAATTTTACTTTTTTCTTATGAATCCACTTTTGCGCAATATCGAGAAGTTTTGGAACTTTTTGAACTTCATCAATAATCACAAACTTAGGGAGGTTGTTGTTGTCCAGACGCTCGGTCAGCTGTGCATCGAGCAAACCCGGTCTCCGTGAGTATTTTTTCTCGTCTTCTTCATCGAGTAGATTGATCCACAGACAGTCGCTTTTTTTAAACTGAGCTTCGAGCCAGGTCGTTTTACCCGTTCCACGGGCACCGAACAAAAAAAAGCTCCTATTGGTGAGTGGGGATAGCAGTCTCTGGATCATACTCCCAGATTGTCCGACGATTTGGGAGTATAGTCAATCAGCTTCGAGTTTTATGGGCCGGCCAAGCGACATGAAGTGACACACTAGACAAGTAAATGCGGGCAGAGATATAATCATACTGTTGTAGTCGGTTAATCTTATGAACTGTGCCCCGGAGAGGTCGCGCGTCAAAATTTGAGGAAGTATTTTTTTGACGG
>CAYILR010000054.1:0-22385 GCA_964364175.1 uncultured Bacteriovoracaceae bacterium
GTCAAAAAAATACTTCCTCAAATTTTGACGCGCGACCTCTCCGGGGCACAGGTATCTCCTTATTCATCCAATCTAACGCAACGAATCGTAGAAATCAAGACAATTCGTTAATTAAAATTAACTATATGAATTTATTTGAATTTTTAGAGTTCCGTCATGACGCGCCTAGCATCAAAAAGGTGTCGGACACCTTTTTGATGCTAGGCAGTGCCTTGCGTTGGCACCTTTTATCGCTTTACGAGCTTGAACTTTTGGTCTGAATCGGTGATTAAACTATTTCTATTTATGAGCACCCCCCAGTTTCAAGCCCAGCTTGAGAAAGAAGTTGCGCGGCGACGCACGTTCGCCATTATTTCGCACCCCGATGCAGGGAAGACTACGCTCACGGAAAAGCTGCTCCTTTACGGCGGAGCCATTCACCTAGCTGGAGCTGTCCGAGCCAAAGCCAACCAACGCCACACGACCTCCGACTGGATGGAGATCGAGAAACAACGTGGGATCTCGATCAGCACCAGCGTTTTGCAATTCGACTACCACGGTTCGCAGATCAACCTCCTGGATACTCCTGGACACAAAGATTTCTCAGAAGACACTTACCGCACCCTGACCGCAGCCGATGCAGCAGTCATGCTCATCGATGCCGCCAAAGGCGTCGAGCCACAAACCCGCAAGCTTTTCGAAGTCTGCCGGATGCGTGGATTGCCAATCTTCACATTCGTCAATAAACTCGATCGCCCCAGCCGCGACCCCTTCGATTTAATGGACGAACTAGAAAAAGTCCTCGGCATCCGATCCTGCCCCATGACCTGGCCAATCGGAACCGGCGACCGCTTCCGAGGAGTCTACGACCGTCAAAGCAAAGAAGTTCTTTTTTTCCAAACCGAAGGCGAGGCCAACGTCAAAGGTAAACTCCAAGCCCAACGAATCTCGAACGTCAGTGATCCTGCCTTGGCCGAACTACTGACAGGACCTCGCATGGATTTGGACGAAGCCAAGGAACTGCAATCCCAACTCCAAACCGAACTCGAGCTCATCGAAACAGCAGGCGATCCGTTCAATCGCGAGCAAGTCCTGGCAGGGAAACTCACTCCTGTATTTTTCGGAAGCGCGATGAACAACTTCGGTGTAGAAAACTTCCTTCAGCGATTCATTGAACTAGCACCCACACCTACTGCACGAGAAAGCGCAGATGGACCCGTATCACCCACCGATCCCAACTTCACCGGATTCTTCTTTAAAATCCAAGCGAACATGGACCCCTCACACCGTGATCGCGTCGCGTTCATGCGAGTTTGCTCAGGCAAATTCACGCGCAATATGACAGTGACCCATTCGCGCCTCAATGAAGATGTGAAGCTTTCTCGTCCTCTTAACTTTTTTGCACAAGAGCGCGTGATGGTCGAAGAAGCCTGGCCGGGTGACATCGTAGGAATCCTGGACACCTCGGGCGAGCTGCGAATCGGCGACACTCTCTGCGAAAAAGGGCGAATTGAATATCAGGGCGTCCCTCGATTCTCACCCGAGCATTTTGCGGGCGTCACCATCCTCGATCCAATGAAGCGCAAACAACTCCAAAAAGGCCTCGACCAACTCTCCGAGGAAGGTGTCGTTCAAGTTTACCGTCAGCGCGGATTGGGCGATAAGGACCCAGTACTTGGCGCAGTCGGCGCGCTACAATTCGAAGTTCTCCAGCATCGCCTCAAAGCCGAATACTCTGTCGACGTCCGGATCGAAAAAATGCCCTACATCCACGCTCGCTGGATCGGCGGCACCGGATTCAGTGCGGATTTCTTTGACCGACGAGAAGACAGCCGCTCTTTGGAAGACCGCGATGGGCAGCCTGTGGTTTTATTCAAAAGCGACTGGGGCCTGCGCTGGGCGGAAGAAAACAACAAGACACTGAAATTTCTCACAACCGCTCCGTTAAAGCGCAACTAAATTACATCATAGAACTTCAAGATCAAATTTTCTAACCCTCTGAATATTAATAAAATCGCCGTCTCGGGTAAAAAGCTTCTTTTTGTGATCAATCATGCATTGCGCGATATAAAGATCAGTCAAAGGCGGCTGAAAACCATTCGCCCTGACCTCAAATGCCAACTTAGAAACTCTGATCCAAGATGTCCCAATCAGTGGGAATTCCATAAATGCTTTTTTTAGAACTCGAAATCCTTTTTCATCTTTCACTCCTCGCAATACCTCCGCAAGAATAAGATCCACTACGCAAATCTGATTTTTTTTAATGAAAGGTAAAATCAATTCCGAGATTGATTGATTTTTTCTTTCAAGCTCAATCCAAATCGACGAATCCAAAACATAGGGTGATTTATCGTTTTTCATTTCGACGATTCACCAACGGATCAAAGCCTTCAACAAACTCGACTTGATCTAAGACATCGATGATTCGTCTTTGCTTGGCATCTTTCAGGTAATAAAGAAGCGCCTTTTCAACCGCTTTCTGACCTGTATTTTCCCCAGTGATCTTTTTCAGTTCTTGAATTTGCTGGGTCCGGATTTTTATATTGGCTTGGCTCATACTGTCCATTTTAAACACGGAGGTGTAATTTTACAATACAAAAACACACCTATTAAACACGCCCTACTGAGTCTTAACCACAGCCTCGAGCTGCTCAAGCATGTACTGGATTTTTGCATCATCCAAGGCGGGATGCACGCCGATCCAGAATGTGCGCATCATGATCTCGTCTGTGGCTTTGAGATTTCCCACTACCCGATACTCAACACCTTGATAGGCGGGCTGTTTGATCATATTGCCGCCGAACAATAAACGCGTGCCGACTTTTCGTTCTTCAAGAGACGCGACAATTTTTTCGCGATTCAATCCGGGCGCACAGTGCATGGCAAACCCAAACCAGCTAGGATTCGTCCCAGCCGTCGGCTGTACAACACTCAAACGCTCACGCAAAACAGGTGAAGCTTGAATTCCATCCGAAAGCTTCTTCCAATTCGCTCGACGAGCTGCCACGAATCGATCCAGCTTCTTCAACTGCGACAATCCGATCGCAGCCTGCATATCGGTGGCTTTTAAATTATATCCAATATTTGAATAAGTATATTTGTGGTCGTAGCCATCCGGTAAATCACCCAGCTTCCAGCCATATCGCTTGTTGCAAGTATTATCCTTGCCCGGCTCGCACCAACAATCCCGGCCCCAATCGCGCACGCTCTCGGCTACGCGTTTCCATCGGCCGTCCTTAGGGATTACAGCCCCCCCTTCGCCCATAGTGATATGATGCGCGGGATAGAAACTTGTCGTTGCAAACTCTCCAAACGATCCCACCGGAGCATCTCCAATTTTCGCACCCAGAGCATCGCAACAATCTTCGACCAGATACAAACCCTCTTTTTTACACCAATCTGCTAAAATATCAGAACGGTAAACATTCCCCAAAGTATGCGCCAGCACAACCGCTCGCGTCTTAGGACCTCGAGCTGCCATCACAGCCTCGGGCAGAGCATTCAAAGTATTCAAATCCACATCGACAAAAACCGGCACCCAGCCATTTTGCACAATCGGATTCACCGTAGTCGGAAACCCAGCAGCAGCCGTAATCACCTCATCGCCCTTTTCCAAAGGCTTGAGTTTGAGGTCACGCAACATCGGCGCACCCAGACTACTGACAGCCACCAAGTTTGCGCTCGACCCGCTATTCACCAACAACGCGCGTGAGTTGCGATTGAAAAGCTTTGCAAACGTGGGCTCAAATTCATTCGCGAACCGCCCCGCCGTCAGCCACATATCCATGGAGGCATCGAGTAACGCCACCAGGTCATCCGCATCCAAAACCTTCGTAGTCACCGGAATATAAGTCTGACCCGCCACGAACAGCTTCGGAGCCTGCGCGGCCCCAAAATACTCGCGCCCTAATCCAAAAATTTTCTTCCTCAAATCATCTGCAGCTGCTGAATCGGCCATGCTGGCGAATTGACCACGACGCGAATTAAGATGCAAGTTTGAAGACGAATTTCACCAAACTCGTTCGATGCCATAGCGATCAAATATCGCATCTCCGCTGAGAATCGGAATAGCCACGCTCCACCACCACCAATTTCACCATCGGTTTGTCTCGATTGGCGATGATGACTTCCTCTCCGTTGAGTGCTTCTTGAATTAACTTGGAGAGTTGGGACTTGGCTTGATGAACAGTGTACTTCTTCATGCTATCTATATTAGCTAATTTACTTAGCTTAGTCCAGTTAATTAGCTAATTTAACAGTCGTTTCAACTCCATGATTTTATATCAATTTTACAATAAACATTTATTTGACTAATTGACTCAACAAAGAGACAATTCTAATTGAAGGTTTTATGCAGAACGTATGTCTTAAATTTCACTTCAACCTGCTGAATGCGTCGAATCAATTGATCAGAATTTTTTCGACCGCGGCCATTTTCATCATTACCGCTTCTGCTTGCCGTCCAGCGATCGATGACAACGCCGCAGACACCAGCTCTGACTCCGCATCATCCACAGCCGCAGCAGGCTCAGTCTCCACATCCAGTATCGCCAACGCAGCCGTCACCCCGGAAAAACTTAGCCAGGCCTACTTGCCTCTCGCTGGCGGAACACTCACTGGCGCACTAATTGCGCCTTCGTTTTCTGGGGATGGATCAGCGCTAACCAGTCTCAGCGCTAGCAATATCTCGAGCGGAACTCTCAGCGCAGCCCGACTGCCTGCCGGGACTTCGGGACAAATTCTCACAACTAGCGGGGGTGCTGCAGCTTGGGCTGTCCCCAATTACTTCGTCAGAGATCAGGCTCGAGATTTGGTCGTGGCAAATAATGCCACCACACCCAACTCCAAAGTCGATGTCACCGTCAGCGAAATCATCCTGAAAGACACTTCAGGCTATCCCTATTTAGCCAGCACTGTCAGCCTCACCCTAGACATCACCGCAAGCGGAGCCAACGGACTGGACACTGGCGCAGAGGCCAACAGCACTTGGTATCACATTTGGGTGATCTCAAACGGCACAACAGTTGTGGGATTGTTCTCGACTTCTGCAACAGCACCCACAATGCCGAGCGGGTATACTTACAAAGCCTATGCAGGAGCTATCTACAATAGCGCCGGAGGGGATTTGATTCGGATTTCACAGCTGGGACGCAAAGCAACCACAGCTGTAGTCACTGCCTCGAGCGCTTGCCCAGGAGGATCCAGTGCAGCTCCCGTATTGGTCAGTTTATCTACTACCGTTCCTAGCACTGCTATTTCGGCTCATGCACAGATACAACTCTATACGGCAGCTGGAGGATTTGACGGGGGCGTGAACACCAAGTCCTCCGACGGAAGCACTTATTACGCACAAATCTACAGCCGAGGGCCAGGGGGCGAATGGTTCCCACAATCTGACTGGGTAGTTCTATCCGAAACTCAAAAAATCTACTGGTTTTCAAGCAGCGCAACTAGTTGTGTTTTGTCGATCTTAGGCTGGGAATTCTAAAATCCCCTAGACAACCCACCCCCGTCCATGGTCTTTCTGAACCATCATGAAACGTGCACTCATCACCGGAATTACAGGACAAGACGGGTCTTATCTATCTGAGCTACTCCTCGAAAAAGGCTACGAAGTCCACGGCCTGATTCGCCGGTCGAGTTCTTTCAATACGGATCGGATCGATCACCTTTATCGCGATCCTCACTACAAGGATACGCGCCTGTTCTTACACTACGCGGATCTCTCGGACGCGACCAATATCAATCGCATTTTGCGGAATGTAAAACCCGATGAGATTTATCACTTGGGTGCTCAAAGTCACGTTCGAGTGAGTTTTGATATTCCCGAATACACGGCTGATGTGACTGGTTTGGGAACTTTGAGATTACTGGATGCGATTTTGGATTCGGGAATTCAGACCAAGTTTTATCAAGCCTCCAGCTCCGAGATGTACGGACGCGTTCTGGAAGTTCCTCAAAAAGAAACGACCCCGTTCTATCCTCGCAGCCCTTACGGATGCGCGAAGGTTTATGCTTATTGGATCACGGTGAATTATCGCGAAGCCTATGGAATTCACGCTTCGAACGGGATTTTGTTCAATCACGAATCTCCTCGCCGAGGTGAGACTTTCGTCACTCGCAAAATTACTCGCGCTTTGGCAAAAATCTTGTCGGGAAAACAAAAAGAATTGTTCTTGGGGAATTTGGACGCAAAACGCGACTGGGGCTACGCCAAGGATTACGTCGAAGCGATGTGGATGATGTGCCAGGCTCCTCAAGGTGATGACTATGTCGTTGCGACAGGTGAAACTCACTCGATCCGTGAATTCCTGGACCTGGCATTCGGATTTGTCGGCCGCGAGTGGAAAGACCTCGTCAAGATCGATCCTAAATACTACCGCCCGACCGAAGTCGATTTGCTGATCGGCGATCCTACGAAGGTTCGTGAAAAACTGGGATGGAAACCCAAGACCTCGTTCCGCGACCTGGTTCAGCTGATGGTTCGTGAAGATCTGAAGCTCGAAGGTCTTGATCCTGAAAAATGGATGAAATAGCTGCACCTAAAAAGGTGTCAGGCACCTTTTTGATGCCCGCCGCGTCAAAGCGGGTTTCGCAGGAAGACCTTGATACTGTCTCAAAGCACGCTCATCGCGCCTTTGAATCTCTCCGAGATGCCCGGATTTTTGTCACGGGTGGAACAGGATTTTTCGGCAAATGGCTTCTCGAGACTTTTTCGTACGCCAATCGTCAACTCAAACTCAACGCACAGCTGACTGCTCTTTCACGCAATCCAGAAAAGCTCGCGCAAGAGCTACCTCATCTCGCTCAGGATTCTTCGATTCGATTTCTCTCGGGAGATATTTCCACGTTTTCATTTCCACCGGTGGAATTCACTCATGTGATTCATGGTGCGACCTCTACTGACCCGCGTGTCCTTCAAAGTTCTCCAGATGAAATTCTGAAAACCATCCTAGCGGGAACCAAACGAGTCTTGGATCTCGCCAAGCAATCAAAAGTACGCCGTTTTCTTTTTCTGAGTTCAGGCGCCGTGTACGGAAAACAATCTCCAGATGTTGCGAATCTCCAAGAGAGTGAACTGGATCTCAAGCACCCCCCCGCAGCTACGACGACCTATGCTGAAGGAAAACGCCAAGCCGAACAACTCTGCCTGACCCACAGCAAGGACTTCGAAACAGTCTCAGCGCGATGCTTTACTTTCATTGGTCCTCACCTACCCCTCGATTACGAATTCGCGGCTGGGAACTTCATTCGAGACGCACTGGCCGGAAAACCCATCCAAATTCAAGGCGACGGGACACCACTTCGTTCTTATTTATATATGACTGATTTAACGGTAGCGCTGTGGTCCTTGCTGACTCACGGGCGGACTGGCGAGGCCTACAATGTGGGGTCCGAGACGGCTGTTTCCATTCTAGAACTTGCACAGGCCACCGCCCGCGTCGCCGAGTCCTTGGGATTAAAAACTGGCCCGATTCAAGTCGCAAAACAACCGATTCCTGGGCAAAAATCTGCGCGGTATGTGCCTTCTACAGCAAAAATTCAGCGTGAACTCAACATCACTCAAACCATCCCACTGGAACCCGCCATTCTCAAAACAATGAAATTCCTGATTTAATACCCATTAGGCGACATTATATCGATATTAGCGAGTTTATCGATTTATCGTAATATCCCTAATTTAGGTATATCTGGATTGCAGGGATCTGGACCATGGTCCAGATTTTATTGATTTACAGTCCAGTATTTTATTGTTAAATGCACTTCCTGACTATAATAACCCGCTCAACACAAAACGTGTTGGAAAGATTGATTTGAATTTATGAAGTTATTTTCTAGAACAAGCGCACTCACCTTAGTTATTCTGGTTTCAGCCACTCTTCTGAGTCTCTCATCCAATTTGGCAGAGGCACGCAGAAAAAGCGCCACACCCACGTTTCCTGAACTCAGTACATTGTCTGGGTATAGTTTTGGCGGCACTGCCGTTGGCAACCCGATGATGGTGACATTTAGTACTCTCATCCTTATTCTACTATATGATGAGAGCGAAAATCATGAGGCTGCATTAAATGCAGCCGTTGATTGCACCACCGGTGACGCTAAAATCATAGACCTCCACCGATGCTTGAGTCACTTTCTGGATTCAACAGGAAAGGTATCCACAGCCTATACATTTGTGCCCTTTGAGCTGACCGTGATCGCTTCTCAAGACGGTGGCTATGCACTCACCGAAGGTTCACACAGCAGCAGCGAATTCAGCGGTACTTCCGGATACGAAGATGAAGTACAAAAAATTCAGGCCCTCAATCAGCTAGTAGCCCCCGACGCAAAGGATTACCTACAAGGGGAGAGCGATATTTCCATTCCACTCCAAGAACAAATCGAGCGCTATCGGGATTGGTTTGGCCGAGTTGCAGCAGAACACAAACAAACCAATCCATTTGAATCTCTCAGTCCCAAAAGCCAAGTCGAATTCATCCTCCTGAATACTTATTAAAGGAACAAGTCATGTATTTTAAAATTCTATCCAAGTTCATTTTCGCGATTTTCATTCTATCTGCATCAACAGCTCTTGCTGGGGGCGGAACCAAAACAGGAGACGGCTTCCCCAAACAGTATTTGCCGATACATTCCCTAGATTGGCAGAAAATCAGTTCGGATGCACATTTCCCAGAAGTCATCCGTAATTTGGTTCGAGTATCACCCACACTCGCCCACCGGTTATTTACTACCGCTTCAAAATTTGGTCTGCAGGGAAATTCATTTCAGTTTCTAGAAGCTATTGGCAAGGACCCTTATCAGTATGCTTTTTTCAGTGCACAATGGAAGCCAGGGCATCATCAAAAACAATTTCCCGAAGTAGAATCTGCTACAATCGTTGTGTACCAAGATTTTTTTGAACTATCTCACGATCTTTCTGTCGATTCATCCGAACATCCAACACAGGCTCACGTACTGATTCACGAACTCGTTCATGTCGGAATGACTCAAATGGACGAAGAAATGACCGTCAAAGTGGCAGACCTGATTTACCAACTGTCTCTACCCGGACATGTACCCACAAGTGATGAACTCTCGTTCCTCAAGCTTTGGATACCTGGAGCCGAGTATTTTCACAATATTATCCAATTCTACGACTTCATGGTTTTCTCAGGAGCAAACCGTGGCCAAGAATGTAGCCAAATCGTGCTTTCTGAGCCGATTCAAATCGGTGACCAGAAAATTCGATTTCCATATATTCCTGAAGAGCTCCGGCGTCTCTTGGATTCGGACCCATTCTTTAGGGTTTATCGAGACACTTGTTTTGATCGTACTGAAGAGGGAAAAACCCTGCTGGATCTTCCCTCTCAATACACACCTGCGGGACATCCTGCACGATTCTTGAGATACGGTTTAGCCTTAAAATCGCTGATTGAAGCAATCGTTAAACAAGAATTAACTCTCACCATTTCATCCATTGATGCGAGAGATTTCGATCCCGAGATTCGAGACGTAAAATGGATTGAACGCTTGTCTCAGATCACATCAGAGAGAATCGAGCCTTACACAAGTGCATATATTGCTCGTTGGATCCCGGGATTTACAGAATGGCAGGAAGTTGCTCACCGATCTGAATCAAATGCCGAGCGTACTTACTCATCGTTACAAAATAAAGTCACTGTTCCTATCACCACAGACGATCTGAGTCCATTGATTCTCAAAGGTGTTTTGAGTGGCTCCATCCCTTTGTTTTTCAGTCTCAGAAATTTAACAAAAGTTGAAGGATGCGTAGTAGATGGGGATAGGCCAAGTTTCACCTGTGACTTTACGTTTTCGACTTGGTTCGGACTCGGACAACCCAAAACAAAAAAAATCAGCCTTTATCTCAGTGAGCTCTGGTCCGAGCAAGTCATTGAACGCAATCTCGGTTCGCCCGTGGCTTGTCCAACCCGTCAGGAGTGTCACGCCTTGCAACCCATGAAACCCATTCTGATCTCGGATGGAGAATAACTTGGAAACCTCAACTCACCCCACACCCCAAAACTCCCCGTCGGTCATCCTATACTCGGACTACCGGACTTACCTCGCGGACTACGTCGCTTGGAAACGAGCCACATCGCGAGCCTTCAGTGTCCGCGCATTTTGTCTGAAAGCCGGAGTCTCGACCGAAAATTACCTGCTCCGAATTATTCGTGGGCAAAAAAATCTGGGTCCCAAGCTCGCCGAGCGATTCTCCGAGGCAATCGGATTAAAAGAACGTGAATCGAGGTATTTCTTCCTTCTCGCTCAATTAGGCCAATCCAAAAATCTTCGCGATCAAAAACGAATTTTGGAAACACTCGACAAACTCCGCCGAAATCTCAATCGAGGTCAAGTCCTAACTCCTCAAATCATTGACAACTCCATGATCCGTCACTGGTACTTCGGCGCAATTCTTGAGCTCGCTTCGTGTCCGGGATTCAAACTCAGCCCACAATCTGCTGCCGATGCACTCCAAGGTCGCATCAGCGTTCAGGAGGCCAAGGAGGCAATTGAGTTTTTGGTTCAGAAAAAATATCTGATCTCCGCCAAAGGTCGCTTGACCTGCTCACCCAATCCCATCTCCTCGACCGACAACGTGCCCGACGCGATGGTGCGCTTGGCCCATCAAAAAACTCTGGAAATTGCTGCGGAATCCGTGGAGCTACCGTTGGAAGAACGCAGCTTTCGCGGACTTACTCTGGCGTTTGAGCACAAACGAATGCCAGAAGCCAAAGAGATGATCCGCGAGTTTGTCGACAAATTCCAAGAGCGGTTTGCTCTCGACCCCAAAGCCGATCGAGTTTACCGAATGCAGGTTCAGTGCTTCCCCTTGAGCGTCAAACCGAGCTCACCACGAATAAAATCCTGAGTCCCCGCTCGAGAGTACATGGTCTGCTCAATCGCAATCGCTTGAACTTTGGGCCACTGATGGATCTGCCCTTCTCGATACAACTCGTTGAGTTCTTCGAGGACCAAACTGCCGAGACCGCCGACTCTTTGGTGCTCCTCAAAAGTCACGATCGTGGAATATTTTTTTGCAATCGCTAGCAATCCTTTTCGATCAAATGGCCGGATGAATGGAACGCTGTAGAGTGAATATCCCAGCTCCTTGACTTCTCTCGACGCAACTTCGAGAACCCCGCCGGTCGTTAGCACTGCTGTGGTTTTGGAAGCCTCGATCACCGGCAGAATTTTGCCCCATTGTTTTTTCACAGCATCGTCGACTGCGTGAACTTTGGGTTCGCCGGCTTTTCCGATTCTAAGGTAACAAGGCCCCTGGGTCTGCGCGACCCATTCAGTCGCCAACTCCGCCTCGATCGGATCTCCGGGTGCAAGGATTCGAATTTCTGGTAGCGTTCTCAAAATCCCCAGGTCTTCGATTCCGTGGTGGGTGTAACCGAGCGATCCATAGGCAACTCCCCCTCCAACAGCAACGATTTTGACATTGGCGCCGTGGTAGATCACATCGTCTCGAACTTGCTCGAGACACCGTAGCGTCGGAAAATTCGCTATCGAATAGACAAAGGGAGTGTATCCATCGGCAGCGAGCCCAGCCGCAATCCCCATCATGTTTTGCTCGGCGACTCCGGCGTTCAAATATCGATCGGGGAATTTCTGTGCAAAAACTTCCAAAACAGAATAACCCAAATCACCGCAAACCAAGAAAATCTTCGGGTCCTTTTCGGCCAATTTGCAGAGCGTTTGGATAAAACGGGTTCTCATGCTCGCTCTCCTAGCTCAGCAAGAGCTTTGCCCAGATCATCGTCGGAAGGCGATCGATAGTGCCACAGCAACTGCCCTTCCATAAAACTCACACCCTTGCCCTTGATCGTGTGTGCGATCACAGCACGTGGCTTTTTGTCCGAACGCTGCTTCAATGCTTTCTGGAGTTGATCGTGATCATGACCATCGACTTCGATCACATCCCAATGGAATGCACGGAACTTATCAGCCAACGGATCCAACTCAAGCACTTCTTGGACCGAACCGAAACTTTGAATCTTGTTATAATCCACAATCATCGTCAGAGGATCCAGACGGTGGTGACCCGCAAACAAGATCGCCTCCCAATTTGAACCCTCGTCCAACTCTCCATCGCTCACGATGACAAAAACCCGCTGAGATTTTTTCTGTCTCTGGAACGATAGAGCCAACCCACATCCCAACGGCATTCCATGCCCGAGAGATCCTGTCGAAAATTCCACACCCGGAACGTGGTGACTGACATGACCCATCAGCGGCGAGCCATTGGAGCAATACTCGTCGAGCCAGCCCTTGGAGAAAAATCCGCGCTCCGCCAGCACAGCAAACAGAGCAGCGGCCGCGTGCCCCTTGCTGTAGATCAACCGATCCCGATCCGCCCACTTGGGCTCGGACGGTCGCACTTGCAAAATATCCGAGTACAAAGCCGCCAAAATATCGCAGGACGAAAGACTGCTACCCACATGAGCAGCCTTGGCTCGATGAACCATTTTTAGGACATCCACACGAATCTGCCTGGCGAGTTCGACAGAAGATTTGCTCATGACGATTTACTCATTCTCCATTCCAGTGTAATTTTGAGGCAGGAGCCTCAAAACCGTGAAACATATCAGTATCCTAACGCCGTGTTATAACGAAGAAGCCAACGTTAGGGAACTCCATAGAGCGATCCACGACGTTTTTTCAAAGCTTCCTCAGTATACTTACGAGCTCGTTTTCATCGACAATTGCTCAACTGACCGGACTCAAGAGTACCTGCGGGAAATCGCCCGCGAAAACAAAAACGTCAAAGTCATCTTGAATGTCAGGAATTTTGGGCACATCCGATCCCCCTTTCACGGACTTTTGCAATGCAAGGGCGATGCCGTGATCTGGATGGCGTCGGATTTTCAAGATCCACCCGAGATGATTCCCGATTTCCTGAAAAAATGGGAAGAGGGGTTCAAAGTCGTGCTTGCGGTCAAAAATCAGTCTGAGGAATCTCCGCTGATGTTTGCGCTTCGCAAAGCTTATTACAAACTGGTGACCCGGCTGTCCGAAGTCGCGTTGATCAAAAACTTCACGGGGTTTGGACTCTATGATCAAGTCGTTGTCGAGGCGCTTCGCCAGATCAATGACCCTTATCCTTATTTTCGTGGTTTGATTTCGGAGATTGGCTACCCCTCTTATCAAATCGAATTCAAGCAACCTCGTCGTCAGCGAGGAATTACTAAAAATAATTTTTACACACTCTACGACATCGCCATGCTGGGGATCACCAACCACTCCAAGGTCCCCTTGCGAATTGCCACCATGCTGGGCTTTGCGATGTCTGCATTCAGCCTGCTGATTGCCCTGGGCTACCTCGTGGCCAAACTCGTATTCTGGGACCAGTTTATTTTGGGAACCGCACCACTGCTCATCGGGATTTTTTTCTTCTCATCCGTGCAGCTGTTTTTCATCGGAATGATTGGCGAGTACATCGGCTCCATTCAAACACAGGTCCTCAAACGGCCGCATGTGTTTGAGAAAGAGCGAATTAACTTTTAGCTCTAGCCGCGCTTGACCTTCCAAGGAGCCTTGCCGGAATTCCACAGGGTCTCGAGCTCAGTCTTGTCTCGCAATGAATCCATCGGCTTCCAAAACCCATCGTAAGCATACATCATCAATTGACTGTCTTCCGAAAGGCGTGCCAAAGGCTTGCGCTCCAAAATGCAGTCGGACTCATCGCTGAGATATTTTCGAAATTCTTTTTTCAAAAACAGAAACCCACCATTGATGTAGGCTTGCTTGGCTTCGGGTTTTTCTTGAAATCCAATGACTCGATTTTTAGAGTCGAGATCCAATTCGCCAAACCGAGCCGAGGGTTTCACACCCAGAACGGTGCCGATTTGACCGTGCGCTTGATGAAACTCCAGCTCTTTTGCCAAAGAAACATCGCATACGCCATCCCCGTAGGTCAGGGCAAAATCCGTAAAATCCAATCCGCGCTTCGTCACATAATCCATCGCACGGGCGACACGGCCCCCGGTCATACAATCCAAACCCGTGTCGATGACTTGAACTCGCCACTTTTCCTGGCCGGATCCCGCCTCAAGAATCTGCGCATCCCTCCGCACATCCTCGCGGTGATCGATCTCCAAGTGATTGCAACGGTATTTATAATTTAAAAAATATTTCTTCAGTTCCCACGCACGATAACCCGCACAGATCACAAAATCATTGAAACCAAAAGAATAGTACCAACGCATGATGTGGATCAGGATCGGGATCTCGCCGATTTCGATCATGGGTTTGGGACGAATGTAGGTTTCCTCAGAAAGTCGAGTCCCCAATCCACCTGCTAAAATGAACACCGGCATTTTCTTTGGTTCTAAGCTCATAGTTCGTTTTCCATCAAACAAATGCCCTGCTCAAGCGAAATCTGCGGATTCCAGCCAGGCAGGCGATTCCCAATTTTCCAGGGAGTCATCATTTCGCGCGGGCGGTAAGGACGCGCGCCAAACTCTACCGGCACGGTTTTCCCTGTCGTCTTTTGATAAATCTGAATCAGTTCTTTCAACCGGACGGGCTGCCCCGACGAAACCACATACTCACCCTGGCGTACCTCTGGATCGAGCGCGTGAACGAAAGCCTGTACGACGTCGTCGATGTAAATCAGATCAATCCACTGCTCCCCTGGAGAAAAAGCCAGGTTTTGCTGAGATTTTGCAGCCGTTCGCAGCATGTGAAAAAGCTTGCCCCGATAATCATGCGGCCCGTAAGCATCGAAGAGCTTGAGGATCACGGCCTCGATTTTGCCGACATTCTGGTAGTATTTCAGGATGTCCTCGAACGCCTGCTTCGTCGCTGCATAGAGAGAAACCGGATCATAAGCCGCACTCTCGAAATGCTGCCACGCCGTTCCTGCCAAAATAAATCGTGTCTTAGGGGCCTGCTGCTGTATCGCCTCGAGAAGTTGCATGCCGAAGAGGACATTGCTATCCGCGAGTTTAGGTAAGTCGGAAGACTGATGCACGCCCACAAAGTGCGTCACCAGGTGGATCACCGCTTGAGGTTTGTGTTCCATCAATACTTCTGTAAAAGACATCATCCGCTCTTCGGGGCTTTGGCCAAGTTCGTGGAGCGTGAGCTGGGAGCGATCGGCTGTGGCAAGCGGCGCGCGATTCGGCAACGAGCGCCTCACCCACGCATGAACCTCCCAACCGTCTTTGAGCAGCTGACAAGCCAGGTGTGATCCCACAAATCCGCTGATGCCGGTGAGTGCGATGGTTTTTTTCATCTCCCAGCAGATCTACTGGATCAAAGTCCTTTCACCAACAAAAAACAGCCTATCTGCTTATTTTTTTAAAGGATAGGCTGTTTTTTTAGATTTGACCCGCCTATCATTATCATTTATCCTACAGATAGGCTGTTTATGGAAAAAACATTCTTTGGTCGCAAAACAGAAATTTCTAACCTGAGAAAGCTTCGAGAAAGCCCAGAACCCAAAATTGCCGTCCTTTACGGACGGAGGCGGATCGGGAAAAGTACACTCATCAAAACAGCCTATCAAAGCGAAACCGTGCTTTACTTTGAGGGGCTGGAGGGTCAATCCAAGCAGCTGCAGATTTCAAACTTCCTGCTGCAACTTCAAAAACAGCTGCCTGAAAGTTCATCTCTGTCAAAACCCATCAAAACTTGGTCAGAAGCCTTTCTGGAACTTGCCCATCACACAAAAAATGGAATGGTCATTGTATTTGACGAGCTCCAGTGGATGGCCAATTACAGAAGCGAACTCATATCCCATTTAAAAATGGTGTGGGAACAACATTTGTCTCAGAAAAAACAAGTTACCCTGGTCCTATGTGGTTCCATCGCATCCTATATGATTACGAACGTCGTACGATCCAAGGCGTTGTACGGCCGTTCAATGCTCACTTTGCATGTCAGGCCTTTTGAGCTTCACGAGACTGCTCAAATGCTTCACTCGAAAGGCGAAAAAGAAATCCTGCTCGCCCAGCTCTTGACTGGAGGAGTGCCTCTTTATCTGAAGCTAATGCAAGAACATCCATCCATGATTTTAGGGATGCAATCACTCGGTTTTCAACCCAATGGTTTTTTTGTGGAAGAATATCAGCGAATTTTCATCAGTCACTTTGGAAAAAATTCGAATTACGAAAAAATCATCAAAATCCTGGCAAAAAAACCCTATGGACTCACCCGGAAAGCACTCGCGGCACAAATCAAAACAAGCCTGGGAGGGCAGCTTTCAGAAGCGCTCGACAATCTCGAGTCTGCTGATTTTATCACCAGCCAGCGTCCTTACGACAAATCAAATGACACCAAAATTATTCGATATGTCCTGACAGATGCTTATTTCCGATTTTATTTTGAATTTATTCATCCCAATTTGAACAAAATCGATCAAGGCCAAAAAAATATTTTTGTTAAAATCTCCCAGGCCGCAAAGTGGTACAGCTGGTTAGGGCGGGCGTTTGAATACACTTGCATGCAACACCAAAATAAAATCAGCACGCTGCTGGGTTTTGGCGATGTCGATTATATAGCTGGTCCTTATTTTCGCGCAAAAACGATGCATCAGGGTGGCGTGCAAGTGGATCTGCTTTTTGACCGAGCTGACCATGTCATCAGCCTCTGCGAAATGAAGTACAGCGATTCACCCCTAGGCAAAGACCTCATTGCCCAGGTTCAAAAAAAAGTGGAGCTTTTGCCAAACCCCAGAAACAAAACAGTACAAAAAATACTCATTACCAACTCAAAACCCACCCATGAATTGATCCGAGAGGGTTATTTCTACAAAATTCTCACTTCAGATCAACTTTTGCTGTAGAGGAGGTATCCCCAATAGCTTTGTTTGACCGGATGCCACGAGGGTGCAACAGCCCGAGCTCGAGCGGCGAAGTAGCTCTCCCACTGAGGAAGAACAATCGCGTAGACGCAGTTTCTCAGACTGTCATCGGACAAGTCATTCAGTCTGCTCTCGACGTATCGATAGGGTTTGCCCTGCAATAACTCCCCATGCGTCCAGATCCAATATTGGCCGACGATCAGGACGCAGTCGTTGGGTTGAAGCTTGCCTTCCTTCCATATTTCGACGGGCAGCTCGGACATGTTGGACATGGGATAGTACTTCGGGTCTGTGGCGATCGGTGCACTCATCCACGCCAATCCACCGAGAACAGGAATCATTGCGGCCAGCATCCAGGGTTGAAAATTAAATTTGAGCAATCGTGCAGGAAGCACTGCCTGTATGGCTAATGCGATGCTGTAAATAGCAACAGGATACAAGGGGAGCAAAAACCGCATTTCTTTATGGGGCACCAGGCAGTGCATCCCGACGAAAAAAATCGCTGGAATGAAGATCAAACCGTCTTCGCGTCTGAGAGCCTTTTGAAATCGAATGAATAGGATGACTAGAGATAAAACGAAAAGCGCCGTGAATCCTGTATCCCAATCAGCCGGCACTCCTTTGAAGTACTCATACCAAGGAGAAACTCCGTAGAAACTGGCAACATTTTCCACCCAGTTTTTTTGCACGTTGACGATCAGACTGTTGAACGGTCGGCCCCAAGTTGCCCAATCGAGTGCACCTTGGAACAAAACGGGAACGCAGTAGCCGAAGGCTGCCCAATGCAGATGTTTTCTTGCTCTCGGCAAGAGCACTACGGCTGTGGCCAAGAGCGCAACTGCCCAAAATAACATTTGGACTCGGGTCAGGAATGTCCATCCCAAGGCAAATCCTGCGAGCCACCAGAACAGTTTTTTTTCCTGATTAATTGTCCAAAAGATGAGGGGCATAGCCAGCCACAGAAAATCCATGGCCAGCGTATCCGAGAGTGTTGCTGGCGCATATCGAATGAACACGGGAGTAAAAGCAAAAAGAGCCAACGCCACCCAACCTGCCAGAATCGAAATTCCGCGCTGGAGCAAGAGTCGCGCAAATCCCCAGATGGCAGCCGTGCTCAACAGGGCAGTGGCCGCTCTGCAAATCTGCAAAAGCAGCGGACCGCTCGTGAGCCCAAGGATTTTGCACGGCCACAAAATCATCGCATAGAGGCCTGGGACGAACCAAGAGCGGAGGCCCGCCTGCCACTCCCAGGACATCCATCCCCAACCGAATACTAGGTGTGCGGCGGGCTCTAGGGTTTGGAAATGCTGGTCGGCGTGTAGGATGTCGATAGTTTGGTGGGCGGTGTAGAGGCGTATCACTAATCCAAGTACAATGATCGCAGACCAGGATGGAAAAATCAGCAGTCGTTTTATCATCTCGATAAAAATTTATCACACTCGTCTAACGATTGCCTATTTACAATGATGATAATAAGCTGAACTCAGTTTAACCCATGGCCACAGCGATAAAAAATCCAGTTTTTCTATTTGCTTCAGTGGGAATTTTATTTCTATCTTTTTTCCGTTTAGGTCATTACTCACTTTGGGATGACGAAGCAAATACTGCGTTGATTGCTCAGGGGGTTGCTCGTACCGGAGATACGTCTGCCCTTATCGGGGATAACATTGTGGCATTCCGGAATGGTAGCGAACTTTCGGGCTTAAAAGCTCGCTATGTCTCTCCTCTTCAATATTACTTAGCGGCACCCTTTGTTCACAACGCTACTGATGCATTTTCTGCAAGGTTTCCATTTGCGCTTTGTGGAGTCATTGCGTTGATTCTTTTATTATTTCGAATTTCGACTTTCGAAAAAAACTCTAGTCACATTTTTTTTTGGACCTTAGCTATTTTGGGAAACGTCTCGCTTTTTCTTTATTTGAGACAATGCCGGTATTACGCCCCTGTGATTTTGTTTTCCATCTTGTCGGCAGACGCTTACTTTTTCTGGAAACCGGGGATACGAAGAGCATTTTTTTTGGGAATTTTTCTCGCTTTCACCTTTTGTAGTAATTATCTCAACGGAGTCGCGCTTATAGGGGTTCTCGGAATCGAGATGGGACTTCATTCTTCCAAAAGGCTCAAAATTTCTGAAATTGGATTTTTACTAATTCCTTTAGTTTTGATTTCCGTTCCTGTTTTTTTAATTTGGAATCCACTCTTTAAGGATGTGGTCAATCTTGGAGGTACTGTTTTTAACTGGAGTGACAAATGGACCTTGTTCCTATGGAACTGGAGAGATCTCAATCGAGCCGAACTGATCAATCTTCCTATTTTGTTTTTTTCAATCCTAGCAGTTTTTAGAAAATCGATGTTTCCTATCTTTCGTACATTCTTGGCTTTGTTTGTTTACATCTCAATCATCTCTCTGTTATCTCCTCAACCCGTTCAATATACCAATGTAGCTGACATCCGATATTTGGTTCCTGTAACGTTTTTTTCGATATTTATTCTGTGTCAGTTTTTTGGGATAATTTTCAGCAAGAACAAATGGGTAGCGGTTTTTCTTTCCCTAGTCGTATTTTTCACTAATTTTTCGAATAGCGCCTTCGGATATTTATTCCCCATTCAAAGCACCTCTTTGCTTCGAATCAACGAAATATTTTCTTCCCCTAGGGATCCTTATACTGTGACTGTAGAATTTCTAAAATCTTTAGACAAAAAACCCAAATCGATAGTCGTCATCCCAGGTTATATGACCTATCCGCTGATGTACCATTTCCCCGAAACTCACTATTACTGGCAAATGAACGCGAATAGAAAAATAGATTTTCCCTCCCTTGCTGATTGGAATTTTTACGGTTCACAAGTTCCGGACTCCATTTTGGCTTTTGGACCCGTGCAAAATCAACAGTATCTCAACATACAGGACACTGCCGAGGCGATTGGCGGCCTTTATCAAAAAAAACTGGTGCTCAATATTTTTTGGCATGACACCTATCGCCCCGAGCTTTTCTGGAGAAGCTTTAGAGAAATCTCAATTAACAATCCTGATATCGATGGAATTTTATTTCTGGAGAACGAAAAAAAATGAAGCTCCCGCCCTATATATTTCCTGATTCGAAGAAAATAATCGAATACTTGTTGGTATCGATCGCTGGCATCATTCCTTTCTTTTGGATTTTAGGATTTCGCTGGACGGATCTTGAATTTCCATTTGGCTATGATGGAGATGCTTTGCTCTCCATCTCTCTATCAAAAACCTTGATCGAACAAGGATGGTTGTTCGGTAACAATAAGTTGGGAGCACCGTACGGTCAACTTTTGACTGATATTCCTTTTTTTGAATTTATTAATATTTTGATTTTGAAAGTGATGACCTTGTTTTCATCAGATGCGGTTCGTGCTCTTAATTTGTACTTTTTAACGAGTTTTTCACTGACCACAGTAGCATCATACTTCGTTTGCAAACAACTCTCTTTTGAAAAGGATATTAGTCTTTGGATTTCGTTATTATTTAGCTACCAATATTACCATTTGGCTCGAGGAATTTTTCATCTGTTTTTGTCGATGTATTTTGTTGTTCCACTTGGATTTTGGCTTCTGTTTCAACTTTTTGATCCCAGTATCATAAAGAAAAAAGCCTCTACCTATACTTTAATGTTTATGTCCGCTATTTGTGGTCTTTGTGGATTATATTACGCCATTTTTATTCTATTTTTGATGGCAGCGTTCTTAGTAGCAGAGATTATTTTTTCACCAAAAAATACAAAAAAAATACAGTGGGCCTGTTTTTTCATACTCGGCTCTGCTTTATTTGCTACAGTTTTCCCGACACTGATCAGCTCACTGACACACGGCCCTGCTGCAAAGATCACCAGAAGTCCTTCCGACATCGAGAACTACGCACTCAAGTTTACTCATTTAGTTTTACCAGTCGAGGGTCACTACATTGAATCCCTCGCACTTCTCAAACAAAGATATCTAGAAACCACTTATTTTAATAACGAAAACAAAACTGCCGTCTTGGGATTTGTGGGTACTGTAGGTTTTATTTTTGGTTGGCTTTTTCTCATCGCAACCAAGGCCGGAGATCAAGCTCATCACATCTTAAATCGAGTAGCCAAGATCAATGTCCTGCTTTTTCTTTTTGCAACCCTAGGAGGCATCACTGCAGTAGTTGGATTGCTCACCTTTCCCATGATCAGATCCTCGAACCGTGTCTCCGTATTTATTGCTTTCGGATCACTTTTGATTGTCGGAATGGGACTAGAAAAGCTAAGGAAATACTGGCCGCAAAAACATCTATTCAGCGTTTTAATTTTTCTAGTGGGAGGATTTTTAATTCTGGATCAAACTGGATCAGCCGTGCTTGGTAGCGCTTTTCCAAATCGAGCTGTCACTGATGATCGTGCTTTTGTGAGAGCACTTGAACACTCTTTTGCGAACAATTCCAAAATTTTTCAGCTACCCTACGTTCCTTTTTGGGAATCTGGCCCTACTGTTCAGTTGGAAGGATACGAACATTTAAGACCTTATCTATTTTCAAAAACATTCTCATGGTCATATGGCGGTACACGTGGGAGAGAGGCAGATGTTTGGTATGCAAATACAGCAAGGTTACCAATCATGACGATGCTCAACGAACTCAAATCGAAAAATTTTACTGCTATCTACGTTGATCGTCGCGGATTTTCTGATCATGCGAACTCAATTTTGGCTGAGCTCACTCGCATTTTGGGCGCACCGGTGGTTTCAGATCAGGATAGTATCCGATTAGTCTTTCGAATTCAGTAGGAATGATGAACTACTACTGTAGTATAGTATTTAAAAAAACTGGCCAAATTTCCTCCCTGTAATTCAATTGCTTGTCTAGCCTCTTCCTCTCCATCAGCGGCTTTTAAGAGAAGACTGGTATTAAATTTAGCCGGAGCCATATTGCCTGCTAAAGCTTTCTCTTTGAGACTGTCGATTTGAAAAATATTGTTCAAAAAAATAATTATAATCAAAACAAAAAAAACAATCCTACTTTTTATCTTTTTAAGAAGATCAAGTTTATGCAAAATAATAAAAATGAGAAGCTCAAAAATCAGCACTGCATTGAAAAAATAATACCCCCCCATTTTGATGTCCTCGAACAAAACAGGAGGATGTCGCAGTGTCATCAAATAGTATTCAAAATAAACTAAAGCCATTAAACAAAAAACAAAAAACCAAGCAATTTTTAAAGACGATGAAATTTTTTTTAAAAAAAAGTCCTTCCCTATCCAGTAGCTGAAAAAAATTAAAAGAATGCTAGCTGCTAATTGTCCTGAAAAACCAATATCTCCCACTAAAAAAAGTTTAAACTCGTCCCAAAGAAGTTTCGCAACGGTCATCAGGTGATGACTATCCATAACTAAAAATAAATTTAGATGAGCATATCGAGTGAGTTTCAAAGAATCACTAAAATGAGTAAAGGTCCAGGGTGCAATAAACACTACTGAAACAAAATAAAACATGACAGATAAGAATGATAGTCCAAGAAATACTTGGCTACGTTTTAAATTTCTAAAATCCAGGTAACTGTTCAGCCTGATTATGCGAGCAGTGGCTGAAGCGGTGCACCTAAAAA
>CAYILR010000055.1:0-21002 GCA_964364175.1 uncultured Bacteriovoracaceae bacterium
ACCCCTGGGTCAAAACCTGCAAAGGGGTGGGTCAACTCAGCTGCAATCGGCCAGCTGTCTACCGCGCCCTTGGGTTAGAACACCAGTATACAAAACAGTGGTCTAAGTCTGATGCCAAGAGATCAATCAATACATTTCGTCGAAGACATGGTTATTATCCCAACTCCAAACAGTGGCAAAAATGTAGACCAAGCGGAACTCCTTCTAGCAGGGCGGTTTTTCGGATTTTTGGTTCTTGGAAAAATGCTATTTCATTTTGTAAACGATAGGGCTGTTCAATCATGATGAGAAATATTCAATTTGGATATCTTCCAAAAAAAATATCCTGTCAGTTTGAGATTGGAGAATTTTATCCGATTGAAAATTTTGACAAAAACATCACAAAAGTTAGTGAAATCTGCAAATCGAAAGAAGGATTTTTATTTCCGCCAATTTGTAGAACTCACACAAAAACTATTCCAAATGAAGATTTGGTTCCCAAAGGGCCATCTTTTTCACCAAATATTTTTCGATTTTTTCCGACTCACATCCTTGATTACGAGGATAGTGGGAGTGAGTTGGATGATTTTAAGTTGAATCCAGTTTTTTTTATACTTCAGGTAATCGGGTATGTTTCCGGGTACAGGTTATTGCCTAGTGAATACTGGTTTGATCTCAGGATTCCCGATTTACCGACGATTAATCTTTTATCGTCAGATGGAAGTTTAAGTCATGTCTTAAATGTAGGTATTTCGGAATGGAAAAAATGGGATCACAGCAAACGTATTGCTTTGGCCAACTTATTGTTCATTTTCAATCGTAATCCTTGCTATCAGTGGGGTTTTGAGAAATTTGATTTCGAGTATAAGATCATTGATTCCTGTTACAAAATACTTAATTTAGATGGCAAAGGAGGACACGGAGCCAGACTGGGTAATCTGTTGTCCCATCTTGAAATTAGAGAATCACTAGACAATGAAATGTGTAAAAAAATTGTATCCATGCGGAATGAATTGGTTCATGAACTCAAGTGGGGGCAGGATTTGATAGCTGGAAGATCTGACAAAGACCTTTTTTGGATAACCTCAAGTCTACATAGATTAAATCATAGGATACTGGGGCGGATGATTGGTCTCTCGGGTGAGTACTTCAAATCCAATCCCAAGAGTATTTTTGCTTACGATTTTAATGTTATGAAGCCAGCCCCATAAATCCACTGACTGTTTTTCAATATTGAGATATCAAGAACCGGTGAATGAACTGATTCTGCGGGCCCCCGACGACTGGCATGTTCACCTCCGAGATGGGGAGGTCATGCGTGCAGTGCTGCCCTATACAGCCAGGCAGTTTCGCCGTGCAATGGTGATGCCCAACCTCAAGCCGCCGATCACGACGGTGGAGCTGGCGCGCGGGTATCGGGATTTGATTCTGGCTGCGATTCCGCAGGGTGTGCAATTTGAACCGTTGATGACTCTGTATCTGACGGATGCTTTGACGGCGCAGGAGTTGGAATTTGCCGCGACGGTGGGGTGGATCAAGGCGGTGAAGCTTTATCCGGCTGGGGCGACGACGCATTCGCAGGCGGGTATCAGGGACCTGGATCGGATTGAGCCGCTTTTGGGAGCGTTGGAGCAATCGGGGTTGGCGCTGCTGGTTCATGCAGAGGTGACGGATCCGGATGTGGATGTTTTTGATCGTGAGAAGGTGTTCATCGATCGCTATCTATCGAAATGGTGTAAAAAATTTAAATCTCTGCGGATTGTTCTCGAGCATGTGACGACGGCCGAGGGTGTGGATTTTGTTTTGTCCCATAAGAACGGAGTCGCAGCGACGGTGACGCCGCATCACCTGATGTGGAATCGCAATGCGATGTTTGAGGGCGGTTTGCGGCCGCATGCTTATTGCCTGCCGGTGCTGAAGCGAGAGGAGCATCGGTTGAAGTTGCGCAAAGTCGTGGCGAGCGGGGATCCGAGGTTTTTCTTGGGGACGGATAGTGCTCCTCATTCACGTCGGTTAAAGGAAGCGTCGTGCGGATGTGCTGGAGTTTTCAACGCTCATGCTGCTCTGGAAATTTATGCGCAGGTTTTTGAGGAGATGGGTTGCTTGGAACGGCTCGAGGCATTTGCGAGCGAATTTGGGCCGGATTTTTATGGATTGCCGCTGAATGAGGGCAAGGTTCGGTTGGTGCGCCAGGAATGGCAGGTCGCGGATGAGTTGGATTTCCCCCAAGGCTCTATCGTGCCCATGCTTGCGGGGCAGAGATTGAACTGGAAATTAAGTTGATCTAGGCCTGAACTTCGCGTTTGGCGAAGTTTGGCGCTTCGAAACACAATCTCGACCCCTCAGATTTCGCGTTTGGCGAAGTTGGTGGTTATCGAGGGATAATCGGTGTGATCCGAGGTGCGATGAATTGCCCACGTGGCTGGTTATTGCCGCCGCCCTGATTCTGGCTAGGTTTTTGGTTGGATTGCTGTGGGCGCCGATCGCGGTCACGACGTTGTTGCTGGCCGCCACCGCCGCTGCCTTGAGCAGATTGACCTTGTCCATGAGGACGTCGATCGTCGCCGCGTTGATCTCGTCGCTGCTGATTGCGTTGCGCAGGCTTGGGTCGTCCGCGGGGAGGTCTTGCAGCGCTTGGACTTGGGCCGGCTTCGCGAGGAATTCCTGCGGGAGTCGGGATCACGGTGATTTTCATCCGGATCAGACGTTCGATGTCGGTGAGGAAAGATTTCTCGTCACCTGCACAAAGAGAATAGGCACTGCCTTCTGCTCCGGCGCGAGCCGTTCGTCCGATTCGGTGGACGTAACTTTCAGGAACGTTCGGAATGTCGTGGTTGAAAACGTGAGTAACCAGGTCAATGTCGATTCCGCGTGCAGCGATGTCAGTGGCGACGAGGATTCGGCAGGTTCCTTTTTTGATGCTGTCGAGAGCGCGTTCGCGAGCGCTTTGGGATTTGTTGCCGTGGATGGCGTCAGATCGAATTCCAGCTTGATTCAGCGAGTCCGAGACACGATTCGCATCACGCTTGGTGCGAGTGAAAACCAGCCCTCGTGTGACTTGCATTTCGTTGATCAGTTGAATGAGCAAAGGAGTTTTTTGCTTTTTGTCGACGAAGTAAACCGACTGCTTGATTTTCTCAGCGGTGGTTGCAACGGGCGTAACGGCGATCTGAACCGGGCGAGTGAGAATTTGCTCAGAAAGCTTTCGAATTTCAGGCGGCATCGTTGCGGAGAAGAACAAAGTCTGACGAGCACGAGGAATTCCGGAAATCACGCGACGGACATCGTGAATAAAACCCATGTCCAACATACGATCGGCTTCGTCGAGAACGAAAATTTGCAGACCTTGGAAGCTGACTTGTCGCTGATTCATCAGGTCCAAAAGACGACCTGGGGTTGCGATCACGATGTCCATTCCGCTACGCAAGTCGCGAACTTGGCCTTTCTGCCCAACACCGCCGAAAATCACAGTGTTTTTAAAACGGAGCTCACGGCCATAATTGGTAAAACTTTGGGAAATTTGGGATGCCAACTCACGAGTCGGGGTCAAAACTAGCACGCGAACTTCACGGGGATGAGGTACTCGGGGCGGCATTTCGGTCAAAAGTTGGAGAATCGGCAGCGCAAAAGCAGCTGTTTTTCCTGTACCCGTCTGTGCGCAGGCTAGAACGTCTTTGCGAGCCAAAACCAGAGGAATTGCTTGCTCTTGGATGGGGGTGGCGTTTTCGTAACCTTCTGCTTTCACTGCACGAAGGATGGGGTCGATCAAGTTGAGAGATTCAAATTTCATGGACGCACTGTAACATTTAATAAATTAGTTTACTATACAAAAATAATCAGTTTTTATCTCCCTAATTGGGGAGACGGAAGTTTGCCATCGATCTCAAAGTCCGAAAGTTGAAAAATCGTTCGTTTTGCAGACGGCGACTGAGGCCCAGCTGGCTTAAATTCCACTGTTTTTTCGCTGCTGGTGCAGAACCAGGAATTGGCCTCTTGTGGTTTATGGTTTTTAAAAGCAGAAATCTTAATAATTGCGATATTTACTCCTGAGTTGGAGTATCTTGCAGGCTTAAAGCAAATCACCTCTGTGTTTTGGTCGCGAAGTTCAGAGCCTATCCGTTGTGAATGAGTATAAGAGTCGGGAGCTGTCAGTTCTTTTTCAAATTTTTTAAATGGCAGTCGTGTTAAATCGACAGAAGCTCGAGTTGAAACAGAAACGCAGAAGGTAGTGATATGAGTGTCGAAAACGCCAAAATCTGCTTTTGACCCCGATCTTAACAGAAATGTGTAATATGCTTTTTCGGCAAAGGCGGTTTCGATTTCCATCGATCCGTACCAGAGGCCTCGTCGATCTGGACTTCCGAATCGCGATCCATAGGGCAGTGGGGGGTAGCGAAAAGGGGTCCAGAGCAAATAATGATAGCTTTTGCATTCATCATCGTAAGGTTTGCGTGGTTTTGCTTCATCGATGAGGTCTTCTAAAACCGCTTGTTCCTCATCGCTGTCTACGAGTTTGCGTGTGGCTATGATGTGTTGTGCCTCAACGACTCTGTAGGGGTTTCCGTCAAACGACGAAAACTTAAACTTTTGCGCGCATTGCGTCCAAATATCCGGCGACATGAATGAGTCCTTGAATTTTTTTGGTGAGCTGAAGTGGGATACCTCCCAGATGATGATTGGAGGCTTTCAGCCATTTTGAACAGAGATCGGGTTTTCCACCGAATAAACTATCTAGGCTCCTGTAGATACGGACAAGTTGCGCAGCGGCCTCACTCTCTTTGCTGCGGAGAGAGAGGGTTGCTTGACCTTGGTACATTCGAGAAAGTGTGGCTTCGCTAATTCCAATGATCTCCGAAAGCTCTTGCCTAGAGAGTTCAAGGAGATCAGCTGTGCGGAGGGTTGCTCGGGTGAGAACTTGTTCTTTTTGCGTTTCTGGGGCGGATGCCAGCTTTACGTGCGACATAGAGGGCCTCCATTTCATATGCAACAATACAGTATTTTTTTTGCAAATGCAATAGATTTTTTTTGAGCGATTTATGAGTGAATCGCGCGTTTATCGACGTTCATAGCCGCTTCTTTCACCACTTCTGAAAGAGTCGGATGCGCGTGACAGGTGCGGGCGATGTCCTCGGCGCTGCCGCCGAATTCCATCACAGAGACAGACTCAGCGATGAGTTCGCTGGCCCAGGGGCCGACGATGTGGACGCCCAGGAGCTTGTCGGTTTTGGCATCGGCTAGAACTTTCACGAAGCCCTCGGAGGCTTCCATGGCTTTGGCGCGGGCGTTGGGCATGAATTGGAAGCTTCCCACTTTGTAGGCAATATTCTTGGTTTTGAGGTCTTCTTCGGTGGCACCGACGGAAGACAACTCGGGCCAGGTGTAGACGACACTTGGGATGGCGTCGTAGTTGACGTGGCCGGATTGGCCTGCGAGGTGTTCAGCAATTGCGATGCCTTCTTCCTCGGCTTTGTGCGCGAGCATGGGGCCTGAGATGATGTCGCCGGCTGCGTAGATGCCGGGAACTGAGGTTTGCCAGTGCTTGTCGACGGGGATTTTGCCGGCTTTGTCGACGGCGATTCCGATTTTGTCCAAGCCCAAGCCTTCGCTGTATGCACGGCGACCAGTGGCAACCAGAATTTTATCGCATTCGAGTGTAAATTTGGCTTTGGCGACCATGTCCTCGGCTTCGAGCAACATCTTGCCGCCTTGGGCTTTGGCGCCCAGGCATTTGCTGGAGAGTTTGAATTCCATGCCGAGTTTGACGAGGGATTTTTGCAGTTCTTTGGCGGCTTGCAAGTCGCAGCCGGGCAGGATGCGATCCAGGAATTCCACGACGGTGACTTTGGATCCTAGGCGGGCCCAGACTGAACCCATTTCTACTCCGATGACTCCGCCGCCGATGACGACGAGAGTGGCGGGGACTTCGGTGAAGTCGAGGGCTTCGGTTGAGCTCACTACGTTTTTTCCGTCGAAAGGCAAGAAGGGTAGAGCCGAAGGGACGCTGCCGGTTGCGATGATGACTTTGGCAGAAGAGAGCGTGCGAACTTTTCCGTCGTCGGCTTTGACGGCGATGATTTTTTTATCGCCCTGAATGGATTCGAATTGTCCCAAGCCCTGAACCCATTCAATTTTATTTTTTTTGAATAAAAACTGAATCCCATTGGTCAGTTGGCGAACGATGTCGTTCTTGCGTTTGACCATTTGGCCGACATCCATTTTGACGTCGTTGCAGATGACGCCGTGCTTGGCGAATTTGTGTTTAACGTTGTGGTATTGCTCGCTGGATTCCAACAGTGCTTTTGAAGGAATGCAGCCGACATTGAGGCAAGTTCCACCTAGGGTTTTGCCTTTTTCGATGCAAGCCACCTTCATGCCCAGTTGCGAAGCCCGAATTGCCGCCACATACCCAGCAACTCCAGCACCAATGACAACCAAATCAAAATTTTCTGCTTCCATTCCCAACCTTCTTCCTCAAAATGTCGTGTTCGGCGACATTTTTGACTTGATGACCACCTCACGGAGGCAAAAATGTCGCGTTTGACGACATTTTAAATAAAGTCTAACCCTAGTTTTTCTGGGTTTTCTAAGACATCTTTCAAAGTCACCAAGAACGTCACAGCACCTTTGCCGTCGATCAATCGGTGGTCGTAGGACAAAGCCACGTACATCATCGGGCGAATTTCCACTTTGCCGTTGATGGCCACGGGTCGCTCCATGGTTTTGTGCATTCCCAAAATCCCGCTTTGGGGGGGATTCAAAATTGGGGTGGAGAGTAACGAGCCGTAAGTTCCACCGTTCGAGATGGTGAAGGTTCCGCCGCTCATTTCTTGGATCGAGAGTTTTCCGGCTTTGGCTTTTTCGGCAAATTCCAAAATTTTGCGTTCGATGTCGACGAAGGTCATGTCCTGCGCATTTCGCAGAACAGGAACAACCAATCCGCGCTCGGTTCCGACGGCGACTCCGACGTCACAGAAGTCGTGATAGACCATGTCTTTGCCGTCGACGTAGGCGTTCACTTCCGGAATTGCTTTCAGTGCAAGTACGCTCGCGCGGGTGAAAAATCCCATGAATCCCAGTCCGACGCCGTGCTTGGCTTTGAAAGCTTCTTTGTGGAGCGTTCGCAAAGCCATGACTTTGGACAAATCGACTTCGTTGAATGTGGTCAAGATTGCGGCCGTGTGCTGGGCGTGCACGAGTCGCTCGGCGATTTTGGATCGCATCAAGGACATCGGGACGCGGCGAGTGCCGGGACGATCGGCTGCACTAGGAACTGCAGATGGAGCGGATCTGGGCATCGGAGCCGGTGTTGGAGCGCCTGCTGCGGTGGCCCCGGAGCCGGTCGTTGCAGCGACTGGATTGAGCGCATCGCCCTTGGTGATGCGGCCGTCTTTGCCGGTGCCTTGAATTTTGCTGGGATCCAAGTTTTGCTCAGTCACGATTTTGCGAACAGCGGGACTCAGTGAAATATCGGTGGTGGTGCCTCCGCCCGATGCGCTCGCAGGCTTAGGTGCTGGAGCAGCAGCCGAAGCGCTGGCGGTCGGAGTTGCAGCATCATCAATTTCGCCGATCGATGCGCCGACGGGAATTCTTTCACCGGCTTGCTTTAAAATTCTCAAGACGCCTGCCGACTCGGCCACGATTTCAACAGTGGCTTTGTCCGATTCAATTTCCAGCAGGGGATCGCCGACTTTGACGGCCTGGCCATCTTGTTTGGACCATTTCAGGATACTGACTTCGGTGATGGATTCGCCAACGCTGGGAGCTACGACGTTCTGCTTCATGGTTTGTACTCTTCCTTATGCTCTAATCTTAGCTGCTAAGAGCCCGGTCTACCAAAGATTTTTGTTCGGATTCGTGCAGTTTTGGGGATCCCACGGCAGGCGATGCTGCGATGTCCCGTCCGACGTACCGAATGGGGCGTCCATCGACCTTTTTGTTGAATTCGTCAAAACCCCCACTCCAATACCCAAATACATGCGTCCAAGCCCCCATGTTGCGGGGTTCCTCTTGGACCCAGACCAGGTCGTTGGCGGCGGAGTACTTGCCCAGGATCTCGGCCAGTTTTTGTTCCGGCCAAGGGTAGAGTTGTTCGACGCGGACAATCGCGATGTCCTGGATACTACGTGCGTGGCGTTCTTTGAGTAGTTCGTAATACACTTTGCCTGTGCACAAAAGCACGCGTTTGATGCTGGCAGCCTTAGTCGTCATTTCTGGATCATCCAAGACTTCGTGGAACTGACCTTTGGAGAATTCATCCAAACTCGAAATCGCCATCGGGTGTCGCAGCAAACTCTTGGGCGACATGACGACCATCGGCTTGCGGAAGTCTCGCTTCACCTGTCTGCGCAGAGCGTGGAAGAGCTGTGCGGGCGTGGTGAAGTTGGCCACGATCATATTGTTTTTTCCACAAAGGCTGAGGAATCTCTCGAGCCTTGCACTGGAATGCTCGGGACCTTGGCCCTCTTGTCCGTGAGGGAGAAGCAGGACGAGTCCGCTGGCTCTGCGCCACTTGGATTCGGAAGTCGAGATGAATTGGTCGATGATCACTTGTGCGCCGTTGGCGAAATCACCGAATTGTGCTTCCCAAATCACGAGTGCATTGGGAGCGCCGATCGAATAGCCAAATTCGAATCCCATGATTCCGGATTCTGACAACGAACTATTGTGAACATCGTAACGTCCGTCACCCGTTTTGACTTGATCGAGAGGGCTGTATTTTTGGCCGGTTTCGAAATCATTGAGGATCGAATGGCGGTGGGTGAACGTGCCGCGTTCGACGTCTTGGCCGCTCAGGCGAACCATGTGCCCCTCGTTGACGAGAGTGGCGAAAGCAAGCGCTTCGCCGTTACCCCAATCGAGTCCTTTGCCGTCTTGAACCGCTTTCATTCGAGCTTCGAAAAAACGTTCGAGCTTGGGGTGGATTTTGAAACCTGCGGGAGTCGCGTTGATCTGGGTGGCGATCTCGAGCAGTTTTCCTGCGTCGACTGCGGTGTGAGCGGTTTTGAAAACATCATCCCCTTGAGCAAAGCGCATCCCTTTCCAATCTCCCTCGAAAGTGGAGATTTTAGGTTTAGGATTGTGTGCTTTGGCTTTCTTTTGTTCCGCAATCATCATCGCGTTGATTTCGTCCACGATGGCTTGAGATTGCTCGGCTGTGACGACGCCTGATTTTTGCAGGGTCTGAGAGTAGACTTCACGAGGAGTCGCGTGAGCTTTGATTTCTTTATACAAGATGGGTTGAGTGAACGAAGGCTCGTCGCCTTCGTTGTGACCGTGTTTCCGGTAACAGATCAGATCGATGAAAATATCTTTTTTGAATTTCTGGCGATATTCCGTGCAGAGTTTGGAAACAAACCAAACTGCATCGGCGTCGTCCCCGTTGACATGAAATACGGGAGCGTCCAGGAATTTTGCCAAGTCGCTGCAATAAGGAGTCGATCTGGAATCGATTGGCGAGGTGGTGAATCCAACTTGGTTGTTGATGATGATGTGGATAGTCCCTCCGGTTTTGTAGCCGTCGAGTTGGGAGAAATTGATCGTCTCGTAGCAAATTCCCTGGCCTGCAAAAGCTGCATCGCCGTGAATCTGGACGGGGATGACCTGGGTTCGTTCCGGATCGTGGTAGCGTGCGTCTTGTTTGGCACGAGCCATTCCCTCGATCACGGGATTGACGAATTCCAAGTGACTCGGGTTGAAGGCCAAGGACAAGTGCATGGGTTTTCCATTGCGGGTGGTGACGTCGCGTGAATAGCCTTTGTGGTATTTCACATCGCCTTCGCCATCCGTGGTGGGATCGATGGTGTAGGTTCCCTCAAATTCCACGAAGACTTGGTCCAGGTGTTTTCCAAAAATATTCACCAGAACATTCAAGCGCCCACGGTGGGCCATTCCCAGAACCACTTCCTTCACTCCTAGTTCGGAGCTGCGCTCGACAATCGCGTCGAGACAAGGGATGACTCCTTCGCCGCCTTCGACAGAAAATCTTTTTTGGGCTACATATCGAGTGTGTAAAAATTTTTCGAAAGTCTCGCTGTCGCTCAGACGTTTCAAAATGTGTTTGCGAGTCTCAGCATCTGGGGTGAATTTGCCACGAGCGGATTCCATGGCCTGTTGAACCCACTGGCGCTCGGGTGAATTGGGCATGTGAGTGATTTCGGTCGCGATGGTGCTGCAGTAGGTTTGGCGGAGGAAATCCAGGATTTCTTGTAGCGAAGGATGGGTGAGTCCGATGCGCTTGCCGGATTGAAATTTTTTGCTGAGGTCGGCTTGCGAGAGTCCGAAGGTCGCGAGATCCAAGAACTGCGACGACGACGGGGGAGCGTGCAGGGGATCGACGTTAGCCAGGTATTTTCCGTAGGTGCGGTAAGCCTCGATCAGCTCGGTCACTTTGAGTTCGGCTACCCAATCCACAATCGGCGTTACGGTCGCGCCCGTTTGCTGCACAGGAGCTGTTACAGCATGTCCGTTCGTGGCAACGGGTCCAGTTGACTCCACCGCAGCATTTCCCAACTCCATGCCCTCGAAGAAAAAACGCCACGAGTCATCCACAGAGTCAGGATTTTCTACATATTGGCGGTAGAGTTCCTCGATATAATCAGCGTTTGAGCTTTTGAGATAACTGAATCTTTCCAACAGGTTTTCCGCAGCTTGTCCGTTCATTCTCAGGTGGTAACCTTTCTGTTATGGACTACATGAAGACTTTTACCTTTCTTTTCGGCAGTTTGGGGGAAAAATCCAGCAAAACGTAAAAAGGTGGTCCCCACCTTTTAGTATTGTGTCGCGTCATTTTTTAGTGTACTATTTCGATCATGTTTTTGACCGTACTCGTTTTATTGGCTGTTCAGTGTCATGCGTCGGGTATTGAGCCGGGTGCAGCTCGTCCGTTCAAGGTCGTGAGCGACATTGATGACACCGTCAAAATTACTCATGTGACGAATAAGGCTGATTTGCTCTTCCGGACATTTTTTCACAAATCAACTTTTGCTGGAATGCCTGAACTTTACCAAGAACTGACTAAAACCTCCCATGCGAATGAAGTCGCACTGAACCCTGCTGCGGAACTGGTCGAACCCAAAAATTCCGTGGTTTTCCTGAGCAATGGCCCTCAGTTTCTTCAGACCACCCTGACTCACTTGTTTTTTGGAGTGGGCTTTGAGGGTTTTCAAATTCGATTGAGGGATTGGATTAGCCAATCATCAAAGATTTTTAAGAATTTTGCCATGAACTCGCTGGTTCAAGAAACGGAAGATCCGTTTTTGATGCTGGGGGACGACACGGAACGTGACCCTGAAGTTTACGAGAAATTCAGAACGACGCACCCCTCAGAGCGTTCGCTTTCCGTCTATATTCATAGGGTAGTGGGTCCTCAGCGTGCGATTCCAGAGGGGATGATTGAATATTACACTGCGTTTGATGTGGCTCTTTCCGAATTACAAGCAGGTCGATTGACGGAAGATCAGGTCGTGCGAGTGGGACAAGTGGTTCTAGCGGCTCCCGAAGAGAAGCTGATCCCTGGTTTTGCTGATTGCCCCAGCTCGCAATGGATGGCGTCTTTTGTCACTTCGAAAGGGGCTTTGATCAAAGCTGGAACTCCTCTTTTTGACACGGTTTTGGATGTCTATCGACGTGTCGAAGAACTCTGTTCCGCCAGAAGTTAACTTTGACAACTCAATATCCATAGTTTAAAAAGCGGCTCATGAAAAATCTGTTTTTGATCTCGATGTTGGTGTTCAGTACTTCCACTTCTTATGCAAAAGCCAGTTATTTAGAAGGTTCGTTTGAAGCGACAACATTGATTGGCGCTGGTGTTGGGATTACTTTCATACCCCTGGGGCTCTACGACTGTATCAACAAAGGCCACGAATCAGGGCATCCTGCCCTTCCTTGCAACATCGTATTGCCAGGTACATCCATGTTGGGTGGGACGACTGCAGCGTCGTCGTTGGCAGCTGCCCCTGCTGCTGCTGGGCCTTTTTCTGGAACGACCACAATCTTCATTATTGCTGCTGCTATTCACGCTGGATATTATGACATGTCGATACGAGACATTCCAGAGACTCCAGAAGTTCTTGAACACCAAGTGAATGTACTGCGCGGCGACCTTCGTGATGCTGTAGAAATTGGACTTCAAGATAATGTTTCTGCTGCGGAGCTGGTCAGCGATGTGCAAGCTAGGATGATCAAAATCTATGGCTCCAACTGGAAATTTACTGATCAGCAAGTTGCGCTTGCGCTTTATCTCTACTACTAGCAAATTGCTCGCTTGAGAGAGGAAGTAGATGAGTACGAAATTGGTTAATCTAGGCTATTATCGTTTTTTTCCACTGGCTAAAGAGATATCCCCGCTTCCGGAGCTACGTGTGCGTTTGCGAACTTTGTGCGAGGAACTTCGGATCAAAGGCACGATCTTGTTAGCGGAAGAGGGCATCAATGTCATGATGTCCGGGACTCGCGAGTCCATTGATGCATTCAAACAGTTCTCCCGTGAGCATCTGGGAATTCAAGATCGCTTGTTTAAAGAAAGTCTCGTCGAAGAGGATTCTTTCAAAGGGTTGTGGATCAGAATCAAAAAGGAAATTATCTCGGTGGGTGATCCCGAGATTCGCCCGGATCTCAAAACGGCTCCACGTCTTTCTCCAGCAGAAATGAAGCAGTGGCTCGACGAACGCAGGCCGATGATCCTTTTGGATACGCGGAACGACTATGAGTACCAAGTCGGTACGTTCGAAGGTGCAGTAGAAATGGGTTTGGATTGCTCTCGGGATTTTACGAAAAAAGCAGCCGAAAATGTTGAGAAGTGGAAAGGTGTACCGGTCGTAACTTTTTGCACCGGTGGAATCCGCTGTGAAAAAGCATCGGCTGCTTTGATGAAGCTGGGGCTGAACGAAGTTTATCAACTCGACGGCGGGATCGTTCGTTACTTGGAAGAAAACGGCTCGGCTCATTTTCGAGGCACGTGTTTTGTATTCGATCGACGCAAGGCCGTGGATGGTGCGTTGAGTTCGGTGCCTCGCTCGGATGACCCGAATCAGAGTTTTGGCCGGTACCGGCAGAATAATAAAAACTAATTGTTGAAATTATCTTAGTTGAATTAATTGTCTTAAATAAATACTAAATAAAATAGTTTACAAAAATAGTTTTTTTGTGTAATTTACCCTCCAACGATTAAAAAATAAAAACACATAAAAGGTATGTATTAATATGAATAAGAACAAGTTGAAAATCGTATCGATGTTAGGTGTATTTTGTTTCACAAGTGTTATTTCTATGACCGCGAAAGCAGATAGTTGTTCCGTGCTAGCGACAAAGGATAAAGGTGCCCCACTGTTTGAGGGTGTTGACAGTCAAGCTTGCGATGATGCTGCCAAACAATTGTTAAAAAAAGACACAAGCCTGAAGCTGATGATCATTAGTGATATTGGGAAAGAGAATATTCTGCATGTAGCTACAGAAATCATCAAAGTTGATGATGATAGTGAGAATTTTTGCAAATACAAAGCAGGAGGCCAATTCGACATTTTGTACACCTTGATTTTTGATAACGATACACAAAAAAGCCAGGGTTTTAATAACGGTGGTTGTGTTTTTTGGAGTGCAGCGAATTTGTTGCCACAACTACATGAAGGACAAACTGTAAAAACTAAAGCAGTAGTAGACGGTTTTGAGTATTACTCTGAAATAACAAAGATATTAAATAGTCAGAAATAAAAAATAATGTCATTCGGTGGTTTTTATTTTTAACTCTCGCATCTGGTTAAGGTGTGCGAGTTCTTCCAAGCTAGCGGCAACAGAAACTCCCGGATCCGTCCGAATATCCAGCGCATGGGTTTGTGCCCACTTTCTGGGGTCGGGCCAGTACTCTTGCAGATAATGCCCCGGCCAGCGGCTGGAGAATGCTAGAGCGAATGCCAATCCGAGTGCCCATTGTTTGCGTGCGATCTGCTGAATTCCAAGCAAGGTTGCTGTTAATAAAAATGGTAGAATAATCGCCTCGTAATGAAAATTCAGACTCCGTTGAGTTCCAGCGCCGGAAATTAAATTCATTCCAATTCCGGGCAGCGCGGGGATCCACCAGATCCAGGCTTTGCGGGAGAAGTAGAACCAGGGCCCCAAGAGCAAAACTAGGTATTTAAGAGCTTCAAAAGTAAAAATTCCACTGAGAAGTTTCAATACCCGTGAAGGCGAGGTGAGGGAGTTGATGAGGATTTCAGCTGGCGTTGATCCGAGGGTGTGGAGTCTCACGGCGATTTCGTTGGTGCCCGGGATGGGGTTGAAAATCGGGATCAGATATCTGAATGCGATGGCCAGGTAGATGAAGGATACGACGACTGTCGTGCTCGCCAAGAGTTTACGCTGCAAAGCCGACAGAGGAAGCGTCTTTTCAAAAAGAATCGGCGCTGCCAAAAAAGGCAAAATCATCGCGATGTTTTCCTTGCAGGCTGCAGCGAGGATCGCCCAAGCTGCATAGAGAAATATACGACCTTGAAAGAGACTGAGGATGGCCAAGCAAAAAACCCCGAAGGCAATATGGTCCTCCCGAAAATCCCAAATCAAATTCCCCCGAACGGCGCGATGAGAGAAAAAAATCAGGCAGACGAGCAACGCGGCTTCTGGGACTTCTTTTTTCCAGGGGCCTTTTTTCCAAAGGTAATAAACGGGGGATAAAAAAATCACGAACTGGAGGAAGAAAATCCAAGCATCCCGCCAAAAGAAACCCCTAAAAATCGAGGCAATCGGACCTAGAGGAATCAAAGTGAAAGCGAGGTGCTCTCCCAGATAGGTTCCTCCATCGCATAAATCACATTTGAGCACTGGACCCGAAATCCAGTGAAACAAAGCCTGATGAATAAAGGTGACGTCATACGCGTGCGTCATTCCGTTGTAGTGTTTGAAAACATGAGCCACAAAGAGGGCTAGCATGAGGAGTCCTGCAGCCCATCCAGCCTTGCGTGAGGATCGATCTGGCCGGGTCCAAATCTCATCCAAATGGTTTTTGAAAAACAGCCAGACGGGAGAAATTTGCCGACCCCCTATTCTCCAGCGCGTTACCAGCAACGCCAACCAGACCCAAACCCAAGCATCCAAAGACGAGAATTCAATTTTTGCATGTTCAAGATGTAAAATTTTTCCGCCCGTGAAAAGCATCACCAGGATCAGAGCCCCGAGTCCCCATGACAATCCATCCAGTGCCGAAATAATGATTTTCATATTTGTTTATGTAAGAATGGTTGTATGGCCAGTCCAATCTTCAGAGTCATTCGACACCCCACCCGAGCTTACGCAATCATTCAGCTTCTCCTGCTTTGGATCAAGACATATTTCGAAGCGCAAAAAAAAGTCAAAGAAGATCAAGCTTTGGTAATTGAAACGTCTTGGGATCAGAAAATGATCCACACCGAGTGGGCGATTTATCCCTATCTTTTTGCTTGCGGTTATATTTTTGCAATTGGCTGGTATCTGTTGAACGAGTTCACTCATGCGCAGTACCTGCAGGCGCACGCGGCGTTCAAGGATTTGATCGTGGAATCAGCTCGGTTTTTTGTCGCTCATCCCACTCGCATGAAGGATCGAACCAAAGTCGCTCACCCGCTTCTCAGGTTTACGCAAACCATTGATGGCCAAACCAATTGTTTTCCGTCGATGCACGTTTCCTTGGTTTTGCTCTCGTACCAAATCATCAAGGACGGTCACGAAACCAATCCCCTCAGGATGGATGCGCTCAGGCAAGCTTGCATCGATATTTGTCGATCCACGATGCAAACCAAGCAGCACAGCATTATTGATGTCGTCGGAGGAATTGCAATTACGCGACAGATTTATTCGGATCATTTCTCGGGACAGTTTGAGGATTTTATCGGTGAAATACTTCCGGAGTTGCACTCAGACAAACTCCCCATCATCAGGCAACTGCTGGAAAAGCACGAAAACAACCTTTCAGCGCTTCTCAAGGCACTCATGAAAGAATTGAGCACACCACCGACCTAAACAGTTTTTACAACAATCTCGCGCGGGATTCGATATTGGTTTCCCCAAATCCCTTTTTCATCTCTGAGTCCGACTGAAATCACCATGACGACTCGAGCGCGACATCCTAATTTTAAAATTCGGCGAATTCGAGCTTCGTCCATTCCTTCCATGGGACAGGTGTCAAACCCCTGTGCGGAGATAGCCAACATGAAATTTTCGCAGGCGAGTGCGGTGGATTTGATGCAAACTTCATCAATGTCACGCGATGACCAGGGCCTTCGCATGATCGGGCGAAAAAAGCCTGTGGCATTATAGATCAGCCATTTGATCGGAGCCAGTATTCGCCAGGAGTAGGTCATGGGAATGAGCCATCGATAGTAGTAGGCGATTTCTTTTCGGGGCTGTGACCCAAAAGCCTCGAGCACATATTTTTGGCTGGTTTTCCAAGTCCCGGGATCGGCAACAAATACGAGCAACTCCTGAGCAGTTCTGGCTGCCCCCTGATTCAAGCAGGCTTGGACGAGCGGTGCCTTTTTTTTCGGATCGCGAACCCAAAAAATTCTCCAGGTTTGCATATTGGAAGAATTGGGAGCTAGCAGTGCCGCATCGATGGCTCGATCGATGACCTCTGGTGGAACTATTGCCGATGTGTATTTTCTAACGCTTCTTCGATTTTGAACGGCATCGAAGAATTCCATGAGCTAGTATCCCCGTCCCAGCTCCTGCTCGGGATTCTCCATAATACTATTCAGCGTCTTCATCATTTTGCCGCCGTGGGCTCCATCGATGAGGCGGTGGTCGAACGTCACGCACATGGGCAGCATGGGTGCCGCAACAACCTGCCCGTTCCGCACTACCGGAGTGTCTTTGATCACACCTAAGGCAACCACAATTGGTACTCGGGAATAAGCGACTAGCGGCGCGAATCCTGAACTCAGGCCCAACGAGCCAACACTGGTGAGCATCAGGCTTCCGAAGGGATCCCTGGGCACTCCCAACAATGGGGTCCATAAATTGAATGTATACATGATTAAACTAGATAAGTTGAGCAGGGTAGCGACAAACATCCCAGGGACAAGGCCGAATAGCCCCTTCATCTGTTTGAAATCAGGGTCCCCTTTTTCTCGGATGACCTTGACCTTTTCCTGCATGAGACGAGCGATTTCGGCGATGGATTTGAGATTGGCTTCTTTAACGGTCATTCCGGAGAGGTCTTCGCCCCCGCCGCTATTGACCTGAAAAAAGATATCTACTGATTTACGGCGATACAGCCTGCCCCAGCGAAGAATGCAGTTGAGATCAGGGTGTCTGGCCATCACTTCAGCCAGCGCGCGGCCGATAAAATGGGTGATGGTGATTTTCATACCCGTTTCCTGTTTAATCTTGTCGATATAGGCGAGTGCTGCACGAGGGTCGAGTTCTATTGAGCTGTATACGCTGGGGTCTTTGGCTGTTCTCCAGGTCCCAATCGCGATTTTCCGCCAAGCATTGATCTTCAGGGGCTCCATCTCAATATGTCGTGAAATCATGTTCGCTTTACACCACAGAAAACTGACAAGTGTCTAGCTCTTAAACACTTCTTGGCCCTGAAACCCCTGTGATTTGCTCAAAAACTCAGAAACGAACGGCACAGACCTTGCTCTATCTACGTTTGTTGGCAGGTAATTCCGGGCTGAAAGTCCGGACAGTAGATGCAGATGTGGAAGTGGAGTTGTTCAATGAAACGCGCAGTAAAAAAGAAGCAACAACAAGTTCAAAAATTTTGGATCGCAGCCTTAGCGATTAGCTCCATCGGAGCTTCTCTCAGTGCTCTCGCAGCTTTGGCACCGGCCGAAAAAACTTCGGCACAAATAAAAGCTGCATCATTTAAAAATTGGGGTTTGATGAACGACAAAGATCGTTCGCACATCAACGTCCTCGATGCCTGGAAAATCCAAACCGGCAGCCGCAGCGTGGTGGTTGCTGTGATCGATACGGGCTTGGATTCACAACACCCTGATTTGAAGGATAACGTCTGGGAAAAAATCGAAGGAAATCGAAAAATCCACGGCTGGGATTTTGTGACCAACCGACCCAACCCAGGCGACGAGCACGGGCATGGAACCCACGTTTCTGGGATCATCGGTGCTGTGACTAACGCAAAAGCTGGAGTCAGCGGTGTGGCTCAAAAAGTTTCGATCTTGCCTGTTCGATATTACTCCGAAGCCAATTCAGGCGCAGTCAACTTGGCGAATACAGTCAAAGCATTGAAATATGCCGTTGATCAAGGCGCTACGATTATCAACTACAGCGGTGGCGGCCCCGAATTCTCACAAGAAGAATACTTGGCTATGAAATATGCCGAGGCCCACGGAGTCCTGGTCGTAGCTGCTGCGGGTAACGAGCACCAAGACACAGACAAAATGGAAAACTACTATTATCCAGCTGCATATCGTTTGAAAAACATCATCTCGGTAGCAGCCACCGATATTCACAACAAAATTTTGCCTTCTTCGAACTGGGGCAAAAAACACGTGGATATCGCGGCTCCTGGAGAAAGCATTTACAGCACTATGCCCAAGAATCGCTATGGAACGATGACGGGGACCTCGCAGGCGACGGCGTTTGTGACTGGGGTTGCTGCTCTGATCATTTCGGAAGCCAGGGCTCACAAAGTCAAATTGAGCCCTGCTGAAGTTCGCGAGCTAGTGATGGCGTCGGCGGATTCAGTTGGAGATCTGAAGGATAAAGTCGCGACAAACGGCCGCGTGAATGCCTACAGCGCGCTTCGTAAATTGCGCGAGCGCCTCTTGAAGCCTGGCAAATGGGATTTGGCGAGCGGTGACGCTGGTTCGTTGCTCACGGCCTTGTTATCTGTCGAGTAATTGGCTTTTGACGGCTTCAGCATTCCAGAATTCCAAAACGCGCTTGAGACGTTCAGTGCGAGAAGCTCGACCCGGTTTTGCTGCCGCAAGGTCTTGAGCTGAAATTCCATTTTTTTCTGCATAGAATTCCAAATAAGTTTTTCCACCGGTCAAGTGATCGCGGTATTTGGAAAACGAAGCAGCAGCTTTTTTCATCGCAGGATTGCTGGATTTGGATTGGCTGAGATAATCAAAAAATCCGTACATGGTTCCCACGGCTTCAAAGTGTTGATCACCCGGGGCAGGCAAGTCTTGGTCGGGCACTTTTGCATCGATTGCTTCGAAAGCTTCCAGTACGTTGAGTTCTTCGCGAGAAAGCAGGCCCTTGTCTCTACGGATTCTGAGAGAGTTGATCGAAGCTCGAAGGCCTTCACGTGTCATGTTGGATTGATTGGTATAGAGAAAATGCGTTCCCTCCCAAGAATCCTGGGCCAATTTTTCGAAGTGCGGGATGTTGTATTTGAGTAGGGGGTTTTCAAAGCGATAAACGTGCGCTCTCGGGGCATAACGAGTTACGAAGTAGTCCAAATCTTCTAGGACGGTAGGGCCTCCGTCAGCGTCATCGTTGCCTTGTTGAAACAAAAGATTGTCGCCGAAATCCTTGAGCGCGTCGGGGTTGCTGGCCTGGAGTCGATTGAGCTCTTCCATCAACTCATCACTGATCAACTCTGCATTTTTCAATGCCTCTGGAATCACGCCCCTATAGAGGCCCAGCGCGACTTGTTTGAAAACATTCTCGGTTTGAAGTTTCAGTGTCATGGGATTGGAAAACGACGACAGAATGTAGGCGTCTACTGGACCTTGTCCCTCGTTGTCATAAAAAAGCGCATGAGCATATCCCTTGGTCCCGCTGGCGCTGCGATTGAGCTCGACCAGGGGCTGTGCGGGTTCGTTCACAGTGGGCGGCGCACGTTGACGGATGGTTTGTAGACGGAAATCTTCGTAGGCTAGGGTTTCTTTCAAGCCACCCATGTCCATTCCAATTCCAGCCATGGGCAGGTTCATTGCGATCGCGTTGAGAGCGGTATCGAAAAATTTCTTGAGGATGTACTTCCAGCTCGAAGCGTTGGATCGAGTCGTGCCGGCGCCATGATTGACCACAAAAAGTAGTCCTTGGGGATTGGGCAACATTCCTTTGCTGGATTCAATGACCACTGTCCCGAGCTCGGCATCGTAGTAAGCGCGAACGCCCACTTCTTTGACGATGATTTCTGGAACACCATTGGCATTGACCTGGGCTGTGGGGGTTGAGGGGATCGGAGCTTCCAGCAGCTGCTGAGCTTGTAGAGAGGCTTTTGTGCCTTGTTGGAGCGCGCGATCGATCGGAAAGTTCGAAGTGAGTATTCTTTTGAGTCGATCCAAAATAGGGGTTGCGGATTTTCCCACGATATTCCAATCAGGGCTAACTCGATTCAAGCTGGTTTGAAGATCGGTTTCTGCAGCTCGAATTGCCTGGTCAGCACTATTTTTAATGAGTGCGATGTACTTTTTTCTCAACATCTCGATAGCGACTTGAGCTGTCTGCTGCTCGAATTCGGACAAGGCCATTTTGCCGCTTTTGGCTTTGGCATTCAACGCCGCCTGACGGTTGTTTTGGATGAGAGGGGTTTCGGGAAGGCCGTCTGCATCGGTGCCGATCTGTTGTTTGGTCTTCTTGAACTCATCGTTGGCGAGGCGGATGTGCTCCTTCGCGGCCTTGCTCCATGCCGAGGTGAGATCTTCAATGTGCTTGAGAGCAATTCGTTTGGAGGAATCCAGGATGGGCTTGGAGAGTTCGCGGTTGATGCCCTCGAGAATGTCCGCGCGTGAGCCATCTCGGTTGATCAATTCGGGAGTTCCAGCGCGAAGCGGAGCGGTTCTTTGCTCGATGAGTTGTTCGACTTCTTGGCGTGGAATGAGCAGGGGACTGCAAGGGTCGGACGCAAGTGTGGGAATGGGTAGTAGGAGAAGGAGTAGAACACGTAAAATAGGGGTAACTTTCTCTGATTTCATAAACTGTAATAGTGTATAATTGATTAATTCGCTCTGGTCAAATCAGACTGTAATTTTTACACATAAAAACTGGAGCCGATGATCCGGATTGAACGGACGACCTACGTTTTACGAACGACATTTTCATAGAAATCTCCGTGAACCACAAAATACCACGGTGAA
>CAYILR010000056.1:0-20668 GCA_964364175.1 uncultured Bacteriovoracaceae bacterium
GATATTAGGAAGGCGGAAAAGGCAACTTTGATGCGCGACCTCTCCGAGGCACAGACAATAGCAGTTGTGTACTCAAGAAATAATGCTGTACGTTAAATAAGGGGTATTTCAGGGTGCTTTTCAGCCGAAAGAACATCATCATCACGCTCATTTTTTTTGCATTCCTCACGGGTTGCGCTGAGGAAAAAAAATCTGGGAGTGACACAAGTGGAGGAGGCGAAACTCCTTCCGGCGGAAGCGATTCAACCGGACCCACTACACAGCCCGGCAGCACTTCGGGTGCAGGTGGAACTACCACGATTACCGCTCCCGCGATCAGCAATAATTCGCCAGCCATTGTCTCACCTGTGACCAACCCTCATACCTCGAACCAAACTTCACTCACCATTTCTGGAAACTGCGGAAGCGCACAGACAGTCCAACTGAGTGGAGACGGATCAGCTACCACTCCTTGCAACGCTGGTACTTATGAATTCTCTACAAACCAACCTGCAGACGGCACTTATCATTACCAAATTATGTCAACCGCCTCTGGAATCGGAGGATCGACCTCGTTGCTCGGCAGTTTGACGTGGATCTTGGACACTCAGCCACCCGCTGCTCCCAGCATCAGTCTTCCGATGGTCAATCCATTCACATCCAGCGGCAATAGCTTGAACCTATCCGGCACCTGCGAAGCAGGAGCAACACTCACTCTCTCGGGAGCTTCCAATAGCTCCGCTTCGTGCTCGGGAGGAAATTTTTCATTTGATCTTTCACAATCGACTGACGCTACATACACATTTCAAATCACTCAAAAAGACGTGGCCGGAAATGTTTCTGCTCCAGCATCGTTCCAGTGGATCCGTACCAGCGCAGGAGTACCTCCACCGACGATCACGGATCCCAATACACCTAATTTTTATTCAAACGCATCTCACCTGACTCTTTCGGGTTCTTGCGTGTCAGGAAACACAGTGATTGTCAGTGGTGATGACAACCAATCAGCTCCCTGCAGTTGGAACTCGTACACAATCACAATTAATAAAACAATCGACGCTAATTATAATTTCAACCTAGTTCAACAAGATGGCTCGGGGAACATTTCCCCACAAATAGCATTTAACTGGACTCGCGACACAGTCGCACCGAGTGCTCCGGTGATCGACCAGCCCACATCCAACCCCTACGTCGGATTAAATTCCAATCTGAACCTCACTGGTTTTTGTGAGCCTGGTGGAACGGTAGTTTTGTACGGTGATTCTCCCCTTGCCCAGGTTTGCGATGCGGGGACGTTCAGCTTCAATCTGATTCAATCGGCTGATGGAACATACGATTACAGCCTCTTACAAACTGATCGAGCCGGAAATGGTTCAGCTACAGTTACATTCCAATGGATTCGAGACAGCAGCGCTCCTCCTACTCCTGTCATCACACAGCCCGCCGCACCCAACATCACCACTAACACGTCATCAATGAATATCCAGGGATCTTGCGTGACGGGCTACGCAGTGACTTTGTTTGATGGCATCACCGAGCAAAATTTTACTTGCTCTTCAAATACATTCAACTACTCCGTCAACCAAACCGCTGACGGCACATACTTCTACTCGATTTGGCAAAGCAGCCTGGCAGGAATCGACTCGAACTCCGCCTCATTGATCTGGACCAGAGACACTCTGGCACCCGCTGCTCCCGCTATTCTCAGTCCTAGCACCAACCCCTTCGTTTCCAGTGGAACACTGAACATCAGTGGAACTTGTGAAATCGATGCAATCGTCCACCTCACAGGAGACGCCACGCAGCAAGTCGTTTGCAACGCTCTTGGAAATTTCACGTTGTCTCCGTCTATTGCCTCAGATGGTACTTACATATTTCAGATCTATCAATCCGATTCAGCTGGCAATGATTCAGGCTCACAGAACGTGACATGGACTCGAGACTCATCCACTCCTGACAGTCCAACAATTGCCTCTCCATCAATCAACCCTGTTTACTCGAACGGAGATCCGCTGACGATTTATGGCGGATGCATCACAGGTTATACAGTGACACTTTCCGGTGATGTGCTCACAACCGAAGTCCTAAGCCCCGTAGGAAACTTCACACAAATCTGCACCAACTCGTCTTATACTTTTACTGTAGGAAAATCACTCGACGGGACCTATCAATTGGGGATCAAGCAAACCAGCTTATCTCAAATCGATTCCGCAACGACATCATTGCAATGGATACGAGACACGGTCGTCCCCAGCACGACAATCACCAGCGCACCTGCGAATCCCAATTTTGCTGCTGGCGTGAATTTCTCTTTCATCTCGGATGACCCTTCTGCGACTTTCGAATGCAGTTTGGATGGGGGAGCCTATAGCTCGTGCTCATCTCCACATGCTCTGAGCAACGTACCCAACGGATCACACACGCTCTCGGTGCGTGCTGTGGACGATGCCGACAACAAAGACGGAACTCCAGCAACTACCACCTGGATGCAAGCTTTTGGAAAAGCAGTCGCACTCTATCATATGAATGTTTCTGCCCCGAGCGCGGACAGCAGCTTATTTACCATGTACCCGAATTCCTTGGTTGGAACGCTGCAAACAGACGCAGGAAAATTCGGAACCAGCTTAAATTTGACTGGAACCGTATTCCCGACTGTTACTGATAATGTCATCCAAGATATTATGACTACTCAAATGACAGTAGAAAGCTTCTTAAAATTAAAAACTCTGCCCACGGGCTACGCATCCATTGTTTCAAAGTGGGGAAATTCTGGACAATTCAGCTGGGAATTCGGAATTCGTTACAGCAGTAACACTTATAAATTATATCTAAAAATTGGATATAATTTAGGAAAATCATCCAAAACCATCTTTTCTAGTGCATTAACAGCCGCGCAAGTCAGTGCTCTCACCGCAGGATTCAATCACGTTGCGGCCACCTGGAACAGTGGGGCTATTGCGTTCTACTTTGGGGGCACACTCATCAACACTACCAGTACTACGGTCACCTCAACCCTCTTCAAGACAACCATTCCTCCGCTTCGCATTGGAACAAATATCGGTGGCAACAAACTCAATGGTTGGCTCGATGAATTGCGCATTAGCCAAACTGTGCGATGGAGCAGCTCATTCACGGTACCCACAGCGGAATATTCGGGAGATTGAAATATTATATGATCACCTTGATTTTCTTAGTCGGACCCCTTTTACTTTCGAACGGATTTTCCACCGAGCTCGCAAGAGAATACACATTAGAAACAGAAACCGGAAAAATCATTTTCTGCCATTCTCACGATGAATCTGGTTCGTTCTCCCTGATCTGCTCGGACAGCGGCGAAGGGTATTTGCTGTCCTTTCAAAATGAATCTTGGACTGGATTTAAATTGCGCCGATCGGGAGTTCCCACTTTTGTCCGGATCTTAGCCCCACCCAAATATTTTTCTGACACTCAGCGGATGACAAAAAACCGACCTCATTGCAATGATCGAGAATCGCGTCTTGAGCAAGTAGCTGAAGAAGTCAGGCTTTTTTCGTATCCAAAAACTGGTGCACTTTCAGAAAAAACACTCAATTCCCCCATTCGAGTACCCGGGCCCCATGTTGCACTGGGAAGGAACCGCCCTTTGCTCAACCTGATCAATGATCAATGGATCAACGCTGACGATCGAATCAAAACACTCGTCAACGAGTCAATTGCTTTGCTCAAGACACAAAAAGACTGGAACCATAAAACCACGCCCGAACAAATCAATTCGATCTGGAAGGTGGTCTCGCAAGTGGCTCAAGAAAAAGGCTGGAACGAACGCGAAAAACCTGATTTTGAAACACTTCTGAAAGTAGCTTTTGCAGTAGGCTACTCTGCAGATGCTAGCGGAAATTTTGCAGTTCCGATGCACAACGGAAGCAACGATAAGACTTTTCACTTTTTCCTCAACGCGATGTTGGCCAGCCAAGGAGAGGTTTTTTCTAATTTAACCACGCGGTTCGTCGGTGTTCTCAAAGAATCCTTGTTTGATACGGAGTACGAAAAACAAGACCTGGAATACAACATCTGGGGGAAATATTTTGGGTCTCAAAGTACACCCTCGGTCTCCAGGCTGAACGAACCTGCAGATTACAGAAAAGGAAACCGAGAAAAAAAATTGCAACGAGAGCTGGAAATTCAATCTCAAATCGGCACTAAAATTCATTCTGTGAAAGATTTTGTGGACGACTTAGCAAAATACTTGCCCTAGGATGCAGGCATTTCCGCATGCGGTGAGGACGACACAGGTCAGCAGATACTGATGGTCTACCGCGAGTCTGACCGACATGTGGGAAGTACGGGTGTATTATGGTTAGCAGGATTTGATTCACAAACTCTGACTCCACTCTTCAAACGCAAACTCTGATCTGATGGTTGGGCTGATTGGGGTTGAACCAACGACCCTCCGCGTGTGAAGCGGATGCTCTGCCACTGAGCTACAGCCCATCATCAAAATAGAAGTCCAGTGCTTACCGTCAATATATCGCCGTTGTCAATCGTGTAAAAATTCTAGTAATATCAAACGAATGGAATCACGGAGGAGCTAGTGCCAGGACAATTCATCAGCGTCAGTATCGAAGATATTCTCATTGGTCAGCCGCTGCCCTCCTCTTTGTATATTTACATCGATTTTCGATTTATCACTTTTCGCGCGGGCGGAGATACGATCGACCGAAACACTTATGACCGTCTTACGGTAAAAAATGTCAAAAATCTCTTTGTAATGGACGAAGAGCACAAGGCCTTCGTTGATTGGGTGAAACGCTCCAAAGAACAGGTCAAACACTTGGAAACCGCCGCCAGCCAGCACCTCAACGAGGAGCGTGTCGAGGTGAAACGCAAAATCATGGATCTCTTCAGATCCCAACATCCCGACAAGCAAGTCGCCCAGGTTTTGGAATCCAGCAAAAAGATGGTCGACGAGGTGATGAAGTTCCCTTACGCCATGCAGTCTTTGCAACAATTGCAAGTTTACTCTCGCGGCACGGCAGACCACTCGATCAACGTCAGTGTTTTATCGACCTACCTTGCGATGAATATGGGGTATTCCCATAATTTGATTCTTCAGCATGTCAGCGCAGGGGGATTGCTGCATGATATGGGAAAAATGCTCGTACCGGTTGAAGATGGCGAGAATACAGAAACAACTGAACAGAAAATGAAGCAGCACCCACTCTTAGGGATTCAAGCCATCGAACAAAATGCAAAAGTCCCCAACGAAGTCAAAATGATCATCGCTCAGCACCATGAAAACTACGATGGTACCGGTTTTCCAAAAAAACTCCGAGGCTCCGCCATCTATGATTTGGCTCGAATCGTTGCGATTGCAAACGCCTTCGACAACTTGGTCACAGAGGCACCCGCAGGCAGCATGCTGGATCGGCAAAAGTGGGCTCTGAAAGAAATCGACCAAGTCCTTTTCAGAAAATTTGATCCGATCAAATTAGAAAAATCGATTAAAATTCTGAAGCTAGGTCTTTAATTCTGTCTTGCACTCTTAATTCATTTGACTCTCAAATTATTCTTATTACACTCTAAGTGAAGCAATATTTTTTATAAACTTTTACAAGAATTATTGGAGAAAGAATCTCATGGATATCAGAGCACTAGGAGTCATAACCGCATTTGGGATGATCTTAACTTTCAGCGCTTCTGCGGATGATGCAAGCTCCGGATGCGGACTGGGATGGCAGGTCAGCAAGAAGAATTCATTGCTATCCAGTTCGATTCGAAACACCACCAATGCAACCAGCTCAAATCAAACCTATGGCATGACCTCAGGCACTTCGGGTTGTGCGAAACACTCAATCGTGCAAAACGACAAGGCCCCCCTTCACTATACTGAAGCCAACTATGGTAATTTGGTTTCAGAAATGGCTCAGGGCAAAGGCGAGTTTCTTCGCACCTATGCGGCTGTGTTGGGATGCTCACCTGCAGCGTTCGAAGATTTTTCCAATATGACTCGCACCCATTACTCTGATATTATTCCTCACGATCAAGTCACACCAGATACCTTGCTCAAAGAAGTCCGAACTCAGATCAAAAATGATTCTCGCCTAGCTGTACTCTGCGATTCTTTTGTCTAGAACCCATTTAGTGTTTTCTAAAAGAGGGAAGTTTTTGCTATCAACACTTCCCTCTTTTCTTTTCTTTCTGTCTCAACTGATCTAAATTTCTGCAGTGCATAGACTGTTCATTCTTCTTTCTCTTCTCACCTCCCCAGCCTGGGCTACAACGACATCCGATGACTCGCTCAAAACTCTTTCTGAATCCGTTTACTGGCGACGATTGCTGCACTATCAAAAAACCCTTTTCCATTTCTGGGGTCAAAAAAGCGTCATGGATGGAAGTCAGTTTTTCTTTGCAAGGGATGGACGCACGAATCCTTTGAGTGAGCTCAAAGCTAGCATTGATGCTTTTGGTCGCGATGATCTGAGCGTTGGCACTTTAGGCCAACATCCACAATGTGCTTTTCCAGAACGATACCGTTTTCTGAAGCAAGAGCTCCAATTAAAAACTGCCGATGTGGACTGTCCTGATTTTCTGGAATGGAAAGCTAGCCTCAAAGCAGACTCACTCACGCTGGTTTTCTCTGCAGCTTTTCCAAATAGCCCAGCCTCCATGTTTGGCCACACATTACTGCAGCTGAATCAAAAAAACGTTCTGGCAAAAAATTCTTCAGAGAAACATCCCTTGCTCAACTACGGTATCAATTCCTCCGCCATGATGCCCCTCGATGAAAATCCCATGCGATATGTCGTGTTCGGACTCCTGGGTGGATACGATGGATATTTCTCAATTGCTCCCTATTATCTCAAGGTCAACGAGTACAATAACTCCGAGAGCCGTGATCTTTGGGAATACGAACTCAATCTCACTTCCTCACAGATTGAACACATGATCAACCACCTTTGGGAACTCTATGCGACCTCTACCTTTGACTATTATTTTTTGGATGACAACTGCTCTTACCAAATCCTGAGCTTGCTTGAAGTTGCAAATCCGGCGTGGGATTTGACACGTCGATTCAACGTTTATGTACTCCCTGCAGACACCATCAAAGCCATTCAAGACTATCCGGGCGCTATCACTCGCGTGGACTTTAGACCCTCTCTTCAAAAAAGACTGATTGCGCAGGTGGAATCCCTGAATCCATCCGAGCGGGCCGATTACAAAGGGGTGATCGCTGGAGAAAAATCTCCACAAGAGGTCCCCGGAAACACCACACTCGATGCTCTGATTACATTTTATGAATATCGTCAATATAACAAAAGCAAAGGTCTTCCCGAGACTGAAAAAAAAACCCTCAGAGAGATTCTGATTCAAAGATCTAAAGTTGAAAACCCAAAAGAACCCACTCCATTTGAATATTCAAAAAATTCTCGTCCCGATCTAGGACATCATTCAACTTCCGCAGGTTTACAGTTTGGATTCCGAAACGATCGCGGTAAAAAAATAGAACTCAAATCTAGATTTGGACTCCATGATTTGCTCAATCATGATTTGGGTTATGAACCTTACACACAAGTGGAGAGTACGGGTGGGAGTATTGATTTTCTTTTGGAAGAAAAAAAAATAAAATTGAACTCCCTGACACTCATCGAAATCACTTCGCTTTATCCATTCAACTTCGTTGACCCCAAACCCTCTTGGACGATCGGATCAAAATTAGATAACTTCAAAGATCTGCAATGCAGTTATTGCTATGGTCTCATTCTCGAAGGAGGAGCAGGCCTGAGCAGTGAAATCATCAAAGAAAAAGCTTTAGTTTATTTTCTAGCGATTGCTCACGCGGAGGCCGGAAAAGAAATTCCAAAAATCGTTCGAACCGGACCTGGCGTCAATCTAGCTGCCATCCTGTCTCCTCTGAATCACTACAAACTAATTTTGAGTGCAAAAACTTATTATGACTTAGTTGGATCTTTGAAGAAAAGAATGTTTGGTCGTTTTGAAGTCAATCAATCCTTTGCTCTCAACCGGTCTTTTGATTTGCGCTGGGTTTCTACTTTTATTCCCAGTTTTTTTAGAGTTACCCATACACCATTTTATGAATTAGGGTTAAATCTGAATTATTATTTTTAAATTTATGAAGATCAAATTCTCATTATTTTTGCTTTTTATCCTCTGCTCAGGCTGCACTCACATGTTCTACCAGCCTGACCAGCTGATGTATTATCCGCCTGAAGTCACTGGCTTTGATTACGAAAATATTTACTTTCATAGTCATGATCGATACCGACTCCACGCTTGGTTCTTTCCTTCCAAAACAAGGAAGCCTATTGGTACGATTGTTCAATTCCATGGCAATGCTCAAAATCTCACCAGTCACTATCTCTCGCTCTCCTGGGTCGTTGACTATGGATACAATTTATTTATTTATGATTATCGCGGTTATGGTGAGTCCTTGGGAGAACCCACTCCAGAGACTGTCAATAAAGACGCTTTGGTAGCACTCGATCAGGCCTTAGAGCTTTCTGAAAAAACGGGAACAAAAAATCTAATCGCCTATGGACAGAGTCTGGGTGGAGCAGTCTTGCTGCGCGCACTGGCGGATTCAAAAATCAATGAGCATATTTCACTTTTAGTTTTAGATTCGACTTTTTTGTCTTACAAAACTGTAGCCAGACAAACCCTATCTCGTTTTGTGCTTACTTGGCCTCTCAGCCCACTCGGGTATCTTTTGATCTCGGACGAATTTGCGCCAGAGAAAACTCTAGCTTCAGTCAAACTTCCACTCCTGATCATCCATGACAAAGGCGATCGAGTGATTCGATACTCCAATGGAGAAGAAATTAATCAGCACTACACAGGTCCAAAAGAATTTTGGAACATTGATCATGGAACCCACGTCGGTATTTTCTTCGTTGAAAAAGGAAAATACCGATCGGAGTTTATTAAGAAAATTTCCACTCTAAGCAAAAAATATAATTAATCTACTTTTTTGAAATAATGATCATAAGCACCGTTCTCTAAATCTTCGAGTTCGCTCATGTACGGCTTGCGTTTCTCTGGAGCACTCGGTGCAGTTACTGCGACTTTCTGAATAACCTTTTCGTTGAGAGCATCAGCAGAAGCAATGCCTTGCCTCTTCACTTCTTCATAGAGCTTAGGGTCCGTTTTTTGGATATCGCGCATCGTCGCTTCACCTGCTTTAGCTTCGAGCTTTTTCAACTGCTCTTCTTCCTTTACCGCGGCCTTAATCGTACTTTCAGCTTTGGCTGCTTCAGCCACTTTCTTGATTCCAGCAAGATCTTCCTGAGTCACTTTTCTGACTTCAACCGCCTGAACAGGGGCAGGCTCCACTTTCTTTGCAACTTCGCCCTTTTTCATTTCTTTCTTTTCTTCAACAGGGGGAGGCGCAGCGATGTCAGCGGTGTATCCTGCAGGAATTTTTGCAGCCTGAGCCTTGGAACCTTCCGGCTTTACCTCCACTTCACCCCTCAAAACAGCAATCTCTGTTCCTTTACTACCTCCATCTGCGATAAAAAAATCAGTTCCGCGGACACCCATCGTGGCAGATCGAGTTTTAATTTTCATTCCAGTTCGAGGTCCTCCCTTTTCGACTACTGCTCTTAATTTTCCATAGAGGAGATTGATTTGAGGAGCACCTTTCGCCTTAGGCAAACTGACACGGTAGGCCGTTCCACTGCCGACTTGAAACTGATCGCCATTGTCGTAGACAACTTTGGCCGCAGAACCTGGCGCTGTGCGAATAATGTTTCCATTGTCCAGCTTGTCCCCCGGCTTGGCGTCCTGCACTGAATAATACTCCCCTTCAAAGAGCGCATGGGGAGGCGGGCCTTGAACGCTTTTGCCCGGATGAGAGAATATTTTTACATCACGAGTCACGTTCGTCAAAGTTCCAACTTGTTCGCCCGACGCCCAAACTGCTGAAGTACTGATCACACAACCCAGAACAAAAATAGATTTGACTCCCCAGCTCATAGACATGTTCTCCCGTTCATTTTCTATATATTCTCAATATTCTCACAGTAGATTTGGATTAAGTAAATCAAATTTCGAAAAAAAATAAATTTTCTCTATTGATCGCTTTCACAATTTCGATCAAAATTATTCTACCTATGAAAAATCGCACACCTCGTTGCCTAGTTGCTCCTCTCCTGATTTGCTCATTTCTCCCACTGTCGGCTTTTGCAGATTCTGGATCAAAATATGAGTATCCAGAACTCATGGTTACGCCTAGGGCTAGCGAACGCGTGGAAATGGAAGCCAAAAAAGAATCAGATAGCGGCATGTTTTCGACACACCTCCCAATTCAGGTTTCGGGAGCATTCACCATGACGAACGGGTTGCTCCTGATGATGGCTAAAAACGAGGGCCCGGTCAGTCTGGATCGAGAAGCTTCAAAAAAATATGCTGCACTCACAGGACTTGGAGTAGGCGCCGGTTGGTTGGCTACAACCATTTTGCTATCTCAATACTATAATCCTTATGGCTCTGCTAACAAGGAGCTCTCCGGCATGCCAAAAGGAAGTTCCCGCGAACAATTGGCGCGCGAGCGCATGGCTGAAGAATCCATTGATCGTGCTGCTGCCATTGGGCGCCGCTTGACCTGGCTTTCGGTCATCTCACAGGCAGGAACGTCTGCATATATGACGATCAACGCACCCAAAAGCTCGCTGGTTCAAATGACTTCCGCTGCATCGATTGTTGTCGCTCTAGCTCCTCTGATTTTCAAATACCGTTGGCAGAGAGTTGCTAACGAGCAAGAAGATTACAAAAAGAAAATTTATGGGCCTGTGGCCAGCCTAGGTTATTTCAACATTCCATCAGGACCTCAGCAGACTTCTCTGCTTCCCGGTCTATTGGTTTCGTGGAGATATTAAATGTTTCTCCCTTTTTTACTCAGTTTATTGTTGAGCACTGCTCACGCTGCGAAGTCGGAACCTAGCTCAGAAAAGCTCCCACCTTGCTACTCCAGCAAGGAATTCATCACCGCATTGGAATTCCTGAGAAGCCAAAAGCAATTTGATCTGAGCGAAGAGCAATCTCGAAAAACCGCTGAGTCAGTTGCACAAAGCTGCCTGCAAAAAGGGGCTGATCGAGAAGGCACCGCAAAAAGATTCATTCGCATCACCGAATTGCTGGTCAAAGCTGGATTGACTTCAAAAAATGCGATTGAAACTGCCCTTGAATTTTCTGCAAGAACAGATGCGGAAACCGAAGCGTTCATCACGATTTTCCGATACGCTTTTTTGAAGGACTATCTGGACCTCGACATGTTTGCCTCAATGAATATGGCAAAAAGACTTTCCATGGACTTCAAAGGAAACACTAAAACTGCAGTTTCCGATTTTGAAAAAATCGTTAAATTCTGCGCGAGTGAAAAATATCTCGACCTCCCACGTCCTCAATGCGGCGAAACAGCAGCCCGCTTGGCAAAACTGGGGGAAAATGAACCCAGGGGAGTGGCAGAGGCCTGGATCTCTTCTTACGAATTCTTACGCTCTCAAAAAAAGGGGCCAGGATTAGCTACAGTGAATGCGCTTGAGCTTTCCGAAGAACTTTTGAATAAATACGGAACCGTTGGACTGGACAATTTCTCCCATGCATTCCGCTACGCCATCAACAAAAAGGGCCTCGATATGAGTAACGACGAAGCTCTCAAGTTTGCCCGCAAAATGGCTGAATTGACCCAAACTCAGTAAGCTAAAGGCCCGAAATTTTATTTAGAGTGACACTTCCCAGAAGCGATCTGGGATTTAAAATAATCTTGGCAGATATAGTGGCTGGTATCGCAATCTTGCGAATTACGTGCTTCGACAGTTTTTTCGTCGCATTCGTACTCCCCTCCAAAGTCCACAGCGACTTCGAAAGTTCCACGCAGGATTTCCTGATCTTTTTGCCAAAAATGGCGCTTCTTCTTCAGGATATATTCAATGTAATTGGCTCCAAATTTCAAAAGAGGCCTTGGAAAGAGGGCTGTTTTGTTCCAAAGCTGAAACTCACTGGTGCTCAGCCCGCTGGAAGCATCAAATCCATGCGCTTTGCTGCTTTTAGAACCATCCTCATGCTCCACAATCAGTTCCACTAAGTCGGCTTCTTGCGGCTTTACGCTAGAATCGCCATCCATCTGAAACAGCGAAGAGTTGGTCTGCTGAGAAGTACCTTTCTGCTGCAAAATATCCTGATGGCAAAAGTGAATCACATCTTTTTTGACATCTGTGATGGTATCTTCGCAGGTCACATAGAGATAACCTTTGCGTTCGATTCTTTCAAAAATAGCGCCTGCTTTGAAACCAGCATCTGCCCAAAGAAGCGATGAAAACAAAGTAAAAACAACCCCAAGATACAAGACTTTATTCAAAAACATATCCACGGCTTATATCAAATATGTTTAATAAAATCAAGTCGTTTCAATACCGTAAGATTTGATTTTTCGGTGCAAATGGCTACGTTCCAATCCCAACGCAGCCGCAGTTTTGGACACATTCCAGTCGTTTTCCTTAAGGGTTTTCAGGATAAACTCCTTCTCAAACTCGGTGCGAGCATCCTTGAGATTTTTTGAGCCAATCCCCGCTAGTGACGTCGATGACACCCCATTTTGCTGTTGCGTAGGCACCCAGCCCATCGCATCCGACTCTAAATGGCTTAATAAGTCCGCCGCTTGAATAGGAGTCCCCTCCTGGGCCTCACTAGTCAAAATCACCAGACGCTCCATGAGATTTCTCAACTCACGCACATTTCCCGGCCAGGGATAATCCACCAGCAACTGCATCGCCTCATCGGTGACAGGACGAGGCATGCGCCCGTGAATCCCACAAAACTCTTTGAGAAAATGATTTACCACCAGGGGAATATCTTCCTTCCGTTCTCGAAGGGGTTGAACCTGAAATGGGATGACATTGAGTCGATAGAACAAGTCTTCCCGAAAATTCCCTTTTTGGATCTCTGTTTTCAAATCTTTGTTGGTAGCAGCAACCACTCGCACGTCGACCGCGATCGTGGTGCTACCCCCCACTCGCTCAAATTTCTGTTCCTGCAGAATCCGCAATATTTTGGCTTGGGTTTTGAGCGACATGTCTCCAATTTCGTCCAGGAACAAAGTTCCACAGTGAGCCAAGTCAAATTTTCCTCGTCTCAGCTGCGTAGCTCCAGTAAAAGAACCCTTTTCATGTCCAAACAATTCACTTTCAATCAGCTCTTCTGGAATTGCTGCGCAGTTGACCTCAACAAAGGGTTTATTGAATCGCGATGACAGCGCATGAATATGGTGAGCAATCAGTTCTTTTCCTGTTCCATTTTCACCCGTAATTAAAACAGATCCCGTTGTGGGGGCCACTCGTCGAATCAAATCCTGGATTTGCTTCATCGCTTCGCTTTGGCCAATGAGTTTGCGATCTCTCTGAATTTGCTTGCGGAGCGCCTGATTCTCGCGTGCCAGATCCTGAATATTGGATGCGTTCTGAATCAGCAGCAGAATTTTTTCGAGTGAGAGCGGCTTCTCCACAAAATCAAACGCTCCCAGTTTTGTCGCCTTCACCGCAGTCTCAATGTTTCCGTGGCCTGACATAATAATGACTGCCTGGTCTGCCCACTCCGCACGAATCTGTTTCAGTGCCTCAAGCCCATCCATGCCAGGCATCCAGATGTCCAAGAGCACGACGTCCGGTCGTGCAGCACGAATTGCTTCGATGCCATCTTGCCCGGAAGCCGCCGTTTGCACACCGAATCCCTCATCCTGCAGCGCCTGGCTCAATGTTCTGCGGATCGACTCCTCGTCATCCACAATTAGAATCGACTTCACAACGTCTCCTTCGTTGGCAACTCAATCAAAAATCGAGTTCCCTCACCCAGTGTTGAGTATACTCTGATAAATCCACCATGGTCATTAATGATCCGCTTTGCAATGGCTAGTCCTAATCCTGTTCCGTGCACTTTAGTAGAAAAATCGGGCTCGAACACACGAGTCCGAACCTCCTCACTCATTCCCACACCATTATCCTGGATGGAGGCGACAGCCATTTGAAGTCTTTCGTGGAAATGCGTCTCCACATCGATTTTCTTGGGGCGACCGATCGGCACTCCTACAAAGGCAGCTACAGCATTATCCAGCAGATTTGTGAAAACACGCTTCATTTGGTCCCGATCAAAAGCAAAAGCTGACAATTTATTCTCAGGTTTGAAGAAGAACATAATTTCTGGGTGCGCTTGCCGGTACAAGGCCATGACTTCTCCCAAAACCTCATTCAGATCGCTAGGCGAAAGATTGACCTCAGGCAGACGGGCGAAATTAGAAAATTCATTCACCATTTCTTTCATTTCGTCTGAATATTTAATAATGGTTTCAGTGCATTCCTTGACGAGCTCTCCCTCTTTGCCTCGGAGCCCCCCCAGTTTCCTTTGCAAACGCTGAGCTGAAAGCTTGATCGGGGTCAGAGGATTCTTGATTTCGTGAGCAATCCTCTTAGCCACTTCTCGCCACGCCATTTCTCTCTGAGCTTTGATTAAATGAGAGATATCATCCACCACTACCACCGCTCCCCAAGTCTGGTGCGAATCGATGTCCACCAAAGGGGTCACAATCGCAGCAACGCTTTTGTCCTCTTTCGAAAGCCGGAATACTTCGGGTCCGCGGGATTCGACGCCTGACAGCTCTCGCTTCAAAACTTCCACCAGCTCGTCAGCAACCCCTGCAAAACTTTCTTCGTAATTTTTTCCAGTCACTTTCACCGGATCCAACTCCAAAATCCGCGCTGCGGCTTGATTAAATGTCAAAATATCGCCAGAACGATCCACCACGACCACGCCTGTTCCCACATTGGCGAGAATCGCCTCGAGCTGCACTTTTCTTTTCTCCACATCCTGTGTGGCCTCGGTCAATCGAGCGCGATTGTCGCGCAGATCCTGGGTCATCCGGTTGAAGGAATCGATCAGAACGGCGATTTCATCTTTTCCACCTGACGTAATCACTACGTCCAAGTTTCCTGATCCTACTTCCTTTGCTCCTTGCACCAGTCGCTCAACAGGCACTGTCAGCTCTCTCGCCATATAGAGTCCCAGCCAAATCGCGACGAAAATCAAAACCAGCGTGATCATCACTAAAATAATAAAATATGTATTTTTAATGGGATATTTTAGTGGATTGGTTTCGCGATAATCATCAAAAACGCTGGCAATCTCATCCACTTTGTTGACTAGGCTCACGGAAATAAACGAATTCACTGCAACTACGCCGCGGATTTTCCGCTCCACGCCTGCGAAAGTCCTAACCGCAGCGCGCACTGGATAGAGACACCGAATCAAATCTCCATTGCCGACGTGCTGGATTACAGAAACCGGCTCGCCCTGAAACGCCTGGATCAATAAATCGAGAGCAAAGCGCGGATGCTCGTCATAAAATTCAGAACGATTGGGTTTTTGCAGCAAAACACGCTCTTCAGTCGGATCTGGGTAAAATTCCACCCCGTCCAGAGCCAAAAGCGTCCTCTGATCTTCAAGATAGGATGGCATCCAGCCAGGAATCGCTTCATCATCGACAGAAATCCTTTTGGCAATCCCCTGCGCTAGATGCTCTGCAAAGTGCATGGCGTTTTGATCTGCGGATTTGTAGAAGCTTCGGGTGATATCCAGCGAAGCCTGAAGTGTGTTTTGGATTTTCAACGAAAACCACTTATCGAAGCTAGAATTGATGTACAGAGCGGAAATCACGAAAAGTACGAGCGTCGGCACCGTCGAAAAAGTCAAAAAGGCGATCACCAGCTTAGTTTTGAGCTTGGCGCCGAGGACATTTCTTCTTCTCTCGAGCATGAGCTTGCTGAGATTGCGAAAAACCAACCACACCAGCGCAATGAGGATGACAATGTTGATGTTGAGCAGCCCGAAGAAGAAAATTGAGTTCACGAATGGAAGTGAATTCGAAACTTTCGTCAAACTCAGCTCTGCAAACGTCAGTGCAGCGAAAAGTAGAGAAAGAATGGCGACGAAAATCCATTCACGCCTTCGTTTTCGTTTTTCAACAGGTGTTAAATCGTACTCAGACATCTTTCTCCACAAAATTTCTTAAAACATTTCTTGATCTCAAGCAAATTCGAGTTCAGTATCAATGGTAGCAGTACTGGGCGTTTTAAAACCCATAACCGGAGGAAGAAAAAAATGGCTACGAAGAAAAAAGCTACGAAGAAAAAAGCAACCAAGAAAAAAGCTACTAAAAAAAAAGCTCGTAAGTAGTCTTGGTCGTTTTCGACAAATCGAGAGCCCTGAGATCCAAATCTCAGGGCTTTTGTGTTTTTAGCTGTAATCTGCACGTTTTTTCTACTTTCTTTGGAAATCTCGGTCCCCCAAAAATCCAACCTGCATACAATTGAATCAGAGATGCTCCCGCTCGTAATCGCATCACTGCATCCTCGGAAGTCATAATCCCACCCACAGAAATAATCGGCAATGCGGTTTCCTTCTTCGCCTCTTTCAGTCTCTCCAGCGCTACAGTAGTCAAAATTTGCCCACTCAGTCCACCCGACAGCGTCTCCGAACCTTCTCTTTTCCATTCTCCTTGGAGAGTATTGGTCAAAATCCAACCTGCTACCCCCCAACTCGGGGCTTGATGAAGAACTTCTATGAAATTTTCTCCTGTGAGCTCTGGGGCTAGTTTCAAAAAGAGCGGCGGCACTGATGATCCCCATCCACGAATTTCATTCGCGACAGATTCAATAATGGGCCTTAATGCTGCTGCTTTTTGAAGATCTCTCAGTCCTGGCGTATTCGGTGAACTGACGTTGACCACTACATAATCCGCAAGACCTCGAAAGGGTTGAAGTGCTTTGACATAATCTTGAGCGGCTTTTTCCTGAGGAGTATCTTTGTTCTTTCCCACATTGATGCCAACACGAAATCCATCGGGGAGATTAGGCTTCGACTCCATTACGTGGCGAGCCACTGCAATCGCTCCGCGATTGTTGAATCCCATTCGATTGAAGATGATTTTTTTATCCGCATCTCTAAAAAGACGAGGTAGAGGGTTTCCAGATTGAGGAAGCGGCGTCACTGTGCCGATTTCTGCAAAGCCAAAACCTAAATGGGGAATTGCTTCGAGAATTTCTGCATCTTTATCAAATCCGGCAGCGAGTCCGACGGGCGAGAGCCACTTCAAACCAGCGCACTCTCCCCAAAACTTCAATCCGGGCGAGTTTTCATAGTTTTCCAAGGAATCAGCCCCACTCACCCATCTCAAAGAATGACTTCCGAGATATTTTTGTACGAATTGGATGACCTGAATAGTCAAACGATGCATCCATTCTGCATCAAAACGAAAAAGCATCTTGCGAATCCATCGCCAAATCATTAGGTTCAGCTTTATCACGAGAGGAACCAATATCCTATGATCGACTTTACACTGACGGACGAACAAAAAGCACTTCAAGACATGGCTCGCAAATTTGCTAAGGAAGAAATCATTCCCCACGCTCCCAAACACGACAAGGAAGGCAAATTTCCGCGAGAAATTGCAAAAAAAGCCTGGGAGATTGGTTTGATGAACACCCACGTTCCCGAAGAATACGGCGGACTCGGATTGGGTGTGCTCGATGGTTGCATCATCACTGAAGAGCTCGGCTACGGCTGCACAGGGATCGCTACTGCGATGGAAGCCAATTCGTTGGCCTCTGCTCCCGTGATAGTCGGCGCGAACGATGAACAAAAGAAAGAATACTTGGGAAGACTCACTTCTGAGCCACTTTTTGCTGCTTATTGCGTGACGGAGCCAGGCGCAGGATCTGATGTCAGCGGAATTCGCACGACTGCAAAAAAAGTTGGCAATGACTATGTGATTAATGGATCCAAGATGTGGATCACCAATGCCAGCGTCGCAAACTGGTATTTTCTGCTCGCTTACACAGACGCTGCACAAAAACACAAAGGGATGTCTGCATTCATCCTTCCCGCTGATACCCCAGGCATCACGGTTGGGAAAAAAGAATGGAACCTAGGTCAGCGCGCCAGCGACACCCGCGGGATTACTTTTGAAGATGTCAAAATTCCGGCAAAAAATCTGGTTGGCAAAGAAGGCGAAGGATTCAGGCTCGCGATGGCTGCATTCGATCACACTCGTCCATCGGTTGCGATGGGCGCAGTGGGACTGGCTCGTCGGGCGATGGATGAAGCGATTCAATATGCTCAGACCCGCAAAACTTTTGGTGTGCCCATTGCTGCTCACCAAGGCATCAGCTTTATGATTGCTGATATGGCCAAAGATATCGAAGCAGGCCGACTCTTGGCTTATCAAGCTGCTTGGGCAATCGACAATGGACACCGCAACACGAAGTTCGCAGCTATGGCGAAAGCGTTCTGCGCTGACATGGCCATGCGAGTAGCTACGGATGCTGTGCAGGTTTTCGGTGGATACGGATATTCGGAAGAATATCCCGTTGAGAAGCTGATGCGCGATGCGAAGATTTATCAGATCTACGAAGGCACCAGCCAAATTCAGCGATTGATTATTGCTAAAGAGTTGTTTGATCGTCGATAAACGCATTCCAGGCTCAAAACAGAATTCACTGGTCGACTTGAACTTTTTTATGTCGGGTACGCCGCTCCGGTCATCGTGACCTAACGCTTAAGCCGCATCCTGCGGCCGCGTTAAGCGGGTACCCGCACACAAAAAAGTCCAAGTGCCCAGCGAATTTATTCTCCGATTTTTCGAATTTTTTGTGCAAGATTTTCTGACGATTGGGACAGCCGCAGCAAGTGCGATATTCGGAGGTTCTCCGCGGCAGGATGCCGAAGCCCGGAGGGCGCGGACACTTCGAGGACAGGAGTCCGAGAAGCCGTCAGCGCGTCAGCGCTGCTCCGAAGCGTGAAGCGTAGGAGAGGAACAGGACGTCGGCCCTCCGATACTCGCAGCTTGCGGAGGCTTCCCAAACGCCTGAAAATTCTGATCTAGCCTATTCTTCCAGCAAAGATTCCAAAATCCTGCGATACGTCGGATAGCGGGCCAGTGTTTTGGCGTCGCAGTTTTCTTCGTTGAAGTGGAAGCAGCTTTTCTGCGTGCAGGCGAGTCCGTTGAATTCTGGGTAGGCTTGCGCGAGGTCTTCGGGTTTGACTCCGGATAGGCCGAACTCTTTCACTCCGGGGGTGTCGATCCAACGTGAATCACCCGCGGTGTGAAACATCACTGCGCTTGTGGTAGTGTGCTTACCTTTCCCCGTATATGAGTTCACCGTACCGGTAGTCGCAACGACTTTGCCGATGAGGTTGGCTAGGAGTGAGGATTTGCCAACTCCTGAATGCCCGCAGAACACGACGGTTTTTCCTAATACAGCTGCTTTGAGCTCATCGATGCCTGTATCTTTTTTGCTGCTTACTAAGAAAACAGGAATGCCCAAGTCTTGGTAGACTCGCCAAGTTCCGTGTCCACCCTGTTCGGCCTCTAGCAAATCCGTTTTGTTCACGATCAAAATCGCTGGGATTTTTTCCATAAATGCGGCCGCAAAAAATCGATCCACAATTCCCATCGAAAAATCGGGTTCGCTTACCGAGGTCACGACTGCCACGACTTGAACATTGGCTGCGATGATGTGAATCGATTTTTCATGTCGATCCGGAGCTGGACGTGCCAAAGAGTTGGCTCGTTTGCATCTTCCCTCGATCACACCACTTTGGGGTGACAGGATTTGAATTTTAACTCGGTCGCCGACTGCGACTGGAGATCGTTCGCGCAAGTCTCCTTTTTGATAAACCTGCGCTCGTCTATAACTACACAAAAACTCTTGATTCGATCCATCCGGGCGAACTCGGCTCTGCTTATGAAAAACCTCGACTACCGTCGCACTCCCTTCGGCGAGATCAAGCTCCTCGGCCTGCGCATCGATGCCCTTGCCCTGCCGATTTTTTTTACCGGACTGACGAAGCGACTTTTGGTCGTCCAGCCAATCATCGGATTTTCCTCTAAATTTCGGTGCCATTTTATGTAAATATGAAAGTATTTGGATTCATTGTCATTTAAGAGTTTCATATTTTTTTCGTGACAACAAGTTCTGGCGCTTTAATCTGAGATATCATGGACCTATTTTTCAAAATCCTACTTTTGGCTGGATGGGGGATCGCAATTGCACAGTCCCATGCGGGTACACAGGTGTATTTTTCGCCCAACGGAGGATGCGAAACCCAGGCTGCGCAGCTGATCAGCAAAGCCAAGTCCACTTTGGATATTGCCGTCTATAGCTTGAATAACCCTGCGATCGTGAGTGCGATTTCGGCCGCGGCCAAGCGTGGAGTCAAGATCCGTGTCCTGACGGATCGAACACAGGCCTTTGGTAAAGGAAATCTGGATGCCACAAGAACGCTAGCGACACTGGGACAAAATTTTCGAGTCCATTCCAAAAATCGCATCATGCACAATAAGTTCGGAATTGCTGATGGCAAACTGATGATGACCGGATCGTTCAACTGGACTCGTTCTGCGGAACAAGCCAATGACGAGAACTGCATGATTACGGATGATTCGAATATTGTAGTTTCATTTAAGAAACGATTTGAGACTCACCTTTGGGTCGTGAATACTTTGGAGAAAAGCCAAAAATATTTGGGAACTCGTGGTATTGGGATGATCCATCGAAAAACGGCGGGAAAATAACTCGATCGAATGCAAAAAATAATGTAACTGTTCAGCCTGATTATGCGAGCAGTGGCTGAAGCGGTGCACCTAAAA
>CAYILR010000057.1:0-19326 GCA_964364175.1 uncultured Bacteriovoracaceae bacterium
GGGATAAAACTGGAGCCGATGATCCGGATTGAACGGACGACCTACGCTTTACGAAGCCGCCAGCAAAATCCTCATAACTCCTCGAAATCATTAGAACCCACAAAAGAATCTTCTGCAAGCCTGCTGCAAATCTCGCAAGAACTCGCAGAAAAAATCCTAATCATTCTGCGGCATGCGCGAACTGCGTGCTCCGCTAATGCTCCGCGGGAGTTTGTCTCGAGAAAAAAAGGAGGATCGTCATGACCTAGAAACAAAAAACCCGGAGTTTTGAGCCCCGGGTTTTGAACTTTTTGCTGTCGTCGGCTTCACTATCTTTCGCCGGATCTGAAGCTGACTTTGTCGAAGTGAACCGGAATCGTTTTTCGATTTCTGGCCCGTGTGTCTCCATTCTTAGGGATGCGCTAGCCAACTGTCAACATGGAATGGGGAAAAATATGAAACAGAATTTCTGTCCAATTATTGCAGTCACGAATCAAAAAGGTGGAGTTGGAAAAACGACTACTGCCATCAATCTAGCTCAAGCCTTGGCGTTCCAGGATCTCAAAGTCCTATTAGTGGATCTCGATCCTCAGGGAAACGCGACTCAAGGCGTGGGTGTTCAGCTGGAGTCAATTCAGGCATCCATGTCGGATTTGATTCGAGATCGAAATGCTCCGGTTGAAAATTCAATCTATCAAGGCGACGGTTTGGATCTCATCCCGGCCACACCTCTTTTGTCGCGGGTCGAGCGTGAGATGGTCGCTATGACCAATTCAGAGTTGCGGCTGGCTCACAGGCTGGATTCTCTGCGCGAACGATATTCGGTCATTCTCATTGATACTCCTCCGACATTTGGACCGCTCATGAATTCAGCACTCAATGCAGCCAATCAGCTCATTGTCCCTGTGGATTCCAGTTTTTTTGCATTGATGGGGATCAAGGAACTTTTAGCCGAAGTGGAAGAAATTCAGCGGGGAACAAATCCCAAGCTCAGCGTTCTTGGGTATTTATTGACGTTGGCTGACCCCACCAATATCGCCAACCAAACATGGGATACGCTGCGGACCAATTTCGGTGATTTGGTTTTTGAAACGAAAATCAGACGCTCGGTAAAGCTCAAAGAGGCTCCAGCGTTCGGCAAGACCATCTTCCATCATGCTCCAGACTCTGGCGGCGCTAAAGACTATCTGGGGCTTGCTCAAGAGGTGATGGAGCGATTGGGTATTGGTGAAGTCACTCTAAGCACTGCTAGTCCCTCTTTGTCTCTCGTTTTGGGAGCGCGCCATGAGTAAGTTACTGCTGAAAAACGCGTTAGATTCGTTGCAGGTCAAAAATCCGCTAAGACTCCCCTCTGCTGCACCCATGTTTCGGGTGCCAGCCATCACCCAGGGTGTGATTCCATCCCAGGATTCAATCTTATCCAAGGATACGAACCCATCCCAGGATAGAATGGTATCCAGGGATCAAATCGCATCCCCGGATTTGAATATATCCCCGGATTTAAATCAATCCTTGGGCGAGAAATCATCCGTGGATCTAAAGGAACCCAAGGGTATCATCGAATCCCTGGATGAAAAAATATCCCAGGATCGAATTTCACCCCAGGTTGCGCGTTCTACACAACCCAGACGTGCAACGATCCAGGATGAGGCAGTTGTGGAAGCAGACTCCGCGCGTGCAAAACTTTCGACGGGCTACACTCGGATTCCCAATTCAGTGTTGATGGATTTAGTGAGTGGTGACCTTTCTCGAAATGAAATGAAGTTGATGCTCTTGATTGCGCGGATGACGATCTCTTTCAATCGCGCGCTTGTGCCTCTTTCAAAGGGCGTAATCGAACGGATGACCGGGATTCAGGGGCGTGCAGTGTTGGAGGCAACGCAGTCACTTGAAAAGGCTGGAGTGATTCAGAAAATTCCAGGAGATCACAACCATCCCAACCGCATGGGTTTAGTTTTTGATTCTGCATGTTTCAAAACCCAGGGTGAAAACCCATCCCAGGATGTGACGATAACCCAGGATCAAAAACGCCCCCTGGATGAATTGGCATCCTGCGCGAAGGGTGAAATTCAACCCCAGGGGTGGGGTGAAAATTCACCCTACATTAAAGATAATAATAAATATAAAAACAATAACTCTCTCTCGGAAACTTCAGGACATCTCAGGAAATATTTTGAAACCCTGAAGCCGGAAAAAAAACGAGAGAGCGAAATGCAGGCATTTTTCAAACTTAAGGCCGAATACACAGAATCAGATATTTCCGATTGCTTGGAGTTAATCCTCAGTCGTGGCGTAACTGGCCCTGACGGAAAAACGGAACCCTGCCATTCACCCATGGCATTTCTCAGCAAGGCAATTGGAAGCGTTCTCCGAGAGGTTCGATCTCAACGAGAAAAGACACGCAATCGAGAAGTGGCTGCCGTCCAGAGAGCGCAGATTTTGCGTGAGCAGGAGGAAGCGGAGGGACGAGAATCTGCCGAGTGGGCTGAAATGGAGCGTACTTTTTGCGAGGCTTATCCAGACGTCGAAAAACAAGATGTAGTAGTGGCTAAATTATGTGTGGGGCTTCCTTGGAAACCCAATAGCCGTGCTGGCCGAGTATTTGCCATTAGACGTTGGGCGGATGAGGAAAGGAAATTGGGGGTTTAATGTAATTGGAAACCCTGTATTTTGTATAACCACTTGAAATAATGAATGATCTAATGTAACTGTAATGTAACTATGAACAGTGACCCGACCTGGCTGACAACAGCTAAAGATCTCTTGGCGCGAACGTTAAAACCTGTTTTGGCAGAGATTAATGAGCTTGATTGGAAGCAAGATTTATCACCAAACACCCTAAGGCTCAGAGAGCATCTTTCGGCGTTTGGCTCCTATCCAGGAGGGGGTTTTCTGGTTTTCGGAATCACCCCCGAAGGACGCCTCGTAGGTGTGAGTCAGATTCAATCCGAACAAATCATCGGCAAGCTCGCAAATATCGCTCGTGATGGCTTAGAGCCTCCTTTACAAATCGACCACGCTTTAATTGAATACGGCGGTCAACATCTTTTGTTTATTAGAATTCCAGAATCATTTCAAAAGCCAATTCAGATCAAGGGAAAATCAATTGAAGAGTCATTTGTACGCTCGGGGGGTCAAACGCGACGAATGTCTCGTCAGGAAATTGGTCAAGCGATTTTGAATTCGCGCTCTTCTCGATACGAAGAGCTTGATGCGTTTATATCTGAAGATCCGTCCGAAATTTTGGCAAAGCTTGATTACTCGGCGCTCTATGCATTGCAGAAAAAATCTGTACCTTCCAATGAGAGACTTCTTATAGAGGATCTGAGAAATCAAAAAATTATTAAACAAGAAGGAAAGAAGCTGGCAATCACAAATTTAGGTGTTTTGGTTTGTGCAAAAAATGTAGCAGATTTTCGAGGACATGAAAGACGTGGAGTTCGGGTAGTCTTTTATAAAGGAACGTCGAGGATTGAGGCGGAGCGAGAAATTCCAGGAAAAAAAGGGTATGCGATTGGCTTTGGCAACCTGGTCCAAATAATTTTGTCACGTCTTCCGACGAGCGAAGTAATAAAAGAGGCTTTGCGAACCTCAGTTTCAATCTACCCAGAAGTTACAATTCGTGAACTTCTTGCTAACGCACTCATTCATCAGGATTTTGGAATATCTGGAATGAATCCTATGGTTGAAGTCTTTTCTGATCGCATGGAAATTACAAATCCAGGCAAGCTTTTATCAACAGTCAGTGTTGATAGAATTATCGATACTACGCCCGAATCCAGAAACGAATTATTTGCCCGGTTTATGAGACAGTTAGGAATCTGTGAAGAGCGTGGGAGCGGAATTGATCGTGCAATCGAAGCAATTGAAGTTTTTGGTTTGCCGCCACTTGAGTTTAGGGAGGATGAACATTCCTTTAAGGCGATTATTTATACCCCTAAAAAATACAATAAGATGACGCAGGAAGAGCGAATTCGAGCTTGTTATCAGCACTGCTGTTTGAAATTTATGTGCAACGAGCGAATGACTAACGCTTCTCTGAGAAAACGTCTGAGTATAGCTGAATCGAATTATCCAATGATTTCTAAAATTATTAAAGACAGCATCGCTGGAGGTAAAATCAAACCGCAAGACCCAGAAATGAAAGCAAAAAAACACCTTCAATATATACCGTACTGGGCCTGATGATTTTTTCGAGGACCAGAGTTGCGCTACATAACGCGACGCATTTTTAGATTTTGTTAGCCAATGTCCATTTTTATGGACTTATAACGACAAAAAACAAGACAAACGAATCCGCCAGATGTAGAAAAACACAGAATCTACAGGAATCTCGCTGTCTATGAAGTCTGAATTAAAAATCCTCCTCGTCGAAGACTCCGACACCTTTCGGTCAGAAGTGGTTCGATTTCTTGGTGTCTACAACGAAATTGACGATGTGCCTGACCTCAAATCCGCAAGGATCGCTCTTCAGAAAAGAGGGTATGGCGTAGTCATTCTCGATAAGGGCTTACCCGATGGTAGCGGCATTGACCTCATTCCAGAAATCAAAGCTCAAAATCCAAACGCCGTGATTATTGTTCTGACCGCCGACAACGAACTGAGCAGCGTAAAAAAATGCATTCTCGCTGGTGCTGATGACTATGTTGTTAAATCCGAAAACGCCATTTCTGATCTTCTGGTTCGTATCCCATTCGTGGTCGAACGATCTGCAGAGCGTCGCCAGCTCGATTGCCTCAAAGAGCAAGTTCGCGCGGCATTCAAATACGAGCTTATTGGAAAGTCAGCATCCACAGCAGAATTGAGAGCCACAGTCCTAGGACTCAGAGGATCGGGATCGCATGTCCTCATCACTGGAGAAAGCGGCACAGGTAAAGAGCTCGTCGCACGAAGACTGAACGCCATTGAAGACGGCAGAGCCCGTCCGTTCGTAGCCATCAATTGCAGCGCAATTCCAGAGAACCTCATTGAAAGTGATCTGTTTGGCCACAAAAAAGGTGCATTTACGGGAGCGACGTCCGACAAACCCGGAAAATTTGAACTAGCACACAATGGCGACTTGTTTCTCGACGAGATTGCAGAGCTTCCGTTGGCAGCCCAGGCAAAGATTTTGCGAGTGATTCAAGACGGGCAATTTTTCCGTGTCGGAGGCTCAGCGCCTGTTGAGGTTTCATGCCGAATCATTGCAGCTACAAACAAAGACATCGAAAACATGGTTCGCACGGGTGAGTTTCGTGAGGATCTTTATTATCGCCTCAATGTGGTCCGGGTTAAAACAACGCCACTTCGAATGCGAGCGGGTGACATCGCTGATCTTGCATCATTATTCTGCCTTCAAATCGGAGGCCCCTCCGTAAAAATTTCGGATCGATCCATTCAGAAACTCGACCAACATCCGTGGCCTGGAAATATTCGAGAGCTTCGTAACGTCATCGAAAGGGCGGTGATTCGAGCTCGCCAGCGTCGAACGGATACCATCGATCTTGAAGATATTTCAATCGATCAGATGCAAGGAACAGTGTCGGATTTTAGAAAACTCGAAGCATCTCTGCCAGCAGATATTTCTGAACTGAGTGAGCAAGGGTTTCGAGAGTACATGGAATCGGCTGAACGACTCTATCTGACAAAAGTCATGGACCTGACAAATGGCAACGCAGTGGAGTGTGGGGTTCGGATTGGTTTAGCACGGAGTACGATTTTTCAAAAACTGTATGCTCTGGGAATACCCAGACGTACTTATCAAGATAAAAAATCGATCAAAGGGCCAACAGGGCTAACGCGATCAAACAAGAAATATAACGATCAAAATTTTGGAGGCGAAAATGGATAAACAAACTTTAAATATGCCCACGCCAGAAGCCAATGGCTGGGTAAAAACGATGAATAATATGGGATTCATGACACCCACACTGGATGTATTTTCCCAAGCATTTGTCGAATTCTCATTGCAAGCTCCGGGAGAGGTTGTGGATATCGGTGCTGCCTATGGGGTTGCAACTCTGGCAGCTCTCGAACGTGGAGCCACGGTGATCGCCAACGATGTGGACTCTAGACATCTAGAAATTCTTGCAGAGCGAGCAGGACCTCATGAGGATCGTTTGACCGTCATTTCTGGAGCTTTTCCCAACGAATTAGATTTTATGCCGGGCAGTGTAGGCGCAATTTTGATTTGCAGAGTCTTGCACTTTTTCGACGGCGCAACGATTGAGCAATCGATTCAAAAACTAAGCCGATGGCTTGCTCCGGGAGGCAAAGTTTTCATTGTGGCCGAAACCCCATTTCTAAAAAACTTTAAAACCTTTATTCCGGTTTACGAATCGAGAATCCAGTCAGGAGCGACGTGGCCAGGATTTGTCGAAGATGTAATGGCCATTGATCCAGTTCGAGGTGTGGCACTGCCCAAACAGATGCACCTGCTCGATCCGACAGTTCTATCCCAAGTCCTGACAAAAAATGGATTTGTGATCGAAAAAGCAGAAACCTTTGCAAGGCCCGAGTTTCCATTGGATCTGCAGCTCGACGGACGCGAGAGCGTGGGAGTTATAGCAAGAAAGGTTTGAGTGGAAGTACCCAAGTCGTTTACCACATTGATCGCCTGGAAGTTTTTGAGACGGTTCCGTCGTTGGATCATGACAGTCGGAATCTTTGCGGTGGTGTGTATTGCAGTTTTTCAATTGCTATCCGAGCAACGTACATCCACAGGCACAGAGACTGATTTGGCCGGCAGTTGGGAAATGTGTTTTCCGGCGAGTGGAGATGCAAGTCGTTGTGATTGGATCAATGTCCATGTTCCATCGGATTTGTCGTCAAGCCTTCCCAATCATTTTCAGGGTTGGGTTTTTTACAGAACCAGTTTTCTGACGCCTAATCATTGTGTCAGTGAGCCTTGTTCTATTTTTATCAAAGAAATCGGTGACTCAGCAGAAGCCTATATCAATGGTCGTTCGCTGGGTCGTCACGGAGACTTTCCTCCGAATGCTCAGTACGCCAAGCACTATCCCGTACTTTTTGATTTATCTCGACATGCTTTGCGTCCCAGCCAAAACAGCAACGAACTCTTAATCAAGACCTATTCGATGAAAAAAGTTCAAGCTGGTATTCGAGGAGGACCCGTCGGAATTTTTTCTGCTCGTGACGCTTTCAAATTAGCCCAATGGACGATTGGGATGAATGTCGTTGTTCCATTGCTTGGATTTTTAGGACTTTTCCTGTTTGCAGTTTTGGCGATGGTCATGGCTGGGATTTATCAGGAGAGTGATCAGCGAATTCACACCTACATTCGTTACTGCTTGGCAGCGTCTGCTTTCTTACTGAGTTTTTCGGAGGTTCCGCGTGAGTATCTTCCGATTGGAATCAGCGGCCCACTTCACTTTCTTTTTCGTATTCTTTCAGATTGGGCATTTTTTGAATTAGTAACCGCGTACTATGTATTCGGAGTAAAGCTCAAACGATTCGGACGTTGGTGTTATGGCGGATTTACTTTTGCGCTATTTTTACAAATCTGGATTCACTTGATCGCTGGGACTACCGAAGGCCAGGCATTCGATGTCGCATACGCTACGCTGCGTACGGCCCCACCGCTCCTGCTTCTTCCACACATCTTAGGTATCATCGGGAGTTTTTACAGAAGTCAAACCAAAGAGGGCAAAGCTGGTTTACTAGCTTTCACTGTACTGTTTGCGATGCAGTCCTATGACATTCTGATATTTCATCATGTCATCAGCGGAACTTATTTTGTGAAATGGTACCCTTTGATGATCGGGCTCATGTTTGGGGCATTCCTTCTTGAAAGATTCAGAGTGAAGCAAACCCGGATTTTGGTTGAACACGAAGAGGCCAAACATGAAGCGGTATTGGCGGAGTGGGCACGTGATGTATCGCACAATATTCGGTCACCGCTAGTTTCTTTGGAGAATCTGCACCCTCGTTTGATTGATATTACCGATCAGCAGAGAAGTGTTCTTAGAAACGCAATTATTGAAATCAAGGATTTGGCGAATGGTCTAAAACAGAGGGCCAACCGGAAATCCAGAAATCAGCCCATGATTAATCCTTCTATCGGAACAAATAACGAGGAACAAAAATCAGTTCAGTTGATTTCGAGCCTAGTGGAGCAAGTGATCTACCAAAAGCGAGTCGAGAAGAATGCTGCACCAGGGATCAAAATTGTAGCTCCGTTGCGAGCAGCTTCGTATGGTTTGTTTTCAGAGGTACAGCCGATCAAATTTCGATGCGCTCTATCCAATTTGATTAATAACGCTGTCGAGTCCATTGAATCCGATTCAGGCGAAGTGACTGTGACATCGGTTTTAAATAGTAACACTGTGGTGATTGCTGTTCACGATACTGGGAAAGGAATTCCAAAGGAGTTATTGCCGTATCTCGGCAAGCGAGGGCATACCTTTGGTAAGCTGGGCGGCACTGGGCTTGGGCTAAGTCACGCAAAAGATGCTATCGAAAGCTGGGGTGGGCGTCTGTCGATTCAATCGGGAGAAGGAAAAGGTACAACCGTATCTATTGAACTTCCGCTTGCCGTTGCACCTGACTGGTTTTTGTCTGAGCTCAGAATTGCTGAGGGCAGCGACATTTGTGTGGTCGACGATGATTCCTCCATTCGCTCGATGTGGGAAATGCGATTCGATGAGGCGGGTTTGCTGAAAAACGAAATCAAAGTTGATTATTTTTCGAAGGGTGGCGAAATGCCTGGTTTAACGACGGGCTCTCGAAAAAAACTCTATCTGGTCGACTACAAGCTGGGTGACCAAGAAAAAACCGGGTTGGATTGGATCGAAGAACTCAAAATTTCGGAGAGCAGTGTCCTGGTGACTGGACATGCTGAAGAAAGTGCTGTCACTGCTCGTGCTCGATTTTTGGGAGTCAAAGTGATTCCGAAAACATTGGCAGGGATTGTGCCGATTGCCGTCGAATCGATCAGTTGACACACTTCGCAAACCACCAAAGTCCATGCGAAAGTCCAGAATTCTGGACTTTGAACGAAAAATAAAAACTCAAAAAATTTAAAATCAAACAAAATTAGCGGGTTACAGGTTTTTGAATTTGGCACGCAAACTGCTTTGAATTGTCTCTGAAAAAGGAGGCGATCATGCCGAAAGCAGTTTCAAAAATTCTATGGGTGGGGCTTCTTGTCAGCATAGGTTGTTCAAAACCCACACCACCCACACAGCACCAAACGCCGCCCGATAATTTTCCAAAAGAAGAGAGAGTTACTGACACTCCGTCAATTCCCACGCCTCTCAATGAAGCTGAGTACAAGCAATCCGTTGTAAATAGTGATTTTGGCTTATTGACGCTCTATTCGATCAGTGATTCGGCGCTTATACGTAAATTTTCGGAAGCATCGTCCAACACACTCAAAAAACTGAACATTCCGGGCTCAGCTTCTTATTCCGTGTACTCAGTCGATACAACAGATCAACAGGGTTCAATATTAATCGCACCCAAGGTTTTGATTCGAAGCTCATTGAATTCAACACCTATAGGACCACACATTTCAGAACAAGGAGAAATCAAACTGGATGTGACACTGGCGCTTGTGAATGGACTTAAAACTGAAATTGCGACTGGCCAAGGATTTAGAAAAATCCCAGATGAATTCACCATCCCAAACCAAGTTTCTTTTTTATCGTCGCTGCAGGATGCTTTAGGTCGGACTCCCCAGTTCATTTCTGAAATACCTTGCCCAAAATCAGTAACAATCCAAATTCAAGATCAAACAAAAATTGATGTTCAATTTAGCTCCAGGCTCAAGGTTTGCCCAATCAACACATTTTTTCCTGCGCAGATTTCACTCAATACGTCGGATTGGATGAACCTTCTCTTGGTGTTTGGACGTGGAGAGAGTGTTTTGGTGGGTTCTGATATTGATTTATCTGCCTCAGTGGTACTCGAATTTGCCAAATTCAATTTGGATCCGAATGTTGTTCGAGCAACAGTCAATCGACTTCTAGAAGGAAAAATAGATCCGTTTACTTCTATCTTTGTAGAAAATCTCGCAAAAGAGATCGTCGTGTCGATTCAACGATCTTTCAACGTCAACTATCCCGAAGAATTTTTTTTAGATTTTCGTGACCAGCTCATTCAAAAATTCTTCACACCGGCTGATAAAAAAGGGTGTCCAGAGGATACTTGCTATTATCGAAACCCGAATCTCACAGATGATCTCAATTTTGATTTTGAGGTGAAAAATGTAGCTTTCGTGGGTCCACAGCTCACTGTTCATTCAGAAACAACCGTGAGTGATGTTCTGTCAGATCGCCAAGAGTTTACGATTAAAAGTGTTTCTGACAATCCTCTTTTGCCGCCAGATCGAGGAGAAACCAACTCTCTTTTCGCTACCGTTCAAGAAGGCAGTCTTTTGGAACTCAAGATCCAAGACTTGCAGGTGGGAGCGGTTGAACTCGCTAACCCTACCCATGATCGTAGAGCTAATCCAGTGTGCTTAGATCCGTTTGGTCTCTGCAACGGCGGAGACTGGAGATGTACGAATCCCAACACCGAGCCCGTCAATTGCCGTGATGTATGCACGGGCGGGACAGAACAAGTATGCGTTCAAACGACGCGCGTGTGTGATCCCTTCTTTGGAACTACGTGTGTGGATGTTTGTGTGAAATGGGAAGACCGCTGTAAGGGCTGGACTCGCGTTTGTGATCAAAGACGAGTCTGTGATCGACTGTCTGCTCCTGGGAAACCGTCTCTTCCATACCGACTCGGTGATCCATTCTTACCCACTGATCCAAATTTTGAATGGGTTTGCACGCAGCTTGAGCAGAACGAATGCGATTCAGATCAGTGGGAGGATCACTGGGAATCCACGACAATGTGGTCACTGCCGAGCCTCACGCCAGAGCTTCAGCCGTCACCTTGGAGCGCAGATTATCTACAATCGGTTATTCAAGGATTTAAAATCCAATTTTCGTCACTCGATCCAAGTATCCAACTGATCAGTGAATGCGCACTTTCGGATTTTGAATATCAAACGGTGGGTAGCAATCGGATTTTGATTTGGCTCAAAAATACGGACAAATGCCGTCCATTTAATGATCTCAATCGTCAACCCGGTCACGGACCGAGTCTCAGTATTATTTCCCAAGTCAGTCTTCCCACAGATTTTCAGTGTGGAGGTTTGACGGAGCGTTGGGATGGAAAGCGAACGTATATTTGTCGCTTCCCAGATGGCTCAGAATTCACTCAGGAAACCACAGTCATAGAAGATGAGGGGCGAATGAAGAGACATGAGCGCGTGGGTATCTGGAAGACCTATTATCCAAAAACGCAAATTCACGGCTCGCTTCGCATCGTAGGCTCTTATTTCGAAAGTCAGGGGATTCAATAATGAAGAATTTACTTATTCTCGTTGGAGTATTTTTACTCGGCATTACGAGTTGTAGCTTTTCAAAACAGAAATCGAATCCAGCTACGCCGACGGTGGCACAGCCCAATCCGTCTCCGTCTGAAACACAGCGAGCGCCCGATGCAGCCTCATTACAAATCACAGACGAGGATTGGATCATCGAGCAAGGGGCTCGTGGAAAAGCTAGCTCGGTAGTAAAAACTCTCAAGTCTGAAAAGCTCGATACCATTCGAAAGCACTTTCGAGTTCCAAAACTCAGTGCAATCACAGTTCCTGAAAGTAACGGGTTTGAAATTTACCAAATCTCTGGTTATCCAGAAATGGAATCCTCTTTCTATATCCATCCAAAAGTCTACATCAACTCTGGAAATAATCAGGGTCAGGTGCTGGGATTTAAGACTGGGAAAAAGGACCCTGCCGGAAAAGATCTGATTGAGATTTCGATTCCGATCGCTCTAGTCAACGGTCTGGTGCCAAGTGTTCCCGTCCAAGGAGGAGTTCAAAATGGCGGTGGCGCAGTCACGTTACCTGCCCAATATCAAATTCCCGACGCTGCTCTTCTTAAAACAAAGTTAGGTGGAGAAAGAACTCTGACTACGCTGCCTGTTTGCCCGCGACTTTTTCGTCTTATTTTTCAAAAACGCGAGTATTGGGCTACGAGTCCCTTTGAGCACTTGTCAGCATGTCCACTGAATCAATTTTTTAGAATTTCATTTCAAGCGCCCGTCGATGAAATGCAAGAGCTTCTAGAAACCGCTGCAATTCGTGACGAGGTCGTGAGTTTGCTAAGCAGTCTTCGGGTTGGATTTGATGTTCCGAAACAAATCGTGGATCTCAGTTTTTCAAACGAAGATTTTGCTCAGTCGCTTCAATCTCATCTTACGTCAGCTGTCGTTTCGGGAACCGATTCCAATCAGCAAAATGGCTATCTCGTCCAAGATATTGAGGGAGTAGTCTTAGATTCAGTTTTTGATTTGGCACGAGAGGCGGGGCTTGAGCCTCGCTTGAGTAGCGCAATTCTCAATCTTGTTCCTGTTTTAGTATCAGGATATTTCAGCACTCCATTCTCCTGCGCAGCCGGTGGAATCTGTCGCTCACTCTTAGCTAGGCCCATTCGTCGAGACCCGGTTGGAATTTCTTGGATGCAAACCGATCAGCTAGCAGCGGCACTCGATACCGAAACCGTGACGTATTTAGGTGCAGTTGCCAATACGAGTGAGTTTAGCGCACGCCCAGCGCAAGACCAACTGGCTCAAGTGCGACGTCCGATCTACTTTAGAGGAAAGCCGTTTAACGAGGTTCTTCGGGAATGCTCTGATTTGGCTTCGGCTGGATACGCATTTAATCCCGAAACTACTGAAGATGGAAAACTCTATCTTCGCGGATACTGCGACGCCATGATTGCCAATGGACTCACCAACGAGGGTGATCCCAATCTCGAGGATGGGTTTTATCCCCTTGGCAGCAACACAGTCGTTTATCCAGGTGCTTGGTTAAAAATTGATCTCAATGACATTTCAGAATTTACGACTGCAAAAACAAGAAGCAAACCCGATGGCACGATCGCCATCGAATCTGAAGTCAGAGATCTTCTTGCGCAAGACCCCAACGCCAAACGCACTCAGTGTATCGTGGGGAATGGTCTTGCGTGTTTGGAGTACCGAACCAAACAAACTCCGGTTCGAGCTCCCAATGGAGATCAGATCTATTCGGATGTTCCCTGTGAGCGTGGGGAACCCGGCTGCACTTGCAATCCAAATTCAAACGGTTCTCAAAATGGAGAAACCTGCTCAAGACGTCAGGTTTTATCTCAAACCGTTTTAGATTACGCATGCAATCCGGCTGACGAATACGAGTACTGTCCCTACTGGAGAAATGAGGACCAAGTCGTTGATTTCGAGACGGAGTGGGAATGTAAATCTGTCAAAGTCGTGGATCGAACGACATTCCTCTGTATTGGAGGCTGCTACACCCATGAGGAGGTCAAATGTGAGCAGAAATCTAAAAAACCTGTCTTAGCTTCCAGACAACGACTCAATTGTCGTGAAGACGATCCTGTGGGAAGTGCGATGCGTGAACGCGTATGCCGAGCACCCAAATACAAATGCAAACGCTGGGAAATGTCCTGCTCCAAATACACGGTGAACGAAGTCTTCCAAGTCATTCACGAAGAGATCGCACCCAAATGGAGACCCTTTGCGATTCAAAAAGGTGAATACCCCAAACGATTTGAGGAAGATATTGAGCTTCGATTTGTTTCACCTGGAAGAACAGTCAATCACTGCAAACTGAATCGATTCCCCAGAGAATTTCGTGGGAATTCAATCTTTATCAAAATGCCTTCGGACAAAAATGAAGGCATTCAACCCTGCGAGGAACCGCTCTGGGACGAACGCAATACTCAGCCGCTCTATTTACCTAAAGTCTATATCCGAAATGGGATATCCTTTGCTGAGCGAAGGCTTTGTGGCCGTACAGAGTACTCTTTCTCCACAAAAGAAGTTCCTCTGAACGATGGCGATGGTCTGATTCCTCCAGAGTATTCTTACAAAACACAAACCACCATTGGCCCGATTCGAGAAGCCTGTCGGTCTGATTCTCCTTTTCAAATTGGTTCCGATCTTTGGTTCACCGAATACCCACCGATTCGATTTTCTGGCCGCGTATCTGTTTTGGGACGAGTGCTCGAAAGTATTGTCACGGAGAAAAAACCATGAGGCCAGGATCCATTCCAGCACTAGGAGCATTGCTTACATTTCTCGTCATTCCCACAGGCTGCGCGACTTCCAATCGAACCAAGACCCTGCTCCTCATGGGTGGAACAGGAATCGTTGCTACAGGAGTGGGTTTTGTGTTGTCGCCAACAGATGTCCGTCCCGAAATGCAGGCCACCTACTGGGGCGCGATAGGTGCTGCGACAGCAGGAGTGGCGGGTTTATTTCTGTTTGATGAGCAGAAACGTTCGGACGAACTCGAACGGCAATCTCACGTTATGCGAAAAGAACTCGATGTTTTTCGCGATGAGAGTGCTTCGTCTCACGAACCCAGGCTTCTCTACGAAACGAACGCTCCTTTTGGTCGGGATATCCCCGAAGAATATCAATCCCTCATCAAGCCAGGAAAATGGAGCGTCTACAAATTGAATCAATGGGTCAACCAAGGTGAGGGCGCCATGATTCACCAAGATCGAATGGTGAAGTTAGTCCCACCGCAACTCTCTCCCCGAAAGGAAGGAAAACAAAATGAGTAAAATGGAAAATCAAAATCGAAGGCAAGGAATGGTCCTTATTGCAAGCGGAGTACTGCTCATCAGCATCTTAATGAGTTCGGAGGTATTTGCACGTGATCTGGGATCAGCCGCTAGAGCGTACACGAGTACCATTAAATCCATCGGCCAACTGATGAGTGTCGCGGGCGTCATAGCAGGTGGAGTGTGCATGCAGCTTCCTGGCGTAGCTGAGTTTGGAAAAAATGTATTAGTGGGTGGCTTGATCGGCGGACTCTGTTCATTTGGTGCCCCTGCGTTTGCATCGCTTCTGACTTCTATTTTTGGCGGAGGATAATCGTTTGTATCTCAAACAAGTGGTTCAACCTTCTCGAGTTCTAAACGATCAGCGAGGATTTTTTGGCCTAGGGATGCAAGACTTTGCAGCAGCCATCGTTCTGTTCATGGTGCTGAGCTGGGTACTGGATGGCTCATCCGTTGCGTTGATCAGTTTACCTCTTTCTGTTCTTTTGCTTGTGGGTTTGAGTCCGATTCGTCTTTCGACACGGAGACACATCATCCGTGATGCGATCGTCTACATACTCACACGAGAGGCTTTGTATGATCCTCAGTCATAGCCTTCAGCCCGAGTTGAGCCACATCGAAAAGATTCACGACGATCTCGATGTTTTCGTCACGACAGATGGGATTCAAGGATGCGTGTTTGAGATGCCTATTTTGGATCTTGAATCACGAGACATTGAATCCAAAATGAATGCATTAGAACGCTTTCTAGCGGCTCTACTCGAAGGACAGACCCTTCGCGTGATTCGGCGAAGCACTTTGGGTCGTGAAGGTTTTCACTCTCACTTTCGAACACAAGCCATTGAATCGTTAGGATGGAATGAACATCGCGTCTTTTTGTCTGTGGAGTCTTCGCCCAAAGATCCGTTGGCACTAAAAACCTGGGTTCCTGCTCTTTTCAAACGTCGATCTCCAACCACACATGCTGCGCTTGAATTTGCGCAAACGATCCCAGTGACAATGATTCGGGAATTAGGGGCTTACTGCCTCTGTGGAACAGAACTTGAATCTGAATTCCGACTCCCCGATGTTCAGGTATCCAAAGGTCCTGGATATCTGAATTTTGGAAGCACCCTTTTAGGGATCATTCGAGTCTATAAGCCTGGAGTTCAGGCTCTGGAAATCTCCTCTTTGAGTACGCTTCTCATGGATATTCCTTTGCCTTTTGAAGTCACGGTGTCTGTTCGAAAAGTCAATCGAGTGATGGCCGATTTTAAGCTTCGGTCAAAACTCGCCAGGCAAGAGTTGAACTCAGATCCTACATCGCAAGCCAAACAAGAAGCTCTCCAAAAGACACTCAGTGAAACAAGTCTTCAAGGTGCCCATCTATTTGAAGTCGAGTGGATCATCGCGCTTGGTCGTTCTAGCGAAGCCACGCTACGTAATGACCTAGACCATGTGAAATCACGCCTGTCAGCACTGGGCGATGTGATGATCGAAACCGTGGGGTCAGCTCGTTCTTATTTTTCATCGAGAATCGGAGCACCCATGCACCACCATTATCTCGAAGAAGCATCCATTGTTCCGTTTGTCCTGCCCGTATTTTCTTCTGGAGAAGTACTCAAACGTCGATCTCACCCCAGCAAAAGAACTCTAGTAGTCCATCGAGTGGATGGATCTTTGCACCGCTTTGATCCGTTTGATTCGAGGTTTCTGGCCTACAACACGATCATTTCTGGGAAAACAGGTTCAGGAAAAAGTGTCCTAGCGGGCTTACTCAGTTCAGCACTACTCCAAGATCCCGATATTCGAATGATCAAGGTGGATGTGGGTGGAAGTTACAAAAAGGAATGTGAAGCCTTAAAAGGGACACAAACTGATTTTAGGCTAGATATTCCTTCAGGCGTAAATCCCTTTCGGACCTTCACAAAAACCCATGCTCTGAACGAATCCGTCGATATTTTGGCAGAGCTTTTGGCGACCCTCATTCGCGAAGAGAATGAGGCACAAATCAGTAAACAAATGCGTGGAGATATTGAAACCAGCCTCAAGCGTTTTATTGAGAAGTTTGATTCCAGCGCCCAACAACCACCGAGTATTGATGCGTTCCTAGCCGCGGAAACTGATTTTCCGAGACGATCCCTTCTCACTCGTTGGGCACGTGGAGGTGTATTTGAAAACGCACTCAAAGAACCTTCTCACCCGGGTCAAATCAAAACGCCTCAGTACCGATATTTTAACTTTGAAAATATTCAGGCGGCTTCTAATCGGGATTTTTCTGAAGGGGTGATGGCTGCGGTGATTGCACAGGTTAATCTTGAAATGCTTTCCTTGGGTGATCGTTCTCACGGCCAGTCAGGCGAGAGATTGGTTCTTTTTTGCGATGAAACAAAGTTCTTTATCGATCGGTTTGCTTCCTTTTTTCTATTAACGGCTGCTAACTTTAGAAAATTTGGGCACGGCCTGATTTTAATGCTCCAAAATATTCGGAACGCAGAGATCACACACGCGGATGGGAGTCTGGATTCAGGATTGATCTTAAATTCTCCCACGCGGATTTTTCTTCCCGCAGATACAGAGACAGAATATCTGAAATCGCAATTTCAATTTTCTGATTCACACCTCCAAGCCATTGTCACTCATCCGTACCGAGGACGAGAATATCGCGAGGCAGTACTCCAAGATGATCTGGGGACTCGGATCATCCGCGTATTTCTGACGGACGAAGAGTATTGGAGAACCACCTCCAGCAAAGACGATCAGACCAAGTTTAATCAATTACGTGCGGCAGTCCCAGGTCTCACTCTTCAGGAGGCGATTCGATGTTTAATCGTAAGATCTGGATCATGACTACAAGTATAGGTCTTTTCGCTTGCCCGTCTTACGCGTTCGATCCTTTCACAGTGGGGAGTGTGGTGGGTGCAGGCGCAGGAGCTCTCAGTGCTGTGTCAGGAGCAGCGGGAGAAGTTTCCTCGACTGCCAATGCATTCACAGATCTTTACAGCGAAATCGATTCAGATTCAGAAGTGGGTCAATCAGGCAGCAAGATCATTCGAGAAATTAAGGAGATCGAGGCTCTCGCCTATGACGTGGGTTACACGAAAGAGGAGTTGGAGCAGCTCACTGAGGAGTCGGCGAGCAGCGACGCGGCCAAGCGACTCTCAACGACTCTTCAATCCATGACCAAGGCCGTACGCGCAGGAAAGCGAGTGGCCAGGCTCTTCATGAAACTCGATGAAAAGGCAAAGCTAGCACAAGTCGAATCTACGCAGATCCAACGCGAGCAGCTCGTTGCTCTCTATAAACAAATCGAAATGGAACACGCGCGTGAGCTTCGGGACATCAAAGATGAACTGAAGGAACTTAAAAACAAAAAAAGCCAGATCGAAGTCCTGAAACGTGAGGAAAAAGAAGCGGGTGCAAAACTCTTTGGAAAAACAGGAGTTCTGTCTTTTCCAAAACAGGACGCAGTGATGGAAGAAGCACTTCGATTGGCGATGAGCCTGAGACCTGCACTTTTTTCTTTGCTTCTTTTAGTTTTTTTATCTCGTGCACTCTTTTATCAATTTGGATTCTTTGGAGCCAATAAACATGGCTCATTGATTCGCGACACCTTGATTTGCTCACTGCTCCTCATGGTGTTTCCAGAAATCGTCAGACTCAGCATTCAGATTTGCAATGACCTTGCGTCTCAGATCGGTCCAAGAGAAATGCAAGAGATTGATCCGAAGACCTTAGATTTTCCTCCCACATTGAGTTTGCTTGCCAAGACTCGAATTGGAGTAGAGTGGCTCTTTCAGTGGATTAAATTTGTGGCATTTACGGTGACCAAGTTTCTGTCGAATTTTGGACTCTCATTTTTAATTCTGCTTTTCCCCATCATCATTTTTTGTTCACAGATGCTGAGCTTCACGGTGGCTTGGCCTATTTTCTTAGGTGGATTTATTTCGATTTGTCTTTGGCCACTTCTCTGGAACGCAACAGGACTGCTTGCCGTACTGATTTGGAGAAAACAAAATGCAACAATCTCAGATCAGATTGCTACGGTCTTATTTTCAATTTTGCAGTTTCTATCTCCGCTCATTGCAGTGTCGGCCCTCAAAGGCCAACACCTCTACGGCTCTATTCGTTCGGCAAGTGGCACACTCAGTAGTGCTGCGACGGGAGCCACAGGTTCAATCACAAACCAAGCCAAGGGATTTGTCATGGGGACGGCGGGCCACTACGGCGGAAGTAAATTGGGGAGAGCAGTCGCTTATCCGATCAATCAGGGCCTTTCACGCATGATCGCAGGAGGTATGCGAGGAAAAGCTGCCACGGGCACTCAGCAAGGCGTTTTGAGAGCGGTGGGCTCTGGGGTGGTTTTTAACGAAAGATCGGCACCAGAGATGAAACGGAGCGCTCGCGCGCGCTTCGTGAGTGGATTTGGATCCAAAACTCTTTTGAATTCAAAAGGAGATCATTCTCATGAATAAAATCTTACGCCCTGTAGTCATGGTGTCACTGGCTAAACGCCTGGGTGTACTGGCTCTGCTGGGGTACGGAGCGGTCACTACCGTTCTACTGATGCGACTCACTCCCATCCCGCTTCTGATTGGTGTGGATCAATACGGAACTCGAGTTATTGGAGCAGGAGATGATCGGCTGCTACGGCGAGAAAAAGAAAATTTTCTCAAACTGTTTGTTTCTCAACTCGTAACTGTTCAGCCTGATTATGCGAGCAGTGGCTGAAGCGGTGCACCTAAAA
>CAYILR010000058.1:0-18539 GCA_964364175.1 uncultured Bacteriovoracaceae bacterium
AACCAGCCCTCGATTACGAAGATTGGTCATCCATTACTTCTTGAGATAATTTTGCAGGAGTCACTGCTCCATCTTTGATCGTGGGATTAGGATAAGTCCCCGTAAGATCTCCACCCGCCACTCCAGAAACATCCGTAGTGGGATCCGGAGCATTGTCATCGATCGCAGGCCGACACGCCCCGGAGAGGCTTGCAAGCAACAGGAGATATAAATAAACGTTCCGCATATAAGCTGATGTCCCTATGCATCAACCTATATTTTACCTTAATCTGGACATATTAAACAATAGATATTTAATATATATTAACAATTAATAAGGCTCGTATTGGCTTTAAGAAATCCAATTCTATTGACTATGAAGTATATTTCAGAATATACTCATAGATGTATGGGCAAACCTCTCATGATTCAAAAACAGGATGACGATAAAATCGAGCAACTCAAAGCACAGCTCGGCGCTCAAACAAAAATCGAAGTCGTGCGAGCTGGACTGCGCTTGCTTGAAAAAGAAACTCTCCGCAACATGCGGATCCAGCAATGGAAAAAAGCAGCACGCCTGGTAGCGGCTCAAAGTGCTGAAATCAACTCAGAATTCCAATCCAGCTCTCTTCTAAAAAAATGACTATTCAACCTAAACGCTGGCATATTTACGTGGTCGATCTTGAGCCTCTAATCGGAACTAAACCAGGAAAACAACGCCCCTGCCTTGCAATTCAACCCACAGAATTTGCTGAAGCTGGACTACAAAGCACGGTTGTTTTACCTCTCACTTCACAAATTATCGAAGGGGCAGCTCACCCTCTGCGTGTCAGAATCCCGAAAGGGGTGTGTGGACTCAAAACCGAGAGCGATGCTTTGGTGGATCAAATACTCGCATGGGACAATCAGCTTTTTCGCGAAGAACTCGGCATCATTCCGGAAGCCCTGCAGGAAAACGTAAAAGCAGCTTTGCTTGATTTCCTGGACATTAAAGATTGAGAACTTTGTTTGCGACTAATCTTATAAAATCGTGACCTTGCGAAGCAGGTCCATATCCTGCAATGCCTTCCCTGAACCTCGCACGACGCAAGTCAGGGGATCTTCTGCAACGGCCACAGGCAGGCCGGTTTTTTCTTTGATCAGGATATCGAGGTTAGCCAACAACGACCCGCCGCCTGCGAGGATGATTCCGTTGTCCACGATATCAGCAGCCAGTTCCGGAGGAGTTCTTTCCAAAGCAGTTTTGATGGCATCCACTACGGCAGACACAGGCTCCGCCAAAGCATCCCGAATTTCTTCGGAGTTCACTTCAATCGTCTTCGGTGCGCCGCTGATCAGGTCCCGGCCTTTGACTTCGTAGGTTTTTTCTTCATCAAACGGGTAGGCGCAACCAATCGAAAGCTTGATTTGCTCAGCCGTACGCTCACCGATCAACAACGAATATTTACGCTTAATATAATTAATAATCGCATCATCGAATTTATCACCCGCGACTCGGACCGATTTTGAATAAACAATCCCGCCCAGGGAAATCACCGCCACCTCGGTCGTGCCGCCGCCTATGTCAACAATCATATTCCCGCTGGCCTCACGGATCGGCAATCCTGCTCCGATCGCTGCCGCCATGGGCTCCTCGATCAAATAAACTTCCCGCGCACCCGCAGATTGAGCTGATTCCTTCACTGCGCGCTTCTCGACCTGAGTGATCCCGAATGGGATGCAAATAATAATCCGTGGACGAATCAAGGTACGGCGCTCGCTGGATTTTTGGATGAAATATTTCAACATCGACTGTGTGACTTCGAAATCCGCGATCACACCATCTTTCAACGGACGAATCGCCTGAATCGATCCGGGCGTACGCCCCAACATATCCTTGGCTTCTTTTCCAACCGCAAGCACCCGGGTCTGTCCGCGTGCGTTCCGATGAATCGCAACCACCGAGGGTTCGTTGATAATGATTCCACGATCTCGCGCATAAACCAGCGTATTGGCGGTTCCGAGATCAATCGCTAAGTCATTTGAGAAAAAATCTAAAAACTTTTTGAACATAGTTGTCTGCCACTTGCCACTCTCAGTTTTACCACTGATAGTGACGAATGTGTTCCCCTCGCTGTGCAATCTCGCTCATGGATTTAATTCCAATATCCAAGTGCTTGTCCGTGAAATTCCTGAAAACCGATTTTGCTGACTTCTTAGTTTTAATGCCTCCACGCCTCAGAGGCAAATCAGAAACCAAGAGCAAAGCACCGATCGGCACCTTGCTCGCAAAACCACCAATGAACAAAGTCGCCGTTTCCATATCGATCGCCAAAGCTCGCTCTTCGTAAAGCTGCGCTTTGAACTTCTCATCAAATTCCCAAAACCGATAATCTGTCGTGTGTACCACGCCTGTTCGATAATCGTGCCCTTTTTCGACCAAAATCTGCGAAACGAATTTTTGAATTTTGAAAGTCGGAAGCGCGGGCACTTGCCCGGGCATGAAGTGCTTCGAAGCCCCTTCGTCGCGAATCGCGGCCGTGGGCAAAATAAAATCTCCCACTTTCAACGAACGGTGCAATCCTCCGCACATTCCCATCAGCAAAACAGCCTTGGGATCCACGGTTGAAAGCAGCTCAATAATGAGCGCGGCCGTGGGCGATCCAATCGAAAAATTGATCACCGAAACATCTGCATCCTCGCTATGACAGGCACTCATCGCAGAACCCTTGGTTCGAGTTGCGCCACAGAGTGTATGAAATCGTTCGAGATAATAATCAAAGTTGGTCAAAATAATCTGCTTGCGAAAATCCTTTGCCGGACTGCCCGTATAACGCTCCAGCATATCGTGGGCGATCTTCTGCTTGTTGCGATTCGTGTAAATCCGATTATTGTTTGGAATCACATAGGGATTCTTTTCGAACCCTACGGGAACATTTTTGCGTTGCACACCGTCAGCCTACAGGATGTGATGGTCATTAGACAATCTGGAATTCGTTGGCCCCCTGTGTTATCTCTGAATCTTATGGCAACTCGTTCGAGCAAGAAAATCCGCCGTTCACATTGGGAATCAGGACTCCTGGTGACGAGTCTCCTTTGCGTGATCGCGTCTTTTGCGCTGCTCTGGCTGGGATATTCGTTTTTCACCTCGGAATTTCCGGATCCCGGAATTCTCAGAACTCAGTTCCCTGTCGTGAAGTACTTTGGCCCGAAGCAGCCCTTCGATATTGTCGTGAACAAAGTCAAACCCGCAACTTGGGTGAGCATTGGCTCCATAGCACCCGAGGCTGTTGCCGCCATCATTGTCAGCGAGGACTGGGCGTTTTTCAGCCACCCGGGGTACGACGCCCGCCAAATCAAGTTCGCGCTTCAGGAAGATCTGCAGGCCGGGCACTTTGCTCGCGGAGCTAGCACCATTACACAACAGATGATCAAAAACGTGTTTTTGGATCAGGACAAAAAACTCTGGCGTAAAATCAAAGAATTCATCCTGGCGGTTCAAGCGGAGAAAAAACTCGGCAAGCGACGGATTTTGGAGATTTACTTGAATATCGCAGAATGGGGCGAGGGCATTTTCGGGATCGGTGCGGCCTCGCAGTTTTATTTTCACAAAAATCCCTCGCAGCTCACGGCTCGAGAGGGCGCTTTCCTCGCCATGCTCCTGCCCAGCCCGAAAAAATACTCGCAATCTTTCCGAAATAAACAGCTCACTTCCTACGCGCGTGAAACCATGAATTCGATCCTCGATAAGATGGTCAAAGCTCAATATCTCAACGAAACCGAAAGTCACATCGCTAAGTCCTCCACTCTTTCGTTTGAGACTAGCAACGAAAGGTTTGACGAACTGGGCAAAGATCCTTCAGAGTAATATGGAGTGATTCGAAGGACAAAAACAGCCCGACATTTTTTTGACAATCCCAAAGCAAAGATTCTCGCCTTGATGCTGGTGGGAGCCATCGGCTTCACTTGGTTTTCAATTTCCACTCATTTTTTCGGTAAAAAACGCCTGTTTTTAACCAAAACCAATCTAGCGGACGAGATTCAGGAAGCAGGAGCTGTCTTCCAACTTCCCAAGGAAATCCAAATCGAGAATCCGAACCTCCCCGCTGGCAAAAAAACAGTCGCGCTCGAATACACATTTGATCCCGAGCTGCAAACCCAGGCCGAGGAGCTTTTCAAGGATTTCAGGCCAGATTACGGCGCGATCGTGGTGATGGACGCTACGACCGGTCGAATTTTGGCGATGACCAGTTATTCGGACCATCCCAAATCGGTGCATGCTCTCGGAAATCTGGCATTGCGAGCCACTTTCCCGTCCGCCTCGGTCTTCAAGGTCGTGACGGCTGCCGCTGCAATTGCCGAGAAAAATTATTCACCCAACACCATCATCCCCTTTGATGGCCTCAATCACACGCTCTACAGGAAAAACATTTCTCAAACTCGATATAATAAATACACACGATATATGACTCTGCGGGATGCTTTCGCCCACTCCGTCAACACGGTTTTTGGCAAAATCGGCGCCATGACGGTCGGTGCTACTGGGTTGAGGGATTATGCCAATCGATTTGGATTTAACCGTAAAATCGCCTCCGACCTGCCGATCCAGCAAGGTCAAGCTCTGATACCGGAAGATATGTTGGGACTGGCCGAGGCGGCTTCGGGATTCACCAAAGACAATCGCATGAGCCCCATGCAAGGCGCAATGATTGCGGCAGCGGTTGCACATGATGGTTTGATGATGGAACCCTATGCGATCCAGTCCGCAAAAACTCAGGACGGAACATTGATCTACCAAGGCGAATCCAAGCCAGGAGCCCAGGTCATTGACGCTCATACCGCCGAGGAAATCCGTGAAATGATGCGCGAGACGGTTCACTCGGGCACCTCGCGCAAAGCCTTTCGCAGCTTTTTCAAAGGCGATTTCGTGGGCCTCGACGTGGGAGGAAAAACCGGATCACTCTCAGGTGATGATCCTCCGGGGAAATACGATTGGTTCGTAGGATATGCAAGTGGAGGCACAAACAAGATCGCGATTTCTGCCCTTTCGATTCACGGCAAATACTGGAAGGTAAAATCCGCATATCTGGCCCGCAAAATCGTGGAACGCTATTTTCATTCGCGCGCTTCTAGGAATAATATGGCAATGAAAGGACCGAGCTTTCATCTCTTCCACGAAGCCAATGCAGCACCCGCCCACGTCCACCACCGCAAACACCGCACACGTCCCCATTCTCCTAGCACCCATCGTTGAGGCGCTGGTTGAGCCTTTTCTCACTTTGTCTGCGACTCCTGCGGAGTCGCATTGGATTGTGGATTGCACTCTAGGGGGCGGAGGGCACACTCAGGGATTTTTGCGTGCGTTTTTGGGCAATCCTCGCTTGGCACATCACAAAGTCCTGGGAATCGATCAAGATGCCCAAGCCATTGCTCGGGCTCAGAATCGCTTCTCACAAGAAATTCGCGAGGGCAGCCTAGTCATTCAACAAGCTCGATTTAGTCAATTGCAGGAGATTGCTGGCTCCAGACCAGTGCTGGGGATTTTGGCGGACCTTGGGTTTTCGAGTGACCAAATCAACAGCCCCGAGCGCGGATTGAGCTTCCAGAATTCCGGACCTCTGGATATGCGCCTTGATCCTTCGCAGGGGATGACTTGCCTGGAATACCTGCAGGCGGTTTCCGAAAAAGACCTGGCCGACGTGATTTATGAATTCGGCGAGGAGAGATTCTCACGCCAAATTGCATCCGCCATTACACAGGCTAGGCGTTCGAAGAATCTTCCAAAAACCTCATCAGACTTGGCACAGCTGATTTGGAATTCCGTTCCTTCTGCTGCGCGACATGGGCGAATTCACCCGGCAACACGCACATTCCAGGCGCTCCGAATCGTCATCAATGGCGAGATGGAAGAACTCGATTCATTATTAAACCATGGTATGATGATATTAAAGCCGGGGGGTCGTGTGGCGATCATCAGTTTTCATTCTTTGGAGGATCGAAAAGTGAAGCAGGTTTTCAAAGGCAAGGATTCGGCATTTGAGCAACTGTCGAAAAAACCTCAAGTGCCCGATGATGATGAAATTCGCACCAACCCTCGCAGCCGAAGCGCAAAATTACGAATCGCTGAGCGGGTGACGATATGAAGAAATATTTTCCGTTGTGGGTTTTTCCAGTTTTGCTCCTGATGGCCATAGGAACTGTTTTTTTGAGATTAGAAATCGTGCGGACGAGCTACGCGATCAATCAATCGGAGAAAAAAATACGCGCTCTGAAATTGGACCGTGAGCAGTTGGAACTCAAAATGGCCCAGCTCCGATCCCCCAAACGCCTGGAGATTTTGGCGCGAACTAAATTCGGCCTCACTCACCCTTCTTCTACACAAGTTATTTACCTCAAATGAGCAAGTCCCGACTTTCTCTCCTGATGGCAGCTTGTCTGGTTTGCGGAGGAGCACTCCTGACTCGTGCTTTTTTTATCCAATTGATGCCCAATACGCGGCTGGCTGCGATGGCCAAGAAGCAATTTCAATCCAAGTTCCTCGTCCGCCCCCGGCGCGGGATCATCATGGATCGCAACGGCGAGCCGCTGGCAATCAATATGGAGACCCAGAGTCTCGCGGCAAACCCCACCAAAATTACTCACAAGAAGCCTCTGGCCCGAACCTTGGCGCGTTCGATTGGAATGCCTTATGAAAAAATTCTGGAGCGCCTCAACGAAAAAAGAGAGTTCGTATGGATCAAAAGACAAGTCAGCGATCAAGAGCTCGAACAGCTTCGCAAAAATAATATCCTGAATCGAACCGGAGATTTGGTCGAAGGATTTTGGCTGATCAAAGAAAGCAAACGCGTTTATCCGCAAGGTGAACTAGCTGCGCATATTCTGGGTGACGTGAACGTCGATTCGGATGGAATCGAAGGCGTCGAGCTCTGGGCCAACGAATCACTGCGCGGCAAAGTCGTCTCGGTGAACGCGATCCGAGATGCGTGGGGGAGGCCTGCGTTCATGGACGCAGTCACTGCCCGCGAAATCCAGGACGGCGAGCCCATTGGGTTGACCCTGGATTCGTCACTGCAATTTTCTGCTGAGCGGGAATTGCAACATGCAGTTTACAAAACCCAGTCCAAGGGCGGAACAGTCATGGTGATGAACGCGACCAATGGCGAAATCCTTGCCATGGCGAATGCGCCGACATTCAATCCCAATTTAAAATCAGCTGCTGCGGATCATCGCCGCAATCGTGCGCTCACCGACGGGTACGAACCGGGATCGACGTTCAAGGCCATTCTGCTAGCCACTGCCTTGGCGCGAGGATGGAAACTCAGCGATCAACTCTGGGCCGAACAAGGCTCGGTGACGATTCAAGGTCACAAGATTTCTGAAGCAGAGACTCATGAAAAATTCGAGTGGCTCTCGCTGAAAAACATGATTCAAGTTTCCAGCAATGTCGCGGCTGCAAAGCTGGCAATCAAAATCGGAGCTGATTCATTTTATCACTCAGTGATGCATTTTGGATTCGGGACGAGATCTGGCGTGGGATTTCCGGGAGAGATTCCCGGGCGAATTCCTCCTCAGAAGAATTGGCAGCCTTTGGCGCTAGCAAATATTGGATTCGGGCACGGAGTTTTGGTCACGCCTATTCAGATGTTGCGGGCTTATGCGGTTTTCCTGAACGGCGGATGGCTCGTGCAACCGACCTTGATCAAATCCGGAATTGCGAATTTGAAAAACGAGCCGCCGAAACGAATTATTTCTCAAAAAATCGCGGATCAAGTCACTACTGCTCTGAAATCAGTGACAGTTGAGGGCGGAACCGGAATGAAAGCAGCACTCGAAGGCTACACCGTTGCAGGAAAAACCGGCACTGCGCAGATGGTGGACGCTCACACCGGTAAGTACTCACGCTCGCGCTACGTGGCTTCGTTCATTGGGTATGCGACTGACGTAGAACCCAAGCTCGTGATTTTTGCGATGCTGCAGGAACCCCGCGGAATTTATTACGCGTCGGAGACGGCAGCGCCTTTGTTCCGCAATGTGCTGGAGGCTGCTGCAAGTCGTTTCAGTCTCCCTGCAAAAATTTCTGCGCCTGCAGTTCTAGCTCAAAAACAACAGCCCGAGCTTTCTGAATCCGCCACGATCGAGGACACCATTCGGCAAAGTGCCGCCGCACCGACGGCGGTACAGCCAGCGCCAGCTCCAGGCAGTGCGCACGTCGAGTGGGCTGGCACGCAGAGTGACGGCAAGACCTCGTGGCGGATTCCGTCATTCAAAGGCCTAACCTCGCGCGAGGTGATTCAGCAATTGAAGAAGCATTCATTTCAGTTGGAGATGCAGGGTGATGGCGTGGTGATGCATCAGCAACCCCTGCCAGGGCAGATCTTGCACGAAGGCAGCAAAATCAGACTGACCCTGGGCGACCCCTAAACAGCAACCTCGCCGCAATTTCGCGTTTGGCGAAATTAGAGGTGAAGTTACAGCAACACCTGGGCCTCAATTTCGCGTTCAGCGAAATTGGAGTGAGGTTGGTAAATTACCCGAGAATTTTTCTGGGACCGAGCAGCCCCAGGAAAGCATAGTTTTGGTTTTTTGAGTTTTCGGCGGCGTAGCTGTCGCCTCTCAGTTCGGCTTCAAGCCGCTTGATCTCCGCGACCCAGCGTTTGGCTTGCTCCTGAGTCATGGATCGATGAATGAGTGTTCGATAGGCTGTCTGTGCATCCCACTGAGCTTGAGTCGTCTGATCTTGGACATCATGAAATGCACGCTGGGCGTTCTCACGTCGAACTTGATTCCAAGCCTCAGTTTTTGGGATTTGTAAGTGCTGATAGTTGATTTTCAATCCGGTTTTCGTCGCTTCGATATAACCGTTCTCGATCCAGTCCTTGATTAATTTTTTGCAAAGTTCCTGTGCAGTCACTTCGTCGGGAAATTTCAGACTCGAGAACTTGACCTCATTTGGAAAATGCGTCACCAGAACTGAGCAAAGATCCCAGAGCCAAGGAGTTCGAGTCAGAACCTTCAACTCAGCAAGGCCAAAAACCCAGGTGTTCTCGAAGTTAGGATTCTCGCTAGATTCCTTGCGGTCCGCCTTGCGACGCTCAAAGGGAACACCCTGTGCTTGTGCTGTGGTCATATCAAAAGCAGCCCGAAGTTCCGGCGTCGGCATCTGAACCTTGGCCCAGAGAAATACCGCAGGCTTAGGATCCTGCTGAAAATACCGAGCCAGCTGCACAACCACTTCCGGCGCCGGAAGTGCCACGCCCTTTTCAAAATCTACATAGCTCCTGTAGGAAAGTTGAATCGGAACGTCCTTCTCCCGAAAGAACTCCAGCGCAGATCGAAATCGCGCTTCCCGCCATTTCTGGAGGCAGAGTCCAAATTCTAGGTAGGGTTTGGATGGAGTAGCCATCAGTCAGCTATAAGATAAGACAAGTCATTAAAATCACAAAGTATTTTCCATGGCCACATTCCCATAACATAAAAATTCAAGTTTATCATTTAGTTAGCTCAACTGTTGGGCTAACTAAATGATTGACACTTAGTTAGCCCAACGGTAGAAATATTTTATGTCAATATTTATCGGTCGTGCACAAGAGATCCGACTTATTCAAGATAGACTTTCCAAAGAAGACCAAGCTCAACTCATTGTTTTGTATGGCCGCCGTCGCGTCGGAAAATCAAGCTTAATTCGCCATTCATTGAAAGATGAAAAAAACGTCCTGTTTTTTGAAGGAATCCAAGGAGAACGAAGCCTCACTCAAATCAAGAGATTTACACAAGACTTAGCAAACCAAACAGGCCGCGTCCCAGCTGCTGCAAAAAATTGGGACGATGCTTTCAGAGCATTGGGAGAAGTCATTTTGGACGGGAAAAAAATCATTGTGATCGATGAATTCCCATGGCTAGCAGCCGGAAGAACGAGAATTGTTTCCGAACTCAAGATATTTTGGGATCAGTGGGCCGCAAAAAATCCAAAACTGGTCCTGATCCTTTGCGGTTCAGTGGCCAGTTTTATGGTGAAGCACTTGATTCACTCAAAAGCACTGCATAATCGCAAAACGCTGGAAATCTGCCTGCCTCCACTTCGGCCAGAAGAAATATCTGGATTTTTTCCCACCCGAAGTGTTTTTGAAAAAGCCCAATATTATATGTGTTTTGGTGGAATTCCAAAATATATTGAACAAATCAATCCCAACCGATCCTTTGAACAAAACATCAATCACCTTTGTTTCACATCACATGGTTTTTTCATCGAAGAATTCTCCACTTTGTTCAAAGAGCAATTCAAGTCGATCCGGATTTATGAAAAACTCGTAAGCGCTCTAGCACAACGAGCGATGAATCTTTCTGACCTCTCTGAAAAGATAAAATTTTCTCGCGGTGGCGGCTTGCATAGTCTCATTGAAAACCTCATCGCCGCGAATTTCGTCAGAGAATATCAACCTGTCCGATTTGGAAAACCAAAAAGCAAAACTAAAAAATACAAATTAGTTGATCCATTTTTGATCTTTTATTTTTGGTACATTCACCCCAACAAAAAAATCATTGAGCGCAATCAATCTGAAAACCTATTTTCATCGATCACCGGAAAAAACATACAACAATATTATGGTCTAGCCTTTGAGCGACTCTGTGAAGATTCTTTTGAGAGGATATTAGAACGACTTGATCTCCACTTGGCAGATATCGAGAATTTCGGACCTTATTTCAGGCAATCCTCTCCGAAAAACAAGGGATTTCAGATCGATAATTTTGTCATCCGACGCGATGGAACCTGGATGGTGATGGAATATAAATATTCCAAACAACCCATAGGTCCAGAAATCATCGATGAAATCGAAGAAAAAATTCGCCTACTCGACCCGCCTGATTCCGTGTCTATTGAGAAAGTTCTGATTTCTGCTACAGGAGCAAGTCAGGCTTTGATGGATAAAAAATATTTTCAGCAGGTCCTTACGTTGAAAGACCTGGTTTAGGGAACCTGAAAAAAATTTACAGTGACTGCTAAAAAGACAAAAAATATTTTAAAATCTGGAAACAAGAATTTGTGTCTCAATGTAGGCGAATGGGTGGGTAAATCTCAAATTCAGCCCGCTTCTAAAAAACCACTGGGCAAAAGTTGGTTGAAGTTTCTACTCGAAGATCGTGGAAAAGTTTCCAAATAAAAAAAGGCCGGCTGCCACGGAGCAGGATGCGTAGTGGAGGCCGGCCTTGGTTGTTTTGACTGAAACAGCTTAGTCAGCTTGCGAGCTGTTTTGAGTACGTGTGTTGATCACAACTTCTTGAGGGTGATCTTCGGATTCACTTCCGGAAGAGCCGCCGTCGTTGAATTGCTTGATGGGCTTGTTGCTTTCTTTTTCGCGACGTTCTTGTTTTCCGAAAGAAAAGAAATTTTTTAATGATTCAGTCAATGTAGGATTCACCCTAATTCGAACTTTTCTACCCATACATTCTTCAAGCTGTTGGGTGGTCATGTGCGTTTTGATGTATTTTTCTTCGGGGTTAACTGGGTATGCGGTGATACCAAACCAAACAGAACGACTTCCAGCACTGTAGTCATCACCGTTGTAGTCGTCGCTAAAATAGTAAGTACTAACCCATGCTCTTGAAGTACCGTCGCTAAAACTCGCTGGTGATCCACCCTGTACCACATACGACGAACCATCCTCCTGGCCGGCATGTTGGCCTCGATAAAAGTTGACTGAGTTAACTCTAGGACGTGGCCCGCTAGATAAATCAAATCCAGTATCAGGCCTCGAGGCTGTAGCTCGACATTCAACTTCCTGGCCGTTTAAATTAATTCGTCCCAACGGTGCTGAATCATAAAACAATTGGCCCCCCGGTCGCGATTGTTTTAGCTCAATATCATCTTCAAAAGATACATTAAGACGCTTGCTGATATCACCTACAATTAATTCATGAGCAATCGCCATTTGGTTTAAAAAAACTGTCGATAGGACAGCAGCTACAATATTCAACTTCAACATTTGCTTGTTTTTCATAAGCTCCGGCTCCTTATCTGCCGGTATTTATTTTTTGTTTAACCCAGCCGAAATTGACCAGGCACACCACTATCTATTGCTAGAGACGTGCCAACCCGCAAAAACAACAACTCATTGATATTATTAAATAATATAAAAATACAAATTGATAAATCCGTGCAAATTCGCGACAGCTGTTCACAATTTGGACAGGTCCCTGCAAATTTGCATAATTTCTGCAAATATCTATGACCCGATTCTACGCATTAATCTACGCAGTATGTGCGTAGATTAATGTTGCGCATGCGAAGATTAACTGCCATAATCTACGCAGTATATGCGTAGATTAATTTAGAGACAAAACTATGAAATACATTCATGAACTCAAAAACTGGCCTGAATTCGACTGGAATGAAGCCCGCCTAGCAGAACAGTTGGCCACGATTCGTCATCGTCAAGGTCGTTTGATGGGACGAATGGAAGCGCTTGGATTCCAACTTCGATCCGAAGCTGTACTTCAAACTCTGACCGAAGACGTGATTAAATCGAGCGAAATTGAGGGTGAGAAACTAGATCGCGCTCAAGTACGCTCGTCCTTGGCAAGACGATTGGGCATGGATATTGATGGACTGATCTACGCTGATCGAAATGTCGAAGGTGTTGTCGAAATGATGTTGGATGCAACTCAAAAATTTGAAGCACCTCTTACCTCTGAACGTCTTTTCGGTTGGCATGCTGCTCTGTTCCCGATGGGTCGGAGTGGAATGACAAAAATTCGCGTCGGAAAGTGGCGAGATGGAGAAAATGGTCCTATGCAGGTCGTTTCTGGAGGAGTATTTGGCACAACCCGAGTTCATTTTCAGGCTCCTGATGCCGACCTGCTCAACGGAGAGATGAAAAGTTTTTTTGCTTGGTTTAACGGCAAAAAGCCAATTGATCCCGTTCTGAAAGCAGCAGTGGCTCACCTATGGTTCGTTACCATCCATCCTTTTGAGGATGGAAATGGAAGAATCGCACGAGCCATTGCAGATATGGCACTGGCTCGATCAGAAGGTAGCCCTCAGCGTTTCTACAGCATGTCTGCGCAAATCTGCTCGGCACGAAAAGCCTATTACGATGCTCTAGAAATTACTCAAGGCGGAAGCCTGGACATCACTGCCTGGCTCGAATGGTTCCTAGAAACTTTGGGTCGCGCATTTCAAGGTGCTGAAACAACCTTGTCCTCTGTGCTCGTGAAAGCTCGATTTTGGGAAACTCATGGAAGCGAGTCGTTCAACGATCGACAAAGAAAACTTCTCAACGCTCTGCTGGATGGATTCGAAGGAAAATTGACTTCATCCAAATGGGCAAAAATTGGAAAATGTTCGCATGACACCGCCTCACGCGACATTGATGACCTGATTGAACGAGGGATATTGACTCAGAATCCGGGTGGCGGGCGCAGCACGAGTTACTCATTGAAACCAGCTTCGGCGTAGAAGCTGCTTACAAAACAGAGTTATTTAATGCGTCAGCAACCACTGCCACACCGGTTGAATCTTGATCTTCAGCCGCCCAATTTTTTCTTCCCCACTCTCAGCACGAGTCAAAATATTCAACTGCGTACATCCCGTGGCCTCGGAGGCCTTGATCAAACCTTTCATCTCGCGCTTGCGTGTATCGATGTCTGCCAAAGACTCACAAACTTGAATCAACGCAGAAACATTGAGGCCAGACTTTACGACAAAATCAACTTCTGTCTCAGGTGTGGACCAGAAAAAGAGATCACCTCCGCGACGATTCAGCTCCTGAAAAACCAGGTTCTCCAAAGCTGCTCCACGATCTGCGGTAAATTTTGGACTCATCGAACGAGCCATTCCATTGTCTAAGGTATACAGCTTTCTGGGCTGACGAACCTGTTCTTTCACTTTGAATGAAAAATTCTGAACCAAGCGAATCAAATAGGCATCCTCGAGGTACTGCATATAATTTTTTACGGTGTGAACACTATTCAACTCGAACGTATTTTTGAGTTTGTGATAAGTAATCCGATTCCCTAAATTCGAAAAACTGTAGAGTGCGAGTTCCTTCAAAGTCTTGACGTACTTGATCTTGTACCGATCAGTGATGTCCCGAGTGATAATTTTGTCATAAAGATCCCTTAAATAATGGGCGTCAAATCCATCCACTGCCATTTCCGGAAATCCGCCAAAGGAGATGTACTCGTCAAAAAGCCTAGAAAATTCTGCTTTTTTCTCAGTCTTAAAAAAATCTTCTTCTTTCGAAAGACAGTTTTTTACCTTCAAAAATTCAGAAAATGAAAATGGAGTGAGAGATAAGCTGACATGCCTTCCCGTCAAATGAGTCGCAAGCTCCTTGCTCAAAAGCTTTGAATTGCTTCCAGTAATCAACAAATTATATTTTTGCCGATGAAGGCGATTAGCAAACAACTCCCATCCTGGAACATTCTGAATTTCATCAAAAAAAAGAGTTTTTACTCCAGGTTTGATCTCAAGCAATGTTTGCAAAATGAGATTCAAGTCCTCGGTCTGGGTTTGAATCAAACGTTCATCATCAAAATTGACATAGGCATAGGGAGTTCCTGCCAAAAGCTGATGACCAAAAATCGATTTTCCACACCTCCGGATCCCAATGATCACCTTAATCCAGCTTCGCTCCATCTGGCCGCGAGCCTCTGCAAATCCTTCTCTTTGGATCAAAGAAGCGTGATTCAGGGCGGCAATCTCACTTTGTTGTTCAAGTAAGACTTGCTTAAGGGACTCCGGATCAGACATTTACCTATATTAAGTGGACTGCACAAAAAAGTCAAATCTTGTGCAGTCCACTGCAAATGAATAATCGTAGGGGCTTTTTATGCCATGAACAACATTTCGCGATACTTCGGCAAAGGCCAGAAGTCGTCGGAAACCACAGCTTCCAGCTCATCGCAAATCGTGCGGGCATCCAGCATCGCCACAGAAACTTCGCGGGAGAGGTACTTTGCTTTTTCCTCTTCGCTCGAGATGGTCTCGACTTTGCGATACACGTTCTCGAGTTCTTCGCGTTTCAGTTTCAATGCCGAAATCAGCTTGCCGACTTTGCTCATCATGTCTTGCTCGGGAGCATCTGTTCCGATTTGTTTTGCGAAGGCCACGGTTTGAACCAATGTGCCGTGGTAAGCGAAACAAGCAGGCAAGATGCTGGTGTCGATCATCTGTCTCAGTGTATCCACCTCAATCAGCAGGTTTTTAATATAACGCTCGACGCGAACGTGGAACCTAGACATCAACTCAGCTTCGCTGAACAATTCCAGGCGAGTCAGCATTTCTTTGGACTTCGGAGAAACGATTTGCGCCAGAGCTTCTGGAGTTTTGCGCAAGTTCGGCAATCCGCGTTTTTCGGCTTCTTTCACCCATTCTTCGGAATAGTTGTTGCCTTCGAAACGAATGGATTTCGTTTCTTTCACGGCTTCGCGAACAGTTTCGAGAATCGCTGCGTCGAGTGCCATTTTGGAGGACAGGCGTTTTTTCAAAGCCTCGGTCACTTCCAAGAATCCATCTGCCACAGCTGCGTTCACCAAGGTCGTTGGGAATGCAGTCGAAGCCGAAGATCCGACAGCGCGGAATTCGAATTTGTTTCCGGTGAAAGCAAACGGAGAAGTTCTGTTTCGGTCCGTGTTGTCTCTCATGACTTCGGGCAGTTTGCTGACGCCCAACTTGATCACAGCAGCTTCGGCGTTTTGTCCGCCCACGCCACTTTCGATCTCGTTCAAGATGCGACTGAGCAGGTCTCCCAAGAACATCGAGATGATCGCAGGAGGAGCTTCGTTCGCACCCAAGCGATGATCGTTTCCGGAGGAAGCAATACCGGCTCGGAGCAATCCAGCGTGTTTGTAAACACCTTTCATCACTGCGCTCAAAGCCAACAAGAATCTCAGGTTCTCACGAGGAGTGGTTCCTGGATCCAAGAGGTTCTCACCATCCAACTCAGCGTTGCTGGCTGCAATCGCCATCGACCAGTTATTGTGCTTACCGCTTCCGTTGACGCCCGCAAAAGGCTTCTCGTGCAACAAAACAGCAAATCCGTGGCGTTGTGCAACTTTGCGCAGAACTTCCATGGTCAATTGGTTGTGGTCGGTTGCGATGTTCGCTTCTTCGAAAATCGGCGCAGTCTCGAACTGGCTGGGAGCCACTTCGTTGTGCCTGGTTTTGACGGGTACACCGAGTTTGAATAATTCGTACTCGACTTCTGCCATGAACGCTTGCGCGCGAGCAGGGATCGAACCGAAGTAATGGTCTTCCAACTGTTGGCCTTTGGGAGGCTGACCACCCAAGAGCGAACGACCAGTCATAATCAAGTCAGGACGCAAAGCGTAGAACGAACGATCGATCAAGAAGTACTCTTGCTCAACGCCCAATGTGGGTACAACGCGTTTTGCATCGGTGATGCCAATCATGTGCAACATTTCACAGGCTCGGTCGGAGAGAATCTCCATGCTGCGAAGCAGAGCGGTTTTTTCGTCCAGTGCATCGCCGTGATAGCTGATGAAAACCGAAGGAATACAAAGTGTCTTGGTGCTGGCTGCTTCCATGATGAAAACAGGGCTCGAAGGATCCCATGCGGTGTACCCGCGCGCTTCGAAAGTGGTGCGCATTCCTCCAGATGGAAAGCTGGAAGCATCCGGTTCACTTTGGATCAACTGGGAACCCGAGAATTTTTCAACAGCTCTTGCTGAATCATCGAGCGAGAAGAACGCATCGTGTTTTTCTGCAGTCAAACCCGTTTGAGGCTGGAACCAGTGACAGAAGTGAGTCGCGCCTTTGGCGAGAGCCCATTCCTTGATCGCGTTCGCGACGACGTTCGCGATGTCTTGATCGAGTTTTTTTCCTTTTTCGATCGTGGAGACCAATTTATTGTAAACATCCTTCGGAAGCTTTTCCTTCATTTGATGGATGTCGAAGGTATTGGTTCCGTAGAATTCAGAAATTCTCAAACGACGACCGCTATCGTCTCGTGGGGGATCAAATTTTCTGGGGGTGCGAGTGGTGATTTCGCGAATAGAATCAAAACGCGCTTTTGCGCCATTACCGATTGGCATAACTAATTTTCCTTTCGTTTAAATGGGCCGAACTCAATGCCTAGCCCTAGGCGATGATATAGCCGATTTTGGGTTGCCCGTCACGGGCATTTTTTAGATCCTACGGTCAAACCAGCCCACCTGCTGAACGGCTATGCCACCGCTGTTACCACCCGAGGCTTTCATCATGATCTGGGAACTGGTATTTGTCCAAACTGTGAAATAGCTAGCCGTACTATCCGTATATGATGTGCTATATCCACTCACTAGACCTCTAAATGAGCCAGCATACGAACCTGCTGCTGGATCTTGAACGGCTTGATCAGGAGAAGTCACTGAGGTGCTTACGTAAGCGCCAGCCCAACCCCCGTTCACAATGATATATGCTTTATGTACAATTCCCAGTGGACCTGACAGCGCGTACAAAGCTCCCGTCGTACTATCAACATTTATTGCAGACTGTGGAACTTGAATCACATCAAAAATGAAATCCCCCTCATATTGATGAAACGCAAGAATCTGCGATGCGCCATTGGTAACAAAAGCGCCCCGATAGCGTTTTGAATCATAACCCGCAGGGTAAGCAAAAACCTCGTCCGATCGGACTGCACAAAAATCCACGACGCCCGTGTCACTGCGACGGATGGCATAGACGTGGTAGGTTTTGCTGGCCGCAATTGTCGCTGTAGCTCCCACCAGGCCTCCGCCAGCACTCCCTACTGACCATGCGGCATTCATATCTTTTCCGGTAACTGCAGCTGACAGGGTGATGATAGTCGAGTAATCACTGCTGGATACTTGCCCTGCGCTCAAGCTGATATGGGTGGTGTCTACATAGGCCAATTCCATCCCTGATTGATAATCCCGAGGAACAAAGGGCGCCGCCCAGGCCGCTGCAGTCGCACCCGAGTTCGTGGTCAGGATTTGTCCCGATGTTCCGACTGCAAGTTTGCTGACAGCAATCGCAGCAGTGGCAGAAATATGCGCATCCGTCACCGAGCTTGAAGATATTTTTGCGGCAGTCACAGCTCCAGTATCCAATACGGCTGCAGTCACGGAACTGCTGGCCAGTTTTGCTGTGGTCACCTGACTGTTGGCAATGTCCGCAGTAGCGATCGTTCCGTCCAAAATCTTGGCTGAAGTCACAGCTCCGTCCGCAACTCCTGCTGAAACTTGTGCATCGACGTAGGCCTTAGTTGTGGCATCACTCGAATTGGATGGGGCTGCCAATCCAGTCAGGGTCATCCCCCCCATATTAATTGCACCACCCATAGTACCACCCGCTAAAGGAAGATAGGCTGCAGAGAGCTTGGCTGCAGTCACTGCCCCATCGGCAAGCATGGCAGTAGTAATGGAACCATTTCCAGGCGTAGATGAAGAAGTGGCAACTGGATCTGGAGCATTGTCATCGATCGCAGGGCGGCACGCCCCAGAGAGGCTGGCGATCAACAAGAGGTATAAATACACGTTCCGCATATAAAAATATCCAACTGAATCTGTGCCCCGGAGAGGATGAGCGTCAAAGTTGCCTTTTCTGCCTTTCCTAATAT
>CAYILR010000059.1:0-18399 GCA_964364175.1 uncultured Bacteriovoracaceae bacterium
ATCCTGTTTATAAATTATGCAAGTGAATCACTCAAACGGGCTGAACAGTTACGATCTTCGCAACAATAAGAAATGGTATGTTCTCGCGAATCGAACTGATGCAGTAATTTATAAGGATGCTGCGCGAGCCAAGTTTGAATTTGTTGAACGACTCAGTCACTCGCCTGGAAGACTCACTGAAAGCCAGCTAAATTCCGATAGGCCTGGCCGTGGAAATTCAAGTGCAACTCGAAGCATTCGCCATTCTTTGGATCGTCACCATCAACATCATGAAAATGAAGCGAAGAGTTTCGCAAGAAAAATCGCTTCTACGCTTGAAAAAGCGCAATCAGAAGAGCGCTTTGCAAAGATAGTGCTGGTAGCAGAGCCTCATTTTTTAGGTCTTCTCAAGGCCGTCTTGTCTCGCTCAGTAAAACAATCCATCCAGCATACCCTTCCTAAAGAATACCGGCAGGGGTCAGATCGTCAGCTGCGATCCCTTGTATTCAATGCGATAGGCGCTGAAGCCTGACTCAATATTTGCCGCAATGAGTGTTTTGGGGTGTTTTGTACATTTTTTTGAGACAATTATTCTCGAAGTTAAAAATTTCAAAGCCCCTCTATTTGGAACGGATTTTGCTTATTTTCTTATTGAGAAGACCATAAGCAGAAAGAGTAGACAGCGCTATGAACACATCACTTTCCATTCAGTTTTTAGGGGGCGCAGGAACGGTAACCGGTTCTAAGTATCTTATCCAAAGCGGTAAACGTCGAATCTTGGTGGATTGCGGTTTATTCCAAGGCATAAAAGAACTTAGACTTAAAAACAGAAAACCCCTCCCTGTTGATCCTGCAGATATTCACGCAGTCATTCTCACTCATGCTCATCTTGATCACACGGGTTACCTTCCACTATTGGTTAAGCGTGGATTTCGAGGAAAGGTTTATTGCACGCAACCCACTGCCGAACTCACCCAAGTAATTTTGATGGATAGCGCCAAGCTGCAGGAGATGGATGCTGAGTATGCCAATCGAAAAGGCTTTTCAAAACACCACCCTGCTTTACCTCTTTATACGCAGGAGGATGCAGAACGAGCGATTCATTTTTTGACTCCGATGCCTCCCCACCAATGGCACAAAATTTTCAACGATATCAGTTTTCAATTTAAATCGAGCGGGCATATTCTTGGCTCGGCCTTTATTGAACTTGAGATCCAGGGAAAACGAATTGTTTTTTCTGGTGATCTGGGTCGCCAAAAACCATTTTTACTCAATCCACCAGAATCTATTGAAAGGGCAGACTACCTCTTGATCGAATCGACTTACGGAGATCGATTACATAATCCGGAATCGCCCTCAAAAGAATTGGCACGCGTGATTCATGATGTGATTAGCAGAAAAGGGCATTTGTTAATCGCTAGTTTCGCGGTCGGGCGAGCGCAGGATCTTCTTTTTTTAATTTCCCAGCTCAAGCGAGAAAATAAAATTCCGGATATACCTGTTTACGTAGATAGTCCAATGGCCAAAAATGCTTTAGATATATTTCACCGATATTCGAAGTGGCATGCCCTTAGCCCGACCGAATGCGCTGAAATTTGCAATGCCGCACATGTAGTTAATAGTAGAGAAGAATCAAAACACCTTTTAGAACTCGAACAAAGCAGTATTGTGATTTCAGCGAGTGGAATGCTTTCTGGTGGGCGAGTGCTGTTTCACCTCGAAAATCGGCTCTCAGAAGAAAAAAATACAATCCTTCTCGTGGGCTTTCAGGCAGCTGGAACGCGAGGCAGGCTTCTTCGAAGCGGCGCACGCGAACTAAAAATGCATGGCCGATACATTCCTGTAAAAGCCCATATCGAGGAAATCACAACGCTCTCCGCACATGCTGATCAATCTGAAATCATCACATGGCTCAGGGGCTTCAAATCTCCGCCAAAAATGACATTCATTATTCATGGTGAACCTCAGGCTTCGGATGCGCTTCGATTACATGTCCAAGACGAACTCGGATGGAGTAGCTGTGTCCCCAATCCGATGGATGAGGTCAAACTCGACTGATCCTCTGATGCAGGTTGTGATTTCCAAATATTCTTAAGGGTTTGTTCATCAATGGTTTCTATTTCGAGAAGTAGGCGAACACCCTCTTCGATGACAAACCGATGTTGTCTGAGAACACTGAGTGCCCGGCGAAAAGCACGCTCTGTGATTTCTTTGATTTCACGATCAATCAAGCGAGCAGTATCCTCGCTGTAATCATGGGATCGCATCAAGCTCCGACCATCCAGCAACGGCGCAGACTCGCGATCAAAAGTTAATAAGCCCAAAGTCTCACTCATCCCATAACGAGTCACCATGCTGCGAGCGATGTCTGTGGATTTATCAAGGTCATCACTCGCTCCAGTGGAAACCTCCTTAAAGAAAAGATACTCTGCCGCACGTCCCCCTAAAATAACGGCCATTTTGCATTCCAGCTCATCTCGATCCATCAGATAACGATCTTCCGTAGGCCTTCGCATCGTGTAGCCCAAGGTACCAAAACCTCGCGGGATTATACTCACTTTGTGTACTGACTCATCCGGTGAAATAGCCAGGGAAACAACAGCATGTCCCATTTCATGATGAGCGATTCGTTTCTTTTCATTTGGTGCCAAAATTCGGCTCTTCCTTTCCAGCCCACCGACAATGCGTTCGATACCTGCGGTAAAATCTCTCTCCTCCACTTTCTCAGCCCCTCGGCGAGTGGCAATCAAAGCCGCCTCGTTCACCAGGTTGGCCAGGTCTGCGCCCGAAAAACCAGTCGTTAGCCCCGCGATTTTCTCAATCGAGAGATCTTTGACCCAGGTGACTTTCTGCATGTGAATTTTTAGGATCTCTTCTCGTCCTTTACGGTCAGGCTTGTCGATCATGATCTGACGATCAAAACGGCCTGAGCGCAAAAGTGCTGGATCGAGAACCTCAGGCCGATTGGTGGCTGCCAGCAGCACCACGCCTTGAGAAGGGTCGAAACCGTCGAGTTCGGCAAGTAATTGATTGAGAGTTTGCTCCTTTTCATCGTTCGAGCCACCTGTAAGAGTGGGCAAACCACGAGCTTTACCAATGGCGTCCAGCTCGTCGATAAAAATGATGCAGGGAGTTTGTTTCCTCGCCTGAAGAAATAAATCACGCACGCGTGCTGCACCTAAACCCACGAACATTTCTACAAATTCCGAACCATTAATTGAAAAAAACGGAACTTGTGCCTCCCCCGCCACAGCTCTCGCCAACAATGTTTTTCCAGTTCCAGGAGGACCGACAAGCAGTAGACCCTTTGGCATCCTTCCCCCGAGGCGATTGTATTGAGATGGATTTTTTAAAAACTGAACTACCTCTTGCAACTCAGCTTTTCCTTCATCCACGCCAGCAACATCCGAAAATTTTGTTTTCAAATCATGCTCGACATAAACTTTGGCCTTAGATTGCCCGAGTGAAAACAACTGCCCCTGTGCTTTGCCCATTCGGCCTGCAAGAAACCACCAAAGTCCCAGCATCAAAAGTATGGGGAGTGACAGGGATACTAAATCACGTAGCCATGTGCTTTCGTGTACCGCCTCAAATCGGATATTGGACTGCATCAGTTTCTGAGAAAGATTTGGATCTTCGACTTTGATGGCAACAAATTGCGCGGCTGCACCCTTGGGAACATTTTTTAGAGTTCCCTCAACTCGGTCACCTACTATTTTAACTGACTCCACCTTTTGCTCATTCAAATATGCAAGAAATTGACTGTAGGGAACAGTCGACACCTGGGATCGATAGGTAAAATAATCGTGAATCAGCAGCCCCAGGAAAATGGCTGAGACCAAATAAAGCCAATTCACCCTGAATCTAGAATTTGAGTCTTCCATTATCGAATCCGATCGTTGAGTGTCCCCGACGCGCAGCCCTGCATTCCTAAAGCCCCAAATACCCAAATCCACAACCATTTCGTGTTTGCCATATTTGCCCCTTCGTATTTTCAAGAATAGAGCTGTGCAATCAGCATGCCATGAAGCCGTCATTCACAAAAAGACATCGAATTTGAATCATTTGAGACAAAAAATCTCCCGTATGGGACTTGCCTCTATAACCATCGTTTAAAAATTAAAACAAATTTGCTCAGGATTTTTTCTGTAATAGGCTGGTGTTTCCATACTTTTTGGTCGATTTCGTGGGATCCCACCAAATCCGTCAAATATTGATTTTCAATTGATTTCACGCTGCTGGAATGATTCAAAACCACATCTACTTCAAGATCGTGCAAAAAGCTTCTCTGGTTGAGGTTGGAGGATCCCACGGTCGCCCAAGAGTCAATGAGCATGATCTTTGCGTGCAAGAAAGAGGATTGATATTCAAAAATACGAATCCCTCCTTCCAACAAAATAAAATAGAAAGCATGAATGGCCCACTTCATTCCCAAAATATCGTTTTTTTCAGAAAACAAAAGACGGACATCCATCTTACGACCTGCTGCCATTCGCAGAGCACGAATCAAAGAAATCGGAGGAACAAAATAGGGGTTAGTAATCCATACACGAGTTTTTGCAGTTGAAATTCGATGAATTAAATCTCGATAGGCGGCTTTGCGCTGGCGATGGACCATGTTGAGACGAACCAGATGAGGATACGCGGGAACTTTCAGATATCTCTTCCAGCGATTGCGAAGACTTCTGGGGTGGTTCCAGGCATACTCAAAGGCCTGAGCCAGATCACTCACGGCATGGCCTGAAACTCTCACCGAAGTATCCCTCCAGGCTTTTTTCCCAGTTTCTTTTTTTAGGTGCCTTGCGCTGATGTTCATCCCCCCCAGAAAAGCAATTTGGTGATCAATGACACAGGTTTTTCGGTGATTTCTCCGATTGAGTTTCCACACTCCTAATAGAATTCGTCTCAATCTAAAAAATCGCAAAATATGCGAGCGTTTGTTTTGCCAAGGAAGAGGGTGAAAAAATCGCACTGCCACGCCTGCCATTCGGGAAATCTGGGCATCGCGATAAGACCACTTCGAGCAACCCAAACCATCCAAAAGAATACGCACACGAACCCCTCTGCTCGCCGCATGCGAAAGCGCCTCAAGCATTTCCATGCCCAAGTGATCACGATCAAAAATATAGGTTTCAAGGTCTATCGTTTTCTGTGCTGCATTGAGCGCATGCGTGAGATGAGAAAAAAACTGATCTCCATCATGAAAAATGAACTCATCTTGCCAAGTTTGCATATTTCATACCGGTGCAACGCTAGCTCTTGGGTAAACTAATTTGAAACTCCGTGCCCTGGCCTTCGGAGCTTTTCACCTGAATACCACCGCCGAACGACTCAACAATTCGATAGCTTGTCGCCAATCCTAGTCCAGTTCCAGAGCCAATGTCTTTGGTCGTAAAAAACGGCTTAAAAATATTTTTGAGATTTTTTTTCGAAATACCGCAACCGGTATCCTCCACAGTCAACAACCACTGTGAATCCCTACTCTGTGTGTTGACACGAATATAGTGTCCTGACTCACGGCCATCTTTAACCGCAGACTCGATAGCGTGAATCGAATTCACAAAAAGATTCAACAATACCTGGTGCAACGAACCTGAATCTGCTCGAATCAAAGTTTTTGCACCCTCTGTCATCTCGTTCTTGATCTCAATCGAGTGTCTTCTGAACTCGTGCCCCATAAGATCCACGACCTCTGAAACAATCTGCGCCAAATCAATTTGTTCAGTTCGTTTCGCGTGTCCTCCTCGAGCCAAATTCAAGAGAGAATGAATCAGTTTAGAAATCCGATCGATTTGAGAAATCACAATATCCACGTTTTTTTTGATCTCTGGACTCCCTTTCACCAGGGTTTCCATATACTCCGCACGACCACGAATTACGCCCAGCGGCGTTCCAATTTCATGGGCAAGGCTCGAAGCCAAAAGCCCAATGGAAGCCAAGCGATCTTGAGTCAAAATCTGCGCTTCTCGATCCAAAAGAGTTTGCACTGAATGCGCTCGATAGATGGAATATCTCATCGAGCGTTCCAACAAAGTTGAACTGATTTGGTCCTTCACCAGATAATCCGCGGCCCCAGCTTGCATCGCTTCCAAGTCCACTTCCCGCTCGCCATAGCCAGTCAACAAAATTAACGGGGTCTTGTAGCCCTCCGCAATTGCCTCACGAATCAAATCAAGACCTGTCTTCTTTCCAAGTCGATAATCCACAAAACAAACATCATGCTGATGTTGAGCCAATCGTTGTTTTCCATCATCGTAAGACGCAGCCCGCTCAATTTCGTATTTCTGTCCCCGAATTTCGGACAAAAAATCCCGAAACATCAAAAAATCTTCATCGTCGTCGTCGATCAATAAAACGCGAATGGGTTGTTCAGGCATTTTACATGTACCGCTGCTGTTCCCCCTTCAAGGGGAGGGGAAGCTCCACAATTTCAAACCAATATTTGCCCAGATCTCGAGTAATTGCGACCAGAGCATCAAATGTCACGGGTTTGGTGATAAATGAATTCACTCCCAAATCATAAGTACGGTAAATATCTTCTTCCGCCTTGGAAGTGGTCAGCACCACCACAGGGATATCCCTCAAATCGACGTTTTCCTTGATTTCCTTCAGGGCTTCTCTTCCGTCTTTCTTGGGCATGTTCAAATCCAACAAAATCAAGCCGGGCCTCGGACTTTTTTCAATATCTTTGTAGTCACTGCGTCTTTGGAGATAGTCCATCAAATCCTCGCCATCTTCCACAAAGCGCAAGTCGTTGCCCAGTCGATTTTCTTGAAACGCCTCTTTGATCATCTGGCGATCATCCGCGTCGTCGTCCACAATCAATATCGTAATGGGCTGAACAGGTTTTTTTCGCACTGTATCCATGCTTTTTCCTTCCCTCTATCCTTCGCTTATCACTGTCTGATGGGAAGCGTGACTAAAAAACTCGTCCCCTGCCCGAGTGTGCTGCGGGCTGTAATGGAACCCCCGTGTCGCTCTGCAATTTTGCGGCAGACAGCCAGGCCCACTCCCGTCCCCTCGTATTCACTTTTTCCGTGAAGTCTTTGAAATATAGTGAAAATTCGATCCAGGTATTTCTCCTCGAACCCAATTCCATTGTCAGTTACCGACAATACCAGGTAGTTTTTTGAATCCTTAGCTTCGATCTGGACCACTGGCGGAATATCTTTCTTGTGAAATTTTAAGGCATTCGAGATGAGATTTTGAAAAAGTTGCCTCATTTGAGACGGGTCTGCATCAATCACCGGCAGAGGCTTCTTTTCTACCTTCCCTTTCACTTGCTCCACCTTGTATTCCAGATCGGAAAGGACCTCTTGCAAAATCTCATTGAGGTCGGTGGGTTGAAAGCGCTGTGATTGGGTCCCTACCCGAGAATAAGACAATAGATCGTCAATCAGCCTTCGCATGCGTTGGGCGGATGCCAACATCCGATCCAGGTACTGCTTCCCATCTTCTTGTAAGGCTCCTTCAAACCGCGATCCCAATCGACTCCCAAACGCCTGAATCTTCCTGAGAGGCTCCTGTAGGTCATGAGCCGCCACCGATGCAAAGTCTTGAAGCTCACGGTTGCTGTTCTCCAGACGATCTGCATAAATCCTGAGTTGCTCCTCGGCATTTTTTCTCTGTGTGATCTCATATCGAATCGAAACATATTTGTAGGGCTCACCCTTTTCGTCCAGAAAAGGAACAATGGTGGTGTTCACCCAATAAAAACTCCCGTCCTTGGCACGGTTCCGGATTTCACCTTCCCAAACTTTTCCTGACGAAATCATCTTCCACATTTCGACAAAAAACTCTTTGCTGTGGTAACCGGAATTGATGATCCTATGGTTTTTGCCGATGAGCTCTTCTCTTGGATATCGAGAGATTTCACAAAACTTCTGATTCACATGGATGATGTTGCCGACACGATCAGTGATCGCCACAATCGCGGATTGGTTCAATGCATCTTGGACTAACGTAAGCTCACGAATTGCAGACTCTGTGGAATTCAAATCAATCATACCTCCGCTTGACATACAAAAACGGTGCCAACGTATCTATTTCTAAAAATCGTGCTCTCGAATCATAAAACATCAATTGGTTTGAATTTTGCAAGATGTTCCTGATATGACCCGAGTTAACCCAATGTTGCCAACATTTGAGCCAATTTGTCTCAATTCAGGAGGTTTGTAGTGAAAGACCCTAAGGGAAGAATTGTTGTAGTCGATGATGATAAAGAAATGCGTTCTCTACTGGAGGACTATTTTACCAACGATGGATATGCGGTCCACTGTTTCCCGTTGGCCCAAGAAGCCCTGAACGCCCTAGGTGCGGATGGAGCCCTCAACCCGACCCACCTCGAAGGGGATATCGACATCGTGATTTCGGATATCAAGATGCCGCAAATGGACGGGTTAGAGTTTGCGTCTCGCCTCCAACAACTGAGACCCGAAATTGCAGTCATCCTGATTACAGCCTTCGGAAGCATCGAAACTGCCATCGAAGCCATGCGCCGAGGGGCATTTCATTACATCGTCAAACCCTTCAAACTGGCCGAAATGGCCGTCAACGTCGAGCGCGCGATGGAACATCGCAAATTACAACGGGACAACACCGCCCTCCGCCAGCAAATCAAACAATCCTGGGGATTCAGTGGCGTCATTGGTAAAAGCAATGGCATGAAAGCGGTTTTCGACCTGGTCGCCCGAGTTTCCCACGCAACAGCCAACGTTTTCATCACTGGCGAAAGTGGTACTGGGAAGGAAATGGTCGCAAGAGCTATTCACCAAAGCGGCCCTCGCGCTCAAAAACCATTTGTAGCCATCAACTGCACAGCGATTCCTGAGACACTCTTGGAATCCGAGCTTTTTGGACACGCCAAGGGGTCATTTACCGGCGCTATTCAAAGAAAACGCGGTCTTTTTGAAGAGGCTGATGGCGGAACTCTGTTCCTCGATGAGATCGGCGATATGAACGTCGTGCTGCAATCCAAACTACTTCGTGTGATTCAGGAGCGCAAAGTCCGCGCCGTGGGTGACAACATTGCTCACGACGTGGATGTCAGGATTATTGCTGCCACTCACAAAGATCTCCGAACTGCGATGAAAGAAGGACGTTTTCGGGAGGATTTGTATTACCGGCTGAGCGTTATTCCGATTGTGATTCCTGCGCTTAGAAACCGAAAAGAAGACATTCCTCTTTTGGCCGAGCACTTTCTCAAAAAATACGCAGCTACCAATAACCTCAGGGTCAAAGGCTTTACCAAAAGAGCGGTGGCGAAACTCATGTCCCTCAAGTGGGAAGGCAACGTCCGTGAGCTGGAAAATGTCATTGAAAGAGCCGTCGTTCTTTGCACAGAAACATTGATCGATGAAAAAGATATTCCTTCCTCGGAGACCGCAAGCGCGGAGGGGTTCTTTGCCACATCGACTGACGATTCACCCACCATTACTCAGCTTGAAGAGCGCTACATCCGCTTGATTCTGGAGAAAACAGCGGGTCGCAAGGATAAGGCTGCACAAATCTTGGGAATCAATCGCAGAACCCTCTATCGCAAAGAGCGTGAATATGGGCTGATTGCTGCGGACTCTCCAGAAGAAGAAAGCCTGCATAATGAAGAGGTCGAGGCGGGACATAATACCTAGCCACTGAGAGACAAATTGTCTCGAAAATGAGTGGGGTAGACTTTTTAGCACATTAAAATGGTTGGCATGTCTCCTGCATTTAAACGGGGGAGATGGGGGATCCTTTTATGAAAAATGTGCAGAAGAGCCGTCCTTTTTTAATGCTGTTGACCGGAGCTACCGTGCTGAGCAGCTTGGCCCTGATTTTCGCCGGGATTTATCGTGGTGAATGGTGGGGTAGCCTAGGTTTTGTCCTGATGATGGCAGCCCTGATTTGTACCGTTGGGTTCTTTGCGGATACGGTGTCACCTACTGCGGACAGCAAATCTGGCGAAAAATCCGCCAGTCACGCAGCTTAGACACGAAGTGCGGATTGGGTGCCGGCCGGCACACCCATCCCAATTCAAGTAAGCTTCGCACTTCCCCCCAGCGCAAAGTATTGCGCTCCGTTATAACCTATGTTAGCCAGGAGTTTCTTAAACCGCATTGTCCTGCTGGGGTGTCGACAAGTGGTAAGTCACTGGATTTTGATTCCAGTATTCCTAGGTTCGAATCCTAGCACCCCAGCCATTTTAGTTTGATTCTAGTGAGTGAAAAGTAAGTAAGAAGCGGAAAATGCAGTGTAATCGATTCAAGTAGTTAGGATCGAGGTGCTGCTTCCAAGATTTCCCGATCAGTCGCAAAATTTCGGGAGTTTCCTATTTCTTGCCTATAAACTGCCTACGAAACAGCCCGCCCAAACAGTAGGAAGGAATTTGATTCCTTCCAAGAGGAGGCGCGCATGTCAAAACACCAAACGTAATAATAAAAAAAGCCCGGGAAATTTCCCCAGGCTTTTAAGTTTTTAACCGATTGTCAGATCTTGATCTTGGCGGGTCCCGATCTGAGTTTTCAAACAACTGAAGCTGCTTTGAGGCGGCTTCTAGTCGGTACTTCTCTATTCTTAAAGAGACGTGCCGTGACTGTCAACTTGAATGGAGAAAAACATGAATCAGGCACAATGTCCTATTATAGCTGTCACAAACCAAAAAGGTGGGGTTGGAAAAACCACCACTGCAATTAACCTGGCGCAAGCCCTCGCGCTTCAAGATCTCAAGGTTTTGCTGGTGGATCTTGATCCACAAGGTAACGCTACACAAGGCATTGGCATCAACCTCGAAACAATTCAGGCATCCATTGCAGAACTCATCCGTGATCGTATGTTCCCAATCGAAGGTGCGATTTATCAAGGTGAGGGACTCGATTTAATCCCCGCCACTCCCCTTCTGGCGCGAGTTGAACGAGAGATGGTTGCACTGACCAATAGCGAATTGCGATTGGCACAAAGGCTTCAGAGTTTGCGTACGCAATATTCGATGATCGTAATTGATACTCCGCCTACTTTTGGTCCGTTGATGAACTCTGCCTTGAATGCAGCGACCCGTTTGGTTGTACCAGTGGATTCCAGCTATTTTGCGCTCATGGGAATCAAGGAATTACAGTGCGAAATCGAGGAAATTCAACGCGGGACAAATCCCAGGCTCGAAGTGCTGGGTTATCTTCTAACGTTGGTCGACCCGACAAACATCGCCAATCAGGCATGGGATACCTTGATCAAGAATTTTGGGGAACGTGTGTTTGAAACGAAAATCCGTCGATCCGTAAAACTTCGGGAGGCCCCAGCACTCGGTAAGACGATTTTTCATCATGCACCTGAGAGCGCCGGTGCACGAGATTATCTCGGTCTAGCTGGCGAAGTGATGGCGCGACTTGGACTGGGCGAAAATATCGTAGGAATAAATGATCTCAATCGACCTTCTCTCTCGCTAGTGGGAGGTGCTTTATGAGTAAAGCAGAACTCAAAACAGCGATGGAGTCGCTCCAAGTCAAGAAACCGCTCAAATTATTTAACAAACTTCCCCAGTTTAAAGTACCACCCACTGTTCCAGACGCAACCTTGGTTTTTGCAGAAGCCTCGGTTGATACAAAAACCAAGGTTGCTGTAGCGACCGAGGTTGTTCATGCAACCCAGGCTTCCTCGGCAACCTCGGTTGTCACGGAAACTGTGGTTGTTCCAACGACCCCGGTCCCTACAAAAACCGAGGTTCCCATGCGAACCCCGGTCGATATGACGACCCAGGTTGCTAAAACAGTCCAGGTTGTTCCACAAACCCAGGTTGGCGGGGATGAAAAAATTACTCGAAGTGCCAGTGAGCAGGACAGCTCTGTCACTCTCGAAACGCAGTCTGCGCCAAAGCTCCAGCAAGGATACACACGGCTTCCGAATTCTTTTCTTATGCGAATGGCCAACGGTGACCTTCTGCGAAGTGAGATGCAGATTCTGCTTCTCATTGCCCGGTTCACAATCTCGTTTCAAAAACAGTATGCACCGTTGTCAAAGACCGTGCTTGAACGCCAATCTGGATTGCGGGGGCCCGCTGTTCTTCAAGCAATCGCCGCTTTGCAGGCCAAAGGTCTCATCAAGAAAATTCCAGGAGATCAGCATCGTCCGAATCAGCTTGGACTGATTTTTGAGGACGAGTGGGAGTTTTTTTCGAAAACAAAAGTACCATTTTCTTCCTCAACCTCGGTTGCTGTAGAAACCCTGGTTGTCACAGAGACCCAGGTACCTGTAGGAATCAGCGCCCAGGTTGCTGCGCAGACCCTGGCGTCGGTTGCTAGGGGAACCGACTTTAAAGTAACAACTTATCCGGCCTCCGCCCACGAATTGGGAGGTGGCTATGAATGAGTTGACCCAGTTTGAGGTAGCTCGAAATGAGAGAGGTAGCATAGACGAAGCGATTCCAGCGAAAAATGGAGGCTATTTTCAGCTCTCGCATTCTGTTTTCCAAGATCCAAAGCTCCGTGAATTATCTGGGGATGCTTTTCGGTTATTTTTGTGGTTGAGCAGCCAAGCATGGCGGTTTCGAGATTCGGACGGTACCACGCGGGCCTCAATCAGTTTCATCACTGAAGCCACTGGAATGTCCCACGCGACGGTTTCACGGAGTTTGAAAGTTCTGAAAGAAATGGATCTGATTCGACTCGTTGAGAATGATTTCAAGCGAGGTAATCGGTGGTGGATTTCTCCCCGAGCTGTTTGGAGTCTGCAGGGAGACAAGCTCCCTCAGAACGAGGGAGCTCAATCTGAGATTGCTACTACCTCAAATCGAGGGACAGGGTGCCTCAAATTGAACAGGAAGCTCCCTCAGCTTGAGGCAGAAATAAGAAATACAATCACTATAAAAAAATCTAAAAACTCTCTCTCCGAAACGCTTCCGCACTCAGTTCAAGAATATTTGGAAGGAATCCAGCTTCCGCTTAAGAAAGCCAGAGAGAGAGCCTGCTTTTTAAAATTAAACTCAGCCTATGGAGCAAATGAAATCGCACAAGCACTCCTGTTTCTCCGTGAGAATGGAATTCCAGGGTCCAGAGAAGTCTGCCATTCTCCGATGGCTTTTTTGGCGCAAGGAATGAATGAAGTGTTGAGTGAAATTAAAAAATTAGCTGCGATTAAGAGCAAAACGGAAGAAAAGGCGCAAGAACGGAAAACTATCGAAACCCAAAAAGAAGAAGAAGATCTTCGGCACCAGCAAGAATGGGAGTGGAAGGAGCAGGCTTTTTTGGCTGAATTTCCAACCCACAAAAGCCAAGAAGCAGCTGTTCAGACATGGAGTGCATCATTGCCATGGAAGTCCTCGAATCCGCAAGCGGTAAGAAGCCTAGCGATTTGCGGATGGTGGGAATCCACGCAGAATTTTCGAGTCAGCGGGAATCTTGGGACTCATACGGACTAGCTTTTAAACCCAGGCGCTTACGCATTTGACTGAAGTCGGGTTTGAAAAGTTGCGTAGAACGCGCATCGCTTCTCTCGTAGTCGATCAGGAGTGCTTCGAGCATTTCTCGGCCATCGGGATCTTTCGCGGCTTGAAGGGGAGTTTTACCCCCGAGTGCTGGAATTTTTTTTTGAAACCAGGTCTCCCAGTGTTTTTCTGTCATCTTTTTCAGTTGGGCTTGGATTTCAGGATGACTCATCATTTCTTCCTGTTCCTGATTGCGCTTGGTCTCTTGCATAGGATCGCGATTCGCTTCTTTTTCTCGCATCATCGATTCGGGAGATTGAAGCACGGTGTTTTTGTAGGTCGCGTGCCCCTTGAGTCTTTTTTCCACTTCCTTGCGAATGCGCTTGGCGCGTTTTTCGGAGTTGACTTCGATCGTGAGAATTTGACCATGGATCATGAGTCTACCCATGACGGTGTTATCCCAACTGGCATGCTGGGCGTTTCCCCGCTTGTGCCAGACGATCGTTACTTTTGTGAGTTTTCCGTCGGGATCACGCTCAGCTTCGCTGAGCATTTCTTCTTCAGTTTCGAATAAGGAAAGTTCTTTGAGTTTGTCGAACGCCAATGGGGTGGAGTCGAACGCCAATGGGGTGGAGTCGATCACATAGGTGATTTGGTGAAACGAAAATTCTTCGCCATCGGTATTGCAAAGTTTTGGAGGTGAAAGAAGTGCTTCCTGAAAATCCAGAAAGATTTCCCTGAGTTCAAGATCGTGCTCGCCCAGAAGTTTTTTTGTCAGCTCAACACCTAAACTTTTGCAGTCTTCTCGAAGTTCCTTACGAAGTTCGAGAAAGATTTGTTTATGAGCAGGAGGAATCATTACCCAGCCTGTTCCACAGAGCATGCCAACGGAGTCAATTTGGATGACTTTTCCATACACGATGTCGCCGACCTGAGCGTTTTTAGAACCCAGGCGTTCTGTGACTTCTACCTCGGTTCCAAGAAAAATATCCTTGAGGACAAATCCTTGGCCCGGTTTGACTTCTAAAACATCGTGAAAACTGAAAGGAGTCTGGATCGATTCTTCCAAAAAACGACGTTCAAGCACCGTGAGGTAGCCGCCTCGTTGTTTGAGATAATCTGCTGCAATGGAGGTGTTCTCGGGCGCAGAGTCAAACGTCTCAGTGTCCGTGTCGGGTTCCCAATTGTAGAGGAAAAAAGGCATGAAGAGCTGGATTTGAACTCGGTCGTCGAGGGAAAATGCGTCTTTGTTTTCCCAAACCCAGAACTCATCCCAAGCTTCTTCGATAGCGAATGGGCCAAAGACTTTTGTTCCATATTCCGTGAGCCGTTTGGCAAAGTCGTCGTGAATGAGGCCGAGTTGCCGCCAAAGCATACTTCCCGTTTCAATCTTTTCTTCTAAGCAACATTTCTTGAACTTTTTCCCGCTCCCACAGGGGCAGGGATCGTTTCTGCCAGCTTGCATTGCTCCTCCTGCCAATTCTATGTCTACGCCCGATGTATATAAACAAACGGGGCGAAATTGACAAGACAGAGCACCGTTCCAAACACGCAGAAATAAAAAAGGACGGCGTATTTTTGACCTGCCGATTCTGTAGCAAGCCATTTATCCTGTGTAGGAGTTGTTATCGCGGCCAACGGTACTGCTCCCCAGTGTGTGCTCGGGCAGGATATCTGCGTCGCCGGGGCGAAGCCCGGCGGCGGTACGAGCAAACAGAGGATGGGCGAGAGAGTCATCGAAAGCGAAGTCAGCGGCTCCGACTTGCCCGTTCGAGAATTCCTTTAAAAATGGCACGCACTTCCGTGCCGCATCCATCTTCCAGCAGGGGCGTGGCCCCTGTAACTTCCACGACGACCCGCCAGACGAAAGTTGCAAAGGCAAGCGCGTTTGATACGCGTTTTGCCCATTGCGACCTCTGCAGTGGCAGGGTGAACCGCCTATGGGAGACGCCGCATGAATTTTACTTGGCCAAACGCAAAGACTGAGGAGCGGAAGCTTCTTGACGCTATCGTAATCCTGCTTGGGAACGACCCTAGACTTCTAGCTTTTTTGCTCGATCCCGAGTCGCCCAGGCTTCGCAAACGTGCGGGCATTCTCAAGGAAGATTCCTGGAAATTCAGTCACGGCGATCAACTTCTCATCCACGCAGCACTCGATTTGTGGAGCGGCAGTGGCCATCTCCAGCTTTGGGAAATGATTGAGGCTTGGGAGGGTGCGAATTGGGAAAACTTCATTCGTGCCATTCAAGCTCTCGGGCTCGATCACAAAGAGCCCAAGAAATAACGAATGGGTTATGTCCTCAAGATTGGCGAGGGTCAGATTGGCTTCCGCATGGCGTCCGATGCGGATGAGCCAGGTAGTCCAGAAGGCCCCGAATGTACGGAAGCCAACCGGTTTCTTCAGACGCTTTGGGCGCGCGCACTTTCGCCACACACGATTCGAACTTATGGCTACGGGCTTGTCATACTTTATCGCTGGATGGAGAAAAACAACCGAAGGCTAGTTACGCTGACCGGCAAGGATCTCATGGAGTGGGTCATCGCCCAGCGCGAACAGGGCAGTAACGCCCACACCATCAATCACCGGCTTCTCACCTGCTATCTGCTGTACCGATTTGTAGTCGGCCAAAATATGCCATCCCCGCCCAGCGCAAGCTTTCCCTCGTCGCGAGCAATGCCGAATCAAATTTTTGATCACCGGTTGGGCGTTCTTTTGCTACGGCGGCCAAGCGGGAATCGCACGCTGCGAGTGAAACCGGTCCACCGACTGATCGAGCCGCTGACTGCAACTCAAGTCAATGCATATCTCGCGGCTGTCACCCAGTATCGCGATCTTGCCATCGTTCTATCCATGCTTCTTTGTGGTCTTCGCTCGCGCGAAGTGCTTTTGCTTCGAATTGCCGATATGAATTTAACCGAAGCCAGGCTCAGTGTTCACGGTAAAGGCAACAAGGAGCGTACGCTACCGTTACCCGAGCCACTCGCCGCTGCAATCCGAAAATACCTGCACCTGGAAAGACCGCCCGAGAGCAAATCGGACCGCGTCTTTGTCGTCCTCCGAGGCAAACAGCGCGGGAATCCTATAACTGCAGCCGGAATTCGCAGTCTTTTTCGATCGCGTCGGCGCTCAAAACGGGAACTGAGTACCGCCAATCCCCACCGCTTCCGTCATACCTTCGGAGCAGACATGGCCCGCTCCGGTGTGCGCCTTCCCGTGCTCCAGCGCATGATGGGTCATGCAAGCGGGTTGACCACGCTTCGCTACATTCAACTCTCTGTTGACGATATTGTTGAGGAGTACGGTCGAGCCATGGAACGAATCGAGAAACGCTATGCCGCTAGCTTCTCCACTTAAACTCCCGCCGTTGGTGCAGAAATATTATGATGCTCACTGTGAGCATTGGCAGTCAGGCTGGAGAAAATTCGTGCGTCGATATCTGCGACAGTTCGAAGAACGGTGCCGCGAACAGGGAATCGAGCCGCATGAAATCCAACTCTCCGATGTTACAGATTACGCTCACGCGTGCATCAGCCAAAAAAGTAGGGAGCGTCGGTTCGGCATAGTCCGTGCTTACCTCATCTGGTGCGCACGGCACTATCCAGCGTGCGCGCCAGCCCCACACAAGCTCTTTCCAGAATTCATGGAGGGTTCTCGAAGAATTCTACCGCCCATCGCCGAGCAGTACCTTGCGATGCGGTTACCCGGATGGAAATATCAAGAAACTTCGTTTCGGGTCCGTAGGGCGCTGTGGCAGTTGCACGGTTGGCTCGTGGCACGGGATCTCCGTCTTGCCGATCTGAGCCGAGACCGCCTTGTTGCGTTTTTATCAGGACTCGAAGGAATCGAGTCCTATCGGCAACTGTATTTGCGTAGATCCATTGGGCAATACCTGCATTGGCTTTCCGAGCACAGTGAAATCCCTCCCTTCCAGCTCGCAGGCGTTGTACCCGTTCCGTGGTACCAGCGCAAAAAAACGATCAGCGCGGGCGGAATTGCGTACCTCAATTTCCTGCCAGCCGTCGTGAAAGAGGGAACAAAAAGATGCCACCAGACTGGTGTTTCACGCTTCTTTTCGTTTCTCCAAAAAAATGGGGTCGAGGAAAAGGGTCTGAATCGCACGCATATCGACTTATGGCTGCGGAGCCTCGCTGACGATGGGCTCGCCGCCTCGACTCGGCACCACTATATCCAAAAAGTTCGTCACTACCTCCATTGGCAGTACGATCGGGGCGAACTCAAGATGGCGCCCGAGCGCCTTCTTTCGGCAGCCGATTTGCCTAAAAAGCCCAGGCTTCTTCCACGACCGTATCCGCCCGATATTGACGCTGAGATTCAGCGACGTCTAAAAAATTCTGGCAAGCTCATGGATCAGGCAATTCTTTTACTCCGGCACACTGGAATTCGTTCGAACGAACTTTGGTTGCTACCGGACCATTGCGTGCAGGAAGATCATGCTGGCAATTCATTCTTAAAAGTGCCAGTTGGAAAAATGAATAGCGAGCGACTTGTGCCACTTGATGCCGAAACCCTCGCGCTGATTGCAAATATTCGTTTATTATCAATGGCCGCTCGCCGTGATTCCGATCCCAAATCGGATGCTCCACTTCGCCTCGTCCAAGGTCCTGTGAAAAATCCGGCATTTTATTACATCCTGAAAACAGAGTTTCTCTCCATCACTCAAGGTTTGTCGAGCACCGAATCTATGGAACTCCATCGTTTGCGGCACACCTACGCCACTGAGCTTCTTAGCGCGGGCATGAGTCTCTACGGTGTGATGAATATTTTGGGCCATCGAACCATAACAACGACACTCGTATATGCAAGTGTCGTGCGTTTGGCATATGAGCAACTCCTGTGCCAGTTGTAATGAACTTGAAATGGGTGATCTTAGGAATACGGGAAGGAGAATGTGGGGAAATCCCGAAGAGAGTGTTGGAAAAAACCTGATATCTAGGTTCCGTTCAATTAGGTAATGTGAATCACACCAGGCGGCGGATTTTGAGCAAGGGCGGTCATGATTTTTGGAATC
>CAYILR010000060.1:0-17269 GCA_964364175.1 uncultured Bacteriovoracaceae bacterium
CCGTCAAAAAAATACTTCCTCAAATTTTGACGCGCGACCTCTCCGGGGCACAGGTGCTGGAATAAAAAAAGCAACCCGAGCCCCGACAGATCTTAACAATTGCAAATAGCAAAGTCCGAAAAATGCCCCATCCTTATGAAATCACTGAAAAATTATACCCCCCCCATTTTTATGAAGCCTTGACTTGTTAAGGGGGTCCTGAGATACTAAAAAGTGAAAGGCTCGGATATTAGGAAAGGCAGAAAAGGCAACTTTGACGCTCATCCTCTCCGGGGCACAGAACTGAATACCATTTTACCCCCCCTAATTTTTTATTCAATGTGTCAGAAATGACTATTTTTAAGCTGTGTATTTCGTATTGAGCGCAAATCATTCCGCCTGAATTGCTTTTAGCAGTTTTTTGATGCACACTATACACATGAAACGTACAAATCTTGTGCTTAATGAGGAGTTATTAAAGAAAGCCGTGCTGGTTTTAGGCGCGAAGACTTACTCTCAGGCGGTCAATTGGTCTTTGTTAGAAGCCATCAAACTGGCTCAAATCCGAGGGCTTTCCAATTTAATCGGAAGCGGCCTGTGGGAAGGAAGCTTGTCCGAGATGCGTTCAGATCAACCTCGAACAAAACGTAAAAAAGGCTGAGCCAAACCATGTCTTTGATTCTCGTGGATACTTCGATTTGGATTCAGCTTTTTAACCACAAGAAAAAGGATTTCAATCACGAGCACTTGTTTCGATTTGCAGTCTGTCCACCGATTATTCAAGAAGTCCTTCAGGGTTTCAAAAAGCCTGAAGCACATCAACAAGCCAAAGACGGAATGCTCGCTCTGCCCTGTTTTAGCAACCCACTCAGTCTCGACACCTATCTCCACGCATCCGATTTATTTCGCCATGGCAGGAAAAAATGGATTACGATTCGATCCTCAACGGATTGCCTCATTGCCGCGATCGCAATAGAAAACCACGTCCCCATTTTGCACCTAGACCGTGACTACAAACAAATCGCTAAATTCAGCCGTCTCGAAGAAATGTCTTCGATTGATTAGTGCAGCTGCCCTAGTTTTTTATAGAGGTCAGGCAGCTTGCCCTGAGGATCCAGCTTCTTTTTCACAGAGCGATAGTTAGGCTCGTTGTAAACTTCCCAGAAGCGATCTTTCGTAAAATGATTGCGAGAAATCAAAGTCTTGATTCCAGCCAGCTCGTAAGTTTTTTCTTCGAGAACTTGTGAATAATCCACATCCGCCTCGGTATTGCTGCGTCCATAAATGGCACAGTCAATAAACAAGAGCGTATCCATTTTCTCGGAGTACTTCTCTCCCACCCACGGGTACATTTTTGGCAACCGATACGGAACAATCCAGAGCGGAAAGAAATCAAAATCCTTCGCGTACCAAGAATAGAAACTCTCCAGTCGAGTCGCAGGAATAAAAATATCCACAATCACATCCGGACGTTTTTTCAGACGATGGACGTAATCCAGACGTCTCACCCACTTGATCAAATTCGTGGAACCCAAAACAAATTTTCCTGCCAAAAGCCGAACTGCTTTGTTCTCTAAACCCGGTATATTTTTGGTCAACCAATGGCATTCCGTATCGTAACGGAAAAAATAATCATAGGTCGTGAGGAAATCCTCAGTACGATCCCTCGTGCTCTTGTAATAAATATTCAACCAACGATAGTCGCTCAGATAAGGGGCAGAATCGACGAAATGTCCCAGACAAAGCGTGAATTTATTTTTTGAATGAATGATACCATCGATGAAATCAGTCTTACGCTCTTCGCAGAGTCTCAGCATTTCTGCGTTAAAGCTTTCGAAGTCCTGAAAATGCCGATATTCCATTCGCACATAGTTCTGAGCAGGGACCAGGCGAAATTTCACGCAAGTCAAAACAGCCAAGGTTCCATAAGATCCATGCATCATCTCGAATGACAAAGGATCCGTGTCTGGGGAAATTTTCAGCAATTTACCATCGCCGGTAATCACTTCGTACTCGGAACAATTATCGTGGAAGCCGCCAAACTTGTACGACATCGATTCTACAGAGCAACCCGCAACACCACCTCCGATGGTAATGTCTTCGAGCTCTGGCACCACGACAGGCACCAAACCCAACGCCAAAGTCTGCTTCACTAACTGCGCGAACGTCACGCCGGGTTCTGTAATACAGAATTTGTCTTCGACGTTAATTTCCAGAATCTCAGTCAGATCCGAAAGATCGATCGGATCCTTTTTCTGTGTCCTCATACTCAAAGGAAGAGGAACCACATGCGATACACTAGCCTTCTTGAACTGTAGCGGCTCGCCCGCATCCAAGCGCGTGCGGATCCCCGCTAAAATCCGATTGATCTTATCAACATGCCGCTGGTTTGCTTCACTTCCTGATTTTTCCATCGTGGGGGTTGATAACCGGATTTCTGCCCCGTGTCAATTAGAGCTACTTCTTGCCAAATTTCCCGGCAAGAGCAGCAAATGGATTATTAAACGGGGTCCTATCCACTGGCTTGATTTTCGCCTGCTTGGCAGCCTTGTTGGGATCTCTCGGTTGAATCAGCATCTCCTTGGGGAGAGGTGGCAGCTTCGGCGGTTCAGGGCGCTTGGGGCGAGCTTCCTGCTGACGGGGCTGCTCTCGAGGAGGACGTTTCGGCCGCTGCTGCCTGGCCTCTCTGGGTTCTCTCGGCTCCCGAACCTGCGGTGCCCTCTCTGATAATCGCATGCTCAACGAAATCTGCTTTTTCTCGAAGTTCACCGCCAAAACCCGCACCTTCACACGATCACCCGGACTCACTACTAAACTCGGATCAGAGATAAACTGCTCACTGATCTGCGACAAATGAACCAATCCATCCTGATGCACACCGATATCCACGAACGCACCAAATTGAGTCACATTCGTTACAATTCCAGGACAAATCATCTCGGGCTTGAGATCGGTGAGCTGGTGAATATCCTCGCGAAACTGAAATGGCGTAAACATATCCCGAGGATCACGTCCGGGTTTTTCTAGCTCTCGAATCATGTCTTCGAAAGTGTAATCTCCAACTTCTTGTCTGAGCTCGGCAGCCTCACGAACCTTCTCCACCCCTAAACCCAAAAATTCCTCGAGTTTGCAATTGAGCTTCTGAGCCAGCTTTTCCAAAACACCATAACGCTCCGGATGAACCCCGGTATTATCTAAGGGTTGAGCACTTTCTGGAACTCTCAAAAATCCAGCGGCCTGCTCAAAAACTTTTTGGCTGAATCTCGGAACTTTCAGCAGATCCTGGCGGGACTTAAACAGCTTGATCTTCCCTCGATGCTCCACGATCGTACGAGCCAAAACCGGACCGATTCCTGAAACGTGAGCCAACAAATGCTCCGAAGCTGTATTCAAATTCACACCGACACTGTTGACGCAAACATCGACAACTAGATCCAGGCTCTTCTTCAAAGCATGGGGCGAAACATCGTGCTGGTACTGCCCCACTCCAATGCTCTTGGGATCGGTCTTCACTAACTCAGCCAGCGGATCCTGCAACCGACGTGCAATCGAAACCGCTCCGCGAATCGTGACATCCAAATCAGGAAACTCCTTGCGTGCCGTCTCGCTCGCGCTATAGACACTCGCTCCCGCCTCACTCACCATCACGACCGGAATATCGATGGCCAGTTCCTTCAAAGTCTCTCTGAAAAAAGCTTCGGTCTCACGACCTGCGGTTCCATTTCCCACCGCAATAGCGTGGATTTTCCCATGAGTCAGTAGGGCTCCCATACCGTTTTTCGCAATTTGTTTTTCAGCTTCGCTCTGCAACGGCAGAACAAAACTCACCACGTATTTTCCAGAATCATCAACGATAGCCAATTTGCAGCCTGTTCGAATTCCAGGATCCACACCCAGGACTGCCTTGGGTCCAAAGGGTGGCGCAAGCAGCAGCTTCCGAACGTTCTCAGAAAAAACACGGATCGCAGCCTCGTCGCCCACTGTTTTCAACGCCTGATGGACTTCGTTCTCGATACTCGGAAAAACATGCGCATTAAACGCCAGTCGAGCCGCCTTCTTGAGCACATCGGCACCTGGGCTCGAAAGCTGTGAACACGCCTCTCGTTCAAAAACAGAAACCAAAGATTTTTCAAAATCCGGATCCGACTCGGGCCCTTTCAAAGAAAGCTTCAACTCTTCTTCCGTCCAACCTCGACGAATCGCCATGTATCGGTGCGAGTTCTGCCCATTCTTCAGAGAAGAAATTTTCTCATGATATTTGAAGTAAGTTTCAAATTTGCTGTTCGCAGCCGCCTTCGCGCCTTTTTCAGTCACCGCAAAACCCTGCTCAAAAACCGTTTTTCGTACTAGCTCCCGCAGGAGCACAGTCTCAGATAATTTCTCGACCAAAATATCCTGCGCACCCTGAATCGCGGCCGACGCATCCGCAATCCCCGATGCCGCGTTCACGAATCGGGAGGCAAAACTCTCCAGGGACTGCCCGGATTCAGCTTTCGTCAATCCATGGCCTGTGTCCCAGATCCAATTTGCCAGCGGTTCGAGTCCTGCTTCCCTCGCCTTGACGGCTTTGGTTTTTTTCTTCTGCTTGAACGGCAGGTACAGATCTTCGAGAAGACTCAAATCATAACTGCTCTGAATTTTTGCGCGCAATTCGTCGGTCAGTTTGCCCTGAGACTCAATTTCCTGAAGCACAAACGCTTGGCGCTTGAGGATCGCACCCCAAGTCTCGTGAGCATCTAAGCAGCTTTGAATTTTTACTTCGTCGAGATTCCCGGTCTGCTCTTTGCGATAGCGGGCAATGAACGGAATTGTGCATCCCTCCTCGCCCAGCTTGATCACGGCCTGGGCCGAACGGAACGGAATGTCGGAATATTGACTCTGAAACCAAACTTCGAATGTCATGGGAGCATGATGGCTGCAGACGCGTCGCGGATCAACTGATATTCTGAAGCAAAGATGACTAGGGCGTGTCCTCATTTCAACTCCTACTGCGACTACCGATCCAGTCTCCTAGAGAGGCGTGCTCGGGGATTTCACTCAGTACGCCAGCCTGCATCGAGGATGGCTCCTTCGTTCACCCCTGCGCGCGCCTCTCTAGGAGTTGAAATGAGGACACGCCCTAGAAAATCAGGTTGGCTCATCATTGCGGTATTACAGCTCAGCGCTTGTTCGCATTACCGCATGCCCGTGGCAGTACTCGATACACCCGAGGTCGGAGGGGCCGACCGTGTGGGTCGCGTCGAAATGCTCAGCATCCATAGTGGCGTCAACCTGAGCGATCCTGGATCACTTCAAAAGGACGGAACTACCAAACTCGGAATGTCGGTTCCTCTGCTCATGGTTGGATTCACGCGCTCGTTCTCGGACAAGCTTGAGGCAGGGATTCGCATTCAACCTTCTGCACCCCCTGTGATTCGAGCCAAATATCAATTCGTAGGACTCCCCGAAGCCAAAGCCGAACGTCGTGGTTTCTCCTTGGCCGCCAGCGCTGGAGGAGGACTTCTTTTTGGAAATTATTTCTATATTTTAGGACAAGCTGCGTTGCATGGAGGTTATAGAATTTGGCAAAATCACCTCTTCTCACTCAGCCCCATGTTTTCATTCTCCTCACTCTCGGCTGACACTTTCACCGGGACCGGAATCCTCTACGGTGCCGCGCTGGGCTATCAATACGATTGGGCCGCCCTCGGCTGGAGAATCGAGTGCGCGTATGCCCGAGGGACATTCGCAACGAGTGTAATCTCAGGATTTTATCCATCACTCATGTTTATCTGGAAAATCTAAACCCCTTCTCAGCATTCATGTATTCCGGTTGGACGTACCGAAGCTAGTCCGCTTTCGGGGATTCTTCGCGTCAGGATGACGCAGCCCGAAGGGCGCGAACAAGCGCAGGATGCGCGCTCCCCGAAAGCGGAGCTAGCGTAGGTAAAAGTCCAACCTGAATGCATGAACTTCGTGTACGGCTTATAATCTCTTATAAATATATTGACGCTATAAAAATTTCGACTACACTCCGGTCTTATTGAGGGGGAATTTCATGGATACAAGAAATCTGGCTCGCTTTAAAAAATTGCTACTGGAAGAAAAACAACGTCTCATCAACAACTCGAAAGCATCGATTCAAAAAGAAATCAGTGTTTCAGTCGACGATCTTGCAGATGAAACAGATTTGGCGGCTTTCGAAGTCAGTCAAAATCTTGTCTTTCGGCTCCGAGATCGTGAACGCAATCTGGTTCAAAAAATCGACCAAGCGCTCCAACGTATTGAAATTGGAAGCTTCGGAACCTGCATGGAATGCGATGAGTCGATCGAAAAAGGCCGCCTAGAAGCCCGCCCCGTCTCCACCCTGTGCCTGTCCTGCAAAGAGATGCAGGAGCACCGGGAACGCGTATACGCCTAGGCGCGGATTAAAGCTAAAGAGTCCCCACCCTTTCTCCGATTGGTTTTTGAGAGCAACTTGAACCCAGGGTTAAAAACCAACGGAGAGGCTACAGGGGATGGTTACAAACTACGACGGCGAGCCAGTTGAAATTCCAGAAGTACTACCCATGTTGCCCGTGCGGGACATAGTGGTATTTCCGTTCATGATCATCCCGTTATTTGTCGGGCGAGATTCTTCTATCAAAAGTGTTGAAGAAGCTTTGTCTCGTTCCGATCGTTTGATTCTTTTAGCTTCGCAAAAAAACATCAACGACGAACATCCTGCGTCTGACAGTATTTACGAAACCGGCACCGTAGCGATGATCATGCGCATGCGCAAGCTCCCGGATGGTCGAATCAAAATATTGACCCAAGGTCTGTGCAAAGCAAAAATCAAAGAATTCAAAAACACCCTCCCTTTCTTCGAATGCAAAGTGGAGCGCATTCAAGAAACCTGCCTCGGTGAGCGATCCGAACACGAAGCCCTGATGCGCACAATCCGCGAGCAGCTGGAGCGTGTGATCGCCTTAGGTAAAGTTCTATCTCCAGATATCTTGATGGTTTTGGACGACATCACCGATCCGGGCAGACTCGCCGACCTCGTCGCCTCAAATCTAGGCCTGAAAGTTTCGGACGCACAAGAAATCCTCGAGACATTCGACTCGATGGAACGCCTGAAAAAAATCCATGAGATCCTCACCAAGGAAATCGAAGTCCTGACCTTGCAAGCCAAAATCCGCTCGCACGCCAAGGACGAGATGACCAAATCTCAAAAAGAATACTACTTGCGTGAACAAATCCGAGCGATCAAATCCGAGCTCGGTGACGGTGACACCAAGGGTGAAGAGGCTGCTGAGCTCAAAGAAAAAATTCTGGCATCAAAAATGCCCCAAGACGTGGAGCAAGAGGCACTCAAACAATTGGGTCGCCTGGAACGCATGCACCCCGATGCATCCGAAGCATCCATGCTCAGAACCTACATTGATTGGTTGGTTGAGACCCCATGGAGCAAGCATACTCAGGACAATCTCGATCTCGTCCGCGCAAAAAATATTCTGGATGAGGATCATTACAACCTTTCTAAAATCAAAGAACGCATTCTAGAATACTTGGCCGTGCGCAAGTTGAAAGAAAAAATGAAAGGGCCCATTCTGTGCTTTGCAGGTCCCCCCGGCGTTGGAAAAACCTCGCTCGGCAGATCCATCGCCCGCGCACTGGGCAGAGAGTTCGTTCGTGTCTCTCTCGGCGGCGTCAAAGACGAAGCGGAAATCCGCGGACATCGTAGAACTTATGTGGGCGCATTGCCTGGCAGAATCATTCAGGGACTCAAGCAGGCGGGAACGAACAATCCCATCTTTGTCCTGGATGAAATCGATAAATTAGGGAATGACTTCCGCGGCGATCCTTCCGCAGCATTACTTGAAGTCCTTGATCCCGAACAAAACAACACGTTCCGAGATCACTACCTCAACGTCAATTTCGATCTCACCAATGTGATGTTCATCGCGACCTGCAATATGCTCGACACAATTCCATCCGCACTCCGCGATCGAATGGAAATCATTCAGCTGTCGGGATACACTGAGGAGGAGAAATTTTTCATCACCAAGCGTTATTTAATACCTAAACAAATCAATGAAAATGGACTAAAACCCGCTCAAATCGAATTCACCGAAGCTGGGGTAAAATCCACTATTTCCAACTACACCCGTGAACCTGGCTTGAGAAATCTGGAAAGAAGCATCGCAACGCTTTGCAGAAAAACAGCCCGATTTGTTGCCGAAGGAAAAACAGAAAAAACCACGATCACGCCAGAACTCGTATCAAAATTTCTGGGTCCAGCTCCCTACACGCGCGAGGATGAGCAAGAAAAGGACGAAATCGGAATCGCCACAGGACTCGCTTGGACAGCCAGCGGCGGCGAAGTCCTCTTCGTGGAATCCACCTTCATGAAGGGAAAAGGCTCCATCATCCTGACGGGTCAGCTGGGCGACGTCATGAAAGAATCCGGGCAGGCTGCGCTGGGTTTGATTCGCTGGCGGGCAAAAGATTTTGGAATCAATGAAGATGTTTTCCAAAACTGCGACATCCATGTTCACTTCCCTGCAGGAGGCGTCCCAAAAGACGGACCTTCAGCTGGAATCACCATGGCCTCAGCAATCATTTCTCGCCTCACCGGAATTCCGCTGCGTAAAGACGTGGCCATGACGGGAGAGATCACGCTCACCGGCCGAGTTCTACCCATCGGCGGCCTGAAGGAAAAAGCATTGGCTGCCATGCGGCACGGAATCAAAACCATCATCATTCCTGACAAAAACAAGAAAGATCTGGATGACATCCCCGAGGAGTACCGTGAAAAACTCACCTTCATCCCGGTCAAAACAATTGATGATGTCTTGAATGTGGTTCTTTCAAAGCCGATTCGAAGCATTTCAAAATCCACCAAAAAACGCCACTCGGGTGGCGGGCACAGCATTGATCAGGCTGCCTAGTGCCACGGCACGCGGTGTGATATAGCTTAAAAAAAGTGAGCCCCTTCGAGCTAGTTTTATTCCTCTTTTTGATTAGTTTATCTGCCATCATGGCCGCAGGCGAGGTCGCCCTCTTCAGTCTTTCTCGATTTCAACTCAAAACCCTAAAGGATCGATTCAAAGGTCCCTATCGAAAAATCAAGCGTCTTCTCGATGATCCCGGAGGGGTTCTCCTCAGCATTCTTCTACTGAATGAAATGCTGAATATAGCTGCGACGAGTTTGATTGCCCATGGCATCTTTCGGGATTGGAACACGAGTTCTTGGAACTGGCTCCAGCGACTGCGTCTTTATTTTTTCCCATCCATCCCGGACTGGTTTTTGCAAGCTCTCGTCGCTGTCTCAGTCAGCACGCCATTATTGCTCTTTCTTTGCGAACTCACTCCAAAATCGATTGCTGCACGAGCCAATCAAATGATTGCACCGATGACAGTGGGACTACTGACCACTGCCTATGATTTCCTCAAGCCCATTCGGAAAATTTTGGCATTTGTTCTGAGAGCGAAATCGGACACATCTCACCCACTTTCAGAACATCCTGAGACTCTTAAAGAAGACGAACTCCTCACTTTGGTGGAAGAAGGACGCAAAGAAGGTGATATTCGAATCAATGAAGTAGGACTCATTCGCAATGTTCTCGAATTGGACGACGTCCCAGTTCTAGAAATCATGACTCCCCTTCATAAAACATTCTGTCTCGAAAACAAAACCACCATCCAAGGCGCGATTCAGGCCATGCAAAGCGGACTTCACTCCAGAGTCCCGATTTGGGCTGAGAAAAAACACCAGATTGTCGGTGTGCTTTATGCGAGAGATCTCTTGATTGCCCGATTGGATCCAAAGCGAGCTGAAGATCCCGTCCAAAGCCTGATGCGAAAGCCCCTCCGTTTCGGCAGTCACACTCGCCTCGATGTTCTTTTTAAAAAAATCAAGCAACAGCAGGTTCATCTGGCTCTCATTGAAAACAACTCAGGACAGACGATCGGAATCGTTACACTCACTGATATTTTGGATGCAATTTTTGAGGACTTAATCGATCCAGACGCTCCTGCGGTGGAGAAAACCACTTGAACATTTCCTTTTCGACAGCAGCTAGCATCGTTTTCGTCCTCCTCCTAATCGAGGGATTTTTCTCAGGAAGCGAAATTGCGATCTTGTCCGTTGATCGAATTTTTCTCAAATCCAAGGCCAATCAAGGAAATCGTGGTGCTAAACTCGCCCTGTTTTTTGCAAACAACCCAGAAAAACTGCTCGCTGTCACCCTCTTGATCACATCACTTTGCATTGTTACCATCTCTACGCTGACTCTTCTTTATTTTGCATCATTGAATATTTCCCATGCAGAACTCTGGGCCACGCTCGTCAGCTCGCCTCTGGTTGTTTTTTTTGGTGAATTGTTGCCAAAGACCTTCTATCAGCGATTTTCAAAACGTCTTTCGACTTCGGTTTCATATTTAATCTTCGCCACGTTCTATATTTTTTATCCCATTACATTGCTGATCTCCCTGTACACTACTCGCTTGGCCAGGATCGCAGGCCCGATCGAGGAGCTTTTCACAGGAAAAAAGAAAACCATACGCGATGAGCTCCGAACGCTATTGACCGCCGGTGCAGGGACAAAAGACTCAGAAATCAACACCACTGAAAAAAAAATGATCCATCGAATATTGAATTTCAAAGATTCAGAAACTCAGAATGCACTGATCCCTCTGGTTCAAACTGAAGCGATTGAAGAGGGCGAATCTGCCCTCGAGGCACTCAAAAAATTCACGATCAATCGTTTTTCAAGAATGCCCATTTACTCTGATCGGATCGATAACATCACTGGTATCGTCAAGGCCTCCGACTTGCTCTCTGCAACCAACCTGGAGCATCCAGTCAAAAACTACGCTTCACCAGCCCATTTTGTCCCGGAAACACAATCCCTGGAAAACCTGCTCCTCGACATGCGCCGCGAGGGGTACGAAATGGCCATCGTAGTCGATGAGTACGGCGGCTCCGTTGGAGTTTTGACGATCGAGGATGTGATTGAGGAAATCGTCGGGGAAATTCATGATGAATTCGATACAGATACCTCTCCACTCAAAGAAATCAGCAAAAACCATTGGATGATCCAATCCCGATCCGAAATCAAAAACATCAACGAGCAGCTCAAACTCTCCATCCCAGAAGGCCCTTATGAAACCATTGGGGGATTCCTGCTCCAGCAATTCGGACGAATCCCAAAGGCTGGGGATGAGCTTTATTTCGAAAGTCCCGCAGGCACACTGAAGTTTTCTGTCCGCAAAGCAAATAGCAGGCAAATCGAGACTGTCGCCATTTTTCTGTCGCCCAGATCCCAATACGAATAAGCATTCTCACAAAATCTACTGATAAATTAAACAGATTCAGTTAAAATTGAATCATGGCCAAGAAAATACTGATTGTAGACGATGTCGCCTTTGTCAGAAAAACTCTTTCAAAAATTCTGACTGACGCACACTACCAGGTTGTGGGCGAGGCCGCCGACGGCCAGCAAGCCATCGAGATGTACGCCAAGCTACAGCCCGATCTGGTCACCATGGACATTGTCATGCCTCAAATGAGTGGCATCGAAGCAACCCGCAGAATGATCAAGCACTTTAAAAATATTCGAATCCTCATCATTTCAGCCATGGGGCAAGAAAGCCTGATTATGGATGCAATCAGCGTTGGAGCAAAAGATTACGTCATGAAGCCTTTTACAGCGTCGGATGTGCTGAAAGCTGTGGAGAGGGCCTTGATCGACGAAGATGTCCCTACCGGCCAAAAATCCGCACACATATGAACGATATGCTACCTATTCAATTTGATTTTTATGGAGAGGGGATGGTCCAGAAGTCAGGACAAATTCCATCGTTTGCACCCACGCAAACAGATCGAGACTGGATGGGGTGTACATTTTCTGGCGATTCTCACGGCATCATTGCAGCATCCATCCCAGCTGACACCCCAGATATTTCACCCTACGAAGAAATCCTAAACATCATCGCCAGCCAATGGGCGACAGCAGAATCCAATATCCATCAAAAAGATATGATGATCAGTCCCCCCAGAAAAATTTCAAGCGCATCACTGCGCAAAATTGCATCACTGCATCCACCCATTTCAGGAAACGAATACTCGTTTCAAAATCAAAAAATACACGTTTATATTTTTTTAGGAGCTCAAGATGATTAAATTGATGATGAGCGTAGTTAAGATCACCTTATTTGCAGGTCTAGTTTTGGTTTTGGGGAATTTGATTCAATGGAAAGGAAGAACGGTTTCTGACCAAGTTAAAACCGGGGTAGCCCAGGCAGAAAAATCTCAATTAGCCGCGAAGGCTCATAATTTGATCGATCTATCCCAACAAGCTTTTCGCACTTCAGCGAATCAACGAAACCATCTGAAATCAGAGTCCGCAGCTAAAACAACTGATCCTCAACATCCAACGTTCAGCGAACGACAGAAACTGCGGACCCTGATTCAAGAACTGAATAGCAATACGGACTAGCTCGCCTCGCGAGAACCTTGTCTGCCAGGCTCGTGAGCAGTGCGTTCAGCAGGCACATGATCCTGATTAGTTTGCTTGTTGTTGTATGTAGGATTTTTTGTGCATCCCACAGAACCTTGTCCTACTTGGTCCCAACGTCTTTCGACGGCGAACGCAGCTTGAGAAAAGGTCAATCCAAGCACCAACATAATGAATAATCGTTTCAACATATACAACTCCTCTACTACTTCTACTGTTACTTCTACTGTTTCGATTCCAACTTGCAGCGCGTTTCGCATACATTCCGCTTCAACTCACATGGCGCCGCACAGGTACAATCAATGCAATGCCGATGCCAGCTGGATCAAAACTGACACATCTGACCAAGTCGTTGATATTGTTATGTATATTTAATTTAATAAATCAGGTATAGGAACTTCTCAATAGCGAAAAGAATAACAGTTGTACAAAAGTTAGCCACTTTGGCTGCCGGTCGAAAGAGCCAACCCCAATGCTGTCCGAGCTATTTTTTTCAGTTTTTCCTGGTCCTGGGCACTATCCCTGGTTTTAGACTGCTCTTCTGTGGGAGGCGCAACCCAAAGGGCTGCAATCTCTTCGCCCGATTTTGTGGATACAGAAAATTTGAATGCCGGATCAACGTCTTTGATGGATGGCTCCGAAGGACGATCTGGAAATTTTCCCAGGCACTCCTTGCTCCAAAGCTCGACTTGTCTCCCTTGAAGGGCATGACTCAAAGCAATCAAAAATTTCTCGGTCACTTGCTGAGTATTTAATTCTCGTGAAGCTAATAATTCAGACATCAAAAAAGCAAAAAATAGCGGTTCTAGCGGAGTATCTTTTAAATAAAGCTCCTTGCTGACAACAGCCTCTTCTGTAATTGACGGCGCATCTCCAGACGCCGCAGCTTCAGCGGTTCGTCGATCATTCACTTCACCCGCAGGTGCCGCATCAGTGCTAATTATTCCTGACACCCCCTTGCCCTGCTCGTCCCCACCGATGTTGCCGGCCATCTCTCGCCCAGGGTCATCAGCACTGATCTCACCAGACATTTCGTTGCCAGGTCCGTCACCACTGATATTGCCGGCCATCTCTCGCCCAGGATTGTGCTCAGCTGTGATTTCTAAATCGGTACCTTCAGCGTCATCCGCAGTCTCAATCCCTTCCACAGCTTCAGCTTCTGACTCAGCATCTTTTCGCTTCTTCTTTTTCTTCCTCGTCTCTCCTGATTCTGTCTCAGAATGATCAGCATCATCCTCTGAAAGCTCATCTACCGAGTCGACTTCCTCTCCCCGCTTTCTTTCCACAGACTCATCTGAATCTGCTCTAAACGGATCATCCTCGTCTGCATCCACATCTTCGCCATCGCCCTTGCCCTCTTTCTCCAACGCATCGATCAATTCCTCATCACTGAGCCCGGCGCCTTGCTTTTTATCTTTCACATTTTCAGCAACGCCAGCTTTGCCCCCCATCGCTTTGATCACTTGCTCGAGCGTCTCTTGAAGCAATGGAATAAAATCAGTTGCTGCTTGCGAATCCTTCGCAATGTGGACTTTTTTCGCTCCGTCAGTAAACAGTCTCGCTCCCAAGCTTTTTACATCCTCATAAAATGCCAGCTCCGGTCGAGCCCCCACGAAAACCCAGATGTTATCCTGAAACTTGGGCTCAAACCCTTTGTACAACCAAGCTCCTTTTTCACGTGTAAACGGATATGTTTTCGGATCGAGTGGTTCCCACTTCCACCACCGCTCCTGAGTCGGGCCTTTTGCCTCCACCCATTTCCCGACTGATGGCGCAGGCCCATGAAACTTGCTCAACCACCTCCCCGAAATTCGCTTGGGTTCTTTTCCCTCAAAAAGAACCCAACAGTCTCCCTTCAGCGAAATCGGGCCTTCCCAAATGACAGACGAATCGCCTTTGCTCCCTTGTCCATCCGAAGCCCCTTTCAGCTTCGAATTAATTTTTCGTTCTTCTTCTTTCTTTTGAGAAAATTTTGAACGAATCTCCAAAGTCTTGGCAATCGCTGGAATCAACTTCTTTCCCTGCGCAGAATCCTCGGCAATCCAAAGATCACCAGAATCCACCACAGTGGCTTTCAATCCGAGTCGTTCCTGGTCCTTAATAAATACTAAAGAGGGCTTTCTTGCTGTAAAGTTCCATATTTTTTCAGCAAAAAACGGACGCTGTCCGAGAAACTGCCACATTCCTGCTTCTAAAATGAATGCGTCTGGAATTGGTTTTCCTGCATCGTCATTTTGAACTGTCGGCACCCATTCCCAAGACGATTCATTCGCATCGGTTTGCCCAGCGGCTCTTCCACGGTCAATCCATTTTCCCGCAGTGGGAGAAGGACCAATCAGCTTCATCAGCCACTGCCCTCGAATTTTTTTTACCGATCCCACTGAATGCAAAAGCCAGCAATCACTTTGGATCTTGAGGGGGGCTACCTTTTGGACTTTGCCTCCCGAATCTTGAGTTTTAGCCTTGCGAGCTTCCTGCTGCTGCGCAGACTGAGTTGTAGTTTTTTTTACTGACTGCTTCTCATTTTGTGCTTGAGCCACGTCTTTCAGCTTCGGCTGCAACAGAGTCACGTAGCGCTGAATTTTATGTTGGAACGCTTTTTCATGAGCCTTCTCATCCAAGACCTCGGAGCACCCGTTCTTCATCAAAATCGGATCCACCACATTCCTCTGCATATTGCTCAAAATCAAAACCTTGCAATTTCCAGCTTTGATTTGTGCTGTAAGCAGCCTCATCATCGTGATGTGCTTCACCAGGTGATCCTGGTGAGTTGCGCTGCACATCACAATAAAAGCCTTGAGTTGTTTCAAAACCGGAAGCGCCTCTTGGATCGAAGTGCACTCCAAAGCATTCACCGCCTCCGAAGTACTCATTTTATCCTTGAGCGCAGTCAATTTCGGATTGTAGGGTTCAAGAAATAAAACTGTCAGGATATTCGGTTTGATGATGAAATCGCTGATCTTCGACATTCTTACTCAATACTACTACCCATTTTGGAACCATGGAACCGATGAATGGATCGGGTTTGGAACCGGAAAATGAAATTTGTCTCTGCGAGAAGGATTTGTGAAGCGCATTGAGATTGGCACGCCACTTGCTAAATAGAAAACTGTTCGGGCTGCTTTCGCCATTCAGTTTAGAGTGAGGTCACATTCCTGAATCAGGAACATTCCCCTCCATCAGTGGCTCACTTATAAAGGTGACGAAAGCAGCCTATAGAACACCAAGGCTACCATCAGGGCCAGAGCTAGCCTGACTTCTTTTCTTTGTGTAAACACCGACAGACTTTCCAAAAATGACCGCTCCGACGGACGCATCCATTTTTGGGTACTTTGCATGACATCTTCTAGAGATTCTTGCAGCACTGAGCGCCCCGCCTGATCGATGGGCAGGTGTTTATCGACTTCATAATAAAATCGACGACATCTCTGCAAAGTGTCACGGCATGCCTCGCAAATCTGCATGTGATGTTGAAGAGATAGCCTCTCGGCCTGAGACAATTCCTCGTCCAAGAAGCGTTGCGTCCATGGGTCTTTTGTGGAGTACGGTGGGCAATCGATCGTCGTACCCGACCCTACCGGGTAATTCTGCGGAGGAGAGAGCCTGAGACGCGCTTGCCAGGCCAGTTCAGCGACTTGCGTCGGGGAAATTTTTAGGACTTTAGCAATCCGCGAGTAAGACCAACGACACCGATGCAAGGCTGCAAGAATAAATCTTTCTGTAGAATAGAGCCTAAAAAAAGGGCTAAATAAAGCTGCAGTAATGGCGCGAGTCCCATCTCGATCCACACGTTCAAGCAGAGCAGAACTCACCCGTTCGAGGGTTTGATCTTGCGTGAGATTCAAAAGCGAAACCACAGAAACCGTTTCGAGCGCTCGGCTTTGAAGTAGCATCGGATCTGCCCAAAGCGCCTCACCGAGATCACAAATTTGTTTAACTGCTTCTGAATTGACCATCCCTACGACTCATCATAGCATAACCTCGAGGGGAAATATCTCATGAGAAGCAGCTTACTGGCTCGATCGGGCCTTTTCGTTTTATTACTATTCGTTTCACTTCTAAACACATCATTCGCTGACGGAAATTTGACGCTAAGGATGAAGCATTTTTCGCGGCCCGGAGCACAGCCGATTTTGATGGTGCACGGACTCGCGGAAAACGACCGGCTTTGGGATGGAGCACCTCTTGCGAACGGCCAGTCCAACAGCATGGCGAGGTTTTTTTATGAGCAAGGCTTTGATGTCTGGGTGGGAAACATGCGCGGCGCTGGGACTGCCGGGTATCGCAGCGACTCGCCTCCGGGAGAAGCACAGCGATGGACCGTGGAAGACTACGCGATTTTTGATTATCCAACCTTGATTCAAAAAGTCAGCCAAAGCACAGGGCAAAAAGTTTGGGTCGTTACTCACAGCATGGGCGCCTGGGCGCTCGAAGGAGCATTGGCGGGGTTGGAATATGACTCGCATGGGAATCCTGTCCCAAATTTTGATCGAGGGCAAAAACTCAGCGAAAAAATTCGTGGCGTTGTTTCTATAGCCGGAATTTATAATTTCTCTTGGAATCACTCGATTCAAAACATCACCTCATCACCGGTGAAAAACCGAGAAGATTTTTACCAATCCAATTATGAATTAGAACTGCTTTCCAGAATGTCGGCGATCTATCCCTTGCTCCACCACATTGATCGAGTCTCGTTTCAATGGGTGAGATCCGCTCTGGGGTTTCGGATGAATCAAATCCCTTGGATTGGCGGGCAATTGGCCTCGCTGTATTCCTCCATGCAGAACGGACTCATTGAGTCGCCGCTA
>CAYILR010000061.1:0-17037 GCA_964364175.1 uncultured Bacteriovoracaceae bacterium
AATCCTGTTTATAAATTATGCAAGTGAATCACTCAAACGGGCTGAACAGTTACATAAATTAATGTATTAATTTTGAAATGATTTTGTTTCGTGTCTTTGTATTACTGTTTTTTGTTCCGATGAGTTCATTTGCTTCCGAACTCGATATCACAAAGACTCTAAGCAGCCCTGGTCAATTTCAACGTTCTGTCATGTCTCGCTGGACATTCGAGTGCACTGATTCCGAAAATAAATTGAGAGAATATAACGGTTCGCTCAACCCTCGGATCTTATCTGAGATGTTGAATTTTACGACTGACATTCTGTTCGAAGGATTTACTAAACTTCGTTTGATCAATCCCCAACTCACAGAGGCGTTCCTCACTTCGATAGCACACCAAAGACTAACGGTTCGTTGTGAGTTTCCTGACGAAGCTCTACCTGATGGTACTTTTGCGGCCTATGTTCCACCGGCAAAATTCTGCCCAAGCTTTCTCTGCCAAGATAAAATCTATTTGGGGCTCATCAGTTATTATCTTCTTGGCAATCTACGCGGCTTGCATTTGCCCGAAGAAACCTTGATTCGGGTGGCACAAATGCATAAAAACGCGCTTTTTCATGAGTTCTTGCATTTTTCCAAAGCAGATAATTTTTCGACTGACTTTCACAATCATATTTCAGAGATTGCCTTGCGCGAGGTTGACATAGTTTACGCCTGCGCAGCCCAGGGATTTCCAACCGAAAACAATCCCATTGTCGTTGAGAAAGATGGATTATCTTATTCGAATACGCAGAGAGCTTGCTACACCTGTGTCTACGCAAAATTCGGCACACCACCCAAGCCAGACTTGAGTGGTATCGTGCCATCATTGGATTATTCTGTGGATGCTTGCGAAAGCTTACCGAATCCCTGAGATGCCAAGAAATTCGATTGCTGATTTTTTACAAAACGATTATTTTAAAGTTGTTTTTAATCGAAATCGAGATACATTTTTCAGATGCAAATCATCTCAATCACACAACTCTCCAACACAGAACTCTGGAATCAAGCAGCAAAACTAGCCGCAGAAATCAAAATCAAAGAAGTTCTGTTTTTGGATTATTTACGTGAGATTGAACGACGCGAGCTGCACAAACTTCGCGGTTACTCGTCTTTGCATGAGTACTTAGTCGACGAGCTGAAATACAGCGACGGCGCCGCTCACCGCCGGATCAAGAGCATGCAACTCGTTCGTGATTTGCCCGAGGTGAAACAAAAACTAGAAACAGGGGAACTCTCGCTTTCGGCTGCAAGCCGAGTTCAAGTTTTCTTTAATCAGCAATCTCAGGTAGACAAAACTTACTCGCTTGAAGAAAAGAAGGACCTAGTTGAACTCGTTCAAGGAAAGTCCTACCGTGAGACTGAAACAATCTTGGCTGTGAAATCGGGGGGTGAGCTTCCTAAACTGGATCGAGTTAAACCTCTTTCTGAGGAAAAAGTTGAGCTTAGACTTACGATCTCGAAGGAGTGTCTGGAGCAATTAGATGCTCTCAGTGATTTGCTCGCGCATCAGCTTTCGGGCGGTGGATACGGCGAGGTTTTGGAGAAAATCACTCAGATCGCGGTTCAAAAGCTCGATCCGGCTCAAAAGAAAACTCGTACTCCTCAAAAACAAGAAGAGAAAGCTCCCGAAGCAGCTTCTACAGCTTCGGCGCCGAAGCTGATCCCTGCTCCGACAGAAAGCTCCCGTTATATTCCTGCCACCGTAAAAAAGCAGCTTTGGCTCCACGCCCGAGGCCACTGTCAGTATCATGATCCCCTCACGGGACATCATTGCACCTCAAAATTTGCACTTCAGGTGGATCACAAGCACCCGTTTGCTAGAAATGGTTCAAACGAACTCGAAAATCTACAACTTCTTTGCTCCGCACACCATCGATCGAAGACGCTTCAGGATTATGGGGCTAAAAAAATGAGTACTTATTGGAAAAAATTTAGGAATAGCGCTTAAAGTGGCTGGTCACACAGGCGACTAAAAAATTGACACTAGCCCAGAACCACTTGGCGCAAAACATGGAAATTTGTCTCTGTTTTAGCTAAGATAGAGGAATATGATTCCCTACCAGTCACTTTTTGTTGCTCTTGCTCAAAACCAAATTCGCTATTTGGTTGCTGGGGGATTGGCGGTGAACCTCCATCAAGTTCAACGAGCAACGGTTGATTTGGATTTGATTGTGCATTTGGAACGGGATAATTTGCTCCGATTTGTGAAAGTCATGGACAGTTTGGGATACCAACCTCGTGTTCCGGTACGCTCGATTGATTTGGCAGATGAGGAAAAGCGTAGAAGTTGGATTGAAGATAAGAACATGATGGTTTTTAGTTTTCTGAATCCTAAAAATTCATTCGAAGTGATTGATATATTTATTCAGGAGCCGGCTCCATTCGAAGATCTTTTTAAAAATAAAACCACTGTGCAAGCTTTTGGTGTCGGTATTGAGATTGTGGGGGTGGAAGACCTCATCAAAATGAAGAGGGTGGCCGGTCGTGACAAGGATCTTTTTGATATTCAACAGCTTGAAAAAAAGAAGGGTAAATCATGAAGAAGTCGGATCAGGCTTGGCCACAAGAAGCTCTCCCAGTCATGACAGCGGAACAAACGATTCTTTGGTTGGATGGTTACCGACAGCTGATGTGGGAAGTTTGGAAGAACAATCCAGAGCTCTACAAAGAATGGCAGCGATTGAATCAGTGTGAGCCTCAGTTACCTTCGAAAAAAATATAAATCCTAAATACCTTCAACAATCTGGCTCTGATTTTGCAATATGAGATGGATATGCAAAATCCTACTGTTTCTACAAAATCCAAAGGTGATCTTTTCGAAGCGAAAACGCTCGAGTGGCTCCTGGCTAAACCGGGCTGGAGGCTGCTGAAGCAGAACTTTCGCTGCAAAGGCGGCGAAATCGACCTGATTTTTGAGCATGATCAGGTCAATGGAATAGATTTAGTTTTTGTCGAGGTTCGGTCACGGAGTACGGATTCCGGTCAATTGTCGGCTTTTGACAGCATTACTTTCCGGAAGCAGTACCGGGTGCAAATGGCTGCGAAGTTATTTTTAATAAATTACAGCGGCTTAGCGACGGGGGCTCGATTTGATATCGTGACTTGGGAGTTCGGTTGTATGGAACCGTTTCATCTGAAGAACGCTTGGTAAATCTGAATCGTTTATGTCGGGATTTAGATTGAAATATTACATAAGTTGTATTAAATTACGCGGATGATTTTACGTATATTCTGTATATTTTCGATGCTAGCTGTATCTTTGTCTGCCTGCAAATCAGAAAAAGAACTAAAAGAAAGTTCAGAGTACGATGCTTTGCAACACATACTGAATGTGGATTGCAGCTCGTCCTCAGGGTTAGAAGCTTATTTTTCAATGGCTTTGGCAGGGCAGATGAAGCGTCTTCAAGACCGAGTTGAGATCGACGCTCAAACGATCGACACGCTTTTTGTGGGCGATTCGATGATGTGGTTCTGTAAACGATGTTCATCCGGTCATGACAGCAATGGTGTGATCACGATTCCAGAAGTGAACGGGGCTTTTAGCAATTCTTTAAATCTAGCAATTCCAGAATCCAAAACTAAGCAAACCTATGAACATGTTTTGAGCTATTTGGGTTATCTGAAAAGCAAAAACATCACGCCAAAAAATCTGGTCATCTCTAGCACAGGGAATGACATCTTGAAAGAATGTGATTTAATCCAAGCTGACACCAATCGAAAACGGATTGTGGATTTGGCTTATTCTTTCGGCGTGCAGAGAATTATTTGGATGCCTGTTCCTCATATTATGAACGATAAGTATTCGAAAGTTATTGACGCGCAGGACGAGAAAATTGCTGAGTTGGTTAAAAAAGGGGTAGTAGTTCCTACCGCTATGCTTTTGGAGCTAAATATTGGCAAATATGCGGACCCCACCAAAAACAACGGAGATGGCATTCATCACAACGATGCTGGTTATGAAATTTGGATTAAGTACATTCAGCCCGCTTTAATTCCCTGATCGAGTTTTCTCAGAACAAGCTCTCCGATTCGACGATCTCGATATCACTTTCCTTAAGAGGAATTTTGAATCGAGAAATCACCTGATCCTCATCCAGAATTTCTTGAGGTTTGTTGACGCCCGGAGCGTAGTGAATCGAGCAACTCGAACCTAAAATCTCAGATTTGAATTTCTGGGGATCAGGCGTGACCACCACGATATCGAGAGTTTTCGGATCGATGTATTTTTTCAACAACGCATTGACTCGTTTTAGATCTGCATTTTTTACTTTCGATTGCAGCATTTGAATGTAATCGCCATCGATGCCATAAAACTGTGCGTCGATGGCGTAGCCCAGTCGTCTGGCAAAACTCATGGCCATCAGCGGAATACTGCCGACCAGAAAGTTTTTGCCGCTTTTGAACTCTTTCTCGGTCAGCCCAATGGACGTGACATTACTGACTTCGCGATAGACCTGCCTCAGCAGAAAACATCCATTTTCTAGAGTGGTAGGACGTCCCCAGAGTGTGAACGCCTGCCGGGTACGCGAGACCTGTGTGGGCTCTGCCAGGAGTTCTCCGCCATGCGGAAATTCTTCGATGTAGGAATATGTTCCATAATTGAGACCGCGAATCTCGCGCACGACTTTCATCAGTCGGCCCACGAACGATCGGTGTTTACCGAAGGTCAGTGCGGCCAGATACATTTCTGGAAATTCTGCGCTGCCTCGGTTGATCGAGATCGGTTGCCCCAGGTGAACTCCGGTGGCAGTGAAAGGCCCTTTGACGAGCAAGAGCCTCACTCCTGATTTTCGAGCGACGTCAGGAACGTTGGCCTGGGAGGTTTTTCCTTCGGGGAGATTTGCAAAGACGGTGCGGAGTTTTTTCTCCAAGCCAGGAGTGATCATTCCGGCTGCGCCCACGGTCAGTCGATTTTTTGTGAAAAGATCGCGGTGAAATTGAATCACTTTTTCGCGAGTGATGGATTTTAGTCCATCGACGCTACCATCCACGATGTGGCCATAGGGATGTTCGCGTCCGTACATTCTTTGTTCGAGGGCCGCTTTTCCGAGGGATTCTTGGTCTTCTCTGGGTGCGCGTTTTTGAACTGCATCCAGGAATTCTGATTTCACACGCTCGAATTCCTGCGCATCAAAAGCTGGAGCGAGCAGGATCTGGGTGATTAAATCAAAAACTGCATCCGCATCCGTCATGGAAGTCGTTGCGGTGATGGAGACTTGTTCGCGCTCGACGGACATGTGAATGTTGGAGGCCAGGGGATACAGAAAATCTTCGATCTCAGCCCGAGTGCGTGCAGGCAGGGTTTTGCCGGACGGAGTTTTTAATTCTTTCACGCCTCCTTCGCGCAATAAATCTGCGGTCAACGCTGCGAGCCCAGCTGATCCTTGGGGATCGTCTGCAGATCCCACACGAAAAGTCAGATTGAAAATCGTGACGGGCAATCCACTGTTGCGTTGAATGATGAAACTGGGTCCAGAAGCCCAAGCTGATGTGGAGAGAGAAACCAGAAAAAATACGCGAATTAGATTTCTCATTGGGAACTCCCTCGCAAAGTAATGACGGTTTTTCTGGAGTCGGTCAAAAATCGCTTGGCGAATCCGGTGATGTCGCTGGCTTTGGTTTCTTCGACACGCTCAAAGACTCGGTTGATCACGTCCAAGTCCGGCTCAAAAGTCGTGAGCCAAGCGATTCGTCCCGATAGAGTTTCGGGGCTGGAGAACCAAGAGGTGACGGCAGAGTTTTTGACTCGTTTTTTTGCTGCGGCGATTTTTTCTGCGCTGAGAGCATGATCGCGAACTTGCGCAACGGTTTGATCGACGGCTGCCAGGATTTCGGCTTCTTTGCCTTCTCCCGCTTCTGCGAGACGAAGATTGATCATCCAAAGTCCGGGGTCCGCTTGTTCGAGAGCGCCCGCATCAACCGCATCGAGCCATTTTCTTTTGAATTTGTATTCTTTTTGAAAATCGGATGTCACAGAAAACTGGATTGCTGACAATAATTCTAGCGAGGCAAAATCTCGATTTTTTGTTGTGAATGCAGGAATTTTGTACGCAATCGTCAACCGGGTTTGCGTGGGCTTGTCCAGTTTGACTTCTGCATGGCGAGTTTCAGTTTGCTCGGGCTCGACCGGGATGATGGAGGGTTTTGCATCGGCAGCGCCTTTCCAGTCGCCAAATTTATCTTTGACGAGCCGGAGCATTTTATCAAAATCGATGTCGCCGACCAGAATGACCGAGACATTCTCAGGTCGGTAGTAGCGTTTGAAAAACGGCCAAACGTCCGCGAATCGCTCGGGGAATTGTAGGACGTCTTCTTTGAATCCCATCGTCGTGTGACTGTAAGTGTGTTTTTTAAAAGCAGTGGAACGGAGTTTTTCTTCGAGCAGGAATTCGGGTTGGGCGACGTTCTTGTTGTATTCTCCCAGGACTGCTCCGGATTCATCTCGCAGGGCTTTTTCGTCAAATTGCAGGTTCATGAATCGATCAGCTTCGGCATCCAGAATTTGTGGGAGGTAAACCGATGCAACGACTCCGTGATAGTTGGTGATATCGTCCGAGGTCCAAGCGTTGTTTTCACAGCCGAGATCGTTGTAGATTTGTCCGAATTCTTCTGCTGTTCTTTTTTTGGTTCCGCGAAACATCAGGTGCTCAAAAAAATGCGCGAATCCTGTTTTGCCTGCCTCGACTTCGTTGCGGGATCCGACTCTCAGGGGCATTTGGTAGGCGACGACTCCGGGGCTGGGATATTTCACCAGTACGATTCGCAGACCGTTGCTGAGTGTCGCGGTCTTGTGAGGGAGGGTGAGGGTTTTGGTGGAGGCTCCTGCTGTGACTGCAGAAAGTATCCAGAATATTGCCAATACAAAGTGGTGTTTCATTATTTGTGGTCCTTGCAGGTGAGACAAGCATGTATTGATTTTCATAGCAAGTGGGACTAGCGTCTCGGCATGCGGATATTGTTTTTGGTTTTGGTGATGGCGAGTCAGTTAGTTTTTGCTGGTGATGCCAAGAGCAAGTACGGGCCGAAGAGCGCACCCAAAGCAATTTCGTTGGCACAAGATCATCAGTATTTTCAATCGGGTAAACACAAAGCACCAGATTTTTGGGCGCTGGCTGGATTTTATGTTCCGCAGTTCAATGGTGCCGCGTGCTCGGTGGCTTCGATGGCCATGGTTTTGAATGCGGCTCGGGCGCTGTTGCCCAAAACAGCGGATGACAAGGTCGTTTTGCAGCAAGAGTTGCTGGATAAGTTGGCGGATACAGAGCATTGGAAGGCCCGGATCACGAGTCTGACCGGCTACAGGGGTGCTCGTGGATTGTCGTTGGATGGTTTGGGCAAGGTGGCCGAAGCGGCATTTAAGGCCTATGGGTTTCCTGCTGTGTCCGTGCAAGTGGTACATGCGGAAAACACTCCTGAAGCCAAAAAAGCCTTGATTGTGGCTTTGAAGAAGAACGAGGAGTCCGCGACAGATTTCATGCTCACGAACTTCAATCAGCAGGCCTTTACGGACGACGCTGATGTGGGGCATATTGCGCCTGTAGCGGCATACGATGCAGAGAAGGGTAGAGTGTTGGTGATGGATCCTGACCGCGAGTATTACGAACCGTATTGGATTTCTGTGGATACGTTCTTGGCAGGGATGTCTACGGGCAAAGATAGCGAGTCGGGAAAAACGCGTGGGTATGTTGTGATTCATGGGAGTGGGATATGAATGTTTCTATCGCAAGAAGAGTAGGTGCAGTGCTTGCGGGCACGATTGTTGGAGTGATTACAATAGCAGCGATTGAAGCTGCGGGGCACAGTCTTTTTCCGGTCACTCCCGAATTGGATCCCAGCAAACCGGAGCTGATGGCCGAGTACATCAAGAACCTACCTCTTGTTGCTTTGTTGTTTGTGATCTTTGCTTGGGCGATGGGATCCTTCGTCGGAGGTTCGATCTCGACTTTTATTTCGAGGGATTCAAAAAGTATCACGGCTTTGATTTGTGGCGGTGTCCTGATGCTGCTCGGGATTTTTAATTTGTTGGCATTTCCTCACCCAGTTTGGTTTTGGGTTTTAGGTGTTTTGGTTTATTTACCTTTTGCCTGGGTGGGATACAGAATTTCACTCAAGAGGCCTAAGAAAGATTGATGGATTCGATGGTTAATGTTTCGGCTTCTTACGCATCGCTGTGGAAAAGGTTTCTTGCGCTTTTTCTGGATAGCTTGATCGTTCTCATTCCTGCCGCACTGGCGGGGGACATTCTTCCTGTTCTTGGGGGATTGATAGTCTGGTTTTTTTACGCCCCTGTTTTGGAGTCATCCAAAATCCAAGCGACACTCGGGAAATATTGCCTGAGTATCCGGGTGACGGATTTGACAGGCCAGCGGATTACTCTCAAGGCCGCGACAATTCGCAATGCATTGAAATGCGTTTCGTCCGTGATGGTTTTTGTGGGATTTGTGTTCGCGCTTTTTTCCTCGAAAAAACAAACTTTTCACGATCTGCTTTCTGACACCCTCGTGATGGAGGGACGGATCGAGCACCCGGTGACCGAAGCTTGGGTGGAAAACGTCAAAACTGTTTTTGGAAACACTACACTCTCCGAAATCGAACGTCTTCAGGCTTTGCGAGAGAAGGGTGCGTTGACAGAAGAAGAGTTCCAAGAGCAGAAAAAGGCGATTTTGTCTGGAAAAAACTACTGATCGTAACTCTTCTTGGCTTTTTCAGTCGTATCGTAGAAATCAAAGAGATTTTTTTCGTCGAGCGCCTGGATGACGCGCTTGAGGTCGTGATTGACATTGCAGTATCGGGGTTTGACTGGGGATTGCGCATTGAAGTCGCGAAGGGTTTGAATCAGGCTCGAAATGCTGCTGGATCCGACGAATTGTAGGTTTTCGAGATCGAAAATAATTTTTGGATTGCTGTGGTCTGAAGCGGCGCTCTGAATGATGTCTTTGAGATTGTGTTTCAGAGGCTGTTGGGTTTCGTAATCGACTTTTCCATCCATGGTTACTACGATCAAATCGCCTAATTTTTTAATGTTTGTTTTCATTTCCACTCCTCTGGTTATTTTCAGCCGCTTCCACTATGATGCAGGGACGTGTGAAAGACTCCAAGAGGCAAAAATTACCCAGAAAAACTCCTGTTCCCAGCTCTTTATCCGTCGTGGCGACTCCTATTGGAAACCTGTCGGACTTCAGCCCGCGCGCGCGTCAGGCGCTGCAGGAAGCTGATGTGATTTTGTGTGAGGACACTCGTAAGGCTATGCAGCTCATGAGTGCCTTGGGGATAACGTCGCAAGCGCAACTCGAACGTTGTGATGCTCACGAAGAACATAAAAAAAGTGCGCGTTGGATGCAGCATCTCGAATCGGGGCAAAAGGTCGTTTTGTTGAGTGATGCGGGGACTCCAGGGCTGAGTGATCCGGGAGCGATGGTTTTGGCGGAGGCTTTGGAGGTGGGTGCGTCTGTGAGCCCGATTCCCGGACCGTCGGCGGTGGCTGCGCTCTTGTCTGTGGCTCCATTTCCGGTGACTCCATTCGCGTTTCGAGGATTTTTTCCCAGAAAAAATGGTGAACAGGAAAAAGAGCTGGCTGATTTCCAAAAATCGGCCGCATGGGCTCCGGTGACGGTTTGGTTCGAGAGTCCCCAACGAATTGTGGAGTCGTTGCGAAAAGCCGCTGAGGTTCTACCCGAAGCTCAGGTTTGGGTGGGCAAAGAAATCACCAAGCTGCACGAATGGTTTTTTTATGGAGATGCCTTGACGACGTCTCAACAAGTTTCTGAGGAAGTGCAACGTGAGGGTGAACGTGGCGAATGGTGCTTTGCTCTTTATTTGCCTCCAGAATCCCAGGGAAAATCAATAGATTCAGAAGCTTGGCAGCTTGCTTTGCAGTGTCTTTTGGAAGCGGATGTGCCAGCGTCGCAGGCAATCAAACAAGTGAGTCAGGCTTTTGGCATCGCAAAAAATACAGTCTACGCCTTGGCTCACTCAAAAAAATTTGAAAAAAATGCACAGGGGGGTTGACCCAGTTTGGAACCACCGTACACTCATAAGTGTGGTTGTGAAGGAACCCATGGATGGGTTCTGGGCAATGTTCTCGAAATACTCGTGGGCCTCAGCAGTGATTAGGATGATCTCTTCTGAGGCATTTTTTTGCCTAAATCTCCCAAACCCTTCCTTCTTTTTCTGTAAATATCCGCTGCGGGCATCGTGCCCTCACGCCTGATCGCCTCCGGCTGGCGTGAACCGGATATATACAGAAAAAGAAGAAAGTGTTTGGAATGTTTGGTGAAGTATTGCGTGAGTAATCATCGCTTGTTAGGGTGAACTCACTTTGGCATGGTTTGATGATTTAAAGACACCCAAAATCAAGACGCAAGTCTCTCAGCAGCGCACCTCGCGTGTGCCTGAAGGCCTATGGGTCAAGTGCACCCAGTGCGGTGAAATCCTTCAATCGAAGGTCATGAAGGAGAGTCACAAGGTTTGCCCCGAGTGTTCTTTTCATTTTCGCTTAACTGCTGCGGATCGGATTTCCCTTCTCACGGACGAGGGGAGTTTTGAGGAATATGCTGACGATTTGGTTTCTACAGATCCCCTAGAATTCGATGATCTCAAACCCTATCGCGATCGCCTGCGTTCTGCGGCAGGCGCAACCGGCTTGAAAGATGCGATGGTGGTGGGCAAGGCGACTCTCGAAAGGTTGCCATATCACCTGGGCGTTTTTGAATTTAAGTTCATGGGTGGGAGCATGGGCGTGATTGTGGGTGAGAAAATCGCGCAGATGTTTGAACGAGCGCTGGACGAAAAGCTGCCAGCTGTTGTGGTTTCTGCCAGCGGAGGTGCGCGGATGCAGGAGGGGATTTTGTCTCTCATGCAAATGGCAAAGACCACTGCGATGATTCATCAGCTTCGCAAGGCAGGGATTCCGTATATTTCGATTCTAACTGATCCGACCACAGGGGGGGTCGCTGCATCTTTTGCGATGTTGGGGGATGTGATTCTTGCTGAGCCAGGTGCGCTGATTGGTTTTGCAGGGCCACGAGTGATTGAACAAACCATTCGCCAGTCGTTGCCTCAGGGATTTCAGAGAAGTGAGTTTTTGCTCAAACACGGTTTCGTCGACCGAATCGTGCCACGAAAAGATCTACACCAAGAATTGCGCCAATGGATGTGGCGCTTGGGCAAGAATACATGCCGATTTCCGCAAAAAATCTCCTCCTGATTTTTGCAGTTCTTTTGTCCACGCTGCTCACCGGGATGGCATCGGCCAAATCCAAGGACGAGGCTCCTCTTCACTGGTCGGGTGAAAAAACCGTTTGGGATCGCAAGAACAATCGAGTTGAGCTTTTTGGCAAAGCCGCTGTTCACCAATTGGGTGAGTCACTCGTCGCCGAGTATATTATGCTCGACCTCAACACGAGAACTCTGAACGCACGTGGGAAGTGCATCTATAGCTCGTCTGGCACAATCATGTACGGCGAAGAAATGTATTTCAATCTCGACACTCGAACGGGTGTGATTATTGCGGGAAAAGTTTCGGGTGAGCAATTCACACTTTCGGGTGAACGGATCAATCGCCTGGGACCCACACATTTTCAGACGCACAAAGGGGAATACTCGACGTGTTTTGACTGTCCCAATAGTTGGACGCTCGGCGGGCGTGATGTGGACATGGAGATGGGTGGGTATGCTTTGATGGAGAGTGTGACGCTCAGAGCATTTGAAGCGCCTGTGGCATGGTCACCGACTCTGATGATCCCAATCAAAACGCAGAGGCAAACTGGATTTTTGTTCCCGAGACCTGGAGGAAATAAAAACACAGGCGCCTTCCTTTTGGTGCCTTTTTTTTGGGCACCTCACAAAAGCTTCGATGCGACTGTGGTTGCCGGACAAGTGACTAAACGGGGGTTTAGGAGCGAGTGGGAGGGACGATACGCTTTGACCACTCGTAGTTCGGGACAGGCTAATTTTTATTATTTTAAAGATGATTACTTTAATAAAACCTTCAATAAAAAACTACCTGCTCGACATGCTCTGAATCTGGTGGAGCGACAAGAATTGCTCTTTGGCGTGGATCAAAAACTCAGGATCGTCACTGCGAGTGATAATTTGATTACAAACGGAGTGACGATGCCCGGGGTTTCTTTGCCGGACAATGGGGGCGCCTATTTGACCAGCGAGGCAATGGTGTCCAGATCCGGTGTGATCAGTGGGTATGTTGCGGCCAAACGGTATCAGAGTTTTTTGCAGGGTATGGATAAAACGATGGATCCTGAGGGAGACATTGTGGGCGAGGATCGCCGTACGGTTCAGGCGATGCCGACCGCGTCTCTGAATATGAACGATTACTTTATTTTTAATTCACCCATCGCATTTGGGATGACCACCAATTATACGAAATTCAATCGTCGAGCAGGACTGTTTGATGTGGATGCGGGTATGCCGAAACAAATAACTGATCCGCAGGGACGGATCATTCTGCCGGGACGAACCACTGAAGGTCCTGAGCTGGGTGTGGACCCGATCCGCAAGGCAGAACGTTTTATAGCGATTCCAATGCTCTATACAACTTTGCGACCCACTGGATATTTTTCGATTGTACCTTCGGTTCAGTATCGAAATTATTTTTATTATTTCCCGCAAGGGTTGCCGAGTTTGCAACGAGCTTATCCTCTTTTTCAAACCGAAATTTCTACGCAGCTCGAAAAAATTTACGATACGGCTGACCCGGATATTCCTCGGATCAAGCATTTGTTTCGTCCGGCGCTGACGTATTCAAGAATTCCACCCAAAAGCTGGATTCGAGAGCCAGATGATCATCCTTTTGTGAAACAGATTCGCAATTCGCAGCTAAATGGATTTTCTGGAATGAACTTTGATAGCAATGATATTATTCCGATCAATCCCACGTATTCGTACACGAACTATTTTGCACCACTGGGGAACTCTTTGACCTCGGGATTTACGACCCAACTCATTCGTCGTCGAGGACGCCTGGATGCGGGAGGTGCAAGTTATCAGCAGATGTTGGAATTGAGAGCCAATCAAACCTACAATTTTTCTGAACCGAAAAAGCCTTTGTCACTTTTTGATTCCCACGGAGTTTTGACGTTAGATAAAATTTCTGCCACATCGAACTATTACTACTTGCCTTATGCTCCGGTTTCGCGTGATGAAAAAGGCCGTCTGAAAGGAAGACAGAACTTTGATGCGGCTGTTTCGTACACTTTTATAAATGCATTCCATCAGGGCGTTTTGGCTTATGAGCGTAGCGTCAGCTTAGCCTATACAAATGCAACTTTGGGCGCGTATTCATCCAGAATATCCGCTGCAGCCACGTTTTCGATCAATGATTACATCATGCCCAAGGCGGCGTGGGGCTATGAGTTTACCGTAGCTCCAAAAGATCGGATGAGAAATGTGGCGGGTTTGTTGCGACTGCAGAATCCTTCACGGTGTTGGAGAATCGACCTAGGTGCTTCGGCAGTTCCCCAAGAGGGTGGCACTTTCTGGGACAATATTACTTACACAGCTGAGTTTGCACTTAATTTGACAGGCGGTGGATTCAGCACATTGACAGATACATTCGCAGGAATCGCAACACGAGGAGGGCAGTGAGGATGATTGGAAAAAAATTTGAATATGTAAAAACGTCTCTTCAGCATTTAGAGAATCAATGGGGGCAAAATCAACCAGTCGCAGAAAAAATCACATCATTGTTGGTCGAGAATGTGAAAAAAGGTGGAACTCTTTGGGTGGCGGGCAGCGGTCATTCGGGGTTGTTTGCGCTCGAAATGTATCACCGAGCCGGAGGCGCATCATTTGTGGTTCCGGTAGTGGCTGATTTTTTGATGCCCAATGCTGGGCCACCGGTGGTGAGGATTTTGGAACGAACATCGGGGATTGCGCAGACCATGTTAAATCGCGCAGCCCCTCGCAAAGGCGAGATGATTTGGATTGCTTCGCAGTCAGGGATCAATTCAGTTTCTGTTGAGTTGGCGTTGAAGGCTAAGGAGATGGGGCTTTTTGTCGTGGGATTTACATCGCGTGTTCATAGCCAGGCGGTGGAATCTCGTCATCCGTCAAAAAAACGACTTTTCGAACTCTGCGACGAGGTCATGGATTTTGGCGGATACGTCGGAGACGCATCGGTCGAAATCAGTGATGGGGTGAAGGCGGGACCTTTGTCCAATTTAACAGCTGTTTTCATGGGACATTCCATTCTGACAGAAGCTTGTCGGCAGCTGGAAAATTCGGGAACACGATGCATATACACCAGCGTCAATACTCCCGAGGGCGAGCGCCGTAATGTTGAGTTAGAGCGAATCGCCGCAGAGCGTGATCCTTTGTTACGGTAGTCTTTGACTTGTTGACGGATACACGACTAAAATTTACTAATGGTCATATTGTTATCCAACGATGATGGAGTTCATGCAGCTGGCTTGAAAGCCATGTATGACGTTTTGAAAAAAATTGGCAAAGTCTGGGTTGCGGCGCCACTTGAAGAAAAAAGCACAACTGGGCATTCCCTGACTTTGCACAAACCTTTGCGAGTGCACAAAATTGCCGATCAATACTATGGCATCAGTGGATCGCCTGCTGATTGCGTGTATGTGGGGATCAGGCAAATCATTGGCAAAATGCCCGACCTCGTGGTTTCTGGGATCAATCGGGGAGCTAATTTAGGTCAGGATGTGTATTATTCCGGAACCGTTTCTGCTGCTCGTGAAGCGTGCATTTTGGGTTTGCCCGCTATTGCAGTGAGTTTGGCAGTTGATTTTTCGAAGATGAAAGATGACCAAAAACTAAACTATGCCGTGGCCGCAAAAATTGCCCAAAGCCTGATTCGACAAGTTCATATTAACCAATTTCCGAAACATACTCTGTTGAATTTAAATGTTCCGGATTTGCCGTACCGAGAAATCAAAGGCATCCGTTGGACCCGTCAGGGGTTTCGTTATTACAGCGGGAATGTACTGCGAAGGAAAGATCACCGCGGCAGGTACTATTACTGGGTTGGGGGTCAATATAAGGGATTTAAAAATGATCCGGACACGGATTGCGGAGTGGTTGACCGGAAGTTCGCATCAGTGACTCCGATCAAGTTGGATACCACTGATTATAGTTTTTTGAGTGAGCAAATCGACGGACTGAAGCTGAAGAAATAATAGACATCGAACGAGCGCGATCCAAGGAGGGAAAGCGTGCGGCTTAAGATTTTTTCTTACATTTGGGTGATTGCGATTTTGTCTCTGTATGGGGTGGGGTGCGCCCATGGGCCGCGAGCCAGAAACAGCGGACATAGCGGATTGCTGGACTCCGAGGCGGGGGCTGCGAGTGTAGCGCACGCTCGTTCTGCAGAGTCTCCCGTGCAAGAACGCTCGACGGGCCCTGCTGCAAGGGCTGTCGAGGAAAAACCACTGGATCAACCTGTTTCTGATCGGCGTATGGCACGTGTGAGAAAAATCACGCGCCACTGGCGTTGGCCACTGAAAGAAGTGAGTGTCACATCGAATTTTGGAAAACGTGGCGGGCGTTATCACGAAGGCCTTGATTTGCGAGCACATGTGGGGACGCCGGTTTTTGCATGCCATCCTGGAAAAGTCCTGTATTCCGGCAAGAGAATCAGAGGTTATGGAAACCTGATCGTGTTGCAGCACCCGTCTGGAATTGTCACGGTCTATGCTCACAACTCCCGGAACCTGGTACGAACCGGGCAGGTTCTCAGGCAGGGAAGCCGAATCGCGTTCTCTGGAAATACCGGAAGATCCACAGGCCCTCACTTGCACTTCGAAGTCCGCGACGGAACCGCCCCCGTCAACCCTGCATGGGTCATGTTCAAAAAAGACAGCCGTTTGGCCTACAACCATCGCTGAAGTTCTGGTAGATCATCCAATACAATCCAGCCAAAGTTCCAGGTCCCATAGTTAAATGGATATAACGAGTCTTTCCTAAAGACTAATTCCAGGTTCGATTCCTGGTGGGACCACCATTTCTCGTGAAATCGCCACAAAGTTGACGAATAAAATAGTTGATCATTTCAGTCTAAATTTTTCAAATACTATACCGATCTAGTCAATGATAGGTAAGGTGAGCTGAGTTTAAATTGATGATCTAAGGAGAACAAGGTGGGCTTAAGAGTATTAACCAACGTACAGTCGTTGGCAGCACAACGCAATCTGGGGATTAACTCGGATTTGCAGAAAAATTCGCTTGAGAAATTGGCCTCGGGGTCGCGCATCACTCGAGCTGCGGATGATGCTGCGGGCTTAGCGATCGGCGAAAAAATGAGGGCTCAAATTCGTTCGATCAGACAGAACATTCGCAACGCGAACGATGGAGTTTCAATCATACAAACTACAGAAGGTTCACTGAATGAGGCATCTAATGTTTTGGTGCGTTTTAGGGAGTTGGCGATTCAGGGTGCGTCCGATACCGTGGGAGACCAAGAAAGAGGATTTATTAACAAAGAAGTTGATCAGCTTAAACAAGAAATAGATCGAATTGCTGTTTCAACCGAGTTCAACGGAAGGCACCTTCTGCGGCTGGTCAGCGGAGAACCTAACCTGATTGAGATTCAAATCGGAGTTAATAACAATCCCGAGCAAGACCGATTGGCTTTTGATGCAGAAAAACTCAACACTTCCGCTGAAACCCTCGGCATTGCAGACGTAGGAACTCTAACCAAGGAGCAAGCTCAAAATAGTATCGCTGCAATTGATCACGGAATTCTTGTGCTTTCGGAAAATCGAGCTACGTTGGGCGCTTTTCAAAATCGCCTGACTTCTGCAATTTCTAATATGCAGATCTATGATGAAAATCTTTCGGCCGCGCGAAGCCGCATCATGGATTTGGATATAGCGGAAGGAACTGCCAATTTGACTAAATATAATATCCTGTCACAAGTCGGCACATCTGTATTGTCTCAAGCCAATTCCAACAATGCTCAGGCGTTGAAGCTAATAGGATAGATTTTAAGTAACTGTTCAGCCTGATTATGCGAGCAGTGGCTGAAGCGGTGCACCTAAAAA
>CAYILR010000062.1:0-16542 GCA_964364175.1 uncultured Bacteriovoracaceae bacterium
GATATTAGGAAGGCGGAAAAGGCAACTTTGATGCGCGACCTCTCCGAGGCACAGTGATGTAGGGCATTTAAAAATTCTAGTGGATATTTTCAGTGACCGAAAGCCTGATTGAAAAGAGTTTATTAAATTTAAACGAGATCGCTATGAAATACGCCGCGGTGACAGTGATTTGACGCAAAATTTCTCTGTTTTTTGAAGCCCGTCCTCTTCTTTCGTTTCCCGCTTTGTGAAAACGAAAGGAGGTGGGCGATGTCCCATCCAAAAAACAAAGCGATTTTTGCCATTCAAATCAATTTTTACATCCGAGGTCATGCGTACCAGTTTCGGAGTCGAAACCTTCTCACTTGGTTTGTTCCAGTACTCCTTGTGATCGTGACTTTTCAATCATCACTTCGAATAAAAAAAGGGGCCGCTGAGAACAGCGGCCCCAATTCGACTACGCGATTTTGACCTTTCGTTCATAAGGAAGTCCGAAAGCGCGAAGGTACGCATTTCGATGATTCCTAATCTGACCCATGTTTCCGGGCAGGTAAATTGTCACCCATTGCCCATCTGAACTGAGTCCTATGCGGATTTTGGCTTGGAATCCGATGCGAGGAAAGTATTCCCGTTTTTCAGTACTCGGAGTACGTGGAGTGTATTCCAGACCCAAGAGTCCTTTGAACCGATTGGCATGTTCGGTGATGACCATATCACCGGGCAAAAAGAAGAAGACGAGGTCGTTAGCTTTGCTCACGATGGGCATTGCGTTCATGTAAAATCCTGTTTTGACAGGAGCACTGTTTTCTTGAACGACTTGGGTTTCTGTATGGTCGGTTTGCATAACATTTTTTCCTTTTTTAGTTACGGAATGTCAGATCATCTGCATCCCTTTCACAACCAGTGGAGGGTGCGGATGATCTGAAAGCGTGAAATGAACCTGGCCCCGGTTGGAGCGAAAAGGCAAAAACACGTGCCAATCCGCCAAAGCGGTTGGTCACGGTTTTTGCGCGGAAAACGGATCAGGACAGGTTCAATAGAACGCGTGCTATCGTAGAAAAAAGTGACAAAATTGGAATTGAAAACCAAGACTACAGAATTTTTCAAACGGAATTGGCCTATTGTGAAAGTGTAACCCGGATTGCAAAGTTATTTTCTGATGAAGAATCAGATGTAATCGATTTGCAGGATCGAATTTGGATAGACCGTGTCCGTGAATATTCGACTACAAAACAACCCGGATAGTTTCGTAATGCGCTTGAATTGAATACTGTGCCTATCGAAACGACTTGAGAAGAAAGAGGTTGCAGTGGATGAGTCAGAGAGGGCTGATTGACATCAGCCGCTTTGAGCGTAGTCGAGAAAATGAAATAGCGCTTTTGTTGAGTGAGATCTGGATTGGCGTAATCCAAGCGATTAATTCGTTTAGCGATCTCAAAATCTCCAAACATCTCACGGAAGTTTTTCCAAGGGCTGTCGGGTGTTTGCTGGATCAAGGTATTCAGCGCAGTGATTCCGGCTTGTCGAGTCGCTAGGATTTTTTGAATCAAGTTTCCATCGTGACCCATCTGCTGATCCAAATACAAAAAGAGAAGCTGTGCATGTCCATAGGCTGAAAGCATATTCTCCGGGTGATCAAAATCATCACTGAGTGAAGTCCACGGCGTCCTCAAGTGGGCCTGAATGGCTGCGCCTTTGGGGCGTCCCGTGATCTGAGATTCCAAAAAGAGAGCGAGTCCTTCTTCAAACCAGAGCGGGTTTTGAATCCGCTGATGATAAAAGTACGCATGCACAAACTCGTGAGCCAGCTGTGAAGCAAAGTCTTGGGGAACAAAAGCGAGTGAGGGATTCACAAAGACTGTGAATTGATCGGGAGATTTTTGGACTGACTCACAAAATAGCCCACCGAGCGGCGCAATCTGGTCCGTGGCAATCACCCGGATTTGCGTGGGGAGCGCACCTTGTCCAAACTGGCTCTCGATTACAGGTTTTGCATGGACCAAAAAGGCCATCCAAGCAGCCTCAAGAATGGTCTGAGAAGGTGCCAAAGACTTTGTGACCGAAATGTACTCCAGGCTGAGATCTGTTCCTAAAGTATTCCTTAAATAATAGATAGGCTGAACAGATGATGAAATTTCAGGGCACATAAAAGGAGAGAGATGAAGCTTTGAATCGTTTGAAAAGGCTATTGAGTAAGGACTGAAGAGAGTCAGCAAAAGTATGCTGTTCCAAAATTGGAACGAAAAATGAAGTCGATTTCTATTTTTATATAGACCTTTTTCCACAATGGTTATATATAACGCATCAAGTTATTTAGCAAGCATAGGAACACTAAGGAATATGGAAACGGATCGAATTCAATTAGGACTCATGACCGGGGATAAAGACCGAGGGTCCAATACTCAAGGGATGAAGGCTATTGGCTCTCAAAAGGCCGATCGACTGGCTTCCGAAGCTACAATTCAGGTATTACCCCGTGTTTTTGATTATCTCGACTACCGGATCTATCTCCAGGCTTTCTATTCTTATAAGAAAGCAAAGACCCCCTCTTTCTCGTTGGCCGTATTCTCGGACAAAGCGGGGCTCACCACCCGAAACTATCTCAAACGAGTCATCGATGGGGAAAGACCCTTAAGCTCCGACGTCATTCCGAAGTTTTGTCTGGGTTTGGGACTCAATGCCCAGGAGAGAGTCTATTTTGAGGCTTTGGTCAATTTCAACCAAACCCAGGATCCAGAATCGAAGAAACATTACTTCAGTGCTCTTAAACAAGCCTCGTTGAGTGTTCCCGGAAGCGCAGTCGAAATCGCTCACGATCAGTTCGAAGTCTATGGTTCTTGGTACATCCTACCGATTCGTGAACTCGTACTCCTCAAAGATTTCCAAGAAGACGCAAGTTACATCTCCAAGAAACTCAAATCCAAGATTTCAAAAAAAGAAGCAGCCCATGCGATGGATATTTTGCAAAAGCTGGGACTTCTCGTTCGAGATGAAAAAACTAAGAAGCTAAGACAATCCACACCCGTGCTTCGTTACGATGCGGATGTCATTAATATGGTAGTCAGGGATTTTCATCGGCAAACGCTCGATCGAACCAAAGAAGCCATAGCCGAAGACGAATTTAATTCCTGGGATCTGCAGTCCTTAAGTCTTGCGATCCCAAAAACTGAAATCAAAAAGATTCATGAAGCCATGAAGACTTTTGTTCATGAACTCAATGTCAAATTTTCGCAGTCCATTGGGGCTGAAAAAAATACGGCAGAAACAGTGATTCTGCTTAATACACAAGTGATCGAAGTCACGAAATAGAAAGAGAAGAAGGAGAAGTAAAATATGAAATCGATGAAATTGAAAAAAGGATTAATGATGGTCATGGCAGTTCTTTGCCTCTGGGTTCAAAACCCAGTAGCGCAAGGAGGAACTCAAACGGGTAAAGGGACCGTCCCCACTGCTAGTGATTTGCTGGGCTATTGCAATTCAGCCATCGGATACCTGGTGAAAGCCAAAAGAATTGCTCGTGAACAATTTGGAGATGGCGACCTGGTTCATGCCCGAGCCACTCTGATCAATGGTCTCGTTCAGGCACTTGGAAGCTTTGGAGATGTGGATCAAGCCAACGCCCCGCTCACTCGTCTAGCCATTCAACGAGGACTCGATCTCGATACTGCTTTCCAAAATGGATGCAGCCGTGGAGAAGATCGTCAGTCTTGTTTAGAGCTCGAACAAAGAACAGCGCTTTATTTCATGGGTCAATATTATAACTATATTTTAGGTGTCGTATCCGAACTCGATCGTGACTATTATGTGCCTTACATGACCCGATACGGTCGATGCGGACGATTTGATTGTATGCCACAGGATTTTGGAAATGATTTTTTCGTCGCTTATAGAAACTCAGCATCAGCATTGCTCAACTTCTACAACGGTCAAGATCCAAACTCTGGCCTCCCCGACGCACTCGCCAAAGACGTCTACGAACTGAACGTAGCAGAACGAGTTTTAGGTTGGGCTGCACAAGATCTCAATCAAGACCTCTGGCGTAGGCATTTTGCCTGTTTGATTCAGGAGCTGAGTTCGGGAGCGCAAGATCTTGCTGCTTTCAACTCAGGAGACACTCAACGCTTCAAAACCTCTCGTAGAGCGGTTTTGTTTGCGCGAGATCTGTCTTACGGAATCGCAAGTGATCTCAACAACCCACACAGCTGTGTAGTTTATCCAAGATGGTAACCCCCACTTTTTTGAAAGGAAGTAACTTTATGAAAACATCCATTTTAACCACTCTGGTGCTGGGATTGATTTCGATCCCAGCCATGGCAGGAATCGGAAAAATTCCAGCCAATCTCACTCAGCTTTCAGGCGCCTTCACGGGGCAAATGAAAAACTCTGGAACAAATGTCAAAGCCATCATTGTTCCCAAGACTGAAAAGCCAGGAACATTCTTAGTGGCCCTTTTGATCGGTGACCCTCAGGGAATTCTTCTAGAAGGCGAGCTGATTGCAGGAACCAAAACGATTGGACTGAGTTCTCTGGGACTCAGTGCGGATCGATCAGAGATGGAAGTGACGATTCCACCCGCGGCACTCATGAATGTCGTGAGCAGAAATGGGGACACTCAAATTGAAATCGTTCCACAAGCAGGACGCGGAGTGGTGAGTGAAACCGTGGTGCTGGATTGCAAAGACGATGACATCAGCATTGGGTTGCCAACTCCGGGTGAATACAATGAGGGAAAATGGTTTTCCTCAGCTCAAGATCGAGTAGAGATCGGCGCTGATGGAATTATCAAGGCTGAAATCTCGAATTCAAAAATGAAGCTCAATGGTCAGTATCTAGCGACTCAGGATCGAGGCTACGTGTCGACGCTCAGGGCTTTGAGCTTTGATGGAAACTATCAAACTCAAGAATCCGAGCAGATCTCCGCTTGGATTTTGGGAGTGACGGACGGCCGAAAAAACCAAATTTGGGTAGCGATTCCCACTCCAGACGGCCAAGCCACTGAAGTGATCGTGCTGAAGAAGAAATAATTTTAACGGACAAAGGACTTCGAGGGCAGGAGCCCGAGAAGCCGACGGTGCAAAAGCACCGTTCTGAAACGAAGTGAAAGAAAGGTAAATTTATGAAAAAAGTAATTTGGATTTTAGTAGCAGTGATGCTGACCGCCCAATCGGGCTTCAGCGATAACAGAACTCCACGTGAAGGAGTGGATGCGATCATCAGGTCCTCAGATATCGCAGATCTTCTGGAGTGGGCAAAGAATAGCAAAACCACCCTCGAAGATGGATTGAAAGACATCGCGCTTCGTTCCACAGCAGAGAGACGAGGAGCCTACCGGGATTTGATTGATTCTGTCGTTCAAGGATCGGGCGGTAGATCGACTGAGCTTCTAATGCGTACGGTGCTAAATCGAGCACTGACAGTCGATGAGCTTCTCAAAGACCAATCTCAGAATACAGCTGAGCAAGAAAGCTTAGGACGTCGCATCCTGAAGGATAGCATCACGGTTGCTCTTCAAGTTTACGTCGATGATAGCGAGTTCTTGAGCCGTGCAAGTCAATCGGGCAAACGAGAGATTCCTCTGGATCTCCCGATCGCATCACTAGGCATTAATTCAGCAGAATACTACGCTCGTCGTGCGATGACGGCTCCGAGCCACGCAGCGACTCTGGCTATTTTGAAATTGAACTTAGGTCTTTTTTACAATGATCTGAATAAGAGCCAAAACCGCAGACAATACGCTCCTGTGCTCAATAAAATTGCTGAAATCAACACGGCAATCTCGAATGAAAAACCATCGACCCCAGAGCAGTATTTGAGACTTAACCGCAGAATCAAAGCATTCTTTGATGAACAAATTGAGCTAGCGAAAAAAGTCCCAGCTCCTGCCCAGACTCCCGGATATTCGCAACCAGTCGTGGGTGGAAACAATCGAATCGGAATGACTTTCGCCGCAATTCGTCCCGGAACGTTCATGATGGGAAGTCCCGAGAGTGAATCCAATCACGAAAGTGACGAGATTCAACATCGAGTGACCCTGACGAACGGATTTGAGATTCAGACGACTTCTGTGACTCAAGCGCAGTGGGTTCAAGTGATGGGAAGCAATCCTTCTTATTTCAAAGAACAGAAATATTGCACGGGTTCTTATGTAGCGACACCAGTCGCCATGTGCCCGAATCACCCGGTCGAGCAAGTATCCTTTGAAGATGTACAAGGATTCATCGAAAAAATGAACTCTACCGTTCGCGATGGGTACAAGTACCGACTTCCGACTGAAGCAGAGTGGGAATATGCAGCACGAGCCGGAACCCAAACAGCTTACTACTTTGGAGATGCACCGATTGATCAATACGCCTGGTATGATGGAAGCTCTGGTAGCCAAACTCACGAAGTGGCCAAACTGAAACCGAACGCATACGGCCTCTACGACATGTCAGGCAATGTGTGGCAGTGGGTGCAGGATTGGTACGGAGATTATAGCAGACAAGATCAGACCAACCCTCTAGGTGCCCAGTCAGGCTCGAACCGCGTGCTTCGGGGTGGCAGCTGGTACAGCTACGCGAGGTACGTGCGTTCCGCCTACCGCAGCTACGACGCGCCCGGTCGCCGCGCCGACAGCGTGGGTTTCCGCTTGGCCCGAGGACGTTAGCCTTGTCCCTTTAACGCTTTTACCCTTGGCGTTTTTGTTTTGTGTTTAGGGTTCCCCTGTCTCGATGTACCTTGAGAGCGTGCGTTAGCCGATCTCAAGGTACATCGAGACAGCACGTATTTTTTATCTGGTGCGTTTTGTACCTCCTCCCAAAGTTTCGTTTAGTGATCGATTTTATCGATCACTAAACGAATTTTTTTCGGCACGATTTATGCTTCTTCCAAATTTGAGGGAGATGTGGGGATGTTGCTCAAAATTTTCTGCTTGAACTTCGATTCGATGATCGGCGGCTTCAACGATCAGGAAATGCGTGAGTTTTTTAAAGACAAAGAAATTATTTCAATCCGCGATCATTTGTTCATTCGAAATGAACTTCCGTATCTGACGCTCGTCATAAAATATTTCCCCTATCGAATCGAAGCAGACCAACAGACCCAGAAAACAGAAGGAAAACGGGACGAATCGTGGCGAGGGCTTCTGCAGGAATCCGATCTGGGGCTATTTAATATTCTCAGAGATTGGCGCTCTAGTCGGTGCAAAAAAGACGGAGTACCCCCTTACATCATTTTTACGAATCAGCAATTGGCGTTGATTATCAAGAAACGTCCACAGTCGTTGACTGAACTGGGGAGTATTGAAGGAATCGGAAAAGCAAAAATAGATAAATATGGATTAGAAATTTTGGGGTTTACCCAGATCAGCGATCAAAACACACAACCCACAGGAGGATAGGTATAAAAAGTGAGCGAAGATCTTCCGATATTCATCAAATGGATGGATTTTATTAAATGGTTGCTGGTGACCACGGACAAATTTCCTAAAACCGCGAGATTTAATTTCACGAATCGGATTGTGGGCCTCAGCTTCGACATTTTGGAAGAGCTCATCGAAGCTCGATATTCACGAAACAAAATACAGAATCTCAGGAAAGCTAATCTTCACTTAGAAAAATTGAGAGTGATGATCCGGGTGAGCTTTGAATCGAAGCATCTTTCGCACAAAAACTATGAACATGCCGTGTACGCGATGAATGAGGTCGGAAAAATGCTGGGGGGCTGGATCAAACAACAAGACCAGAGTTCAAAATGAAGCGCTATGGGAATTTGTTTGAGCAGATTGTGACGTTCAGTAATTTGAGAATGGCTGCTCAGAAGGCGTTTCGAGGTAAAAAGGACAGGAATTCTGTCTCAAGTTTTTATTTCAATTTAGAAAATGAAATTTTAGAATTGCAGCGAGAGCTTGCCAGTCTAGCCTATCGACCTCAGCCTTATTTTGTATTTGAGATTCGAGAGCCAAAGGTGAGGTTGATTTGCAGTTCGGATTTTAGAGATCGAGTTGTGCATCACGCGATTTGCAATATTCTGGAACCTATTTTTGAAAAAAGACTGATTGACGATACGTATGCGTGCCGTGTGGGGAAAGGCACTCATGCGGCGATTCGGAGGTGCCAATATTTTACGAGGAAACAGGCTTACTTCTTGAAATGTGATATTCAGAAATATTTTGAGAGCATTGATCACGAGTGTCTTAAGGTTCTACTGAGGCGGATGATCAAGGACCCTGTGTTGCTCAAGCTTTTGGACACGGTAATCGATCACCAGGTTCCAGGAAGTTTATCCGGAAAAGGAGTGCCGATTGGAAATTTGACCAGTCAACATTTTGCTAATCTCTACCTGGGAGAACTCGATCACTTTTTAAAGGAACGAAAGCAGGTCAAAGGGCTGGTTCGGTATATGGATGATTTTATCTGCTTTTCAGAGAGCAAGGAGCAATTGCAGGAGTGGCTCAGCGAGATTCGAGAGTTTTTGGAAGTCAGGTTAAAACTCAGACTCAAAGAGAAAGTCGTCACGATTGCTCCAGTCACCGAAGGAGTTCCTTTCTTAGGGTTCCGGATTTTTAAAAATCTGATTCGAATTCAAAGGCCCAATCTCGTGCGCACTCGACAGAAAATCGAGAGAGGCAACCAAGCTTATTTGCGAGGGCAATTGGAAGAGGAAAAATGGATTCAATCCACTCAAAGTTTACTGGCACATCTATCGTGTGCCGATTCGATGATGCTTCGAAGAAAGGAGTTAGAAGACACACTGATTTTGGCATGATGACCGTATCAGGCTCGAACCGCGTGCTTCGGGGTGGCAGCTGGAACAACAACGCGAGGAACGTGCGTTCCGCCAACCGCAACAACGACACGCCCGGTAACCGCAACAACAACGTGGGTTTCCGCTTGGCCCGAGTACAAAGTTTCGCCCGTTAGGTGTTGTTCAAGGACAGCACTTCTGTGCACTAGGCTATGTCCAGGTCATCATCCAGTGCCGACCTTCCAAAGGTTGGACGAATAAAAACTAAGCCTCCATGTCTGGTAGGGGTCTGTAGTGTAGACCGTCGAAAGCCATGGAGGTTTTTAAGAACCGATAGTTTTATGACGTTTCCCGTTCAACTGCATTGAGCTGCTATTTGTTCAAGATCTTTTGAAACTTGATTTGCGTCATTGCTCAAGTCTTTCAGTAAAATACCTAGCCCTCGTAAATCTGGCACGCTGTTTTCAATATCTTGCCGCTCAAAAAGCTCTCCAAGGAAATATAGTTTTTGATTTAAACCATACAATTGGCCTTGGCATTCGAACAATTGATCATCCACTTTTTTATCTAGTTTCATTGAATTCGCTCCAACAATTCGTACTTTAAGTACCTGTTACTGCCAGTACTACTAAGTAACCTGATTGAAATGCAATCAAAAAGGTTGAGCAGGATTCCTCCGAAGTATAGGAAAACAATTGAAACCGAGTTAAGAATTCTTTCTCGCTGTATTCAAGACAAACGTGAGCAGCGGGGTTTGACTCAGGAGCAGTTAGCAGAACAACTTGAGGTGAGTTCGGAAGCGATTCGCTCTATTGAGCAGGGTCGTAGATATCCGAGTCTTCCTATGCTTTTTTATATTCTAAAATTTTTAAAAATTAATTTCGAAATGTGGCCTGAAGAAGCATAGACATAGGCTCCTGTTGACAACTAGGTTCAGACCAATACAGATCATGAAACTAACCAGGGGAGCTGCCCGAAGGCGGCTGAGAAATTCGGATTAGCCGGATGACCCTATAACTTGATCCAGGTAATGCTGGCGAAAGGAGACTTCAAATGTCCTCGTATTCATTTCTATTCCTATTGGCTTTCTCGGTTTCTTCGGCTCATGCCGCTACTCAATTCAGATGCAGTGCAGAGCAACTTGCTCAGTTTCAGTCAGAGAAATCTCATCAACTGTATGATGGCGATTTAGCTGAGATGATCTATGGCGAGCTTGGCGGAGCCGATACTTATGGTCATGTTTGTTTTGGCCCAATTCATTGCCACGGAGTCGATAACCCCTATCGGACAGCATATGATTGTCAATTTTTGGCGAACGAAGTGCGACCCATCCCATCAGATGCTTCGTTCCCGACCGACCGGAACTACTTATCCGGAAATGAAGCAGAAGAACTACTTTGGCATAACCTTCCCAACGCCGAGTTGACGATTTACTACGAGTATCCTCATACGAGAGACGCTTCGTGTGAACTGAGAGTCAGAACCCGCGAGATCGAATGCAGTTATTGGGACATCGATCTGATCGGTTTTGATGACTGCGATCGCCTCCGAAAACGAGGCTTAGCAACGATCGAAGAAAATGTTTCCAAAGAAAAATTTATCGCACTTTACGTTGCCATTCCCAGGGAAATCACCCGATCGAACGTTCTTTGCTACCGACATCATTAGTGGTTCTCGATCCTGATTGCAGAAGGGAGAATATCCCTGACCACACAGAGGAAAACAACCTTGGAATATTCTCCCTTCTGCAATCCCCTGACCCAAGTCTAAGAAGAACAAAACAAGCCACCCGAGCAAACCCATCCAAAGTAACCATTATAATAATAGCTCGTACCTAGTCCAACCTCCGCCAGTTGAGCACTCGCACAAAGCCCGAAGGGTGTGGGTGAGTGCTCAACTGGAAAATGGACACATTTTAGGAGGTTGGATCTCGGTCATAGGTCACATCATAGGTCAGGATAATCAAAGATTTTCGGTTTGCTCGGGTGGCCACGTCGGATGAAGCAAAACCCGAGTCTAAATATTGAGCTTGGGGACTCCCAACTAAAGAGGGACTGGATTTATTAAATTAGGGGAGCTTTTCTATAGTTAAGAAAACATCGGAAGTCTGCGCTTTTTTAGAAATTTGACTAGGCTTTCTTGTTTAAAGCAATGTCAATTGCCGATATTTTGTTAAGTAAAAAATTTTGAAAATCCAATATATCTGTATGATTTTTTTTGGAAAGTGCATCTAAAGTAAATGGAGCAATCTCTGTAAATGATTTTAGTAAATCTTCATGAGTATTAGGTTTAAACCAATCTGGTAGTAGAGCATTGTTTTCATGGGAAAATGTATAAAAAATATAGCCACAATCTTTCCTAAAATTTTGATATGTTTCCCAATCCTCTGGACTGTCGTTTTCGAGAGCTAAGAGACTTTTGTAAACTGAGAATTTTGACCAGTTGTGACAACTGTCAATTGACATCCAAATGCAATGTAACTTGTGACGGATAATTAGTAATTCATCTATTTGTCTATTGTAAATGCTTCCGCGAAATAGCTCTCTTCGTTTTACGATAAGTGCATAAAATCCATACCCACAAGCAAACATAGTTGCCCAGGGTGATAATTTCTGTCCATATTCCAAAATAGTTTCCATTAACTAAATACTCTTTGCTTGAACGTCTTTTGTATAGAGATTAATCGTTAAGTTAGTTTTTTTAGTAAAATTAAATCAAATGCTTCCAGGTTTCAGAGGAGAATTTTTCAGCGCACACAGAAGTATCGGAAAGCGCTAATTCAATGTACCTCTCAGAATTTTCAAAGTTTTCTGGAAAAATAGCGAGACGGTTCTTATTGTTCGTCCTCGCTTGATGCAAGACAGTCTCGATTCTTGCTGCATGAGCAATTTGGCTATCACCACCAACGTTAGTCTCGACTGGCAGATTCTTTTGGAAGACCATCCACGACCAAGATGGTCGGTGTTTTCTTCCCAGCTGTAGAATCGGACTCCTTGCGAGTTTGAAGCGCCTTAATTTGTTTTGTTTTTTCATTCACCTGGATAACGATAATCTTACTTCCTGCACTGTTCTCTGCTTGCTCATAAATAGGTAGCTGTTTTTCATAAGCATGAATAAGACGAGTATTGGTTGATAGTTTTGTGTCCACCAAAATATTGTGTGTACCATTTGCAACTTTGAAATCAACTGGCCCACGACCTGCATTGCATTCACGGGCGAGGGTTAGCTTATTAGCTGTACAGTAAATATCAGCCACGGCATAAAAAATGATCTGACTCGCAGACTCATGCTTTGGTCTTCCGTTATCCTTATATAAGAACTTCCAGAGGTTGTTCTCCACCAAGTGCTTAAATTTTTCACATATCGCAGAGACGATTCTTTCGAGGTCACCAAGGGTAGCATTGTTTGGAATAGCTTCCAAACGAAGTGGGGACTGTGATGTTGCTTCTTCTGCTATTCTTAGCCAGTTGGCTTCACCGCTGGGGTCTTTGTCATAGTCATACTTGGTCGGATTAGATTTATTGTACTCCGAAATAATTTCTTTGAAAAAGTCTGGATTCCGGAACAAAAAATTCTTTAGATCACTTTTCTTGTAATCTCTGGTTTTTTCATGCCAATCATGCCCGATGAGTTCATTGATTTTTTGGCGTAAAGCTTGGTTGGTTGCGCATACATAGGAAATATTGCCCCATGAATCAGCCATCGGTAGATCTCGCAGAATATCTTTCGGGATCAAAATTATGGGGTGTCCACTCCTGTATGGATTTGCAGGAATAGTGTACTTTTGATCGCCTTGTTCAAAGGTCTGCCCCTTTATCTTAAGTGCGCTAAATATCCGTGAAGTATAGGAAAGAAAATCTTCATATAAAATTCTGCAAACCATATCGGAGATACGGTCGCATCCGATATCTTCTTCAAAAATTCCTACAAGCTCGAACACGATGGGATTACGAATGCCTTTGCGCACCACTTCACATGCAGTATCAAAAAGTTGATTTTGAAATCCGCGACCCATTCCGCTTCCGTGTGACCCAGGCTTTCCGTATCCAAGACTAAATCCTTTGACCTCTGGAAAATTCAGCTTTCGCTTAGCGGCTACTAACGTGCGGTCATTGGGAGAATTTGATTCTGCGATTAAAGTTAGGATGTCTTCAAAGTACTTAAGCACTTTTTTTCGACCATCTTGGAATTCAGGCGTAGAAGAGTGTGGAAGTAAGAACGGATCAACAAAAAGCCTGGCGTCTACATCCAGAACAGAGTCAAATGCTCCGGTGGCGTCGAATTGTCCTTTGGGAATGTTGAAAAGCTGGGTTACCGATTTTGGCATAAGTTCATAGACAGTGCCGTTTTTACCGTGATTATTTTAATGAGGCAAGGACGGTTGGAGACTTGAAAGAACCTAATCTTCTTAGGCTGCTTCCCCTTGTTTTTTCTTCACCGCAAACAACCGACTAGCAGCTTTCCTGACGCGATCAGCTTCTTTCTCATATTGGCTCTTACCATTCGGAAAAAGCAGCGACTCAGGAGAAATCCCCAAAGCAGCACCAATCAAAGTAGCTCGTTTGACTCCGATCTCAACCTTATCATTTTCGATAGCGCTCAAATTGGATTCCGGAATCCCGGTAAGTTTACCGAGTTCTTTAAGAGTCACTTTAAAGTTCTTACGAAAAGCTCGAATCACGCTCCCAGCGGTACTGTCAGTGGGTAGAAAATCCAAAAGATCCTTGGTTGTCATATGTGCTCACTTTCTTTTCTTGTAGTCGTGTTCAGGAGTGATCCTGACTACAACCACCGTAATAATCTCATTCTCAACTCGATAAATAATCCGTCCACGATACCCAAAGCTAGACGACCGGCAGCCTTCCCATTCTCCATGCAAAGCATGGTCGGCCCACATATCCGGCCTTTTGAGGAGTGCATCGGGTCCGCCACCTTCGATGATCGTTCTGCGCCATTCCTTGATGACTTCTAAATCATCACGGGTCAGGTGGCCCGACTGGAAAATCGCAGTAGCACTGTCTTCAATCCTAACTTTCCAGGTCCGATGACTTTCGGGCATCTTATTAAAAAGAATAACTTATCTTTTTTAGTAAGTCAAGTGTTTTGTGGCGGTCCTCTTAACTTATTGCTGAGCGACCTGGATTCAATAAAGACAAGAACTTATAGGGCGCACCTCATTGCGGGTGCCATGCTGGCAGATTTCGGTGTAGAGCTTTCAGTTTTTGATACCTAGTTCAAAGTAGATTCTTGGGATTAAATACTCCCAGTGCAGTAATTCGCGTGGGTGATTTTTCGATTACCACCGCTTGCCCGATATTCAAATTTTTGAGTACGTCGTGCTCAACTAACATCTGCCTCGTTTTACGCATATTCCCAAGTCCGGTCTTCTTCGGTAAAAATGAACCACTTACTTGGTAGCTCTGCTCCTCGGCCTCAATGGTTCCTGCCCACGAACAAACCCTTTCCACAGTTTCGGAATCATCAAGCCTAAACGCAATTTTTGTCAGCGGATTAGCGCTTGATGATCTTCCAAACGCAGGACTAACTGCATCGAGATCCTCCAATCCTTGAGTTGAGAGATGAACTCCAAAATGGGCTTCCCTGAGCTGTTTGATATTTTCGATAAACTCCTTGGAAGCAAAACTTCCAAATTCGTCGACAAACACTGGCATGTACTTGAGATTTTCCTCTGGGACGGTATCAATCACATACGACCCCAGCCCCTTGATATCTTCTGTGATCATACGACTGAGACGTCTTGCGGTATCTGGATTTCCCAGGGTACTCAGCTGAAAATACGCAATTTGATCCTTTTTGAGTACTTCGTAAAGATCAATTTCATTTTGAGATTCTGTGAAAGACAATACTGGCGTCATCGCGGGGCTATTCAAAATAGAAAGCTGTGCTTTTAACCCAGAAAGATCTCCATCCTTTAGCGTACCTGCTAGCGCAGTTAATCGGTCGTGCAAATCTTTAGCTTCGGCACCTTGCACACCACCCAGATTTGCTTTTTCAAGCAATATGGCCAGCATTCCATCTTGAGCTTCTTTTGTGGTCAGCCTAATCACTTCACTAAAATTCAGAGGCATTTTCAAAAATTCAGCGCAAGCTGTGATTGTAACTAAAAACTCACCGGCCAAGGCATGATAATGCTGCTCGCTCCAATTGAGAGCTTCTAAGATTCGATCTTTGATTTGGCTTGCATTCCCATGTTTGAGTGGATTGTACTGACAGCTATCTTTAGGTTTAGAGAGCCTAAATGCTTTGAAGCGTTTGTCAAAATTAGGATCAAGGACTTTTCCAATGAGTCTGATAAACTTGAGTGTCGAGTCTGACCCCTTGGGATCAATGACAATGCAGGGTCTTTTATGGTAAACTGCATGCAAAATCATGAGGATAATCAGAGTTGTTTTTCCAGATCCTGTGGCACCCAGAATCAAAACATGCGAGTAACACTGCTCTTCAGTCAAATAGCAAACAGTTCCTCGCTTGAGGTCAAACCCTAGAGGGATTTTGTTTTTATCCTCGAATATTGTCATAAATTTTTTAATGTCTTTAAAATGGTAAATAAAGTCAGACGATTTAACCCTGGGACTTAGGTTTTTTAGCTGAATGAGAATGGGAGCGAGCAGCAAAAGTAATCCCAGACCTCCGAACCATCCGACGTCAATGAGTCTTGCAATCCAAACCCATTTGACATGTAAAAATGCTTCCTGATTTAAAATTTCAAAAAAATATATAGGGAAATTATCCAGCCACAAATACCAGGTAATCATGGAAATTATTGCAATACTGATACCCAAATAAAATAACTTCCATTTTCTCATCGCCTTAAACAAAACTGTTCTATTCCACATCACAAAACCTAAAATTGCTGTGATCGGACCCACAGCAAGCAGTCCTGCAATTCCTCCTAGGGCCACTGCGCCGTATAAAATTGCCTCTTGTGAATTGTCCTGATCTTTCATGCTCGTTTTTCCTTCCTTAATACACCGAATGAATAAATGTGCGTATGGGTTGAAATCCCTGGCCTACTCGGTAGATTTTGTCTTTTGATAAAATATTCGAAACGCCAATCTTTTTTGAACCGGCTGATGTTCTTGCGATTTTGTTGAAAATATTCACTGACTCGCAAAAATAGATAACGTGCGTATATTTAGATCTTCCATAAAATGCCATTCGTTTTTGGTATTCGCGCTCTGATTTGAGAGTTCTTTCCATCTCGATAGCGACCTCTTTGCCTGAGGATCTAAGCACAAGATCGGGGATTGCGACTTCAGTTTTGGATTTGAATCTCCGCCATTCAGATTCTACATCGGACTCAGTCAAGATGAGAGCATTTGGAAACTCTTCTTTAATGAACTGTCTCACCTCGGTCAGCTGAACTTGGTGTCGCCACATTTTTGGATCAGAGTTTGTCTCCGTTGTAGGACTAATTTTTCTAAAAACTTCACTTAGGCGGTAAAGTCGATATTTCCAAATTTCGCTTCCTTTGAGATTTAGAATTTCGGCCATTTTCAGATATGCCGACACTGAAATTTTTTTCATCTCGTCAATAGATATAGATTCGATAAGATTTCTTCGGAGTAATTTTCTCAAACGGCATCTACACGCCTCGTCGTTTACAAAAAATTCTTTTCTCAATTGAGCGAAAGTAGCTACTCCTTGCTCAGAGAGAAAACACATGAGTTGATGATCCCGTTTTGTTAGCATCACGCTTTTCGCACCTCATGATCTTGAGGTGATGAAGCCATTTTTTTTGATTTTCTTCGAATTTTGACATCGAGTGGCCGATTGCAGCTGAGTTGACCCACCCGTTTGCAAGGAACTGACCCAGGC
>CAYILR010000063.1:0-16307 GCA_964364175.1 uncultured Bacteriovoracaceae bacterium
TTCACCGTGGTATTTTGTGGTTCACGGAGATTTCTATGAAAATGTCGTTCGTAAAGCGTAGGTCGTCCGTTCAATCCGGATCATCGGCTCCACATTTTCAACCGGGGCAAGCTCTTGGAACAACAAAGAAAGTTCAGGCTTGCTCCCAGCTGCAGCCAGACCTGAGTTTTCATTCACTAAGCCCGCGTGGAGCATTAGCGGAGCATAACGGCCATTTTTTGAATCGGCTTCCAAATCACCCTGGATCTCGGCAGAACTCGCAGAATCTTGCGATTGGACGACCTTGGCCAACTCAGAAAAAGAGCGCAAGAGCCAGCTCAGCGCCTGATCCGCGTTGTGAGTTCCAGCAAGACTACTGGTAATGGTGTTTGCGATGATTTGAGCCATAGTGGTTTCGGCGTTGCCCGTGCTTTCAATATCTTTGGAATTCTCACTCTTGTCAAAGGTCATTCGCGCGTCATCCCGAATCCTGAGATCACCATCCAGTAAATGTGCGTAAATTTTCGCTGTGGTCGAGATGTCCGCATGTCCCAAGAGAACAGAAACTTTTTTAATTCCCCAACCCATGCGGATCTTGTTGCTTCCAAAGCTGTGGCGCAAAGTATGGATATCGATTCGCTTCAATATTCCCGCTCGTTTTGCAGCTCTCTGCAATGGACGCAAGAATGAGTCCGGATAATATCGACTCCCATCGAATTTCGAAAATACATGAAGACCATTTCCCTTGAGCCCAGCAATTGCGGCCATCGCTTCTGTTTCCAAAGGAACAATACGACTTCTCCCGCTTTTACTTTTTCGAACATGCAAGAGATTTGCGTTTTCGTCGATGTCCGTCCATTTGAGTTCCAGCGCTTCTGTTCTTCGCAGCCCCGTGTGAGCCAAAAAACATGTAAACTCTGCCAGCAAAGGTCTATGAGATTTTTTTGTTTCAACAAAGAGTTTTTCGAGTTCGCCTGGTGTCAGAAAATTGATGTCGCGCGATGGAGCTTGCTTAGGAAAGCGTTTCGAGAAATCCCGCAATCTTCGAATAGGATTGACTCGATCACCACCAATTTCAGCATAAACATCTCCCATGATTCGCAACAAATGATGGTATTTCTCAATCGTAGAATGGGCGAGCCCACGTTTTTTGATCGATACATAAAACCTATTGAGATGCTCCGAACTCAGTTCTCCAAATCGCATCTTTCCAAAGTAAGGCTCAATATCGTTGGTAATTTTTTTATGAACCTCTTTTTTCCAGCGCTCAGTCCCTCCCAAAAACCGGGAGTGATTGTAAAAGCTCTCGATCACCTGAGTCATCGTCCAATCGTCCAGGACCTTTTCCTGGCTCGAAGGATCAACTCCCTGCAGGAGACTTTGCCTCACCTGGGCTTCGATGATTCTGGCCTCGTCCTTGGATCGCCCGCCAGACAGTGATCGCCATTTGCCCAACTTGGAGTCCTTCCAACGAACCCGCCAAGAAAAACCACCTCCCACGAGTCGCCTTCTAAAAATGTAAGTTTGAATCGAAACCATAGGATTACTTTCCCTGATCCACGGCCAGCCACTTGAAAAACTCACGCTTCGGAAAACGGATCGATTTTCCAACAATCAGTCGAGGAGGTCTCCGGGTTGGATCAGAACGTCTCGCCCAATTGTAAATGATTTGTGGATCGCAATCCAAGAACTTGGCGATATCTTCGGCGGTCAAAATGGATTTTTGTGGAAAAGTTTCGTCAGCGGCTTCTAGCAATGATTGAACCATAGAGTGAATTCCTACCTTTGTAGGACTTCTCAGAGCAGTTTTCGTACCAAAACATCGATTTCACAACTCTGTGATTTTATGTGGCTTTCAAAAAACGAGGGCTTTGGTTTTGCGTCCAAAGTCCAGAATTCTGGACTTTCGCGTGGACTTTCAAACTCTTTAAGCGTGCGCTTCTATAAAATTTTTCAAATCGAGTTCCAATCCCAGTTTCCCCAGGTCATGGCTGAAATCGAGCAAGATCAGCCCTAACCCATAGAGTTCGGAGAGATCGACCGCCGCATTTTCTGAATCTTGGGTAATCAGAGTTCCCAGGGCAGAGAGCTTTTGACTCGTGACGTGAAGCTGACCCGTCGCTTCGTCCAATACTCTGACGAGTTTGCTTGTGTCGTAAACCGCTTCAGTGGGTTTCATCTTGCTCTCCAGTTCAGAATTTATTGTCCAATAGGCAACTATCGATCCTGAAATTACGAATATTGTTGCCTATTATGCAACTTAAAAAAGGTTATGATCCCTTGGCCACTCTTCGAAAGCAGATCCCGGAACTCATTCGAGAGAAGTATCCGTCAATCGAGCGATTTTGTTATGAGGAAGGGTTCCAGAAAAGCACGCTTTCACGACTCATCAGCGGAAAACGAACTGAATTTCAAATTGCGACTTTAGTTCGAATAGCGAAAGCACTAGGGAAAAAAATTGTGGTAAAAATAGAATAGTTAAAAACACAAGTGGCCTCATTACGAGAGATTCTTCTATTTAAAGTTCTGAATTTTTTTTCGAATTAGTTTTAGTATCTCGTCCGCAGGGTCGCCTACTTCAAGTGCGGCGGCGGATTGTGCATATTTCAGGATAGTTCTTCCTCGATGGTCGCGAGTATTGATGAGCAGACTTGGGGTTATTAGTAGTTTTTTTACCACAGGAAGGCAGAGTCCGCGAGTAGCATACATGAGTGCGGTACGGCCTTGCTCGTCTTGAAGGTTGACGTCAGCCCCTCTTTGAACTAGATAATCAACAATTTTTGGAAAACAATTCCACGCAGCATACATCAATGCGGAAACGCCATCGTCGGATTGGTCGTTGACGTCAGCATTTTTTTTATTGAGGGAACTCTTCAAATCCTCTAACCGGTTCTCTCGGGCTGCTATCCGTATTGAAGTATTCAGCACTTTGGTCTCATCCAAATTAAAGGAGATGACAGGTGAATATTTGCGATAAAATCGAGGAGGAGGCCCACCTCCGACGTCTGCGCTCCATGAGAAGAGTAGAAGAAAAATCAAAAATCCTAGCTGATTCGTAGAAGTTGCTCCCATAGACTTTGGATTTCTTCCGGGCCAGATTTTAGCTCATGGAGTTTTGTTTGTAGCCAAAGGTCAGCTCTATCAAGAGCGGTTTTTCCTGTTCGAGTCAGCGACAGCATCTTTTTTCTGGAGTCACTGGGGTCTTTCCCCAAATAAATAAGTTCTTTTTTTTCAAGACGCTTCAGAGCCTGAGTCAGTGTGCTGGGCTGGACGCCCACGGAGTGAGCAAGCGAAAGTGCAGAACTGGCGGGATGATCAATCAATTGCTTCAAAATCGACCATTGAGTGAGGCTGATGCCGGTCTCAGTTTCGAGTTTTTGTCCCAGATGCTGAATTTGTATCCCTAACTGAAAAACTAGATAGAAAGGGTGGCTTTGAGTAGGAATGTTTGGGTAAGTATTCACTTATAATCCTCTTGAATCATGAAATTGAATGATTTTTTGAATAACTGCGTCGATTTCTTTTTGTTTGTGTATGTAATATTTAGCCTGGGAACGATCCTTTTTTCCAACTCGTACTGTCAGGATCCTTGAATCAAGAAGCCCAAAAATATCTTCATCTGTGAAGTCGTCCCCAATATAAAATGCAAATTTGGATCCGCTCTGCTCCATTAACCGTTGCAAAGCAATTCCTTTGTGTGGCCCACCCGCAGGAATGACATTGAACACCAGTTTACCAAAGAGGATTCTTGGATTTCCATCGAGAAGCGGTATTGTTTCCTGAATTTTGATGCGGGCGAGTTTCCTTTTTCTCGACCGACGATAATGGAGCGCGATCGAGTATTCCTTGTCTTCGATCGAAATCCCGAGATCTTGAGCGACTGGATTTAAATGAGCTTCAAGAAATTTCTTCCATCCTTGACTTTGACTCCGTAAGTGAGCGATCGGTGTAGCTCCTGGAAGTCCTTCTAAACCATGGTTTCCTATGAGATATCTAACACTTTCAGGGACCCGGGGACTGAGATCTGCTAAGCCTCTTCCTGAAATCACTGCTGTGGAGACCATTTTGCTGAGCCGAGCGAGAAGGGTTTGTGTACTTTCTTTCATATAGGCGTCGTCAGGATTGTCGACAATCGGTGCCAAAGTTCCGTCAAAATCAAAAGCATAAAGCGTCTGAGTAAAACTGAGTGATTCCAAAATTTGAAGACTGCTTTTAGAAATTAGCTCGTTCATCCCTAAAACCTTCCGTCAAAAAAAACAATAGCGCCTTCTTTGAGGCGGCTGATCAGACGATTCTGCTGTCTAATCCGTGCTGCGTCTATGAGCATTTTGCCTGCCCAACGATAGACGTTAAACTCTTGAATCAGCCCTCTCATATTGCGCATTCGATCACGCTGTTCGCTTGAGGACATTGTAAGTGCGGCCGCAAGGGCTTGAGCGCATTGGTCAATGTTATAAGGGTTGACGATGATGGATTCGGGCAATTCTCGCGATGCTCCCGTAAATTGACTGAGGATGAGAACTCCCTGTTCGTCGTCTCGTGCAGAGACAAATTCTTTTGCCACCAAGTTCATTCCATCATGCAGGCTAGTTACCATACAGAGATCTGCACTTCGGAAATATTCAAATACTTGTTCGGGTTCATGGTGTTCTACTTTGAGTAGAATGGGTTGGTAACGATTTTTTCCGAACCTTTGGTTGATTTGCTCAGCGAGTGCTCTGACATCATTTCCAAAATGTTGATATTCTCGAATCATCGAACGCGAAGGAGCTGCGATTTGAATAAAAGTGAATTTTCCAATGTATTCGGGATAGAGTTCTAAAAGCCTTTCTACAGCACGGAAGCGTTCGAGGATTCCCTTGGTGTAATCCAATCGATCCACACCGATTCCGATGAGCTGCTCTGGATCCATCTGATGAGTTTCTCGAATGGATTTTCGACAATCCGAAATCGATTTTTGTGAGCTCATCCAACGCGGTGGCCACTCGATTGAAATAGGATAGGAGTTTACGGCAGTAATTTTTTTTCCATAGGAAATAGTCGAAGTTTCTCGATCAATTCGGCATTCCAAAAAACGATCGATCGAGTCGATGAAGTTATTGCAGTGAAACCGGGTGTGGAATCCCAAAATGCTACTTCCGAGTAACCCTTCCAAAATCTCCTCTCTCCAAGGGCAAATCCCAAAAGCTTCTGGATTGGGCCAAGGGATATGCCAGAAGGTGATGATCGTCGCTTGCGGAAGCCTTTCGCGGATCATCTTGGGGAGAAGTGCAAAGTGATAATCTTGAACAAGGATGACTGGATCTTCTGTGGCTGCTTCTTCAATGACGGCGTCCGCGAATTTTTTGTTGACCTCCACATAGCGTTTCCAGTCCTGACTCCGAAACGTGGGTCGGGTGTGAGCGATATGGCACAACGGCCACAAACCCTCATTGGAAAATCCATAGTAGTATCCTTCCTCTTCTTCTTTCGTGAGCCAAACGCGCCGAATTTGATAAGAGGGGTGATCGGGAGGAACCTGGACGTGATTGTTTTTGTCGACGACGTCTCGATCCGCGCTGCCGCTTCCGTGTGCAATCCAAGTTCCTGAGCAAGCCCTCATAATAGGTTCTAGTGCTGTGACTAGGCCGCTGGCTGGGACTTGTATTTCGATTTTTCCATCTTTTCGATTGTGAATATAGGGTTCACGATTGGAGACCACCAGGATCTCGTCGCCGGCTAGTTCGCGATGAAGGAGTTCCTTAAGCGACGATGCGGTCCAGCTGACTTGAAGCTCATCCCGGATTTTGCGATCTCGTTCAAGATCTTTGAGAAGGCCCCGAAGATCTTTCATGATGGGGCGGAGCTCTGGAGAGGGGGACATGGGTTTTAGGAGTCCTTCTCCTTTAAGCATTGCTCTAATCCCTGAGACCCAGCCTTTCCAGCTGAGTTGAGCCACGAGCACAGTGATCAGCGAAACGACAATTCCCAAAACAACGAAAAGGTAGAAGACGTACTTTTTTGTGGCGGCACTTCTTCGGCTCACGAAACTCATGTCATGAACTAGGACGAGTTGTCCAAGTGTCTGCGGAGGTATGCTTTCGTTCTGCAAAGCCTTAGACGAAACATGAACAGGCCCTTTGGGAAACTCGTGAAGCACTTCTTCTTCTGACGAAATTCGACAAGGAATTGATTCCAAAAAAGTTCCCGTTTTGTAGATGAGTTTTCCGCTCGGGTCGCAAAATCCAATTGCGTACAATCTTTCGTCTTTAGTGATTCGCTCAAAAAGCGCCAGAGTTCTGACGCGATCCTTTTTTTCGAGGAGAGGAATGAGTCCATCTCGGATCGTGTTGGCAATCAGCTCAGCACGAATATCCATATCACGCACAAACCATTGGAGCGTCAGTCGATCGACGAGGGGAACGAGCGCGTACGCGATCGTGGACAGAACGACTACAAGAGGGAGGATGAAGCGAATAGAAAGTCTCATTGCCAAATCATAAAATAGTTTGCTAGCATAATAAATGATGTAGTTTTCATTTGCTTACTTTTTTGTCGAGCAAGAAAGGTAGGACTGTTTCTGTACCCATACGGTTTAATTGGCAACTGTCAGATTTCATCCTTGATTAGCCAATCGGGCTCGATCGATTGGCTGTGCCTTCCGCGACCAGACAGTCCCCCCGTTTTTGGGCGAATTTTGGATCAGGATGGAGGATTCTTCTCCATGAGTTCCCGGGAAGAAAATACAAAAGAACACCAAGCTTATTTGCCCAACACCAATATATTACTGACCACCATCACCCAGAAAGATGGGAGCTCTTATCAAATCACGGATTTTTGTCCAAGATTTTATCAGCACGGAAGGACCTATCGACCTACTTCTCTTTTTCGAATTCTAGAGAGCAAATCGGGAAGCCCAGTGATCCGAGTTCAATGTAGACCTGTGGAGGGTTGGAGTAAAACGGCTGTTGAGCCAGTGCGTGGCAACAGTCACTTGCGATGGAAGATCCGCGAAACCGATCTCAAACTCGCAACGAATATGCCGATGACCTATCTCTGTGAGGAGATTCCTTTTGTTCTTGAAGAGCCGTTGTATTTTGGCCTGACGTGGGGAGTTGGTATTGAGGATGATCTACCAAAGACCGCACATCAGTTTTTAGAGCAAAGCATTGATTATTGGCGGACTTGGGTCAAGCACTGCTCAATTCCTACTTTGTATCAAAAAGAAACCATCCGCTCTGCACTTGCGCTCAAGCTTCACTGTTACGAGGATACAGGAGCGATCTTGGCTGCGCTCACCACCAGTCTCCCCGAGGAAATCGGGGGCAAAAGAAACTGGGATTATCGGTTTTGTTGGCTCAGGGATGCCTATTTTGTTTTGTCTGCTTTCAGGAATCTTGGGCATTTCGAGGAAATGGAAGGATTTCTTAAATTTCTTCTCAATATTGCGCACCAGCATGAGCATTCCAAAGAGCGTTTGGCGCCCGTCTACGCTCTAGATGGATCCCTCCCGATTCCAGAAGTGGAACACCCCAACTGGTCTGGGTACAAAAATAGTCGGCCTGTTCGCAGCCGCAATCAGGCTGCAGAGCATATACAAAATGATGTTTATGGAGAGATGATTCTCACTCTTGCCCCTATTTTTCTTGATGAGCGATTTCATCATCTGCGAACTCGAAATCACGAAAATTTGATTACAGATTTTGTAAAAATTTGCATCCAATCAATTTCTAAACCCGACGCAGGTCTATGGGAAATTCGGCAAGGGTGGCAAGAACACTCTTTCTCTAATTTGATGTGCTGGGCTGGAATTGATCGTGCACTGAAGATCAAGAGTTTCGGTTTTCTACAAGGGATCGCTGATGATCTTGATTCTGCCAAACGAACTGCTGAGCACGCCATCAGAGCAGCAATCATTGATGGCTCACTCAGAAACGGCCCTCAAGATCCAACTTTTGATGCAGCTCTTTTGCAGCTTCCCATTTTGCGATTTCCGGACTTGGATTTGAATCGGCTGAGTGTTCAATCAATTCATCAGGCTCTGGCATTCGAGGGGCACGAGCGCGCAACGCACTTCTTGCATCGCTATCGGCGTAAAGATGACTTTGGCCACCCTCAGGCCGCATTTGTGATTTGCTCATTCTGGCTAGCTCAAGCCTATGCAGCGATGGGCAATTTGGACAAGGCTGAGGAGGTGATGAAGGAAATAGAAGATTCGGCAAATTTGGTAGGATTGTTTTCTGAGCATTATCGGCCACATTCACATGAGCAGAGCGGGAATTTTCCGCAGGGATATTCGCATGTGGGTCAAATCAATGCAGCTTTTGCCATTAGTCCAGGTTGGAACCAACTTTTATAAATAAGGAGAAAATATGAAATATTTGATTACAGCATTTGTGCTCATCCCCTTCATCGCTTGTTCAAGTAACCCGGTAAAAAACAGTGAAAATACTGCTCCTGCTGCTACTGCGTCACCATCAACGGCACTGACCTCGGAGAAATTGGGCCTGCCAACGAAAGAGAACACTGGAAATAGTGGTTCTTCTAGCGGGCTAGAGATGCGCTGCAAATCTGGAAAAGATGAGAGGACTTTGATTGTGCTTCCAAAAGGTGCGGGATGCGAGCTTCACTACCAGAAATTTGGCCAGAGCAAGGTGGTTGCTACCGCCCAATCGGAACAAAAACATTGCGAGGATGTTCGAGGCAAGATGCAACAGAACCTGGAGAAAGTAGGATTTACCTGTAAATAGTAATGGGAGTCGCTACGCTTCTTGTCATCAGCCGCAATGGTGAAGATCTTCGATCACAGCCGATCGAAGGCGAATCTGTGCTGGGGCGATCCGAGGACTGCGATATTCGCTTGGATGATCGTGCAGTATCGAGACGGCATGCTGTATTGCGTGTGGTTGGCAATGAAATTCAAATTGAGAAGAAAAGTGACTTTGCGCCGTTATTGGTCAACGGTACTGATTGCACACAAGCCGTAATCAAAGAGGGCGATGTCATTTCAATTGGCCCTTATCTGATGAAACTCGAATTAGATAAAAAAGAATCCGAAACTTCATTGATTTTGGAAGAAGATGCTCAAACTTCCCAACTTCCTGAGCAATCACCTGAAAATCCAGTTGCCGAAGCTGAAGAAATTCCGGTCGAAGAAGCGGCAGCAGAGAACTTCTCTGAGGTATCCCATCCTCAAGTAGAAGGAGAAGCCGATTCCGCAAGCGTTAAAGGCTCGGATTTTCTGGCGGATGAAGGAGATGGTAAAACCCGAGTTGGAGCTCTCCCCAAGATAGTGGCTCTGTTGCGTGTGACGACCGGTACAGCCTCGCATGAGGAGTTCCAAGTCAATAAACCCGAAATAATCATAGGTCGAGGGCAAAATTGTGACCTAATTATTCAAGATAAAAAATCATCAAGAAAACATGCAGTCATTAGACAAAGCGGAATCCGATACTTTGTTAAAGATCTCGATTCGGCTAACGGTACTTTGGTGAATGGCCAGCCGATGAGTGAGCAGGAACTTTCGAGCGAAGATGTGATCAAGATTGGAGAAACTGAGATTCAGTTTCTGGTCTCGAACCCAGATTATGAGGAGCAGCAAAAAGATTTTATCCGAGTTACTCCGGAGTTGGACGAAGAAGGAGAAGAAGCTCCACTTGAAACTAGGCAAGACGGAAGTTTTTCAGAAGCGGGTGCATCGGTAGACGAAGAGGCCCTTCAAGCAACAGCGGAACAGCAGACTGCTTCTGGTGTTCGCGGATTATCAGGTCTGATATCTGGAATCCCTGGCCTAGGCGGTGATTTGGCTGGCCTTGGCAAAAAACAGTCTTTGATACAGAAGTTCCGTGCACTGCCACCGAAACGGCAAGCCATTGTAGGTGCGCTGATCTTTGCATTGCTTTATTTTTTATTTGAAGATGATCCCGAATCGGAGAAACAAATAAAGAAAAAAAATGAACCAGTCTCGAAAAAATCCGGTTTTTCCTCTGCTGGTTCAGGAACCCCCGTAGACGTGGAGACAAAACGTCGCATGGACTTCCAAAGACTTTCTGCGACAAATAAAAAATTTATTGAAACTCAGTATGCTCTTGCTTTTGATTTTTACAGAAATCGCGACTATGACAAAACTCTATTTGAATTAGAGAAAATTTTTGTTCTGGTTCAGGACTACGAACGTGCCCGGGAAATTGAAAGTTACGCAAAGGAAGGCAAGCGTAAAGTAGAAGCTTTGCAAGAGGAGAAGCGTAGAAAAGACGAGGAAGAGAAGATCAGGAGAAGAGTCCGAGATTACGAAAAGGAAATACAAAGTGCGCTGGACAAAAAAGACTACGACAGAGCTAAGGAGGCTATGGCTGAGCTTTTGAATTTAGATCCCGAGAACTCAATTGTGAAGCGAGCTCAAAAGATAATTGAGGAATATGAAGATCAAAAACGAATGGATGAGCAGCAAAAACAAGTGCAGATGGAAATCAATAATAGAGCCAAAGACATGTACACACAAGCCTTGAGATATCAGAAGGAGGGACGTTGCTATGATGCAATGGACAGCGTGCAAAGAATTGGAGAAATCGGTGCGACCGAACTTGAACCTATTGGATTGGCAAAAAAATTAATTTCAGAATGCAAAAATTTAATTCGCAAGAAGCGCGAACCGCTTCTTGAAGAAGCGAGAGAGAAAGAAAAAACAGAAAAATATCGTGAGGCTTTCGAACTATATCGAAAAGCCACTCAAGTGGATCCTCGAAATGGAGCAGGTTATGCTGGTATGAATCGAGTTCGAGATACCCTTCATCAGATGGCTAGGGTGATTTATACTGAAGCCGTGTTTGCAGAAAGCTTTAGCGATTTCAAAATGGCACAAGAAAAATTTAAGGAATGTATGTCGATTGCTCCCGAGGACGATCATTATTATGAGGTTTCTAAAAAAAGGTTAGTGAAATACCTTAGACACGTAAAGCGTGTTCCCGCTGATGAGTGAGTATCAATATCCATTTTTTTAAAACACAAACTGATCTCCGGAATTGGTTCCAAAAGAGCAATACGCGGTCCACACGATGAAAACCTGATTCGAAACATCCTTGCCACTCGACAAGCAGGGTTGCTACGCTGAATGCTTTGATCCGACAAACGGCAGGAAGTCCGTGGAAAAATTTTAGTGAGATCGATAAGCGAATCAATCGCCTGGACTACGCCAACCCAGATCCCACTCAACAAAAACGCTATTTTATTTTCTCGACGACTATCAAGGCAGCCGATGTCGGACAGCTTTCGAGACCCCCCATCCGCTCCAGCCTCTTTCGTCACAGCATTTTCAATCAGCAGGTGTTCAGTCAAAGTTCACAACGAAACCATCCGGGTTGTTTCGTTGTAGACACTTCACTGACTCAGCCCATCCAAATCCGATCTTGTAAGTCGATTCCGTCCTTCACCCCATCAGATAACAAATTTGCGATCCTCATTTCAAATCCAAAATAACCACCAAAAAAACTATCTACTACTCAACTCCTACCGACTTTGCTCTCCGATCCCCGACCTCGCCCCATGTCCCGGCTCCTGACCACCTAACCATACCTTCAGGGTGTGGGTGGGTGGTCAGGAGCGAAATTGGAACAATTTCAGGGAGATGGGGCGGGGTCGGGTGACCTCTTCACGTGACCTCGGTGGGCGTATTTTTGGAATTTAAATTCCAAGATCGAAGAATTTAATTTTAGACCATCCTTATTTAAATTTTTGAATTTTAGAAATTAATTCTTAGATTGAGCTTAAATAATTTCCTTCGCCCTACAAATTTGAATTCCAGAAACAGATTGTGGTGACGACTGAATCACAACAGCTTGGCCGGTGTGTAATTGTTTGATCACGTCGTGCTCAATTTTCATTTGCTTGGTCTCACGCATATTTCCCATGCCGGTTTTATTTGCAACCAGGTTGCCCTCCACTTGGTAGCTTTGCTCCAGCGTGTCCATGGTTCCAGCCGTCGAACACATTTCTTCCACTGTTTCACTATCTGTGACACGCATCGAGGCCGTCGTGCCGCAATTGGCTTTCACCTGCCGCCGGAATTCTTTACTCACGACATCCAAATCCTCAAACCCCTGCGAAAATAAATGAACTCCCATTCTCGCCCCACGAGATTGTTTGAGAAACTCAATAAATTCTTTGGCCGCAAACGATCCAAACTCGTCGATGAACACCGGAAAGAACCTGCGCTTGGATTCATCGGACTCGGTATCGTAAATTTCTGCGGTCAGAGCTTTTAAATCTTCGATGACCATTCTCCCCAAACGTCGGGCCGAGTCTCCATTTCCCAGCGTATTGAGTTGAAAATACGCGATGCCGTTTGTTTTTCTGATGTCTCTCAGATCAATTTCGCGATCAGCAGTCTCAAATGAAAGTAGTTTACCAAAGGTCGGATTATCTAAAATAGAAATCTGGGCCTGCAAGCCCGCCAAAGAACTAGCATGGCTTTGGCTGAAATGAATTTGCAGTTTATTCCAAAGCTCAAGAGCATCTTCGTCACCCTTTTTTTGTCGTACCAGAATCATTTTCTGGAGCTTGGCCTGCTCTTCCTTATAAAGGAGAATTCTTGAAAGACGTTTGAGATTGAGCTCAATTCCCAAATACTTAATGACAGCAGTGAAGTCAGTCAAAAATTCACCCGCCATATTTGCATAATGTTGTTCGGACCAATTAAGGGCCTCCATAATTCGATCTTTGAGCTGATTGGCGTTTCCGTGTTTGAGTGGATTGTATTTGCAACTTTGCTCTGGCCGCGACATCGAAAACAAGTGGAAGCGTTTGTCGAATTGTGGATCTAATTTTCGCCCGAGATTGATAATCTCTCGCAGTGTAGAATCGTCGCCTTTGGGATCGATAATGACGCAAGGGCGGCCGTGTTTAATGGCGTGTAAGATCATGAGGACCATCCACACCGTTTTTCCGCTACCGGTGGCACCTGCAATTAACATATGGTGTCTGCGCTGTTCGTCACTTAACCCACAAACCAAGTGATTTTTGACATCCAGTCCTAGTGGAAAGACGGTTGGATTTTGAAATGCACGTTTGATTGCAGTAAAATCCTTAGGTGGATATTTAAAGTCGCGGACCCTGAGTCCTGGCGATTTCTTTTTTAAAATCAGCATGAGCGGAACCAAATATCGGACCCAAACGCCCATGAGCGCCCAAAGCCAAAATAGTTTTGCCATTCCCAGGTGTAAATGAGCATTGGAATGTTTTGTATGATGGTAAAGATAGTCAGGGCGGTACATGGTGTAAGCGTCCAGAAATAGAAACCAAACACAGGCAACAACTAGGGTAAGGCCAACGCGAATTGCAATCCCCTTGAGCCGAATTCGAACAATGGGCTCTCTTTTCCAAGCCCAAATCAGATAAAGGGCAATGGGTGCCACCGAAGCTCCGCCGATAAAGCTTGCCAATTTAATTACGTCATCCTGACTCATTTCGTTTTTCATGATTTTGGAATCTCCAAAAAAGTTTGAATGGATTCAAATCCAGGAAGTCCAACAAACACGGTCCTAAGATCTGCAATCAGCGTTATGCCCACTTTGGGAAACCGCGTGCCACAACGGGTGAGAAAATCGGCAATGGTTTGATTTTTGGCGACATACAAAATTCGGTGATAGCCCGATCTTTGGTACCTGGCCATGCGATCATAATATCGGTACTCGCCCTTATTGGTTCGCTCGAACTCAATTGCAAATTCGGTGTCACTCCCACGCCACACAAGATCAGGAATGGGGACTTCGCCGCCCATTCGAAATCTGGCCCATTCCTTTTTAGATTGTGGGTCCGAGAGAAATACGCCATGGCCTAAGACTTTCGACAAATAATGCCTGATTTCACCTAGTCCAATTTGATGTTGCCAAAATATAGGCTCCGACAAGGGGGATTGAAATTTGCTGTTGCCTAAAAGGTGGGCGTTAATTCGATAGAGTTTTACCTTTCGCCAGTCCTTGCCTTCTTGCTCAATTTTTTGCCGAAGCTCGATCATTCGAGAGGGCACCTGGGAAATTCCTTTTGAAAATCGAACTGAGTCGATGAGGCCAAAGCGTCCCAAAATGGAAAGACGTTTCTTGCAGTAGTCATGCGTTCTAAAAAACTCGCGTTCTAATTGCGAGAGCGTGGCTACTCCTTGCGTATGGAGAAAGGACAATATTTTTGCATCTCGTTCGGTGAATTTAATGTCCGGGCTCATGGAATAGTTTCTACGAGATCGTTATTTTGGGTTTTTGGCCCTCTTTTTTTCCCTACCTTTTGGATGGGTTCGCCGCGCTTGAGAAGATCCAAAACCTTTTTAGCCTTTTCGACCATGAGTCGCCGTGCTTCTGGATTTTGTACAACAGTCATCAGCAAGTATTCATCGGGAGTAAACCGATCAAGCTGCCTGTCCCAATATTCATCGGTAATGGCGAGCATGGCTTCACTTAGCAGATCGTCCAATTTTATATTGGCCCCGCGCTCTTTGAGCTCTTTGTGAGTCGCTTGCGCCTGATTAAGAACTTCCTCTGGCAACGCAATTTTATTGATGGGTTTTGGTCCCAGTTTTGTTTCGGCTTCGCTCATTTTTCGTTCTCCTATCCTCCAGATTCAACTGGATCTTCTTGAATGATAATTTGAATGTCCTGATATCCCTGCACCTGCGTGTACTCAGGAGCCGAACGGACGGACTCGGCCATTTGCTCTGTAGTTTTTGAAAGCGCTGATGCGGCGGCTGATTTTCCTGAATTTGCTAGTGATGGAGCTTGAACGTAAGTCCCCATCACGGTTTGATTGCGCTGGATCGTGGAATCCATGAATCCGGCTGCACCTGCGGATGCAAGCTCAGCAATAAAGAATTTTCCGGCTTGGGAAATATATTCACCCTCCAAACCCACACTGCCTTTGGGTGAAAGACCACTGGCTTTGAGTGAATACACAGTGGGTGTGTCTTTGAATCGCAATTTTGAGAATGAAAACAAAACTCGCTTCAATTCGCGGTCGAGTGTGGCTTCTCCCAGGAAAAATCCGCCTCGGAATTCTCCTCCAATAGCCATTGCACGGATGGGTGTGGGTACACTGGGTGAAGCAACGATCTCTTGTTCGACTACAGCCCAAACGACGTCTCCTGACTTCAGACCCTTCATGCGGATATCACTCGACTTGGGTACAAATACGACCTTCTCTGAGGACTCAAAGCCTGATCGGTCGATGCCTTGATAATAGATGGGTAGGTTTGAGACTTCTTTTGTCTCCCGGCGGGAGACACTCTGCGACACTTTGACGATATCGCTGACTGCAATGCCGATTCGTTTTGCAGTTCGATTCGTTAAGTCTTTCGCAAACCCACCGATCTGCTCTACAAGGCTTCCTGTAGGAACATCTTTGTAGTCGCACTCTGGGCCTTCACAGATCAGTTTTCCTTTTTTTGGAGCATCTGCAAACGACAGCGTTCCTATCGTTCCACAACAAAATACAGACAGGAGAATAACACGTCTCATTTCGATGCCTTCTTTTTTTGGGGCGAATCTGAAGATTCGAGAAGCTCAGCGCCCGCATCTTCCATTTCAGCACCGCCAAAATCACCCAAGACTTCAATCGTGTCCTGATGGATGGTTTTGGATGGAACTAGATCAAATACGTATTTTTTCTTTCCTGATCTGAGAATCAGATTGGTGGGTTTTGCTGCCTGATTTTTTAGAACTACGGTCACTTCGTTTTCAGGCTTGTCGGGCCTGAAATATTGAATGGCATCGGGATTCCCTGTCCTAATTCCTGTAACGGGGGTCGGTAACTCGATCAATGTTGCCATCCCAGCCACCATGTAGATGGGATAGACTTTTCCAAGATCAATCAGTTTGGAAGAGATCCTTCGAGGCGGTTGTGCCTGTGCAATCGTTCGAGGAGCTTGAGTGCCGGCTAGTGACTCTGAAGTAATAAGCCCTAACATCAGCACAAGAAAACTATGAGAGTTGTTGTTCATCGTAGTGCTCCACTTCAAATGGGTAGGGATTTTCGGTTGAACGAGGTTTCGATTTAATTTTGATTTCTACTCTCAGTTTGAAATTACTCGGCGAGAGTTTGCGTTCGATGTGGATATTCAAATCGATTTGAAACGTGTCGTCGTCTACTTGACGGATTTCGAGAATGCTTGTGGTTTGTGATAGTGATTCACCAACAAGTTTTTGCGCAATTTTTGTGAATTCCTCTTTTTTTTCGGTCCATAAAGACGCTGTCATCAAATCTCCCGAGAGTGAGACGTGCTCCGAAAAAGACTTCTGGTCATAATTGTAGAGTTGAGGTAACTGTTCAGCCCGTTTGAGTGATTCACTTGCATAATTTATAAACAGGAT
>CAYILR010000064.1:0-15515 GCA_964364175.1 uncultured Bacteriovoracaceae bacterium
GCAGCCCGAAGATGCAATTTGCAGCCGAAACTGACTTTGAAAACACGCCCTAAGACACACGCAAATTTCTGGATCGACCGGCACCGGTAAAACTCTGCTCATGGAACAGATCATTTATGGACAGCTCGAACGGTTGAAACCCGATGACTTTCTTCTGCCGAGATTCTCGGATTGGAACAAGGGCGGCCAAGCCAGAACTTTACGAGCCTTTTGTATCGGCAATCGCTTGCCTTCCATAAAATTCCACACGCTTCGCGCCTGCTTTGCTACGCAGCTCATTTCAACAGGCATACCCGCAACGGTGGTGATGAAAATCTGCGGATGGCGCGACTTAAAAACCATGCAACGCTACATCCGTCTCGCCGGGATTGACGAAGCAGGTGCCACCGAGGTGCTCCGTTTCATTCCGACCGAAGAGGCAGTGATGGAAAAAGTTGTCAGTCTTTACGATCATCGGAAGAAAGAATGACTAAACGATGATAAAGCTTTTTTATAGGATTTGGAGCCATATATGAAACGCGCAAAAAAACAGACAAAAACAGGCAGACGCAAGTCTTTGAAATTACAGGATAACTTTTTGCAAGTGCCGCTTGCAAAATTAACCTCTTATGGGGATTTTCTCGCCGCTATTAAAGCACGAATCAAGCATTCCCAAGTCTCCGCCAGCGTCTCGGTCAACACCCATCTCGTGGTGCTCTACTGGGACGTAGGTGCAGCTATTAACGCCAAACAATCAGCAAAAGGCTGGGGTGCAAAAGTGATCGAATCCCTTTCGATGGATTTGCGGCGCGAATTTCCAAATATGACAGGATTTTCGCCACGAAATCTCGGCTATATGCGCGCATTTGCTGCGGCCTATCCAAAACGGTCATTTGTGCAAGCGGCACTTGCACAATTGCCATGGTACCACAACATCACACTTCTTGAAAAAATCGACACATCCGGTGAACGCCTTTGGTACGCTCAGCAAGCCATTGAATATGGCTGGAGCCGAACGATCCTTGTTATGCAAATTGAAAGCAAACTCTACCAACGCAAGGGTAAAGCTCTTACAAATTTCAAAGCACACCTACCCGAACCCGATTCTGACCTCGCTCAACAAACCCTAAAAGATCCCTACTGCTTCGATTTCCTGACGCTTGGAAGCAAGGCGCACGAGCAAGACCTAGAACGAGGGTTACTGGAACATATGAAACAGTTTCTCCTTGAATTAGGGGTCGGATTTTCGTTTGTCGGCAACCAGTACCGAATCGAAGTGGGCGGCGAAGAATTTTTCATCGACCTGCTCTTCTACCATTTTAAGCTACGTTGCTTTTTTGTCATCGAACTAAAAATGACTGATTTCAAGTCGGAGTACGCCGGAAAATTGAATTTCTATCTCACGGCAGTAGATCAAACGCTGCGCCACAAAGACGATAATCCCACAATCGGGATCATTATCTGTAAACATAAAAACAAACATGTCGTTGAGTACGCTCTTCGAGACATGACAAAACCCATCGGTGTTTCCTCCTTCAGTACTCAGCTCATGGAATCGCTGCCAGAAAAACTCAAAGGTCAGCTTCCTACGGTGGAGCAACTTGAAGCCGAGATGGAAACCGCTTCCAAAGAAGTCGGTCAATGAACAAACTCGGACTTCATGAGTTTTCACAAAAACCTATCCTTGACAGTGACGTGCGCGGCGGCGCACACTCATTTATGATGGCACCCACGTCGAATCGAAAAGGTAAGAAAAAGCCCGCACTCAAGGTACATGTTCCGTTTTCGAGCCCGGAATTACGCAGCGCTAAGCTCGTAGCAGAGAGTCTGCTCGAATGCATCAAAACTGGGGATCTCGACGCCTTCCGCGACGTGCTCACCTCCCATTTGATGACTGCAAACAAAATGCAGCTTGCGAAAAAAGCAGGACTGGGTCGGCGAACACTCTACGACCTTGTAGATCGCAAACAAAATTTCAATCCAGAACTCTCAACCGTCTCTGCGATCATCCGGGGGCTTGCATCATGATCGCAAAAACATTTCTCGACATTTCGCGAGAAGTCTCAAATTCGCTATACCTATCGCGTTTTTTGCGTTTGCATGAAGCGAGCGATCCTATTGTAGGAACATTTTGGCCGCAAGTATGCGGAATGATTCTGTTGGCGCCGTCTCCACCAATAAAAAAGCCACGCGATTTTATTCGCGTGGCTTTTTTATTGGTGGAGACGGTCCCGAGGAGCGACCCGCGGGGAACGCGCCAGCGTTTCACGCGGGGCAGACACGCAGGATGCGTGACTGAGCTATACACTATTGTAAATGTATTTTTACTATATCGATTTCTGAAGAAAGCATTCCCTAAGCCGCATCCCTATGCCGAACAATCCCAATCGCCAGCCCCAAAGGCTTCAGCAAAATATTCAGTGTTTCCAACGTCGGATTCGATTCCTTCCTCAACAGCCGATGAAGATTCTGCGACTGTATGCCCATCTTCTCTGCATACTCAGTCACACCCATCGCACGGATCACCTGACCCAGAGCAATCTGCACAGGCAACCCCTCTTTCATCGCTGCCTCAATGTACTTTTTTGCAAACCTGGGCTTTCTCAATTCTTTTTGTAGAGTCTCATCCCATTCTTTAGAACGCTTTGCCATCTTGCCTCCGTAAATAACCCTTCCAAAATTCCTTCGCCTTTTCGATATCTCGATCCTGGCGATCCTTTGTTCCGCCGATCAGAAGAACCACGATATCTTTTCCTTCACGACCAAAATAAATCCGATATCCAGGACCATGATCCACTTTTGATTCCCAGACACTGTCACCCAGAGACTTCTCGTTGGTATCTAGCCCTAGTCGCATTTTTTCAAGCCGAGCTGCGACAATTGCTTTCCCATCAAATCTCGAAGATTCAAAAACCATTCTTCGAACGGACATTTCTGGTTCTCAGCAACGTATTGAATGAGCTTTTTTGGAATCACGAGCTTCATTCAACATCCTGAGTTATAGTTGTATCATATATGATACATAATGTCAAAATCATTTTTCAAACCTCCTCATTAAAGGAGATTCGCTAGAGCAAAAGGTATGCCAGGCTGTAGAGCCTTTAATTTTATGAATACGGAAAAAGTAGGCCACATCTGAACCCATCCGGCTCAGTTTTGACCGTGACTGCCGACCCCAACAATCGTAAACTCACTCACAGAGGAACCCATCGTGTCGAACCCAGTAAAAGTATTCGTACAAAGTTTCTTCCACGGCACCAAGGCCGACTTGAAGCCGGGAGGTCTACTCACCGCTCACAACAATTCAAACTACGTCCAGGAAACCCAATCAAAATTTGTTTATATGACATCCAACTTAAACGTAGCCATCTGGGGCGCGGAGCTGGCCGTTGGTGAAGGGCTCGGTAGAATTTATATCGTAGAACCCACCGGCGATTTTGAGAATGACCCGAATTTGACGGACAAAAAGTACGCAGGTAATCCCACGAATTCATTCCGCACCCGTGAACCCCTGCAGGTCGTAGGCGAAGTCATCCATTGGCAAGGGCATTCACCCGAGGAGATCAAACAAAGCAGAGAACATATTGAACAATCATTAAAAAACGGCGCTAAAATCATTGAGGACTAAACAACTGTGACTACAAAAAACATACAGATCTGATTGCATGGCCTCGGTCACCCAGCTAAAAAATCTCTCAAGCCACCCGCAACTCCCACAAACCCCCAGCTTTAGCCTTTAACTCAATCCGACGAGCCTCAACCCCGCCCCCACTCAAAATCTGATCATGCAAATCATAATTTCGATCCGGCAACTTGGACGCCACCAAAAACCGCACCAGATGATCAAACGTCCGAGTAATCGGCTGAGCACCATTCTCCAGCCGAGACAACGACGCATCATCATATCCAATCAGCTTGGCAAACATCGTCCCCGAGTACCCCAGATGCTTTCGTAAAAACCGAACCTCAGCACCCGTCAGCAAATCTTTTTTTCTGAGCAAAACATGCGCAATCGTCGTGTGGAGTTTTTCCAAGTTCCCAAAACCAAAATACTCCTCACCACACTCCCCACACCGAAAATGCTCCACACCCACCAAAGTCACATGATCCAACCCACACTCTTTGTACTTGTGCGTGATCTTGGAACCCTTGAGCGCCTTTTTGTTTTCACACATCGAACACGTCATTATATTTTTTCCGATCGTATTTTTACTGGCAGGCATATTACCGTCGCCCTTTCCTTTTGTCCCAGGCTGTCACTATATTTAATCCCGTGCCATCTGTTGTAAATGCAACCACAATGACCAAATGGGTTGTCTCCAATCGGTACCGATAGCTTCCATTCTCCAATTCACCCTCAGAATGAATCTTCGAATCCGGGCTTTTTAAAACATTCAAAGCATCCACGGTCGTCAACTGATCGTTAGCCAATTCTCGAATCGAGTGACCGCTAAAACGAATATTCTCGGGGTGTTGCGCGGTAATCTTGGAAATCAGTTTTCTCGCTTCGTTTCGATCGAGCTTAATAGTTTTATAGTCCGAATGTGACATTAAATCAATACATGATTTATCATCAGATAAACCTTTGCCTTTCTTGATCTAGAAATTCCCTAAAGCAAGAGGCGTGCCAGGCTATAGAGCTATTTATTGAGTGAATACGAAGAAAAACCGTTCAAAATTGAACCCAACAGGCTCAGTTTTGACCTCTACCGAGACTTGAGACCTTTTTTGACGTGAATTTTGAAATATTCTCGTTCCTGCTCATTGAAGTATCTGACTGTAGATTTTGAACGAGGTTTTCCAACGAGCACAACAGGGACGGTGTTTTCGTCCTGAAACGCAGGTTGATTTTCAAGAGTTTCGTACTTTGGAGCTTTGAGTAATAAATAGTGACATAGGTCGTCGGACGAATTTGCTGCTCCGGCCCCTTGAAGAGCCAGAAAAAGAAATCCCAAAGCAAAAAGAGCATTCACTTTTCGTCTTAAAAGCATCGAGGGAATAGTTTTAGTGCAACTGGTACATCACAATCCCAATTGATAAAATTCAACAAGACTTGACCTTGCATTCTACCAGTTATTCTTTATATTTGATCTACTCACAACAAACTCCAAAGGAGGCCACATGGCTCGCTACATTGACTGTTTCATCATGCCCGTCCCCAAGAAAAACCTCAAAGCCTACAACAAAATGGCAAAAGCATCCGCCAAAGCCTGGATCAAAGCCGGCGCACTCGAATATGTCGAATCTCTCGGCAACGATGTTCCCAAAGGAAAAATTACTTCTTTTCCAAAAAGCGTGAAGCTGAAAGCCGGCGAGAGCGTGGTTTTTGGATACGCGATTTACAAATCCCGCGCTCACCGCGACAGCGTCATGAAGAAAGTCCACGAGGACAAGGAGCTGATGCAATATTGGGAGAACATGCCCTTCGACGGAATGCGCATGATCTGGGGTGGATTTGAGAGTTTCTTGGCTTCGAAGAAGGGTTAAGTCACCGCCATGCTCAAGAAAATACTGATTGCTCTCGGCGCTCTCGTCATCGTTCTACTGATTGCTCCTGCCATTCTTCCTTCGAAGATGAAGATCGTAAGGTCGATCGAAATCCAAGGCAGCCCCGCCATCGTACACACCTATCTGGCGGATCTAAATCAATATCCAAAGTGGAATCCCTTCTCCGAAGACGATCCCGGCTCGACCAATCAAATCACAGGCAATGGAATCGGCTCGTCTTTAGCTTGGAAGGGAGAAAAAACGGGCGAAGGTAAAATGACCATCACCCAGCTTCAACCCAACCAGCTCGTTCAGCTGAAGCTGGAGTTTTACACGCCCATGGCAGGCGAAGCGATTATTGAGTGGATCACTGACGCAATCGACGCAAACAAAACCCGCATGACTTGGACGATGGATGAGGACATGCGGTATTTTCATCGTTATTTCGGTTTGTTCATGGATGGGATGATCGGAAAAACTTTCGAGCGAGGTTTGGGCAATCTCAAAAAGCAGATTGAGAAATCCTAAGACCAGTGGGCGCCCTCGGCGTCAAACCGTTTCTCAAATTGAATTCCACGAGATCGCACGTACCACTCCGCTCTCTGTGCCTAGACGTAAGAGGCGGTAAGCTTCTTCGGAAAAACTAACCCTAGTCCGTCCCTACTTCATTTCTTGGGAAGACCAATATATTTCTCTACAGTCAGCCTATAAGTTCCCTTATGAACACTGATAAACCCTTCTTCAAGGTCATTCATCATTTCTTTGATCACGGTCTCTTCAGGATGCTTCCCCGTAATCAAAAACTCCACACTGACTCCAAAAAATCGGGCGAGTTTGACAATCGATTCATCCAGCTTTGGATTTCTTCCCGAAGCCCACTCACTTAAGGTGCTTTTTGGAATCCCTGTGGATTCACAGACCAATGTGGCTGACACACCTCTTTCTCGGAGTAGTTTTTTGAGAGTCTCATGAAAATGTTTCATGCCATCATGTTCGGGAATAATTGCCGCTTTCCCAAGCAATGTTCTTAGTTCAGAACATAATTCTGTTTTTATTCTTAATTATTCTTTGAACAGAACTTTTATTTTGAGTCCCCGATGTTCACAACTATGAACATCACTTGTTTAAAATTATATTTCGAGCGATAAGTCTAATCTCAACTATGAAAAACACCACTCCCTCATCCCAGAAATTTCCAGCCCCATTAGGATGGTATCTCCGACGCCTGAACGATGGTGCAATTTATTACTCTCCCGAACGCCGCTCTAAGCGAAAGGCAATCCTAGCAGCACCAAGCCACCAAGACCCCACACCCGGCGAGCTGGCTGCCGCATTTGAGGCACATCCCGAAGCAGAACTAGATTCGTTCGCCCGGTTTCTCATCACACAGGATGCTGAGGATACAGCGGAAGAATCTGTCAAAATCCCAGGGGGGATTTATAACTACGAAGGAGCACACCACGGCATCCCCAGCCGCCTGGAGCCCATGGAAATCCGAAATGATTCCTACCTCAAATTGCCGGGCGTGTATGATCAGCTAGCCGATGACGTGGATCACTTCTTCAACGCAGAGTCCACTTATAGAAAGCTAGGCTTTCAGTTTCGTCGCGGAATTTTACTCTACGGCCCACCCGGAAACGGCAAGACCAGTTTGATTCGAGAGCTGATCCGGAATCAAATTCCGGCTGATGCCATCGTGATTTTCATGGATCGAATTCCCAACCGGCACTTTGTGAAAACTATGCAAGCAACACTTTTGGATCGGCTGAAGGTGATTATTTTCGAAGAGCTTGCGGCGGCTCTGAAAAACTCTGACCTCGATCATGCTCTGGCATTCCTGGATGGTGAATTCAGCCTGGATCGTTGCCTTATCCTCGCAACCACCAACTATCCAGAGCGACTTCCCGGAAATGTGGTCGATCGTCCGAGTCGCTTCGATCGACTCTATCAGATTTCAGATCCGGACGAGCAGTGCAGAAAAATTTTGCTGGAACACTATCTCAACAAAACTGTCGAAATCTCAGAAATACAATCAACCCAAGGGCTAAGTACAGCAGGACTCCGAGAGGTCTGCCTTTTAGTTCGACTGAGAAATCTTCCACTCAGTCGTGCTGCCCAGATCCTGAAGCAGCATCGTGACTCCGTAAAACGAGAGTTCGGATCCATGGAAGTCATTGGTTTGAATAAAAGAGGTTTTTTTGATGGAGAGGATGCTCGATACTGGTAAGTAGAAATCATCCAGCAAGATCAGCCTTAGACTTAAAGAGAGATCGAATCGCCTCTTTGTAGGGACTGGCAAAAAACGCTAGATAGATCTCCAGCACACCGAGAACCACGGCCAGCACAAGCCCACTCGGAGCGAGAAACGCATGCACCAGAAAAATATTGAGCACGACGGGAGCCAGAACCACCAACGCAAGAGGCACAAAATAACCCGATAAAAGCGAAAGACCGCAAAGGATCTCGGTACCTTTCAGCAGCGGGAAAAAATACTTCGTCACCATGATCCCGGCCATGTAGGTTTTCATGTCCTCAGGCAGATCAGCTGGCGGAGGCGCCGACATATTCAGCAAACCAGCAATACCTGCACCAAAAAAGATCAGTCCCAACAAGACTCGAGCCACCAGTGGAATTTTACTCATTCGATTTTTCTCCCATTGCCAAATGGTATGACGTAACCCTTGTAAGACGCCCGGGACGGATGCGATCTGCCTTGATACAAGGTTTTTCCAGGATGTTTCTTCAAGATCTCAAGAATTGTCTTCTGTCGTTCGATATACGGATTCGCCTTGCCCCACGCAACGATCACGATTTGCGATTCCTTCACACAACTCTCAATCGTCAAATCGTTCTTAGGTCCGATTTTCGAATCATCTCCATCAAAATCATTGGTTTGGATAAACGCAAACTGATTGAGAATCACCAGAGTTTTCACATCCGCAAACCGACGGTCCCCTTTTTCAAAAACGATCCTCTCCAAAAACTGAACTGATTTGTCCGCTCGAACCGCACTTGCAACACTCGGATTTTGCATGATGGCGCAGACCACTGACCCGCTGGGTCTTTTCGTGTGTGTAATTTCGAGTCGATATCGAAATTTTTTATTCGACGAGAAAACGGGGACTGCGACCAGATCATTCAGATGTTTGTATACGGGGGATCGGCTCACTTCGATAAATTAACCTAGTCCAAGATCTAGTCCAAATGTTATTCTTGGTTCCGCTATGAAAAAGCAACTCGACTTAGTCATCCGCCAAGCCACTCAGCACGACCTGCCCACATGGTCACGCATGCGCGCGCAGCTTTGGCCCACCGAATCTGCCAAGCAGCACGCCCACGATCTGGGTAGTTTTTTCAAGAACAGCAAAACCACCCGAGCCTGGATCGCTCTCTCCAAAAACAAACCCATCGGATTCGCTGAATCATCGGTCCGCCCTTTCGCCAATGGATGCGACAGTTTCCCCGTCGTTTTCTTGGAAGGAATCTGGGTCGATCCCGCTCTCAGAAAACACGGAGTCGCCCGCAGTCTGGTTCAAGCCGTTGAAAACTGGGCCAAATCCAAAGGCATTCTCGAAATCGGTTCGGACACTCAGCTCACCAACAAGCTGTCACAAAAGTGCCACAAGAAATGGGGATTCGAAGAGACAGAGCGAGTGGTTTATTTCCGAAAAATCCTCACAAATTAAATTGAGCACCCGCCCTAGCCAATCTACCAAAAGCACCCATATAAAGAACGAGGGAGTTTATATATGAAAACAACACGCGTCTACGATCTGCCTACCCGGGCATTCCATTGGCTCTTTGCTACAGGCTTCCTGGGGGCCTTCCTCATTGCAAAAATTCTCGACGACGAATCGGTCTATTACCCCTATCACATGCTTCTAGGATTGATCCTAGTGCTTGCAGTCACGCTGCGAATCGTCTGGGGTCTAGTGGGGAGCCGTTACGCTAGGTTCTCGTCGTTTGCTCTCAAACCAACCCAGCTGATTCAATATTTCAAAAACCTCCTGAGTGCAAAAACTGAGTCACGACTCGGACACAATCCCGCATCTAGCTGGGCTGCACTGACGATGATGGGGCTCGCGCTCGGCTTGGCGATTACCGGGTATTTAATGACAGTAGACATCAATAAGGAAGTCGTCGAAGAAGTGCATGAATTACTTGCCAATGCATTCATCCTCGTCGCAATCGCGCATGTGAGCGGCGTTCTCCTTCATACCTTGAGGCACCGCGACTGGATCGCACTCAGCATGATTCGAGGGAGCAAAAAATCGATCGAGGGCGAAACGGGGATCGAACGTTCACACTGGGGCACTGCACTGGCCTTTGTCCTGATCGTCGGAGGATTTGTTTTTTTCCTGAGCAAGAATTACGATTCGGGTGAGCAAGCACTGAACGTCTTCGGAAGCACGCTCCAACTAGGCGAACATGAGGATGAGGATCATGATCACGGCGAATAAGAATAGGGTGTCCTAGGGACCGTCGTACCGAAAAACAATCAAGCTCAAATCATCATCGGGATGGGCAGCCATGCGCTGAATCACCTCAATGATCTTCTGAGGATCGTTGGTCGGAAGCGAAGTCATGACTCGATCGAACAAGGAACCTCTCGTGCCTACTTCAGTCCCGAGCTCGCGGTCTGTGCTGATGCGGGTCACTCGCGCTTCCATAAAACCATCCGTTGTCAGGATCACGGTGTCACCCGGCTCAAGCTGAACTTTTCGGGTCGTGAGCGATGAGTTGTTTTGCAAATCAAAAATCGATCCGATGAAACCGCCCTTACCCAAGAGCGGGACAAAGCTTCCATTCTTCTTTTTTAAGAAAAGGTACAAGGGACCTGCATGAGCATATTCGAGCTCACCTGTTTTTGGATAAAAATGAAGCTGCGCCATCGAAGTAAAAAGCTCTCCTCCAGCTTGATCGAGCACTTTTCGAATCTCCGATTCCGAATTAAAAACCACCTGTTCTGGGGCCAAACCGTAGTGAATTTTTTGCTGGGATACACGATCCTGAATTTTGAGTGCGTAGTCCATCTTGGACAGCCCATGCCCAGAGATATCACCCAGAGTGATGGCCAGCATTTTGTCGCCAGACTGAGGAGCTTCTACAGAATTGAAAAGCAACCAATCTCCAGAGCCTCCTCGGGTCTTGGGAGCATAAACATCGATTACTGGAGCTCGGTCTCGGTAGGGAGAAAAAAATGTCTCCGCTTCTAAATGATGCTCCTTGAATACCCGCTGAATCTTGCGTTTATCCAAGTGCTCATTCTGTTTTTGAATTTGAACCGCTTGATGTTGATCGATGATTTTAAGCAGCTCCAGCCGTCTACTCAGAAAAAAACGAATTTCATCCATGGTCAGCCACGGACTTAAAGCCTGAATCAATTCGGAGTCCGTGACCTTACGCAAAAGCTGCATCGAGTTGATGTTGGGATAGAAATTCATTGGGTCGGCGAAAAGGGCTTCACGTTCAATTTGGAAGAGATTCCAAAACACCTCATCAAAACTCCAATCATGATCGATTGCGATCTCTTTCTTCTCAGGCGTCATGAAATAATTCGGACCACGATCACCATTGGCAATCAGAAAATCCAAGACATTCAAATCCCTGGAATAGGGAATTTCTGTTTTTTTGATTGCTTTCAGACCTTCAATATAGCGCTGAACCATGCCCTCGCCATAGCCCTCGATCGTTCTGACTGTGGTCGCCGGCACCAGATTTAAATCAAAAATCGTGCTGATGATGTAAACAGCCATGTCTTTGTTTGGGCGGAACACGGGTGGAGTCAACTTTTTTGGTTTAAAAACAGCCTTGATTCCATTTTCAAGCTCCAGCAAATACAATTGCTTCGTGGGATGAGTCTTGAGTGGCTCAATCTTGAGAATTTTCCCGCTTCTCAAGATTTCATCGAGGCTTGAAGCAGCACCAGAGGTCAATAGATCGAGACATTCCCCACTATACGAGGGACTGGCACCCAAAAGGCTCAACCCAGAAACGAAAATCATCAGTGAATAAATCATCCTAAAAAACATGCGGAATTATTATATCACACTAATTTAATAAACTATAGACCAAAGTACGTTGAATTCTGTCTCGGTTCGAGTTGAAATCGCTTCATAAATTAATATTATTTCACATTCAAGCTTACATGTTCGACATAGAGCTCGACCGTCACTTTTCGGATCGAATCTGCTGTTGAGTCTACTGCTCGGTGAATATTCAATATTCCGACATTGTAGAGATTGATCCGTCCGAGCTCCTGAGCCAGGTTTTGACTCAACATAATAATAGCACCGGTTTTCTCGTTGCTGTCGTCCGACCGACCTTGTACGACGAACTCATCCAACCACTTGTACCAGCTTTCGGCAGAGGACTCAGATAAAGTGATTTTCAAATTCGAAAACTGCAAACGGCCTGGCTCACGGCCTGGACGTCGATCTTCACCCGGCGTGCCATCCAGGAAAATCTGTTTGACGGTAAATGATTCGATCTTGGACACTTTCGTAGTATCGAGACCTGGAAGTTCGAGTTTAAAATTCTGAGTCATCCAGTTTTTCTGAGGTTCGTTGGCCACTGGCGCACATTTTCCGGATGCGCTCGACCGACGCGTGAACTCTGGAGAAAGTTTCACTGAAAAAATTCCAGCGCTCTTACCGGATGTAGCATCCATGGCCGGAAAAATAATCTCCGTCAGGCTCGTGCGTTCGAACTGAAGCTGAGAAACCGCATTAAAGTTGTAATCACAACCGAGAATCGCTCCACTTTTCCTGGAATATTTGAAATTCAAAGTATTTTCGATCCACTGAAGCATCGGACTCGCAGACGAAAGACCAAAACTCATGAAAAGGTCATCGTAAGCCACCCGCCCAATTTGCTTCTTGGGATAGGTCTCCGATGGCCCCGGTGGAACTTCAACTACTTCTGCCCTTGGCCCACCCCCCTCATATGCTTTCAGATAGCCTGCAGGTGCCCCGTCCAAAACCAGCCCGAGATTCTCTCGCGTCGGTATACGATCACCGGGAGCAGCGAAAGCAAACGAAGATATACATAAAACACCCAGCCAACTGATTTTTTGGATTTTCATGTGGGCAGGCTTTACATAGAGCAGAATTGAAGTCAAACAATGCTCCATTAACAAAAATTGACAGTCACTGGCTATCGTCGAAAGATCAATCCCAATGGATAACATCACTCATTCGCTTCTGGGTCTTGCGGTCGGAGAAGCCACGGTACAGCTGCAAAAAGGAAAAAAATCAGATTTACCGTACCACACACGGCTTCTTTTTTGGCTTGCTTCGTTTTTTGGAAACAACGCGCCCGATGTGGACATTGTCTTCAACCTCTTTTCACCTGATCGTATTTTCCCCTACCTTTCGCATCGAGGACACACTCATACCGTGGTGGTAGGATCGATTCTTGCTTTCGGAGGAACCGCGTTTCTTGCTGCTGGCTATCGATGGCGAGGTTGGCAGGTCAGCCTAAAGCATTGGGGCATCGCCCTAGGTTTGGCTTTTCTTGGCGTTTTGCTCCACCTCTTTGCGGACAGCTGGAACTCGTATGGCGTTCATCCATTCTGGCCGTTCGATAACCACTGGTACTACGGCGATTTCATTTTCATCATTGAACCTTTCTTGTGGTTCTCGATGATTCCGGCTGTCTGGATGGCTACACAAAATCGATTTCAGAAAAACATGCTGATTTTTCTGGGTGTCGTTTTGGTCGGATTGATTGGACTTGGCCCTTTTGTGCCATCGCCGATCCGATGGATATTATTAGCATGGGCAGGCTTGATGGCTGCATCGACTCGCTTGTCCGCCAGGAAAAGAATCGCAGTTTGCTTCGTCGCAATCGCTGCAACATTAGGTAGTTTTTGGAGCGTAGGACGATTCACTCGCCAGCAAATCAGTCTCGATCTAAAAACCCAGAAGCCGTCGTCTCAATTGCTGGATCTCGTTTTGTCACCGTCACCCGGGAATTTTTTCTGCTGGACTTTCACTGCACTCGAATCCGAATCCGATGTGTACCGACTAGAAGCAGGGATATTTGCGCCGTTTTCGAGCTTTCTTCCCGTCGAGAAATGTCCGCAAATTTTGACTCCAGAGCAGAGGCCCTCACCTCTCGTTGCCTCCAAAAATCCGAATTCGGCTTCGTATTTATGGAAAGCAGAATTTCAAGGATCGATTCGTGAATTTCAAACGTTGGCTCATACGCACTGCTGGGTCAGAAATTTCCTGCAATTCGTGAGAACTCCGATTTGGGAGGTAAATTCCGAACAAGTGGGATTGGCGGATCAGCGATATTACCGCGGTAACCAATCCGCTAGATTCGGCAGCATGTTGTTTGAATCCAAGAAAAATACCAATTGCCCAGGGTATTTGTTCCCTTGGATTCCCCCCCGTTTGGATCTATTGTCGCTGCGATGAAAAACCAACCCTTTCACCGCCGAATACGCTTTGCATTGAATGGTTTTCGTACTGCTTTCAAGAGCGAATCCAGTTTTCGAACTCAGTGTTTTTTTGCCGCTGGAGCCCTCCTTCTTCTGGTGGTTTTGAGGGCAAAGCCCATTTGGTGGGGGCTGGTTTTGATCACGATTTCGGTCGTTTTGGCAGCGGAGCTCTTTAATACGGCGCTGGAGTTCGTGATTGATCGGCTTCATCCCGAGCAGCATCCGGCGATCGCCATGGCCAAGGATTGCGCCGCAGGCGCTGTATTGGTTCTGAGCTTCGCATCCCTGGGGTTGGTAGGCGCATTGCTTTGGGATTGGTTCATGGGTAGCTAAATACATAATTTTAAGATATAAAGACTCACCTATGAATTCATTCAGCGACTTCAACCTCCTTCCCTCTCTCCAAGAAACTCTCGCCGAAAAGGGCTGGGTGAGCCCCACCGAAATCCAGGCCCGTGCGATTCCTGCCTTGCTCGATGGCCGAACTATTGTGGGTGTGGCAGAAACGGGCAGCGGCAAGACTTTGTCATATGCGTTGCCGATTCTGCACTTGCTGAAAACTCTCGAGAACGAGGGCGACCGTATCACGATTGACAGTCAGCCGCGCGCTGCTGTGATTGTTCCGACGCGGGAATTGGGCGAGCAGGTTTCCAAGGTTTTCAAGGTCTTCACTCACACGACTCGCTTACGTGTGCGCACGGTGCTGGGTGGAACGACACTCGACGTCGCCAAGGAAAACATCAAAGGTTCATTTGAGGTTTTGGTGGCCACACCGGGTCGTCTGGTTAAATTGGTGGATCGACGACTGGTGAATCTCAACGATATTCGTGTTTTGGTTTTCGACGAAGCCGATCAAATGCTGGACAACGGATTTCTCCCCGATGCGACTCGAATCGTAAAAGCTTGCCCGCAGAACCGCCAGCTGGCTTTGTTCTCGGCGACTGTTTCGGTGACGGTGCAGGCCTTGATGAACAGCCTTTTTTCTGACGCTGAAACGATTCGCAGCGAAGGCAGTCACAAAGTTGTACCGACGCTGAAGACGCTGAACAAAATTGTGCCAGATGGCAAACGACTCCCATTGCTGGAGACCCTTCTCGAAAAACAAATCGAGGGTGGAACACTGATTTTCACGAACACACGAGAGCAATGCGACAAGCTGGCTGATGCGTTGAAAAAACTAGGCCACACTTGTGCCATTTATCGCGGTGAGATGGACAAGGTCGAACGTCGCTCGAATTTGAAACTTTTTCGTGAAGGCAAAGTGGGCTTGCTGATCTCGACAGATCTCGCCTCGCGTGGACTCGACGTCGAGCACGTCGGCCGCGTGATCAACTACCACATGCCTCAGCAGATGGATAATTACATCCACCGCGTGGGTCGTACGGCGCGTGCCGGTCGCGAAGGCGTTGTGGTGAATTTTGTGACGGAGCGAGATAAGCCGCTGGTCAGCCAACTCGAAACTATTCGGGCGAAACGCTAGTCAAAACAGTGTCATTCGAGACACATTGCGCAAAAAAAACAAGAGCCTATAATGATATTCATCTGTGCCCCTGTGCCCCGGAGAGGTCGCGCGTCAAAATTTGAGGAAGTATTTTTTTGACGG
>CAYILR010000065.1:0-14328 GCA_964364175.1 uncultured Bacteriovoracaceae bacterium
TTTTAGGTGCACCGCTTCAGCCACTGCTCGCATAATCAGGCTGAACAGTTACCAATAAAAATAGAGATCATTTTTGAATCCCCCTTTCAGAGATCGGGCCGTTAGGACTAAGTTCAGGAATTTGTTTTGCTGGATCTGCGATCCACGCCACATCAGCATTTTTATGAAAAACCGCTCGGCACAGAGCAATTTTATCAAAATGAGCGGCATTAAACTCACAAGGATTAAACCCTGGAATAAAGGGTTGCCAAGTCCAGGGTGGTGCCATGAAAAGCGTTCCAGGGGACCTAAGAGAGAGTCCAAAAACACAGAATAAAACAAGATTCATTTTTCAGTCCTTTCGTTAAATATATTCATCGAATGATGGTTCCTTGCTGTTTCCCTAAAGCAATTGGCGTGCCAAAAAAAAACTTGTTTCTTATCTGGGATTTATCAACTCAGTAACTGCAAAATGGGGTCAACTTTGAACCTTTTCAGTCCATTTCTGAACGGCATATACACGGCACACTCATAGCCTCCCTCGATGAAAAAAGAAGAACATCCGAACCAGAAACAGCGCTACCGGAACGAACCAAGTGAGTAAGTTTCGGCTCCGAAACTGGTGCATGTTGCCCCGATAAAAGAGCTTAATTTGTAGAGCGAAGACAGGTCTGTTTTTTGGATGGATCATGTTCCACCTTCCTTTCGTTTTCACAACGCGGGGAACGAAAGAAGGGGACTTGAGCCGGACAAAAAGTGACAACCTGAGCTAGCTAAATGAACTAATCATCGGGGTGCGATCCAAACACCTCAAAAACTGTAACCCATGTGTCCGGTATCAGCTGTTACCTATGTCTTCGGAATGGTAAAACGGGCAAATTCGACATGTAGTCAATCTGTAGTCAGAAAGTAGTCAAATCGAGAAATAGGCTGAAATATCCGGAAATGAGAGATCCTGAAACCCATCCAAATTGCGTGTTTCTAACCACTTAACTCTATGTGTGAATTTGAAAATTTAGGTTTTCGGCCTATTGAAAAATGGTCGGGGTGACTGGATTCGAACCAGCGACCCTCTGCTCCCAAAGCAGATGCGCTAGCCAGGCTGCGCCACACCCCGACATTATTGTTTGGCTGGCTTCTTGCCCACCCTATACTCTTTTTTAGCTCGAGGCGCAAACTTACTGTGACTCGATAGTTCTTTTTGTTCTTCGAGGACCTTTTTGACCTCCTCAGGAATCCCTGGATGCAGCTTTTCGAAGTCCTGAGTCCATGGAAACCAATCAAAGTCCCTGGGTTTCGGCAAATCCGCCCGTCCGAGCTCCAAATCTACGACCGAGGGAGAAATAATCTCTCGATGCACCCTGGGATTCACAAAATCGTCCGGATTTTGAGCAATCCAGATTTTTCCGATGCTCACTCTCGCCACGGTCCTCGTCTCAAAAACCTCAACACTGAAGTCCGTTCCGCGTGCCCCGACCACTCCATGGGGCGTGATTGCCAAGAACCGAATCGGCTTGCGCGGACTAATAATACCATTCAAGTGAGACACCAGGAATCGTACCAGACCTTTTTCAACAAAAAGAGCCGCAACTGGGAACGAATCCTCCGGAATTTTTACCAGAGCCCCAGGCGGAAGAATCGCCTGCGCACCCCCCGGAAACCTGAGTCGAACCAACTCTCCCTGAGCCACCTCGATTTTTTTCCCACGAGCCAAAGCTGAAATTTTCTGTGGCTGGTTTTTTCCTTCCGCATCCCTGTAGCTGACTAAAGCAGGAGGCCCCACGGGATTACCTTCCAATTGTCTTTTCTGCTCCACACGCGCTTGGCGAACAGCCGCCGTGGCTGACGAGGATTGGAGGCTCATTCTGAGCTCAAACTCCTGGGGAGAATAAGCAAAAGGCGAGTTTCTGAAAATCACGGGTGACGGCTTGGGAGAAGGCTGGGGCTTCGCAGACACCCCATTTGTCATGAGAAAAACCAGGAAAACCGCTAATCTTGTGATGATCGTCTTTGCCATTGTACCGAGGAAAACCGTACCATGAGTTTGTCAAAAAGCTCATCCACACGCCCACCCGGATGATGTCGACCTGCCCCATTTTTTCCCATAATCTCTATCAATGCCAGAGCGTGCCGGCTCAGCTCTTTTTCTGCAGAGTGGTCGCCTACCTTGGCCAGCACACCGAGCGCGCGGTGAAAGGCTTCCCAATCGCGTCGGCTGTAACTCTTCCGGAGTTCGGCGTGAAGGTGATCGATTTCGATCACAGTTTTTGCCCCACATCATGACATTAAACTAATTTTTTGATATGAAAAGAAATATGGAAAAATTTGATAAAAACAAATACCTCGGCATCCTAAAATCTCAAGATCTCCACACAGCGCTCACTGTTCTTCATCAAGATATGTGGAATATTGAATTCGATACTTTCGAAGGGCAAGAAGGCTGGCAGCCCAAAAAATGGGACTCACTCACTCAGATGCGTCAATTTTCTCGCGAACTTTGGGAGCACGGGTTGGAACTTCAACACCAAAAAGATCTAGCGTCCTCACACTAGACTCCTGAATCAGGAGACTAGACTTTATCAGGAATCCGCTTGGTCCGGATCAAACCTTTTTTTTCTAGCATTCGTGCGGATTGCACCAGCTTCAACTGCGCACCACCGATTTCTCTCAAACCCCGCTCGACTTCCAACTCGTCCCGAACCACGCTCAAAATATGTGGTTTGCAGTTTGCTAGAAACCGAGTCTGGACTTCCTTTGATAATTTCCCGATCGCCATGGCCAAAATATTCGGCGATGCTGTGTTGACCAATTCAGCCATTTCTAGATCTGGAAGTTTGATGAGGTCTTCCATGGTCATCATGTAAGCAAGAATTTTATCGGTGTATTCTTTGTCCTCAGCCGCCCCAACATCCAGCATTTTTTTCCGTCGATCCCCTGGCGTGGATTCCACTAATTCAACAATGGCTCTGAACCCTTCCGGACTCCTTTTGAATCTCGCGTATACGCTCATCGCGTTCTCCTCGACATGCTTCCTGCAATCCAATCATGAAGCCCCAGCTTCTGAGAATTAAATGCTACCATCAAAAACCCAGCTCCCACCAGTCCATAAGAAAGCAAATACCCTAAACATCTGCGAATCGAAGCGTTAAGCGACAATCGTTGCCCCGTCAAACGATCGACAACTTCAATGCCAAGCAAGTGTTTTCCAATCGTCGTGCCATTTTTGTAATGCCCCCAAACATAATACGGAAAAGCCAAACATCCATAAAGCCCCGCATTGAAAAACTCCAAAAACAGCGGACTGTAAAATTGGAAAAAGCCCTGATTTACAGGTTGCCCGCCCCTCGCCGTCCAAATCAAATAGATCCAATAAACAGGAAATAAAATCAGACCTTGAAGCACAATCGAGACCACCGTCAAAAGAGTTCCGTCGATGCCATTCGCCGTGAAACGAATCCAGAATCCCGCCAGGCGGATTTTTTCAACAGGGGTATCGGTGTCTAAATTTTCCATTATGCAGCTTTTTTTCTTGTAGCCAGGAAGAACCCAGTGAAAATCACTCCGCACGAAAGCACGGTCCGCATCGTGGGAGGTTCACCCGAAATAGCCCATGCAATTCCACTGGTGATCACGGGTTGGAGATAGATATAAAAAGCGACTTGCGACGAATTGGCACGAGCCAAAGCCCAGGAGTTTAAAAAATAAGGCATGAGCGTAGCACCAATCACAGCAAAAATGGCAGCACCCCAGAGTGCCGAAGTCATCTCTGGCCAATTCATCGTGAGCAACCCCGGAATTGCAAGTCCGAACATCGCGATGCTCCCGTACCCAAACATCCAAGCCGTGCTCCAAATCACATCGTACTTTTGCATGAACGGACGGCCATACGACAAGAACAATGCATAGCTCAGACAATTCACCATGGTCAGAAGATCTCCAATGGCGGTTTCGTCAGAGAAAGAAAAATCCTCAATTTTGCGAATAATCAGGACTCCAGTCAAAGCTGTAACAAACCCAATAATTCGCATTCGAGTCAACGGCTCCTGCCCTCGAATGGTCACAATCAACAGGGTGAAGACAGGAATCAACGTATTCAAAATCGCGCTATTCGTGGGCGTCGTCATTTTGAGACCCATCAGGAATGAAGCCTGATTGATCACACATCCCAGCAACGCAAAAAGAATCATGGGAACAAAAAATTGTTTTTCCCGCGGCGGGTGCTGCCTGCGAGAAATCATCGCGATTCCAGCCATCATGACAGTAGAAAAAGCGATTCGGATAAATGCCCAGACCAGCGGATGAAAAGCACCCACGACAATTTTGGAAACGATGTAATTCACTCCGAATAAAATTTGAACAGCGATCAGCGCGAGTACCACTAACAAAGGTGAAGAGTCCGTGTTGCGCATGCGTGTACTCCCATCATGACTGGGTATTCTGCATTTCGTCAATGACGCAATGAGTCTTAATTTATTTATAAACAGATTTATAAACAGTTGATTAAACCGACTTGACTCCCGTGTGTTTTTTGACTACATGCACCGCAGGGAGAAAATTATGAAATCAATGAAATCAAAAACAGCCACTGCATTCGCAGCGCTCGCAATGGCTTTGCCTCTAGCTGCATACGCAACCCCCAATGACCAAGCTACGGAATTGTTCGAGAACGCTAAAAAAAGCTTCGAAGAACAGCGCCAGGACCTAAAAACCGTGGATCAAGTTCAAACCGAGCTTGCGCAAGCTGAAGCTCTCGCGACGGACACAGAATTGAAATATCAGATCAAAATTTTGATCTCACGCGCCTACTTCTGGCAGGGCACCAATGTTCCGGGTAACGAAGAGAACAATCCTGCCAAGCTCCCTGTGTTCGAAAAAGGCTATAACAAAGCCCGTGAAGCTTACACTTTGAGCGGTGACTACGCCGATGCCTATTATTACTACGCAATCAACCTGTCTCGTTGGGGTTTGGCCAAAGGCAAGTTGTCTGCCCTCGGCCGTTTGACCGAGTTGAAAAACCACCTCAACTTGGCAATGCAACGCCCAACTTATTACACAGGCGAAGATGGAACCACCATCGACTTCTGGGGCCCGAACCGAGTTTACGGCCGCATGTACTTTGCTCTGCCTGGGATCGTCGGCGGAGATATGGCGCTTTCCAAGCAGTACCTCGAGCGCGCTGCTAAAGAAGCTCCGACGCACATCCTCAACATTGTGTATCTGGCAGAAACTTTGGCTGACAGCCGCTCCACTCGCAGTCAAGCCAAACTCATGCTGAGAGATGCGATCGAGCGTTATGATGCAAATCCAGCTGCGTTCTGTCCTGAGCGAATTCAAGAAACCAGCTTGGAAATCCGCCTGGCTCGCGAGCTGTACGGAAAACTCTAAGCCGTTATTGATTCGCCGCAGGCTGCGGCTCATGTTTTAAAAAAAGGAGCAGTACATGGATCGGTTTTTGAAAATCAGATTTTTGAAAATTTTTTTGATCTCGCAAACCCTAATTTGCGGATTAATCCCATGGACTGCTCCTGCTTTTGAACTCCGAGATCCGATCGAACTCGAAACCAGCATGGTTTTGCCCCGAGGAGTGCGCAATCCTCGCTTCAAGAACATGGCCCTGGATATCAACAACCGCTATTCCAATACCGGCGTTGCTACTCCGCTGGGACAGAGATTGAATAAAACAGTCACTTGGAACGATGTGATCTCCGCAAGAGACACGGAGTACGACAAACAACTGATTCGTTCCATTCTTCAGGCCAACAATATTGATGCCAACGGCTCGCCCGGATCCACCACTGGCGAAGTCAACACCCACGCCGACGTCAGAGTCCCCATTCTTGCTGTCGGGATCACGGATCGGCTCACGACCGCAATTGCAGTACCCGTGATGCGAGTGGATGTATCCGTCGCGACTGGATTTGTTGCCAGCGCGGATGGAAAAAAATTCATCGAAGCTGCGAGTTTTGCTGACCCAGTCAAAGGACAGGAAGCCGCTGAAAAAATGAACGATGCCATCAATCAAAAGCTGTCGCGATATGGATACGAACCCATCAAATCGTTCACACAAACTTCGCTCGGCGACATCAAGGTCGTCAATAAATACAGCTTATATAGAAATGAACTCAATGCCATCACGCTGAAAGCAGATGTTACTCTACCCACGGGGCGAGCACCGAACGTCAATCGAGTCATCGATCCACCCGTCGGCAACGGTTATTGGGGTTTGGGCGGAACTGCGATCTATGATTTTTATTTAACGCGTTGGCTGACCTGGAACAACATGGGTGGGTACACCTCAGCGATTCCAGATCGCATCGAACGCCGAATTCCGCTTGCAGCTGGAGACCCTCTTTCTCCCGACAAAGAATTCGTCACTCGAGACGTGGGCAACCAAGCCATTGCCGGAACCTCTCTTCAATTCAAGACGCCTCTCGGTGTCAGCACAGGCATCGGCTACAATGTTCAGTACCAAGGATCCACCACCTACAAAGGAACGCTTTTTGATCAAAAACGCTATCAGTACCTGGGCGCTTTGCAGCCCTCGCAAACTTTGCACACGGCTACTGCGCAAGTAGGATTCTCAACTGTCGACTTTTATAAGAACAAAAAATTCCCGCTGCCATTCCAAACCAATTTAGCCTTTACCAAAAGCATCGCTGGAAGAAATGCCCAGCAAGCTGATTTGATTTCTGGCGAAATCGTGATGTTTTTCTGAAAAAATGGGGAAGTGATTTATGAAACTAAAAATCTGGACGATAGCTTTAGCCTCGGCAATCCTCTCATTGAGCTTACTCAGTTGCTCCGGCAAAGCCAAGCAGGCTAAAAGCGCAAGTTCCCCTCTGGTGGCACCCGTTGCGATCGAAACATTCCCATTAGATGATCTGCCTTTCGCTCCCTCAGATGGATCAAACGACCTCTCATTGAACTTCCGAGACGTATCCACATTCCTTTGGCCAGATCCTTTGACTCCAGAAATGGGTGCCAAGGTATTGAGCATGAGCCGCACTCGCGACGAAAACTTCGAAGAAAAATTTGGCAACGAAATGAAAATCCAGGAATTGGAAAACAAAACAAAAAATGGGCCTCCTGAGCTGGTGAGCCTGAGAAATTTTTTCGATCAGCAAGTAATCGTTCAAGAAACCAAAGTTGGGGAACAGCGCGCCTTTGCTCTTCCTCAGGCTGCAAAAAACTACACCCTTAAACTGGCTGAATCCGGTCGAATCCCTCGTCCACTCGAAACGATGGGAGAAGTCATTGATTTCCTCAATCTAGACTCGGATGCCTTGACAGCAGACACACAGGCTCTGGTCGCTGCTGTGACTAATCCGGGAGCAAAAAAAAATCTGAGCACGAAGCTGAACGGGCTCCTGAAAATGCGAGTCGACCTGCGAACTGTTCGCCAACAACTCAGAGACCATGCAGCAGGGGCAAACTACTCTCCTGAAATCGAACAGGACTTCCGCGCAACGGATGCAGAAATCCACAAGCTCAAAGCCCGCAACGACTCCCCAGGCGAAGGCAAAAACTGGGCAAAATGGCCGATCGCTCAGCAAAATCAAAAAATCACCGAGGTCATTCCTTACATCGTCGGATTGCAAGGCGAACTCATGAGCTATCCCGAAGTCCAGTGGACTCGTGGTGTGGGAGGCGGTCCGTTCGGCATGCGTATCACAAAATTCAATCCTTGTTTCTCGGGAGCAGAATTTGCCAATGACCTGGAATACAGTACCTCCAAATCGAATCTCTACGGAATCCAGTATGAGCCTCGAGGAGGAGTTTTGAGTTTTGCTTTTGACTACGATGGACCTGGGGTCTTGGACAAAGAAGTGCCCGTTTACGAAATGAAGCAAGTTTTGGACGATTCGGGAAATGGCTTCACTGATCGCCGAGGGAACCCTGTGATTGATTTCGTCCCAAAACTTCTCAGCCTGCGTGCTGCTGGAAATCCTGAAGTTCCTCCCACCATCGAACCGGTCAAAAAGAATATTCATATTGAGTGCTTTGGCGGGCATGTGGAAGTCAAAGTCAAACGGGTTCGATACGCGATCAAAAATCAAATCATCTTCCAAGGTGATATGGTCATGACGGATCGGCACACAGGAAAAGTCAGCCGGGGAATTTTCCGACTGGCCCGAGACAAATAAGCCCAATATTGCTAGATTGGAGCTATTACTACTCCAAGGGTTAGCGTTCTAAAGATCGCCAAAGAATTTTTGCGCCTGGGCAGTGTCAGTTTTGGTGGCCCCATTGCTTCGATTGCGCTTTTTCAAAATGCCGTTTGTGAAAAAAACAAATGGCTCGCCGCTAACGAATTCCAAGAAATTTACACTCTCTGCAAAATATTTCCGGGTCCTGTGGCAACCGAGATTGCCATCGCAATCGGGAGAAAACTCAGCGGCCGATGGATCGGTGGAATCATCTCCGGTCTTTGTTTTATTTTGCCTTCATGGATCATGGTCATCCTCTTGGGTTACGCCTACATTCGCGGAGGATCAGGAAGCACAACGGACGCAAAGCTCTCTTTTTTTCTGAAGGGGCTACAAATCGGAGCATTGACTGTCATCGCAGCCTCCTTGGTGAACATGGCCAAGCCCCACTGGCAGTCTGCTCTCTTTTGGGGAGTCGGCATTGTTGCGGCATTAGCGACATTTTTTCATCCGACCTACGAGCCAGTGTTCATTATTCTTCTCGGAGTGCTCGGGGTGATTTACTCCAGGCAAAAAATTTTTCGGCTCAGCGCATTTGGATTTACCCTTCTTCCACTGAAGACATTGTTTCTCACCTGCTTCAAATCAGGCGCGTTTGTTTTTGGAACCGGGTTGGCGATTGTTCCAGTTTTAGAATCTGACTTTGTTCAAAAATACCATTGGGTCACTCACGCACAATTCATGGATGCTTTGGCGGTAGGGCAGCTCACCCCAGGACCCGTCACCATTACTGCGACGTTCCTTGGCTTGATCACGCAGGGACTTCCTGGGGCATTTGTAGCGACTTTGGGGATTTATCTTCCCGCTTTTGTCTACGCACTCCTTTTGCTTCCTCTGTTGGCGTCTTGGATCCGCCGCTCTTCTTGGGTTCAACCTTTTTATGCCTGGGTCACCCCTGCCGTCATCGGCGGAATTGCAGCATCTGGCGTTGCATTGTCTCAATCGATGATTTCGAATCCTTTTGAGACGATTTGGCTAATCGGGATGTTATCCATACAACTCTGGAAAAAACCACCTACCTGGCTGATCATCCCCGGATCAGGCGCGGGACTTTTCCTCGTATCACTGCTAAAACATTACTTATGAAACTCATCCTGTCTCTTGTTTCACTCACGATTGTGGGAGCATGGGCCTGGCGATTCTGGTCGCTTTTCAACGCACCGATGGGATGGGGCATGATGGATGATCCCACTTGGCTCGAAAGTTTCCGGGCCATTCATGCCAGCGCTCACTGGCCGGGACTTTTACAATGGACCTGGGATACGGCAATTACCGACATCACAGGCGGGCTTTTTCGTCCGACCTATGCGCTTTGGGCTTGGTTTGTTTATGACTTTTTAGCATTTCAAAAAAATCTTTCTCCCGCTTGGATTTACTCGCTTTGTTTCGGAATTCATATTTTCACGAGTTTGCTTTTTGGCCTGATCTTCGTCCGCTCGCACAACAAGCCGAATTACACTTATTTTATTGTTTATATTCTTTTGTTCTGGTCCTTCACACCTTCGCTGAATTTGGTCGGATTGATTTCGCTGCAAGAGCGCCTGGCTCTTTTGCTGTCTGGGTTGGCGCTGCTGACCCTCTGGTGGCAACCCCGCTGGCTCTGGCCTTTGTCCTACCTGCTTTGGTTGGGAGCGCTCGGAGCAAAGGCGACCGCCGTTGTTTTTGTGATTCCCCTTGTGATTGCGTTGGCTGATCACGGAATCAGAGCCAATCTTTTTCGCATCGGATTTTTCGCCATGACTGCATTGAACTGGGGGCTTTTTGCGGGATGGATCGCCCGCAAGGGGCTCTACACCCAGAGCCGTTATGTGGTTTCGAGTGAAATGTTGATGAACTACCTGCGCCAGGGCGGACCTTGGGCATGGGCAGTTGCACTGATTGCCGGAACCGCACTGATGATGGAAGTACTGCGAATGATGAAAGACCGAGTTCAAACTCAAACGTGGAACTTCAGCCCACTTCTCTGGCCACTGACGACTGCTGCGCTCTTGGCTCTGATGTTGCCCTGGGGAATTCAGGGATATTACTGGTCGATTTTTACTCCCGCAGTAGCGGGCTGCGCAGCTTTGATTTTCTTGCGTATCAATTCTCTGCTGGATCTCAACGGACAGCGTGTGGCTCTCTTGGTTTTGCTCGTTCCGTTTTCGATTTCGCTCGGGCCCAAGATGGGCAAGCTGATTGATCGATCAACATCCACAAAACTCGTCGTGGAATGGCTGCAGTCGGCTGAGGCCAGCCCCATCGAAACTGTCTTCATGCCCATGCCGTGCATCGAAGCCATTCATTCACTGGCGTTGTTGAGCCACCGGCCGGTGAACTCGATTCAGGTTTGGGAGCAGACACCGCCAGAGCGTCGCATCTTCAACGATAAGACCGCCCTCCTGACGTGGTGGGAATGTCCACTAATCCCAGCAGAGATCGCACCCACACCCCAGTTGAAAAAAGACTGGGGCGACTGGAAGTTGTTTAGATAAGGGCAGAATTCTCCATCGACTCGAACTTTTTTGTGTCGAGTACGCCGCCTCACTACTCATACTTAAACGCTTCGCGTTGGCGGGTACCCGCACACAAAAAAGTCCGAGTGCTGGAGAATTAATTCTAGATTAAATTTTTTATGATCAAAGCAGGTTGCAATTGCTCCGGCTGTCAGTAAACCGCTCAAACCACCAAAAGAATAAGCCAAAAACTATGCACGCTTCTATTTTCCTGCACCTGATTGAGGGGATTTTCTCATGATGAACCGGGGGATCCACGCAAGCGGATGCGTCCCTACGAAGTAGGGTGCGTGCAAGGCACGGAGGCCGTGCCCCCGCGTCATCATGAGAAAATCCCCATCAGGTGCGCAAAAAATTTTCGGGTGATGCTCTCTGCTACTATTTCAGTGTAGGTTTGCCAAGCTTCAGGGCGCTCCTAGTCCGGAATCCAAACAGCGTGACTCAAACTCGACACCTGCAACCCTCATAATAGGCCATATCGAGCACAGAATTTGCTCTTGCTCACAGCAGGAGAAATCATCTGTGAGTCCATTTATATTAGAAGTACCCGCGCATGCCGAAGCAAGACTGCGTCTAAGAAAAATCACTCGAAATAAAATTAGAAAATGCATTATTCATGGCAATGTCACAGAAAATGGTCGAAGAGGACGCACTGTTCAAAGATATAAATTTGGTTCTCGCATTTTAGAGATTGTCACCATCCGTCGCATGGGTGGATATTTGTTAGTAACCTGTTATTGGAAAGGGAAAACACCGTGAAAGTTAGCAAAAACAAAAAACTAGATGTTGCGTACGTTCAATTCAGAAAAGGAACTGCTGCACGGACTGTCAAAATCCGTCCTGATTTACTGATGGATCTGAATCAGAATAACGAAATCCTCGGGATTGAATTTCTCAAGTTGTCAAAAACCGCGCCTACCCTCAGGAAAACCAAGCTGCCTAGGCGACAAAAAACAAAGAAGAAAACTGCTTAGACATCCTCCCATGACAAACTTGATCGAGCCATCATGAGAGGAATATCTGATCAGCTGTAAACTATTTCAAAGTAGGTTTGCCGGGCTTCCAGTCGGCAGGACAAAGCTCGCCTGTTTTCAGGGCGCCTAGGGTTCGCAGGACTTCGTCAACCGAGCGGCCGGTGCCGAGTGCGTTGACGGACATCCATTGCAAAACGCCTTTTGGGTCAATCAAGAAGGTTCCGCGCAGTGCGATCCCTTGATCTTCCAGCAAAACGCCGTAGTCACGTGCGATGAAGTGAGCGGTGTCAGCGAGAACTGGAAATTTCACAGAAGACAGGTCACGCTCGAACCAAGCCTTGTGGCTATACTGGCTGTCAGTACTGCATGCGAGCACGTTGCAACCGAGTTCTTTGAATTCGTTTTCTTTGTCACCGAAGGATTTAATTTCAGTCGGACACACGAAGGTGAAATCCAATGGATAGAAAAACAAGCAGGTCCATTTTCCTTGATTGATCGAATCCTGCAAGCTGACGGGTTTGAACTCTTGTCCTTTGGATTGACCAGGAACATAAGCCAGAGCTTTGAAATGGGGGGCGGGGCTGAGAACTTTTAGAGTGGATGACATTGTAATCTCTCCTTTTTTTATAAATACAATTCTGTATGATTTAGTTCCTACTTCTAGCGTGATAAAATCTAGGAGTGAAGCTCAAAACAGCGGGACTTAAGAAATTTGACCTGATTTTTGCCGCAGTTCCCGCTGTTCTCTGGCCCGTGGGGGTACATCTCCGAAAAATCTGGATCACTCCCTATTGCGGCTCCAATACTGCGCTATGCGCACCAGACCATATTCCCTGGCCAGATTCGCTGACGTGGACGTTTCTCTGGGTGCCAGCCGATCTCTTGTCTTTTGTAACCCAAGACAGCGCTGCCGCCTGGGCACTTCTGATTCCATCGCTCTGGATACTGAAACAAAATCAGTGGTCGTGGAAATCCAGTCAGCAGTGGATTGGAATGAACTTCGTCGCACTTCTTCAAACTACTCTTTGGAACGGAACCTTTACCGAAATGGCCCGCCTCCTGGTTCAACGCCCTCGACCGTTTGTTTATAAAAATCCAGCCACTTACGGGCTGGACCCTTCCAACTACACTTCGTTTTACTCAGGACACACGAGCTTCACGGCAGCGGCTGCTACTTTTTGTATACTCGTTCTATTCAATCAGCGCGTGTCCAAAAAATGGTTTTGGATAGGAGCAGTGGGGGCCATCAGTCTTTGTATCCTGACAGCTGCATTTCGCGTCGCATCCGAGCGACATTTTTTAACGGACACATTTTGTGGAATGCTCGCCGGATGCCTAGTCAGTTGGGGGGTTTTCTCCATCCAGAGTAAATCTATTTTAAAATAGATTTACTCTTCTTCGTAGGCAACCAGTGACGAATTTCCAGCAGACTCAGCTCCCTCATAGCCACGAGTTTCACCAGGTACAATTGAAACAGAAGAGAACGTACCTGCACCTACCCCCGTTGCGCCATTGGCATACCCTTGCGTAATGACGGGTCTCATCGCAACTCCCCCATTGTAAGGTCCCATCGAAATATTGCAGCCGGTCCCAGCACTGCTGCAGACTGACACAAAAGAAACTAAGCTGGTTGCTGGCGAAGTGTATGCAGTCAGGTCGGTGTTGGCAGCCGGTGTGTGGGAATAGAGTTTGATCGTAGTTTTTTTGCCTTTCTTAAACCAGCTTGCTTCAAACAAATCTCCTGCATCACTTCGAATCATACCGAGATAGGGCAAGCATACCGTCGCAGGAGTGGTTACCAGATTACAACGTTGCCAACGACCGCGGATTTTTTGTGGAACAGTGGCCGCGTCGTCAGCTCCAACCGCTGTGGTCTGTTGAGTCATGTAGAAATTGCTGTTGGCAGTGGTACCAGAATAATCAGCTCCAAAAAAATAATTTCTCGTAATAGCACCTATCGATAACGTAAAGGTAACTGCACGCGTCGTGTTGGTGGGATCATAAAACGTGATTTGTGTATTCCCTGTGCGAACCCAGTCAGGATAGTAGTCACAACTGACGACTTCCCAGCGAGTATTTGTGCTGGAATATTCATATAAACATAGATTGCTAGAAACGTAGGCTCTCTGTCCATCGACAGGAGACGAAGGAAGCGAAACCGTATTGCTCACTTTAAATGTAGTCCATTGACCTGCGTTAGAAGATCCGGTGCTCATTAAGTACTGACCTGCGGAACTTCCAACAGCCAGTCTGCTTACAGCTATGTTGGCCGTCAGTCCATCGACATACTGCTTTGTGGCAGCATGCAAGGCCGATGTTGGATCCGCTGCAAGGGTGAGAGTTCCAGACAAAGTGCCACCCGCAAGTGGCAAATAGGCTTGGCTCAATTTTTCTGGGGTAACTGCGGCATTAGCCAAACTAGATGTTGTGACGCTCGCGGGAGCTGGGCTGCTGATAGCCAGCGGGTCATCTGGAGCGTTATCATCTATTGCAGGACGGCATGCCCCCAGAGCGAGCGGTGCTAAAATTAGCAAAATGCGTAAATACATATACTTCATATAAAAACCTGTGCCCCGGAGAGGATGAGCGTCAAAGTTGCCTTTTCTGCCTTTCCTAATCTGTGCCCCGGAGAGGATGAGCGTCAAAGTTGCCTTTTCCGCCTTTCCTAATATC
>CAYILR010000066.1:0-13487 GCA_964364175.1 uncultured Bacteriovoracaceae bacterium
CCTGTTTATAAATTATGCAAGTGAATCACTCAAACGGGCTGAACAGTTACTAAAAATCAATAATTATAACCATATGAAAATTTTTTTGTTTCGAAATAGAAAAAAAATTATTGACGGTTTTTCCTTTCTCACACCATTCATGTTGGTACTCTGGATCGGAGTTCAGCTCTTTAAGTTTGAAGCTCCCCTTGCGATTGCGCAAAACACTCAACCCATTCCAAAGCCATCCTACTCTACTTATTTGAATTTGGTGAATGACATACGGTCGGAGAAGGCTAATCTGACCAATCCCCTTGCAAAAGCGTATTTTGAATCGATTTCGAATGCCTTCGAAAAAGACCTGAAACAAACGCTTGATTCCACTATAACAGCCCCTCCTGCTCCGTCGGGGTGGAATAAGAGCGTGATTTTCGATCTAGTTAAAGCCAGTTGCCCCGGTGCACCGGGGGACTACACTCCTGCATGCTGTTTTGGATTGATAAAAGGCACTGCATACGGAGGCTGTCCCACAAACATCACCAGAGAAAATCTGGCAGATCAGATCCGAGCAGCTCTTCTCGGCGAAATGAGTGTTCTTACTCGTGCCAAATCCATTCAAGCCGCTCTGGGTGATCTCAACCTCACTGTCACTCCGACTACCAGCAACTCCTCGCTGCCGGTTCCACATCCCTCTGCTTCTTCATCCAGCGGTCCCAGATTTCCTGGAGTATTATCCGCACCTCTGGATTTGAAACTGCCAGGAGGGATCGCTGCTCCGGGAACGACTTCGACAGAAAAAATGCGAAATGTCGTTGCTGAAAACTTCGAACGAATGGTTCGCGTGTTCGTCGCAGGTGACCAGCAACTTGGAATCGACAAAGGAATAACCACAACTACGGGTATTGACCCGGATACCGGCGCCCTGGTGCATGTCAATGCCAATTCCCGCGCAAACGTCAGCTCAACTCGTCCGTCCATTCAAGGAATGTTTCAAGGATTCACTCCCGACATTCTCAACTCAACCGACACCGATATTGCACAAGGAATTTTTTATCCTCAGTGGGCAGCGAGTTGCGGAATCAGTTTGGAAGACAACAGTGTCTATCGATATTTTAAAGTCAACGGACAGTACCCCTCAGCTTATCCCGCATGTACAACCACCCCTCTTCCTTTAGCCAAGACTCGAGGCGCTATGGTGAGCGCTCTGCTGACACTGATGCTAAAAATGAAAAAGGATCTGATAGAAAAAGGTCTCATCGCTCCAGCTTCGGCTTATAACGGTGTGACGGATCCATGTACTGCAATGAAAACAGAGATCCGTGCCATGCGAGCGACGATCCAAAGCGAATTCACTCAGTTTACCCGAAGCATGGGAGGCTCGTTCACTCCCTGTAACTTAAGCCAGGCGGACGACGCAGAGGTCCTGCCCGCGCAACAAGGGAGCTGCTTGCTGACTGTGATGCAAAACCTGGTTGAGCAGGGTTATGTGTCTCAGTACATGTATTGCACTTGGCGGGCGGTGGCTGAGTCAGTGATTCAAAAATTTCAGTTGGCTGACCAGGGTGGACCTGCTGAGCCGCCACTGCACGTAGAAGGGGCAGATCCATCTGGCGCTATGCGCGCTAGGCTCCTGAGAGGCTTGAGAGGAGGGTACGCTGCAACGGGGGTTGGTATTGTGAAGTGTGAAACATTAGAGGGACTGTTTCTTGGCACTCAGCAGTACCCGTGGGTTCCATTGTATATACATGATCGTGGAGCTTTCCACGGCAGCACTCTTGCTCCTCTAAGCGGTTATTTAACAGGCAAACCAGCAGGCCCCTCGTATTGCGACAAGATGTGTTACAGTGTCAAAGAAAGTACTGAGACATTAACTGCTATTGCTGCAAACAGTCCGAATGCTTCACCATCACCCGCTTATTCTACAATTTATAAGAACGCACTCGATGCCTGTCAGGCAAAAACTTACGTTACACATTTTTTTGCCTGGCAGAAGGACTTCCCCACTAACTGCGGCTGTCCAGCGCAACTACCCTTGCTCCCGATCCAAGGGGTTTCCACGATTCTGATGCCATTCCAGAACAATTTGCAGACACTTCAAACTCTCTACAGCGGGGGCAGCGCAGTCACATCATCACCTCCCACTTGCGCCGGCGCTACAGGTACGGGTCCCGCACCGACTCCCACTTGCGGACCCAATGGAATTCCCATCTGTGGTAACGGTGCGCCTAGCAAGGGCACACCCTCGTGTGCCAGCGGCGGAATCACCTGCTCGGTGGGCACGCCTAGTATTGCTTTCTGTAGCAACTCGGTTCCTGCATGCTCTTCGGGGAAAGCTGCTTGTACTGATGGAATATTGAGCTGTGGAACCAGTACTGCTGATACTACTGTTGCTGCTGCGCCTTCACCTTCACCATCTTGCCCAGAAGGCACGGTCGCCACTTGTACAGATAGCGCAACAGCGGCGAAACCCATTTGCAGTCAGCATCAACCTACTTGTGCGGCTGGAAAAACGCTTTCTTGTACCTCGGCGGGTACGGCCACCTGTGATGCTGCTGCGGTTAAGGCGGCGGATAGCCCATCTTGCCCGATCGGTACCGCAGCTTGCGTCTCTGGTGTTGCAACATGCCGTCCTCCTGTCCCAGCCTGCACAAGTGGAACTTTGACCTGCAGTCAAGATGGAGGCGCCTATTGCGCTAGTGGTTCTGGTGCCAATCCAACTCTCAGTACGCCTGCTTGCGGTACGACAGGCTACGCCTCTTGCACCTATGGACAACCCAGAAGAGCTGTTTGCAGACCTCTTCCTCCCACTCCGGCAGGAGCCACCACACCTTTTGCTGCTCCGTCATGCAGCGTGAGTACGGGTACCATCGCTCCCACTTGCACTAGCTTCCCTCAATGCAGCACCGGCGGTGGTAGTCCTCGATGCGACCAAGGGGAAGCTCCTGGTTGCTACGATGGTAAACCTGCATGCTATCCCCTTCCTACGCCGAGCAGTGATATCCCAGAAGGTGGAGGTAGCACTGGGGACACTACCGGAGGTGAGACAGGCGGAGGAGATTGGGGAATTTAGCTCCTCGTTGAAAGAGCGCTCTAGTTAACTCCGGATCAGCTCCTCAATCTGCCATAGAGTCAACTATAAGTTGACAACTTATAGTTGACAACTTATAGTTTATTTATGATAGAGCAGATCAATCCATTCCAGTTTGGCCGACTTTCTGCCCAGGATCGCTTTACGGATCGTGATGATGAGCGAAAAGAACTCAAGAAGCTCATTTCATCAGGAACGCATGTTTGGCTATTCTCACCTAGACGGTATGGGAAAACTTCTTTAATTAAACAGGTTTTTAAAGAACTTAAAAATCAGACTCAAATCAAGAGCTTTTATATGGATATTTTTGATGCCAAAACGGAGGCGGATCTTGCTGAACAAATCGCACGTCACGCCACTCAGGAGTTGGCCACGAAATCCGAAAAAGCGCTCCTTCTGGCAAAGGAGCTTTTCTCTTGGCTTGGGCCTAAACTCACTCTTGGAGAAGATGGAAGACCCGAAATCTTTTTTGGAGTCAAAAAGGAGCAGTCCGAAGATTATTCTTTGGAGAAAATTTTGGGGCCGATTCACAGTTATGCTGAGAAGAAACAGATTAAATTAGCCATTGCCATCGATGAATTTCAGCAAATTGCACAATTTGAAGATTCAGAGAAAGTTGAAGCTAGGATACGAAAAATTATTCAAGAGCCTGGACCAGTTTCTTATTTATTCTCTGGAAGTGAGCAGCATTTGATGAAGGAAATCTTTACTTTCAAAAAAAGGCCTCTCTACCACCAAGCAATGGCCTTTCCCTTAGGATTGATTGGTAGCAAAGATTTGGTATCCTGGTTGCTTTTGCTCACAAAAAAAGCAGGATTTCCGTTTTCAGCATCCCTTGCACAACAAATTGTCGAGACGGCCGCATGTCACCCCTATCATACAGAGAAATTAGCCTATTTTTGTTTTGAGAATCAGCATTCAAGAGCAGAATATGACTCCGATGCTGAGTTTGTCTGTGCTGTCATTGAAAATGTATTAGAGCGTGAAGAGAGCGTTTATCGAAATTATTTAAGTCTCTTGAGCGCGGGGCAAAGAGATGTTTTGATCGCTTGCGCCAGCTTCACAGGAAAAATCCCCTCGAATGACATGGTGAGAGAGTACCGATTGAGCTCTCGAACTTACTTGGATAAAACGCTTCGGCTTTTATCGCAAAAAGGGCTGGTTGATCAAGTCGACGAAAGTTACCGGGTGCTCGATATCTTCTTTAAACAATGGTTAATAAAAAAATCGATTCAATAGAGCTATTTTGTGCAAAACGGGGCGCTGGGATCTTTGGCGCTGCCGATCCTGAAATTTCATTCAATTTTTATTTCGATTGGATCTGGAAGGATTTTGAATGAAAATGGGGATTTTAGCCAAGCTCTCTTGGAGTCCCGGTCAGCTCCTCAAATCCGATGATTTGATAAAAACCTTCTGATTCGACGAGGCTTGGCTCAAGTTCTCCCAGAAAAATCAGAACCTTTCTGAGGCTGGAATATTTGGGGCGTTTTAGGAGCGAGGCTTTTCTTTGTATTTCTTCAACCGCTTCCTTGCCTATCTTTTTTCCTGTCTTTATTTCACAAAGGTAGAAAATCTGATCTTTGGTTTCAATCAGGAGATCAATCTGGCAAGAACCCTTGTTTTTTTGAGTTTTGGTTTGAAAATAAGGTGCGGCACTTAAAATGATTCCGGGGTCGATTTCTAACTTTTTTAACAGAAGAGGGAGATTATTTAAAACGAGATTTTCGAACTGGAGTCCCATGATGGTGTTCCATTCAGGGAGCAGTAGTATATTCTTATTTTGAAAAAGGTTTTTATTGATTTTGTCTTTCTGGGGTTCGATGTACCTCAAATAAAATCGTAAATAGTTATCTTTGATCCGATAATAACTCAGCTTGGTGGGCTTGCCGTTTTGATAGTTGAAGTCTCGGGACAAAAAACCTGCCAGAGTCAGTTCATCCAAGTATTTGGAGAATGTACCGTTTCGATCCGTTTTCAGAGCTTTGCAAATTTGTGCAAAGCTCTTTTTTCCATGAACGAGTTGAGAAACTATTTTTTTATAAGTGAGATGCTTTTCTTCAAAAATATCCTTAAAAATTCGATCAAACTCCTCGACCAAAATTCCGTTACGTTCAAAACACAGCCGCTTGATGTTTTGCTCTGCTGATTTTGAAAAATTCACCTCCTCCAGATATCTGGGAACACCTCCAGTGACCGACAGAATCTGGGCCATTTCACGCGGGCTGGTATCCGCTTGGTAACGGCCCCAAAATTTAGGGAGAACAGAAAGAGGTAATTCTTCCAAATTTAGCGTCAAAGAGAGCCGTCCTAAAAAATCAGTAGCATGAATGACATTGGCTTGAATCCAGCTAGACACAGATCCACAAACGACCAAAATCAAGCGGTCGTGTTTTTTGAATAAAGTATCCCAGCAAGTTTTCAAAGTGCCTGGAAATGCGGGATCGTATTTTCCCATCCAGGAGAGTTCATCTAGAAAAACTAGGACCTTTCCAGTGGAGGGAATTTGCTGATCTAAGAGCCAGAAAGCTTGATACCAGGATTCAGCTTTCAATCCAGGAATCGAAAGCTGCGCAGATAGCTGGTCCATGAAATGCTTGAGTTGCAACTCATTTGAATTGCCTTCGCTAGGAGCAAGGCCTTGGATTTCAATCCATGTTTTTGCGGTTTTTGAGAACTCCTGTACGAGCCTGCTTTTTCCGATCCGCCTTCGCCCAGTAATCGCAACTAAAGAAGCGGCTTTTTTGTCCCATAGCTGTTCAAGTTGGCGGAATGACCCCTCACGACCCAAGAAATTCATTTTTAGTCCTTATTTTTTAGATTCTCTTAATCGCATTTTGGCGATTTGGAGAAATAATAACATGAGTTTTAAATTTCTCCAAATCGCATTTTGGCGATTTGGAGAAATTTATTGAAAAGGGGGCATGTATCCCATTCAACTCAAATCGCTCTCCTCGCTGCTTCTCTTTCTGGATGCTCGAACGCACTACTGAAATGCTCCAGGTCCCGAGGAGTCATTCCTAGGGCACGTCCAAGTTCGCGCCAGCTGGCGACTGCTCGCTCGGTTGCAGCAAGAATCTCTTTCGCCCGAGACTGGGAGATTCGGAAATACGGTGCCGCTGAAAGTAGGGCCTCAATGCTCGCGCTCGGCCCCGCTTCTTCCGATATCCAGGTCTTCAACTCACGAACGCGCTCAGGGAATGGATTGATATCGAAAGCTGGCGCCAATCGCCATTTGCCGCTCTCAACATGCAAGAAACCATGATTGAGTAAATGGTCGTCTACATTGGTCACTAAAATAGAGAAGGCGATCCTGCGCCAAAGTTCGTCAATATCGCCCTGGGCCGACGCACCGTGCGTTCTGATGGCATCAACAATTTCTGTGTAGGTGTGCTGGGCAGAGTCTGTCGGTTCAACACCTAGCAGGGTCGCTGCGGAAATATATAACAGTCTGCCGCCGTCTTTTGATCTGTCGAAGCGACGGACGAGAGTCACAGGGACTCCATCGCTATCGATCAGTCGCGTCGACGCGGCATTGATGCCAGCGGCTTGTGCAAGTTGCATCGCAAGGACTTCACCTACTGTAACGGGACGTTCATCAGCAACGCTTGGAAACTTGCCAATCGAAAGACAGCCATCTGAGTCGATCACCGTACACTTCGGGCGCATGCCGCCGAGTGAGGTGCCTCGACCTCGCAGGTAGGCAAGATCAGCTTCCGTTTCGCTGTCGGTTTCCACTGCCCATGTAGCCGTTCTGAGATGAGTAAGTTCGATCAGAGGGGGTGCCGTTCGCCGCTCATTTTCTGGAGCGCGTCTGAATACTCCCTCTTCGTCTTGGAACCGTAAGGCACCCATGCGACTGAAATCATCGACGGCAAGGAGGAAGTCGAGCCCCATCCATGGACGATTCTCAGTCTGCTCCCCTTTTTTTCGTGCTTGCTGCCGACGTTTGGCGTGATCGCGCAGAATGACGCGTCGGCCCCAGCCGTCCGGCTCTGTGTCAGCAATCGACCCATGGAACACTGACCCATCCCGGCTTTTCCGGTGAAATTGAGGACCACTCACTAATGGTAGGCTAGGTTCGATAGCAAAACGATCTGGGCTGGAGAGCCAAGCAGCACTGTACTCGAAGGCCGCGCTTTCTCGCGCACCCTGGGAGTCATAGTGGAGGGTTCCAATCGCTCGGATTCCGTCACCTAGGTAAACTTGGATATTGCGGCTCATAAGCTCGTGGGCTCCTTTTTGACCCTGACACGTCGAGGAAGTCGCTGTTCATCGAGAAGAAGCCCTTGATCGTCACGCTTCGGGTCTACCAGGTCACCGAATGCGTTTCCGAGCCCAAGCGCAAAAAGAGTCATGGCATATACACCGAGAGAGACGGTGGGATTGCCCTTTTCGACGCGCATATAAGTGTTCATAGACACCCCAATGCGTTCGGCCATCATTGCGACAGTCAATTTACGTTTTCGACGCGCTACGGCGATATCGGTACCAAATTTGGTTAAGGATCGCTTGATGTGAGCAGGCAATACATCATGGACCGAAGAACGCATTTTATGACTCCATATATTGCTAATAAATAAGGTTAAACACCTATATATAGCACTATACTGTCATCAAATCGGCCTTTAAGTAAAGTAGGATTTGATCATGGGATTTACTTATTTCTCATCCAAAAGCCGAGGCTGGGCTTTGCGATACCTGCGCTCAATGACCTTAAACAAATCTTCCTCGGGCGGAGTGAAGGAGAAGTAGTTTTCGGGGTCTTTGGAGAGCATTACATCGTCGCCCATGCCGCCGCCGCCCTCCCCCGCTGCTCCTCCAAAGCTCATGCTGCCAGCACCGCTCCCGCCTGCGCCGCTGCCAGAACCAAAGCGGCCGCCTGCGCCTCCTGCCGTTCTGGCACCGCCTGCGCTGGAGTAGGTGCCGCCGCTTGTGTTCAGGCCTGCGGCGGAACTCCCTCCACTTTTCGTGGGTGACGGATCGGTGCTGCCAGCACTCAGTGCTCCTAATTGTCCGCCGCTTCCACCCCCCATCGCTGAAGCTCCTCCAAAGTTCCCTCCGGCCACGGGCTTGTCGCCACTGCTGAGCAATTTTTCCTTTTCGCCCTGAGGCAGCGCTCGGCCGGGTACACTACCCGCTGTAGCGGCCGACTTCTCCTCCGTGCTGGGCAGCTCTCCTCCACTTTCAGCAGCGATTTTGGCTTCGGCTGCTTCGGGAGGGCCATCGGAAATGCTGGTGGCCTGTGTGCCTACGTCGGGGGACTCAAATGCGCCGCCACCGCCGGTCTCAGGGATATCGGTCGCCGGGGTAGTTGCAAGATCGCCTAGGGTATAGGCAACATCGCATTTGTTTTTGCATTGACTGGTGAAATCGGTAGACAGTGAAAATATATTGCTGATGACTGAGCGCTCGTCGCACTCTTTCAATTTATCTGCGTAGAGCTTGTCGTTTGCCTGTTTGCTGCTGGGATCCAAAGCATTGTAGGCTTCTTTGGTGAGGTAAGCGCCGTAGCAGAATTTTTTGCAGGGGGAATCGAGGGCATTGAATTGTACATCATCCTCAGCGGGCGCAACTGAGGGACTACTCGAGGGCCTCACACCTGAGGAGTAGGAGGCTTCTGGCATGGGAGTTCCACCCGCGCTTTTGCCCTCCATTAAGGCAGTTTTTTCTGCGGGGGTAATAGAAGCACCAACAATCGGGATCGGGTAAGGAACTCCAGCATACATGCAAGCGGCATTTCCACCGGCGACTTTTTCTGTATTACAACCAAAGGCGCATAAAAGATTGAGCTTGGCCATGCGTCGGGTGCGATTAATGTCGGATTGAGTTTGACCGTTTATAGTTATACCAAACCCGCCGTATACTCCTCCAAATAGTCCCCCAACAAAACTTCCCACTGCTCTTCCAAAACCTCCCGTAACGGTTCCGTGGCCACCATATGCATTTTCTACAGTTTTTCCTCCGCCCGACGCCCCACTTTGCTGGCCTGTTTGAGCTCCACCCGTTCCAGCCGTTGGCGGATTCGCTTGAGCAGACGTGAGTGTGTGATCCAAAACAAAATCCACCCACCGTGCCCAAATCGGCTTCTCCACCGGCTCCGCCTGAGTCATGCTAAATGACAACGTAAATCTCTCAATCACCTCGTCCGCAACCGACTTCCAAGTGCAATACATATACTCAGTCATCAAACTCAGCTCAACACGGTTTTGCAAAACCGCCAGAAGACAAGCGCGCTGGTCTGCACCGGCAAATTTGCCAGCCGCTAGCTCCACATTGCCACTGCCTGATGTCTCTCCGCACTGGAGCAAATTCTTCACTTCGGCTTGGGCAGAGGACATCCCCGCATGAATTCGGTTGTACTCACTTTTGATCTCGGCTCTCATTCGGGGGATTTCAATACGAATATGTCCACATCGATCCAAAACACCTGAGTAGGCAGAGCTTTGAACTACTTTGCCCGTCGTCCTGAGATCCTCTTGCATTTTCTTCATCAAAGTCATCAGCACATTGACCAGATTCCCTCGAACAGTGGCTTGTACGTCACCCTGATTACCCGTGCTGCAGACGTGGTTTCTGCCTGGACTTTCGTTTTGGTAAGTACCGTCGGCGGATTTGAAATACCTCATCGTTCCATTGAGCGTGTTGGCGATACCGCAGGACGCCCAATCAAAGTGAAAAACCCCCGGAACCGTTCGATTCGCCTTGGATGCCAAAATATCCGGAGTCCAACCTTGGTACATTCCTGGAACTGCAGCCCCTTGCCAAGGAACTCCCGTGTCTCTCGCCAACTGCGCAGACCCGCCGATATAGACGCGCACCATCCGCTCAAAACTCTCCAAGAGATAATTTCTAGTTTTTATTGAAAATCCCTCTCCAGGAATCGCGGAACCATTTGCCATTTTTGCCATTCCGATGGACTTCATTGGAATTTCTGGATCGGGAGCTTTGAGAGAATTGGAATCCGTGGGTCGAACATTCAAGTTCAAAGTCCCCATTGCAGTCTGAATTCGCAATAACGTCTGATACTGATATTCAACGAAATTGGTCAATCCACCGAGAGCATCTCCACCCACATTATTGTCGCGCTCGTCGGAACCCTGTCCAAGCCCCAATTGATTGATGACAGCCGTCAAATCATCCGCCACTGTAACAAAAGAGCCTCGATACGGCTCCTGAAGTTCTGACTGTGCTCGCCCCCGATAGGTGCCAATCATAGCTTTGACTCGACCGGTGTTTTGAGCAAGGCTCTCCCGTCTCGCTTGATCTCGCTCTTCTTGTGTTTTGCGTTTTGGCCCAGCCACGGATTCTGTTGCAGGCACAACAATCAGCAAAGCCAATGCAATTTTTAAAAAAATAGCTTTCTTCATTTCGATCTCCATCAAAAAACCGGAATATAACTGCTTGAAGGGTCGGGCGTGTCTGGGGGGGTGGCTCCAAACTCGACTTCCTTGGGTACATCGCCTGGATTCACTACGACTTCCTTACGCTGTTTTTTTCTACCGGGCAGAATGGGGGTTGGCGCCTGAGGAGCGCCAACTGCGGGTTGGCCTGGCGCAGGAGCGGCATCTGCGCCGTCAGCTGCACGATCTTGCTGATCTTGTAGTTGCTGCCGTTTTTCTGCTTGCTCGGCTTCTTGCTTGAGAACTTTTTGGTTGGTTTCGTGGTAGCTTTTCTCAAGACTCGCTTTTTCTTGCGAGTGCTGCTTCAAAACTTTTTTGTATTCAGATTTCGTTTCAGGCTTGGATCCTTTTTTTTCAATCTCTGAAAGTTTGCTGTTGGTTCGATCGTTCAGCGATCCTCGGTCTTGAAAATACTGTTTCATTCGCGTGAGCAAGGAATCCGAAGCGACCGCACCGGAAATAGAAAGAAGCTGAACAGAAAAAACAAAAAACAAAATCCAGTGCGTGTTTGATGTCATTTTTTATTGGCTTTCGATTCTTTATTAAACCATTGTTTAGACTTAGTCACGTAACGCCGAGAAACCACCTTGAAAATACTGTCACCCGTCTTCAACAAATCAAAATAATCAGGGCGATCAGAACCGCTGAGTTCCACATCTTCACCTTCATCGGATCCAAATTCTTGGGTCTTGCTGCCACCCACACCGGCGCTTCCGGCACTGCTTCCCGTGCCTGATCCGGATCCGGCTTGAGCTTTTCCGCCGCCCGCACTCGAATAGGTTCCACCATTGGGGTCAGAAAAATAATGAGACTTGTCCTTTGAACCGAAGGCTGGATCGGTAGAGACCTTACCCAGCGTCATATTTGATCCCATCAGCGTGGAGTTGCCCTGAGACTTCAGTCCGCCTTTTTTCGAAGCATCACTGCGCGAGTAAGCACCTCCCCCAGGCAGGCCGACACCTTCTTTTTCTTTGGTCCCGGCGGTGGCTGCAGCCAGCTCGGTCGAATTAGCCATCACTACGTTGGATCCAGGTGTCGCGACAGCAGGATTGTCGCCCAAGTCGATGGTGTTCAATGGTGGGCTGCCTAATGTTTCTGCGATTTCATCATCTTCTTTGACTGACTCCTCGTCAGGGCTGCTGTCTACTCCTGCTGAGGTTGCGGACGATGGATTGAGGCATTCCTGATCACCTTCAGCGCAACACTTGCATTGTTGCGCATAATCTTGGTTGATATTCCAATACCAGCTCATAAATTTTTTGGTCTGGCATGCCTGCAAGGCATGATCATACGCACTCGTTGCAGCTTCGCTGGGATGAGGTAGCAGATCGATGCTTCGCTTGGTCGGATAGCAAAGACGAGCACAATTACCCATGCCTTTCAGATAAGTGATTGCTTCACTCAGAGCTTCTGCAGAAGCTGACGGCGCAGGTGAGGGTAGAGCTGGGTCATGTGTATTTACAGCAAGTTCAGCGAGCGTTTGCATCTCGGTGGGGTCTAGCCTTGAATAATTGGCCATGTTGGTATTATACGTTGTCACCGATGAGCTGTAAGTGACCATCGTCACTGTGTTGTAATGGGTTGCAGACGAACTGAACGATGTTCGAATGGCCTGAGAACAACAAGAAAATGATGAGGAACAGCTGCTACCCTGATTGTTGCAACCACTTGAACCTGAGCACACACAGTTGGGCGCTACGGGAGCCGGAGGTTGTGTGGGTCGCGTAGGGCGAGAACTCGGGTTCAAATTCACTTCTACCGGGAACACGACCCACCCTCTTGATGTACGATAAAGCGTTCCACCGCTCATGGAATTGCAACTGATTTCAGATACTCCATCTCCCAACGTTATAGCGCAAGCGTTTGTGATCCAAAAAGACTGAAAAAACACCGCTAATTTCTGCCCCCAACTCAGCGGTTCTGGTTCTACCGGGGCTTTTGCTTGTGTCGCATTCAGAATAGCACCCAAAGAACGATGGATGATTTCATCCGCCGTGGCTTTCCAAGTGCAATACATATACTGGGAGACCATATTCAACTCGACGCGATTTTGCATCGCGGAGACAAAACAGGTCTTGAATTGCCAGCCGCTTAATTTTTTTTGCCCATCCGATCCAATCACCAACTCAGCGTTGTTTGTGGAAGTCGCGCTTTCTTCTTCTCCGCAATAGAGGGTATCTTTGATTTCTGATTTCTGATCCATTGCTGTTTTGAGATTATCCACATGCTTTTTGATCAATTCACGATTGCTGAGGATCTCCGCTCTCCTGCCGCCACAGTAATCGACTGCTCCAAAGGTTGAGGCATGGACAATTCTTCCATGTGTGATTAAATCGGCCTGCATTTTTTTCATCAAGTTCATCAGGGTATTGACGATCTCGCCGCGGGCGCTCGAAAACCGATCTCCCCTGCCGTTGCTGCATTGATGGTTGTTTCCGGGAGTTTCTGGTTTGATATTACCGTCAGGAAATTTAAAAAATGTGTTTGCAGCATTAGCGATTCCGCAATTTGCGATTTCGGGACGGAATCCTCCGGGAACAATGTGTTCAGGGTCGGCAGAATTGAATAAATCGGGTGAAAGCCCTCGGTAAAATCCCATGATTTTAGTAGGTCCGCTCCAGGGTATACCTGTGTCCCGTGCCAGCTGGTCACTTCCAGCTACAAAAACACGAACCAGCCGCTCGAACGCCTCCGAAACATAGTTGCGAGTTTTTTCAGCATTGCTTTGGCCAGGAACTGCAGAGCCATTTGCCATTTTAATCGTGCCTGCAATTCGAACATCCACCCGTGGATCGGGAGCTGGAATCGAGTTCTGATCCGTGTAGTTCGTGTACTGAGGATTCAAATTTAAACCGATCCCCGCAAACGAGACCGGCTGCTGCGCAGGGGGGGTACCCCAGCAGAGAATGCTGAAAAAAAAACCACTCAAGAGAAGGCAAACATACCGCTTCATGTTGATTTAAATACTGTGCCTCGGAGAGGTCGCGCATCAAAGTTGCCTTTTCCGCCTTCCTAATATC
>CAYILR010000067.1:0-13394 GCA_964364175.1 uncultured Bacteriovoracaceae bacterium
ATGAGAAGGGGCTGGGGCGGTGCCCGCTGGCCAGAACCAGTCCCTTACTCTAGACCGCCGTCATGCGATCGAGACTTTTGGATTAAACAAAATAGAATCTTCTCGAACGGGATAACTATCGCGGGGAATTTCTACTGCTCCAAAGCCAGCATGATTTTCCGCGCTTTCTCAAAATCAATAGACGCAGGCACGAATTTGTTCTGAGCAATATCCAAATGAAGCACATTCTTCACCAAAACCAATGCACTCACAAAAGCGCCCAGCTCAGACGGATGACTCCAATCGCCAGCGACATAGAGCTCATCCTCGGTAACCACTTTTTGATTTTGCAGCGACAGCCAAGCATCGCCGACCATGGCCAAGTTCACCGGATAGTTTTGGGAATGCTTTCTGTAACTCTGATCAATCATTTCTTGATACTCAAAAGCATCTTTTCCGCACCACTTCTGTCCTGCCTGAGATCGCCCTCGTTCAAAACGCAAACCAGGATGTCCTTCTTGCAAAAAGGCGTCCTTGGCATTTCGAATCCAAGTCACAAAAAGAAATACAGAGGAATTATTTTGAAAAGCAAGATCCAGAATTTTCGGAAGATAAACCAAAAAACGATTCACATCCGGATACTGATTGCGCGCGAACCAAGAGGGAAGCTCCAGCGATTCCAGGCTGTGCCCTTGCAAAATCACATGATCGTAGTGTCTTTTAAGTAAGCGAGTAGAAGTGGAATCCTTGAAGTGTTTTTCGAAACTCCAACCGCCCGGTGTATTAAAATAGTAGTTGAGGGACAGATCAGGATCGATGCTTTTGGCGATGGCCCGAAAATATTTGGGTAGTCCTGGATCTTGAGGCTTGCCGGGAGTGTATGTGTAGCTGTTGCCAATAAACAGTACGGAAAGCTCTTTTGCCTCCGCAGAAACCGCGAAAAGCGTTGAAAAAATCAAAAGACGAATTAAAATTTTTTGCATGATTGCAGCTCTCCCCCAAACGAGGAGCGAATCAATCACGATACTTTTTGGGATTCAAGACGAAAAAAGCTTTTATGCAGTTCCCGGAGCCGACGAAAACTTTCGCTTCAGAAAAAATCGCGTGAACAAATTCAGGCTCAAAACCAGAACCATGAGCACAAATGCGCCTCCGTAGGCCATACGCTGCCATTCTTCAAAAGGGCTAATGGCGTAGGTGTAGATCTGCACAGGCAAAGAAGAAATCGGCTGATCCAAAGCTCGCGGCCAGAATTGGTTGTTCAAAGCAGTGAAAAGCAGCGGTGCAGTTTCGCCCGCGATCCTGGCGATCCCGAGCATGATGCCAGTCAGAATCCCACCCATTCCGGCGCGAACCAAAACAAACAACGTTACTTTCCAACGTGGAAGTCCCAGCGCCAGTCCGGCTTCGCGAATGTGTGAGGGAATTTGCCTCAGCATTCCCTCGGTTGTGCGAGCCAGCGTGGGAACAAGAATCAACACGAGAGAGGCGGCTCCCGCGTGAGCAGAAAACCGCTTCATCGGCATTACAAAAATCGTATAGGCGAAAAGTCCGATGACGATGGAGGGTGTACTGATCAAAAGCTCAGTGATGAATCGCAAAACGGCTTTGTATTTTTTCTGCCCTGGTTCAGCCAGGTAAATTCCCACTCCGACTCCCCAGGGAATTCCGACGAGTGATGCCATCCCAATCAAGAGTGCGCTTCCTAAAAGCCCATTGCCGATCCCGCCACCCGTGCTGCCGACAGGTGCTGGCAGTTGCGTGAAAAAATCCCAGTTGAGTGCGCTGACTCCTTTTTGAAAAAGATAAACAAAAACACTAATCAGAGGAAAAACAGCCACTCCAGCGCAGAACGAAACCAGAGCTAACATGAACGCGTTCTTCAGTTTTCGTTGAAGAATATAATTCATGAGGTGCGCACCAGAATTCTAGCCAAGCTGCTCGTGATCAGAGACACGCCAAAAAGTGAGAGTCCGACCAGAGCAAGTGAAGAAAGATGGAGCGTGCTTGTGGCTTCGGCATACTCATTCGCAATCACGCTCGCCATCGTGGTTGCCGGTTCAAAAAGTGAAAGTGAAATATCCGGGCGATTGCCGATCACCATCGTGACAGCCATGGTTTCTCCCATCGCGCGTCCCAGACCCAAAATCACAGCGCCAAAAATCCCTGCTCGTGAATTGGCGAGCACTGCGATGCGAATCATCTCCCAGCGAGTAGCGCCGAGTCCGAGAGCAGCTTCGCGGAGAGGATCGGGTACTGTTTTAAAAATATCGCGACTGATCGCGGAGATCGTGGGTGTGATCATGATGGCCAGGATAATTCCTGCCGCCAGCATGCCGACTCCATATGGCGTACCCTGAAAGAAGGGAAGGAATCCCAGCGTCTGGGCTAAGCCGGGCTCCAGATGAGTGCGAAGCCAAGGAGCAAGAACAAATATTCCCCAAATTCCAAAAACCACGCTGGGAATTGCCGCCAACATTTCAATCAAAAATCCCACGGGTCCTGCGATCCAGTCTGGCGCCAGTTCGTTGAGGAAAAGTGCAACGCCCATGCTCACCGGGAAGGCAATTGCAATTGCGACCAGCGAGGATACAGCGGTTCCGTAAATAAAAGAAAGGGCGCCAAAGCGATCATTGACGGGATCCCATTCGCGATCAATCAGGAACTTCCATCCGAAACTTTGAATCGCTGGCCATGCTCTCCACAGCAAAAGGATAATAATCGCAGCCAGCAGGAACACGACGGCTCCTGCTAGGATCTGCAAAATCCAATGAAATCGTTTGTCGCCGTAGCTCGTCGTTTGTTGCATCTGCTACTGGGATTGTAACATCGAAATCCGGGCTTTAATTGGCGTCATGAGGTTTTTTGGCAGCGGAGCATAGCCCAGAGGCTGTGTGTCTTTTTGCCCGTCCTGAATGGCCCAGCCCAGAAATTTCTTCAGCTTCTCGCCCTTTACGCCGGATGTTTTTTGGTAGAAGAGCAAGTAGGTGAAAGAAGAAATGGGATAAGATTCTTTTCCTTCTGCATCTGTAATTGAAACGCGAAGATCTGCAGGAATCAGCTTCTGCGCCGAAGCGGCTGCTGCGGTGATTGACGAGGTTTCAGGACTGACGAATCGACCTGCTTTGTTTTGAAGAGAAGCAACTGGCAACTTGTTGGATTGTGCATAAGCCAATTCGACATACCCAATGCTGTTCGGAGATTGTTTCACGAGTCCGGTGACTCCTTCGTTGCCTTTTGCTCCGAGCCCCGTAGGCCATTTCAAAGCATTGCCTGTTCCTACTTTAGATTTCCACTCGGTGCTGACTTTCGCTAAGTAATCCGCAAAAACAGCCGTGGTTCCGCTGCCATCTGACCTATGAACGACCATGATGGGTGTATTTGGGAGACTGACACCAGGGTTGAGTTTTTGCAGAGACGGATCAGACCAGTTTTTGATTTTTCCCATGAAAATCCCTGAGAGAGTTTCTGAATTGAACTGGAGCGGTTTTTTCACGTCGGTGAGATTGTAGGTGATGGCTACTGCACCCAGAGCAGTCGGGATGTGGATGATGGGTTGTGCGGCTTGTTTGATTTGTTCATCCGACATGGGCGCATCACTGGCACCGAAATCGATTGTCTTATCCATGAGCTGTCGAATCCCGCCACCGCTGCCGATGGATTGATAGTTGATTTCCACTTCTGGATCGACTTTGCGATAGTCGGAGAACCATTTCGAGTAGAGAGGGTAGGGGAAAGTTGCGCCTGCTCCATTGATCAGGGTAGTGCCAGCTAATGCTACATAAGACGAGGTCGTCAAAGACATGACCGCAATGCTGAAGATTATTTTATTTTTCATGTCGCCACTCTAAATCAAATCAGGCTTCGAACTCAAATTAGGAAATGGTTAGTAAAAAGGTGTCCGACACCTTTTTGATGCTGGGCGCGTCATTAAGGCCCAGGTCCCCTCCGCCGATTAGACAGTGAGGAGCACGATGCGTAGCGGAGGGACTAGGTGATTCGTATCAGCAAAAGAGACCTGAATTTGATGGCAATCGGAGTGGCCGTAATGATTGCCACGGGCATCGGTGCGGGGTTGGCCTGGAATTCATCCCAACAAGCGATTGCGAATGCCTCGCATGCTTGGGCGATGGACAAGGCTCGATTGCTTTCGCAGCAAATCGACACAGAACTGCAACTTCTACGCTCTGACGTTCTCCAGGTTTACAGCACCGTGCAATCGATTGCTCCTACTCCTGATTCAGTGTCTGAAGGAGCAGTTAAGTTTGAAGCAGGTCCATGGATCCACGATATGGCGCTTTGGCAGAAATCTGCGACGAACAGCAAACCCGAACGGGTGGCCTTGGCTATCAATACAACGCGTGAAGGATCGGTTTCCGCCTGGCAGTCGAAATTGAAACTCGCTGACTCAGCGGATGAGCTGAACGTCAAAGATGCTCTGCTTTTTTTGACCCCTCGAGTGGTTGCCAACACTGCATTTAAGGCAAACGGAAACAATGCACCGTCTTGGCTGCTGACTTATATGACGCCTGTGAAAGAAAAGGATCCGACCTCTCCGATGATTGTCGTTCATCTGGAGCCAGCGCGACTGAAGAAACTTTTTGACTGGAAAGACACTCAGATCAGCGAAGCAGAGTTTGCTCTCATCGACCAGCGGGGAATTGTGATCGCTTATCGAAATGAAAAATTCGTAGATGGTGCGCATCTCTACAAAGAGTTGATGCCAGGCGCGCCGTGGATTACGGCCCAGCTCCGATGGGGCGGGTGGCAAGTGGTTGTCTCCAAGCCAGCGGAAGGACTCATGGCCGTGACGCGTGCGAAGGTCATTTGGAGCGCAGCGGTTTTGCTGTTTTTTGAATTTTTTACTTTTGCCACAGTGATCTGGGGCTGGCCGCGCAGGAATAAATTGCTGCAAATCGATTTTTTCAAGCAGTTCAAATTTCTAGAAAAAATTAAATTCCTACAACCTTCCAAACCAAAATTTAAAACAGAATCAGAGATCACGCCGCCACCGTTTAATCCTGAAGCTCATATTTCACCGACTCAAAGTCTGTGTTTTGTTTTAGCTGGGCAGCTGCGTGGGTTAGATAGTGTTCTAGAAAAATCAGGCCATTTGGGTCCGGATGAAGTGATGGATTCCTTGCGTGAGTTTCATGCAATCATTCGTCATCGTGTTTCTCAGTCCGAAGGAAAATTCGATGCGCTTGAAAATGGTGCTTTCGTGATCAGCTGGGATTCGGATGCTGCTCGCAAGGCCCTGATGTGTACTCTGGATCTGCGCAAGGACTTTGCGGCGTGGATGGAATCGCGCAAGGTCGATGGCAAAGGAATTTTAAAGCTGGCCGCGGCCATGCATCAGGGGCATTTGCTGAGTGGGACTTTGGTAGGGCAGGTTTTTCAAGATGCACGCGTACTTTGTGGCGTCAGTGCTTCGATGGATGTGGATCTGCTGATCTCTCAGGCGGTTTGGGATTCGATGCAAGGATTCGCCGTAGGAGAATCTGTGGGTGATGTGAAATTGACGGATGCAACGGGGCTGGTAGCAGCGTATTTCGTCAAAGGATATCGAGATGGAGCGGGTGATACGCAGTTGATTGAAACTTCTCTGAGCGGCAAAGCGAAAAACATCAGTCTAGTGATGAGCAAAAAATGGCTGGTGAACAACGGTTCAACGATCGAGGGACCATTGACGGCGCAAGAAATTGCCAGTCGATTGTATTCACAGGAAATCGATTTTGATTCGGAGTGCTGGGAGGATGGTAATGGCAAGTCGTCCGTAATCTCTCAAGCAGGGATATTTTCGGGCACCGAAGATGCAGGTGCAGATCTCTGGGTTTTTGACGGCCAGACCATCCACGGTCCTGTGACTGAAAAATTCATTTCTGTGGCGATCGAACGAGGCGCTTTGAGCACTAGTTCGTATTTTTGTAAAGGAAGCACTTTGCAGGGCTGGCAGCCGATCAATAAGGCGACGGCGGCTTCGCTTCCTCAGGTCGATCTGGATCGAAAGGCTGCTTAAAACTCGCCAGTTTTTCTAAATTAGGATAAAAAATCTGATTCATCAAAACGCGTCCTGCAAAGGACGAAAACACGCGCGCTTTCCAATGATGGGTGCGTGCATGGAGCGATCCAACGATGGATTTCTGAGGTGTAAACTCCACAGTCCATTCCACATTTTCAAAGAGTTTTGGAATTTTTCCACTGGAGTCGGAAAGCAAAAGTGCACGGAGCTTTTTTCCAGGAGAAAACTCAAGGATCTTGATTTCGAGCTGGTAGCGTTTCCACTCTTTGCCCTTAGGTTCCATGGCCAGTCGGAGCGTCTCTCCCACGTGTGGAGCACCTTTTGAAGGTGTGGTTTCTTTTAGATGGTAGAACCAACGCGGCCAGTAATTCAGCTGATCCAGCGACTTGGCCATCACTGGGTAAGCGGTCTTGGAGTTGACTTCGCGTGAAAATCTGACCTCATAATCAGGCTGACTGGCCAGATAAGCCACTGCTCCAGCAAAGAACAAGGCAATCATTGCCATGACAGAATAGAAGGTCTTGACCAGCATGCTTGTTGCTTACCACCTTTATAAAAATGTCGTCAATCACGACATTTTGTGTGCGATGAGCCCCTCACTTTTGAAGAAATGTCGCCGAACGCGACATTTTCCAGGGGCTGAGAGATGGGCATGGACTTTGCTTAGGTTCATCTCATGATTCACCTTGTTGCAAGACTCCCTCATGCGCCTTTTTCAAACCGCAATCACGCCGCTCCTTTTTGGAGAAAATTTAAAAAACAATTTCCGGAGGCGCTTGCTGCGGTTTTGATGCCCAATCATCTGCACCTTCTTTTGCCACGAAGTTCTCCGGCACAGATGGCATGGAGAAGGCTAGACTACTTGATTCGAAGTTCTCCTTTTCAGTGGGAGCCGATTCCTCAGCCTGTCCCGGTGCCTGACGAAAAACATGCGTTGAGGCAAATTCGCTATATTGCGCTGAATCCCTGCCGAGCAGGGCTGACGCAAGATCCTCTTGAGTGGCCTTGGTCCACTTACCGAGGGTGCTTCGGAGGTGTTGCTCAGCCATGGGTTTCACTAGATGTCTTGGCTGAGCTTTTGGGTTGGGATTCCGTAGGAGCATTTAGAACCTGGTTTCACAAATATGTTTCGTCGGATCCAACTGTGAATCCTACAGGCACTCCAGTCCTGAAATTGAACCATTTGTCCGAAAATCAGACATATCCACATTTGGAAAATTTGATTGCGGCGACGCTGGTTGCAGCTGAGGCGACACCGGCAGTTTTGCTGGGTTCATGTAAGGAAAGTGTTGAGATTGGCTCTGTCATTGTTCATTTGGCCGAAGAGTATGAATGGAAGCAAAGCGGTCTTTTGGCCACAAGGCTGCTATGTACGTCGAGGACCGTGCAAAGATACAGACGTAGAAAACCCAATGCTTTGTTATTCCGAGCTGCCAAACTTTGTTTGAATGACAATCGTCTTACTTCTACCTTTCTAAAAATGTCGTCGAACGCGACATTTTTTCAAAAATGAGGGGTGCATACAGGGAAAAATGTCGTGTTTGGCGACATTTTTGCTTAGCTGAGATAAAGTTGGGGAGTGATCCACGTTATCCATGAAACCTCTGAGTTTTGTGTGGCCAATAAACAGCCTGGCTGGCTCTCTGTCTCTGGGCGTGGGGATACGCCTGTTTTAAGCCTAGCTTTGCAAGAGCAGCTGGGTGTGAGGATTTGGCCGGTGCATCGTTTGGATGTGGAAACTAGCGGTGTGATTTTATTCGCTAAAAACGCTGAGGCACACAGACAAGCATCGATGTGGTTTGAGAAGCGACAGGTCAAAAAAACCTATGTGAGTCTCGCGCAGGGGCAACCAACACGACCGATGTTTCAGGTCAAAACTCCCGTGCAAGGATCAGCTGCAACAACACAGTTTGAGGTGTTGGAAAAATTCGCGGAGGCATTCTACGTCAAAGCGATTCCCCAAACAGGAAGACGACATCAAATTCGCGTGCACTTGTCGTCAGTGGGGCACCCTGTTTTAGGGGATGTTCAGTACGGTGGAAATCATGCGGTGATTCAGCGAGTAGCACTTCACGCCTCACGATTGGAGTTGCCGGGCGGGAAGGTGTTTGAAGCGCCACTCCCAGAAGATTTTCAACAAGCATTAGAAATCATCAGACAAGGAAAAAGATGAGTAGCGCAAGATCAGAATTGCAGGCAGCTTGGCGATGGAGGGTAGAGCGCGGATATTGGAACTCGGAGATCGAGGCGCTTCGGATTTTCCATGGTCCAGGAGAAGGTACGGGTTGGCTCAAGGATATCGCGATTGAAATTTTTGGCCCCTATGCGTGGGTGATTGCTTGGGGAGATCTCAAAGAAGCCCAGCAAAAAGAAATCGCAGATTTTTTGAAAACGATTCATGAATGGCGCTGCCAAGGAGCAGCTTATGTGGCGCGGCCAGAGAAGGGTGCTGCTGCTTTGCCCGTGACATTTTTTGGCGAAATGCCTCGAGGAAAAATAGCTGTTTGGGAGGATAAAGTTCGAATCTCAATTGGTTTTGAAACACGCCAACCCGGATTATTTTTGGATCATGCCCCGTTGAGGAAGTGGTTATTGAATCACTCCCGAGGATGGAGGGTTTTGAATACATTCTCGTACACCGGGAGTTTATCCGTGGCGGCAGCAGTGGGTGGTGCCACTCAAGTTGTGACTCTGGACTTGGCAAAAACTGCCGTCGAATGGGCGAAAGAAAACTGGAAGCTCAACGACCTTCCTGAGTCCAGTGCTCAGTGGTTTCAGGGCGATGCCTTGGATTGGATGCCCAAGTGGGTCAAACGTGGAGAAAAGTACGATTGTGTGATCTTGGATCCACCCTCGTTCGCTCACGGAAAAAAGGGAAGTTTTTCGACTGAAAAGGATTTCAAAAAACTCTGCGAATGGGGAATGCAACTTCTCAATCCAGGAGGTGTTCTGGTAGCCTCGATGAACTCCGCAAAAATTCCACAAGCCAAGATTGAATCTGATTGTGCGGCGATTGTACGCTCGTTGAGTGGAGGTTGGCAGGTTCTCAGTCGAATTGACCTGCCCGAGACATTTCCGACATTTGTTGAGCGCCCCGAGGACCGATACCTCAAGGGATTGATTTTGCGTCGGATCTAGATTCAGACAGAGCGTTGGATCGATTATCCTTGTGATTTTGGTGCCAGCATCAAAATCCTCTATAACTTCAGGATTTCTTCGATGACTTCATGAATGTGATGAAACTGGTTGTGCGATGGGTGAGGCGAACAGTAACGAAATAGGCAACCCAGGTGATCCGAGACAGTATAAGAATAACTGTAGGTACGTGCGACCTCCCATTCTTTTCCATGGGATTGAATTTCAGCTGTTTTTTTGATCTCGAATTGAATATTTTTGTGAATAAAATGAATCGTAGCGATCAGGTCCAACATTTGGGGGGTTCGGCGTTTAGAACATTCTGATGAACGACGAGATAGTTCTGTAATCGATTCCAGTCATGCTTCTTACGTTGAACTGCCATTGTTTATTGCATCAAGTGTTTGAATCAGATGAGAAAGGTGGATGATTCTTTTGTTTTGCTCTGTCCACTCACCATAGTCCGCATCCTCGATGAGTTTTGGGATGGTTTTGCCTTCTTGGAGTGCGAGAGTTTCAAGCTCTTGAGTCCAAGCGGAACGAGCGGCTTCGTTGGAAGAATATTCGGGTACAGTATTTTGAAACTGAGAATAAAGATCGTCGTTGTCTTTTTGGCTTTGCTGTTGAGGTCGAGGAATTTCAATTCCTCATCCGTCTATTGTAGTTCGAGATGAACGAGATAGCAACATAAAATAATTAATGATTTCAAGTGGTTGTAGTCCTGAAATCGGACTGTTTGACCGGAAATCGGTCAGAGCTAATTAAAATATGATATTGCTCTAGCTACATGACCACCACTGACTGGCGTAAATGCAATATCTGTAAAAAATCGATTTCCTTCGGGCAGAAGTTTTGGATCTGCAATGTCTCGACGTGTAATCGCAGAAGGACTTGGCTGCGGTTCTGCTCCGTGGATTGCTACGATGCGCACTTGCCGGGATTGAATCACCGAGAGTCGTGGGCTCAGGAAGAAAAAGCTCCGAGCGCGGAAGTGTGGTCGCAATATGTGGGCAAGGAAGGCGAGGATGCCGTCTGGCCACCGCAAGTAAAAGCGAAGGCAAAAGATGAAGAAGCCCCGGCGCCTCATCAAAATGCGTTTGGTGGTAATAAGGGTGCTCAGCCAGCGCCTGTGATCCGTCGTAGAAAAACTGAGTAGGAGATACTTCAATGAAATTCAAAAATATCGCGATTGCACTTTTGATTAGCTTGGCCACGCATCAAGCATGGGCAAGTGACCCCTCGGGCGAAAAATGTCCGTGCGAAGCCAAGAGTGAAGTCAAATGCGAGGATAAGAAACCCGTTGCCGCCTTTGATCGACTTCAGAAAAATCTGGATGAAGATGTTGTCAAACCCATCGAGAAAAGAGTCAAAGACGTGGTTCCTCTGACAATTCTGGCTACCTGCCAAACTCAGTATTTTGTGGAAAGTGTTTTGCCTCATGGGGCTGCGGACGAGCTCGTGATTCGTTGTTTTCAGAAGAAGACCGAAGAAATTGATTCCGGCCACAAACTCAAAGCAAAACTAGAAACCGAAGTGAAGGCCTGCAATTCCGAAAAAGAATTGCCCGCAAAACGAAACTGCCTGATTGCGGTTTACAAAAAGAATTCGGGCGATCTTTTTAAATAGCCAACATGTCTCCGGGAATCGGAGCAGTGAGCTCTAAAATCTCAGCACTCATCGGGTGAGGAAATTTGATTTTCCAGGAGTGCAATGCTGGGCGTGAGAAGTCACTAACGGGAGCGCCATATTTGCGATCTCCCAAGAGTGGAAATCCCTCAGCCGCCGATTGCGCGCGAATCTGATGAGATCTGCCGGTTTCGAGTCGAAATTCGGCGAGAGTTAAATCAAGGCCTTTCAGTTTTTTATATTCCAAAGGTTTAACAGACAGTGCAGACATCTGTGCGCCCGGAGCTTCACGTTTAAAAGCTGTGACCCTATTATCTCGTTCATTCTTCTTTAGGTAATGTTGCCAACGTGCAGGCGCGGCGAGTTTGCCACAAAGCAAAGCCAGATAAACCCGCTCCATTTTGTCCTTTTGCAATGCCTCAGTGAGTCGCTGTGCCGACTTGGTGCGCTTGGCAACGACGATTACGCCCGAAGTATTTCGATCCAACCGATGCACCAGTCCCACGTAATTTCGTCCAAAATACTCACGCAGCGCATCGACCAGGTTGGGATCGCCTTTGCTTTCGCCCTGACTCAGCAGTCCAGCCGGTTTGTTGATCACAATCAAGTGCGTGTCCTCAAACAGGACCATGGACAAGATCGGGTGTGATGGTGTTAGAGTCATTTCCATGAAGGTATACCACGATCTTCTCCGACACATTCTCGAAAAAGGCGCAATGAAAGAGGACCGGACAGGCACCGGGACGATCAGCACATTTGGATATCAAATGCGCTTTGATCTCAACGAGGGATTTCCGCTCGTGACGACCAAGAAAGTCCATCTCAAGTCCATCATTTATGAACTGCTTTGGTTTATCCAAGGCGACACCAACACCCAATACCTAAAAGACCACGGCGTCTCGATTTGGAACGAGTGGGCGGATGCGCAGGGAAATCTGGGGCCCGTCTACGGAGCTCAGTGGAGATCTTGGAAGGGTGCGGATGGAAAAACTGTCGATCAGCTCTCGAAAGTGATCGAGCAAATCAAAATCAATCCCGATTCCAGGCGATTGATCGTTAGCGCATGGAACGTGGCTGAGCTCGACAAAATGGCCCTGGCACCTTGTCATGCTTTTTTCCAGTTCTACGTCGCGCAAGGCAAGCTCTCTTGTCAGCTCTATCAGCGAAGTGCCGACGTTTTTCTAGGTGTTCCATTTAATATAGCCAGCTATGCTCTGCTAACAATGATGATTGCGCAGGTGACGGGGCTCAAACTCGGGGATTTCGTGCATACATTAGGTGATTCACATCTCTATCGGAATCATTTGGAGCAGACCCAGCTGCAACTCTCTCGAGAAATTCGCAGCTTGCCCCGAATGGCAATCAATCCGAATGTGAAATCGATTTTTGATTTTCAATATGAGGACTTTAAACTCGAAGGTTACGATCCCCATCCAGCGATTTCAGCACCAGTTGCGATTTAACTACGATTGATCAGATAGAGAATATTGAAATTAAAACTCAGGCCGAGGTTTTGCTCTTTCCCGTAGGGAACAAACGAATAATCCAGTTGGAAACCCAGCCAATTCATATAGCTCAAGCCCACGGGACTCAAAAGAATATTGGCGTTGCCTCGATGAGTGAGCCCCAATCCCAATCCGGTAGTGTTCAATGCGACGTCGTTGGTGAGTTTAAAGTTAAAAAAATTCACTTTGACGTCAAAGTAGCCGTAGCCGTTAGTGGGAACTGTGCTGGAGAGGTTGACCAGTGTTCGCCCAACCGTCAGGTTGACTTGCGGATCAATTCCAATCGCCGCGTTCGCAGAGGAGGTAGACATTGCCGCTAGACCCAGAATCATCAAAATTTTCTTCATCATGATTCCGAAGTAACATATTTTTCATGCTGGGCAAAAGCAGAAAAAACAAAGGGCATCTCCATCGTGAGATAGAGACGCCCTTTGAATTAATTTTATCGGACTACCGATCGACTTAGATCATCGACAACAGTTCAACGGCTGCCTTAACGAATTTCTTCTTCGAAGCCGAAGAAGCATTTTGGTAAAGCTGGATGATTTCGCGGAGCTTATCATCCTTAGCAGTGTAAGCCATTGCAGAAGCGGCGTTAGAAGACAATCCGCCCAAAGCTGCGGGTTTTGCAACGCGCATGCCTTTGACTGATTTGCCCATTTTGCCGGTTTTGCCCATTCCTACAAAGCTTTTGAAATCTGCGCGGACTGCCAAATTGGCAGCTTGCAGTTCATCCACCGAGATCTTGAGGAAATTAGCCAGAGATTCGACTTTGTCCCAAGGTAGTGGAGCGCGGCCATGTTCAATGTTCGAAACGAACTGAACTGAGCAGCCACATGCTTCTGCTACATCCATAAGACCCAATCTTTTCTCTAGGCGGTACTTGCGGAGTAAATCCCCAAGTGGTCCAAAAGATCTGTTATCACGACTCCGTCCTTTCGGACGCCCTCTCTTAGCGTTTGTTTTCATAGTGGGGGTTGATACCTGCGATTTTTTGAAATGCCAACATTTATTTTGATTAGTTTAATAATATTTCAGCTTTTTATTTAATTGATGTAAAATATTTAAAAGGGAGGTAACTGTTCAGCCCGTTTGAGTGATTCACTTGCATAATTTATAAACAGGAT
>CAYILR010000068.1:0-13311 GCA_964364175.1 uncultured Bacteriovoracaceae bacterium
CCTGCCAGCGCACTGCTTGAAGTTTTGGATCCAGAACAAAATCATGGATTCCTCGACCATTATTTGGATGTTCCATTTGATCTTTCGAAAGTACTTTTTATTGCGACCGCCAATACAACTTCCTCAATTCCAGCTCCATTGCTCGACCGCATGGAAGTGATCGAACTTCCCGGTTACACATTAGAAGAAAAAGAAGACATCGCCACCCGCTACTTGATTCCCAAAGAGATGAAAGAAAACGGCCTCAAACCCAATCAGCTGAAGATTGAAAAGGCCGCTCTCCGACGCATGATGCGGGATTATGCCCGTGAACCTGGCTTGCGTGTCTTGCAGCAGCAACTGGGGCGAATTGCACGCAAGACTGCCGCGCAAATTGTCAAAGATTCTGAAAAATCGCTACCCGTTTGGGTTTATGAAGAAGAGTTGGAACAATGGCTGGGTCCAAAACGTTACTACAATGAACTGGCCGAACGAATCACTGCCCCCGGAGTCGTGGTTGGGCTCGCTTGGACTGCAGCAGGCGGCGACATTTTATTCATCGAGGCCGCTGATTTGCCCGGCTCCGGAAACCTGAAGCTCACTGGCCAAATGGGCGAAGTCATGACCGAGAGTGCCGCGATCGCCTGGACATATGTGAAGAAGAAGGCGGGCAAGGAACTCAAGTTGGATGTAGATTTTTTCAAAAACCGCGACTTCCACTTGCACATCCCAGCGGGAGCGATCCCAAAAGACGGCCCATCCGCCGGAGTCACGATGGCCACTGCGCTTTACTCTTTATTGAGCGGGCGCATTTCCAAGCAGCGATTCGCCATGACCGGAGAATTATCGTTAATTGGAAAGGTCCTTCCAGTCGGCGGAATCAAAGAAAAACTTCTCGCTGCCCGTCGCGCCGGAATTACTCAAGTGCTTCTCCCTAAGCTAAACGAAAAAGATCTCAAAGATGTTCCCCCTTATGCGCTCAAGGGAATAGAAATTCACTTAGTTTCTCACGTCGAAGAAGTGTTTCAGTTGGTTCTGGAACACAAACCCACGAGCTTGCCGAAACCAAAAATCAGCAAATCTCGAGTGAAAAAAGCGACTGTGATTCGAACGCGGGCGAAAAAACGTCTAGCACCTACTAAGAACTTAAGAAATTACATCTGAATTTTCAAGTTACGGTGGAAGTCTATTGATTTCGGCCCCAAGAATCGTATTAATGATTGGGATAAAAATGCCGAAGAGGAGGATGAAACGTTGGAAACCGAAAAAGTCTTCAATCGGGAGAAACAACCTATGAACGATCAGAAAAATAATAAAAAATCTTCCTCAGGGCCTGTAAAATCCGTCTCTGATGATCTTTCAGACCCTGACGCTCTTTACCTAGCCTCTTCCGAGGCCCTTGCCGATTGGAACCGTCCCGAAGAAGATGAGGCATGGAAAGACCTTTAGTCGGGACAGTCGTCGTTGTCGAATTCCCTTACTCTGGATACTCGGGCGCAAAAAAACGACCGGCACTCTGCATTGGACATTCGGGTGCAACAGACGTGATCCTTTGCCAAATCACTTCGCAGGACTATCACCGGGAAAAGTCTATCGTCTTAATTGAGAAAGATGATTTTGAAAACGGAGGTCTTCCACTAGACAGAAGCTACATCCGACCTGACAAAATTTTTACATTTGAAACAAATAAGATATTAAGAACCATCGGAAAAATCAGCCCAAACGCTCTTGGAAGAGTAGGAATAAAGTTGAATTCGATATTTCAGGAAGTCTTAAACATGCCTCAAGTTCTCCTCCGCGAGGTCGAAAAAGGAACATGAACCCGTGCCTTATACGGCTCCCTGTGATTCTGACGCTTGCGCTGACCGCGATTTTTCCGACACCGCTGCAGAGCCGGGTTTCCACGCCCCCCCCCGTCAAAATTCCAACGGCTTCAACTTTCTGAGCACCTGACTCTCTCCTGGCCGCAAAACCTCGGCTTGGACCTGATGTTTTTCCCTGCGCAAGGTGCTTTCCTCCTCACCGATCGTAAAAAAACCGAGGCCCCTCGCCAAGTTTTGATTCAACGAAAAAATCCCAATCTCCTGGCCAACGCCTACTCCGTCCAATTGCTTTGGAAAGAGAACATCGAAAACGCCAAACTACTCAACACCAAAACCCAGTGGAAAGACCTGGGCTGCAAGCGAACCGAACGGATGCTCTTTACCTGCCTGCGCGTCTCGAACGAAGCACGCAAAGCCGAAGTCCTGGTGTGGCACAGCTCCACTGACTTGGTTACGTTGCAAGTTTCGCTTCCCGGATCTCAGCAGTCCGAGCCTCTTGAGCCATGGATCAGGCGTCAACTGAAGTTTAAATCAAAGGATCGGGACTATGCCATTCGCCGCTAAGCCCCGATGGACTGATATTTTTATATCGGCGATATTTATTATTAGGGCGCCACACGTACAGGCCACCGAGAGCTACGACCCCAGCGGCGACATGATGGCCGCGTTTGGATCTCAGTGCAGCGCGAATGGCCCACTTTCCAACCAAGCCTTGGGTCAAAGCAATGCTCTGGGCAGCATTATCACGTCGATTCAGCGCGATCCGAAATGCGGTGGCGTCGGCGATGCTCTGAGAAACATGCAGCTGAGCTTTGATGCCACCCAAGAAAAAGATGTTACTGCTGTTTCTCGCGAACAGATCATGAACGAGATTCATAGTGTCGAGACAGCCCTTCATGACGAGCTGACCAAGCCTACTCTCCCGGCTTCATCCTCCACTTCAACTTCAGAAAGTACCCTCACCTCGGTCGACCCGATCACTGGAGAAACAGTCACCACCACCACATCCTCCTCCAACGGCACATCCGCATCGAGTTACCAAGAGGGATACCGAGATCCTCAGTACGTCACTGCTCTCCAAACGCAGCTGATCTCCCTCAAGCAAAAAATGCTCTCCTCCCAATACCATCCGGACACAGCTCGAAAGACTATGCGTCTGAATGCGGCTAAGAATTTTTATAAATATTCGAATGATGTCTTCGATCAGCTTTCCAACTCCTTGGAGTGCAACACCTCCAATCCCAACTTAGCCGCTCAGATCGGAGCTCAGGTACTTGCACTTTCTTCTAGCCTGGTCCCGGGGGCTGCGGGTTCGTTGATGTTAGCCACGGGATCGTTCACCAGCAATCTACTGGCATTCGTGCGCAATCGCAAAATCAATGCCCAAGCTCAAAAATTGATTGCGATCAAAACGAGCGAAGCCGCAGGCTGCGCCCTTGAGGCCATGTCAAATACCTGGTGCCAAGCGCGCGATGCGCAGACACTGCTTAAATACAACGCGCAAAACCGGGCGTCTTGCAGCCCGAGCTGGGAAGGCGTGGGCCTGGTGGGTCGGGATTTGCCGTCGTATCTGCAATGGGTTTCGCGGATCAATTCTGGAGCTGAGGCGAATAATTCGGCGATGGCTAGTCTCAAAAAGCAAGCCGACGCTTTAGAACTGGTGTTAAAAAACTATGCAACCGACATGAGTGCACTCATCAACGAAACTGCAGTCAAAGTCAGTGAACCGGGCAGTAATCAAGAAGGACTGATCCTCAACCTCCTTGATCGGATAAATGATGCGACTGTACCAGTCGTTCAGAGACAAATCTATGATTCCACCACTCAAGGACAGCTAACTATCATCGGCCCTTTGGTGTTATCATTTCCAGTAGATCAACGTTGCGGCCCAATGGTCTATTTCTTTTCTACAGAAGATCCACCTCCTCCGCCCATAAACCGAAAGTGTGACAGGGGCGCAAACACGAATGAGACTTGCTTAGTCTGTATCAATCGCGTCTATCCCCAATACCGAACCCCCACACTCCCACAAATAAAAAAACGCCTGGCCCTGCTAAAAACCGAGGGCGAAGACTACGTCAATCGCGAAAAACGCCGCGTCCAGGAAAGCGATCCTCTACTGGCGCTGAACAAAGTTGACGAAGACCCCGTTAACCGCCGCTCCGCCCGCCAATATCTAGAAGGCGTGGTGTCGTACACGACGTACCTTCTAGACGAAAGCAAAGCAGGCGGCGGAATCGCCAAAGACCGTTTGGGAGAACTTATCCAGGACGCCAAGAGCAAAGGCACCCGCGCGCTGGATATCATCAACAACAAAGGAATATCGCCCGACGAAGCCGAACAAAACCTCACGAAAATCCTGGCACCCAATCAAAACATCTACCAACTGCCGGACCAAATCCAATTCATCGTAAAAAAAGATGTAGACCGCCGTGTGGCCGAATCGGGCAACGAAAACCTGGCCATGATCATGCAGCTTTCTTCGTCAGATAGCGTCTCGGAACTACTCAGGGGCTATTTTGGCGCTCAAGAAACCCGCACACAGGCTTCTCTTGCCAAATCGTATACCCAACATAACATGGATGCGGTGAGCGAGATTTTTGGAGAGTCCTTCGAAACGCGCCTCAAAAATCTCTCTGAAATGACCGACGACGATTCCAAGGAACTGCTCGGCCTCACTTGCGTGCGCCTGACGCTAATCCCGTCACTAGCAAAGTTTTCGAAAGCCACCGACCTCGAGGACTACTGCAAAAACGCGACCTACCCATTTCTGTACAGAGGCGAACCCCTCAACTTTGCCAAGCTTGCTAAAATGCCATTCGACCAACGCGTCTGCGCGCTCTACGATTTTCGCCGAAAAAGCCGGATCGTAGAGCAATCCCAATCCAAATAAACTCAATGCATTTAAGAAATTACATCTGAATTTGAAGCCGTTGAAGTTGAGATTCGAATCGGCTCTGGAATTCTGGGTTCAGCACATCAGTGCAAACCGCGTATCGAATCAACGGTTCATCCGACATAAAATGCACACCCACTATCCCTGTTTCCGAAATCACGGTGCGATTGAAAAGCTCGTGAATCGGTGTGCCTGTCTCTTTTGATTTTTTGGCCAGATCGATTCCAAAAACACTGCGCGGCGTTTTCCAGAGTGTGAAAAATCCAGCGTCGGTTTCGCACGCAGGCTGGAATCCGGCTTTTTTCAACTGCGGAACTAGATACCTCAGTCGATCATCGTACATCTGACGGAGATCCCCCAAAATTTTTCGAGCCAGCTTCACGTCCTGAAAAAGCTGCCCGTAAGCAGCCATGACCGACGGCACTGGACCAGAATCAGTGTTGCCTTTGATCAGCGTGAAGTCCTCGATAAACTCCTTCGATCCAATCATGCATCCCAAACGCGCTCCTGGATCATTGAAAGACTTGCTGACCGAATACATCTCCGCCCATTCGAGTTCCGGGTAGTCCTTGGCCACAGACGCGAGCGATGTGTGCTTCGCGGGGTCTGCCAATCCCACATATGCAGCATCGTTCACCAAGCGTGAGCCTCGCTCGATACAAAACTCGATGAGCTTCTTCCACTCTTCCTTCGAAGCGCCTGTCGCAGCAGGATTGCCAGGTCGAATCACGAAAACCAAATCCGGCCGGTCGACCTGAGCTTCGGTCAGCGCCGCCTTCAATCGATCCAGATTCAACCGCATATTGTCTTGGGACGACAGTGGCCAAACCACTCGCTTGGTACCCAGATAACTGGTCGACCAAGTCCCAATCACATCATAGGCGGGTGCATTCGAAACCACCGTGAATTTCTCTCGCCGCGTCCGATCCGGCAGATGCATCCCACAAGCCAACGGCATCAGAGCAGTCGCTGTCTTGATCCCAGCAATGGGGACCGCTTTGAGATGAGGGTGTTCCTCCAATTTCAAGCCAGTGTGAACCTCGATCATCCCTTCACAAAATCGATTGAGGTTTTTATCTTCAGCGTAAGTGTGAAAATCATAGCCTGGATCTTTGGCAAATCGTGCCTTCACTTCCAGGATTTGGGACGCGGGAATCCCGTCTGGATTTCCCAGTGACAAATTGAGGGGTTTTTGCCCTGTTCTTTGTGTGTACTCGTCCATCAAAACATAAATCAGCTGAAATAGATTGATGCCTGTAGCGGGAATTCTTCTAGTCATAACAAGTAAATTACCCCAGCCACAACGACTGCTGCTCCCATGCGAAGCCCCTCACTGAACCAGCAGAGTTTGCCCCGGTTTTCCATCACCCATCCCAGACTCGCGAGCGAGAATAAAATCCAAACCGAACCCACCGCCTTTTGGGCAAAAGACCAAGTCAGCATTTGTCCGGACAGCATCAGAGTAAAAACCATGACCAAAACGAACTGAAACAGAACGTACCACTTCGTGGATGAAGAAAGAGCTGTATCAAATTTTTGATAACTCCCCACACTCACCTCGGGAATCGTGGGATGAGGCTGAGCAGGAGTCCAACCCGGGCCTTTCCACCAGATTTTAAGTCGATCTTGCCACCTGGGGAAAGTCTTCAACAACCGTGCAGCCCCCACCCAAACTTCCAGATTTGCCCAAACGGGATTCCAACTGTTGAGCGGTTTGACGACTCCGTAGACAGGCTCAACAGTTTCTGGAGTGAATGTCCCAAAAAGCCGATCCCAGATGATGAAAACCCCCGCATAATTCTTGTCGATGTACTGGGGATTCTTACCATGGTGAACGCGATGGTGGGACGGGCTGTTCATGATCCACTCGAGTGGTCCCAGAGTTTTTATATATCGAGTGTGAATCCAAAACTGATAGATCAAATTGATTTGCCAGCTGATGCTGAAGATCACTGGATCTGTCCCCAGCACAGCCATAATTAAAAAAAATGGAAAAGTGAAAATCGGCTGGAGCCCACCCTGCCGAAGCGCAACGGTGAGGTTGTATTCTTCACTCTGATGATGACCCGCGTGCGATCCCCAAATCAGGCTGACTTCGTGGCTGAACCGGTGGAACCAGTAGTAAACAAAATCAATCCCGATGAACCCAATCACCCAAGCCCAAGGAGAATCCGGAGTCTGGCGAAAAATCCCGTAGTTCTCCTGAACCCAGACATAAATCAGGAATTGAGGAAGCAGGAGAAAAACATCCACCACACGCTGGATCAAACCCATGCTCAGATCATTGATGGAGTCGTTGAAGCGGTAAAAGCCATTGCGCTTTTTCCAACTTGCGAAGACCTCAAGGCCAATTGCCAGCAAGAAAAACGGGACCGCAAACTGGATGTAGTCTTTGGGCACAGCTCAGCCCTCAAATCAGTGAATTAATTAGAAAGTTGAGACAGCTCTTCGAGCTCGTCCTGAGCATCCCCGTATTGAGGAAGAACCTTGCCCGCAGCGATCTCACGCAGAGTGGTCACGATCACACGATTTTTGGTTTTCACGACTGGTTCAGATCCTTTGTAGATCTGACGGGTCCTTTTGGTCGCCAAAAGAACCAATTCGTACATATTTTCAACTTGGAACAAACAGTCTTCAATCGTCACTCGTGCCATAGGTGTTTGAGTTATTAGCGAATTTCGCTGGGGGCGTCAAGCATCTTCCTTAGACCGTTATCAATAATGATAATGAATTTTATCATAAAGATAAATAACTCATTGCATTAAGATAACGTTTGGGGCAAATATTCCGTCGCTATGACAAAGAACAGTTTATTTGAATATACCGATTATCGGGCTTTTTTAAGAGCGCATGCTGAAGACCGAAAGAAGGCCAATCCCCGGTGGAGTTACAGTCTCTGGGCAAAACGTCTAGGACTGGCTGGGACCGCACCTCTCACTATGATTCTCAATGGACAACGACAAGCCGGGCCTAAGCTGGCTGAGAAAATGGTCCACTACTTTGAATTCAATGCCCGCCAACGCGAGTACTTTCTGGATCTTGTGAATCTCCAAAAGGCTGGGAGTGACTCCAGTCTTTCTGTTCTCCTGATGGAGAAACTGAAGAAAAACAATCCTCAACGAGAGTTCAAACTCCTCGACAGCCAGACCTTTGAGGCGATCTCGAGCTGGCAACACTACGCGGTCCGAGAAATGACCCAGCTTCCCGATTTTCAAGAAGACTCAAATTGGATTTCTGAACGCCTTCGAGTCAAGATTACTCCTCGTGAAGTCAGCAAAGCGATCGAAACGCTCGAGCGCCTCAAACTCCTTGCCCGAAATGCACAAAATAAACTGCGTCCCACACAGGCTGAAATTCAAACAACTCAGGATGTATCGAGCGAAGCGATCAAACGATTTCATGAACAGACCCTGGATTTGGCAAAAGCATCGATTCGAGAAGTGCCCGTCTCGCAGCGCGAAGTAGGAGCTGTCACACTGACGGTTTCGTCGAGCAAAATTCAAAAAGCCAAAGACCTGATCCGAAAATTCCAAGACGAATTCACCGCTTTGATCGAAGAGCCCTCGCTCGGTGATTCGACCTATCAATTGAACGTTCAATTTTTTCCATTAACTGAAAATAAAAATGAAGGAGTACGAAAATGAAAACAAAAACTATATTAATAATTGGAATCTGGGTGGCACTCAATGCTGCAAACACCTTGGCTGCTGGCAGAGTCGGAAACGGCGGAGGAGCGATTGTTTGTCGAGATCCGGCTGATGGTCGTATTTTATCTGCCGAGCTGTATGATTTATATGAAGCACTCCATCAAAGAAATACTGAAATACCTAATAGTAACGGATCGGTTGACTCACAGGCTATTCATGCTGTTAATCGTTTTCCTATTGGCGATCGACTCTTCAGCTCGTATGCACTGGGGGAAATAAAAAGAAAAATGCGTCCCCTCATGAAGGGGGACGAGCTGATTCTCATCAACGATACCAAAATGATCATCCAGAAAAAAGGCTGCAAATACGAACAACTTGCAAACTATACGGAAGAAGGAATTATTTATTACGATCAAGAAATCTATGATCATTTAAATTCAAATACCCACAGAGCGGCATTTTTGGTTCATGAAACAGTTTACGCTGCACTCAGAATCTATGAAGATGCAACCGATTCCAAAAGAGCTAGACAGATCACTGCAGCTTTGTTTTCAAATCTAAATACTAGTGAAATCAGACCCGATATTCCGGCCGCGACTCTTCTTTTTGAATGTGCAACTGATTACGAAGCGTCGCAAAAAGCAGGTTATAACAAACCGATTGATACCCACTTTTTGGTTTATCCTCGTGGTGGAAGTTATAACGGGATGTCATTCTCAGTACTTGTGGTATTTGAAACTCTCGGACACAAATCATTTAAAGCAGAAGCTGCCACTCATCTGCCTATGGGAATTTTTGCTCAACGCTCCGAAGAACTTTGCTACGAAGTCACGGGAGATCTCTATGGTCGTGGAGAATTTAACTGCTCACAGTATAATGGTTATGCGACCTGGCGGGGCAAAACTGAATCTAATCTAGATAGTGGACAAGAAGTCGTTTTTCGTCGAAACATTCAGGAGCGTTTTCTTCGTTCGGACATCAGTACGCTGGATGTCAATTTGCCAGGCATGGGATCTGGAGCAATTGTGACCTGCAGAGGCGACCACTAAACTTGAATTGTTTTTCGATTACTCGCCGTGTGGTTATCCATTCGATAGCCGCACGGCATTTTTTTTACTCATCCAACCAACGATTAACTGTAACAAAAAGATCCTTCAAATCCTCTGGTAAATCCAAATATTGGATTCGATGACGCTTCCAAATTCGGATCAACTCAGGGTTGATCCAACCTGGGTCTAGCTCAGCAGAAAGTTTCTCTGATTTCAGCAAACGGTATAGCTTTTTTGTATCTACATTGACAAGACTTTGGCTCAGCCTCCAAAGATCATCAAAGTCCTTCATCCGAGTATTGGCAGATTTGAAGCGATGGCACGCTCTCACCTTATCCAAGATAATATTTTCGATTGTAGCTGAACGGAGTTTGATTTCTTCGTGCACCGGCGAAGCAATCTCATGATTGTCTGTTTTGAGCGCATATACGATATCGACTTCAAATCGATTGCTTGCTCCTAGCTCTGTAGAGTAGGCAATGGAAACCTCTGCGCATAAATGTTCCTCTTTTTCTATTTCCTTGAAAGAGTGAACTGAGAAAACTAGCTGTGATTCAATCTGGCATGCTTTTTCAAAGGATCGTCGAACTTGAGTGTGCGAATTGGATTTCAGTGTGACAAGGTCCAGATCGACTGTCGCTCTCGGGGTAGCAATATAGACCCAAAGCAGATTTCCTCCTTTGAAAACAAAATCATCGGAAACCTGATTCAGGTTTTCAGCAAAACTGAGAATCACGTAACGTAAAAATGCTTGAGGTCCAAAAAGCTTTTTCTTTGTCGCCCAAACTCTCGCTTGGGCGATTACTGACTTAGACTTACCCATCTGCAAGCTCCTGCTGCAGATGCATCAAGACTCGCGTTTTTAGAGTTTTGTCATAAGCGGCAATTTGCTCTGATTTGATTTTACCCAATTTCAAGTATCGCTTGAGTGATTTGAAAAACAAAGGCCCTGCAGGATCCAGTTTGTATGCTTCGCACAGAGTTCGCTCCAAATCATAGATTCGAATCATGCCTCCTTGGTATTTCATCTGAACAATTCCAGTCATTCGACTTTTTGGAACTCGATGAACCCGAAGCAGGGCGTTTCGAAGACTAGTTTCGCGTGGAATATCCACATCTATCCGATCAATATACTCTTGTGACAGCCCATGAATTTGCATGGCCGTAAGGCCAGAAATAACCGTTTGGGGGTAATACTTGGATGCGGCAAGAACTGACGCCACAAAAGGCTCTAAGCGAGGCGAAGCATAAATTCCACTTCCAAGCGATATCATCTGACCAGTCTCTGACAAACGACGGAGTTGCACACCATTCGTCCCATACCGAATCAATTCAGAATGGGTCATCAAGCGTTTGTGCAATAGAGCTTTTACTGCTCGGGCCGACATGTAATTAATATACCACATTATATTAATTTTTGGTATGTTTATTACATTGTTGTTTGGTCAGTAGCTAGTTTTCAGTATAGGCTATCCAGCTCCGTCTGAAACTTCTGGTTCACAACGTTTCTTTTGACCTTGAGCGAAGGGGTCAGCTCCCCGCTCTCGATTGAGAAATCCTGTGGCAGGACGATGAACTTGCGGATGGTCTCAAAATTTGCCAGGTGCGCGTTCATTTCATCGATGCTCTTCTGGACCCGAGAGACGACCTTGGGATGCTTGGTCAGTTCGGAGAACGTGCTGAACAAAATCTGATTTTCCTCAGCGAACTTGAGCGTCTCTTCACGGCTGAGAGTCACAAGCGCAGTCAGGAAATGCCTTCGGTCCCCATAAACTATGAAATGGCTGAAAATTTTGTAATTCTGCGCCATGGTTTCGATCTTCAAAGGAGCAATGTTTTTGCCGCCACTGGTGATGATCAAATCCTTCTTGCGATCCGTGATCCGCAGAAATCCCTGTTCGTCCATGTGGCCAATGTCGCCCGTACTGAGCCAACCTGCGTTGAGAACTCGGTGGGTCTCCTCCTCATCCTTGAAATAGCCTTTGAAGATTTTTCGAGAGTGAACGAGGATTTCACCATCGTCCAAAAATTTGATGGAAACCTCAGGCAAAGGCCTTCCGACCGTCCCGAATTTCATGGTTTCGAACGTGTTCAACGAAACTGGTGCACAGGTCTCGGTCAAACCATAGCCCTCCAAGATATTCAGCCCGATCATTTGGAAAAATTCGGCGACGTCTTTTGCGAGCGGGGCACCACTACATACTGCGAATTTAACTTTCCCGCCAAATCGCTTCATGATGGAATCAAAGATCGTTTTCTTGGCGACCATGTATTCGGCTTGTTCCAGCAGACTCGGTGATTTCCCCGCCCAAATCGCTTCGTAGTATGCACGACCCACACTGAATGCAGCTTCAAAACTTTTCTTTTTGAGAGCAGGCATCGACTCAACTTCTGTCAAAATCTGCGCCCTGATTTTCTCAAACGTGTACGGAACCGCAAAAAACAAAGTGGGCTGAGCCTCCACTAAGTTTGTCATGAGCTTATCTAGGCTTTCCACAAAACAGGTCTTCCAGCCTGTTGCGTAATGGAACATGGATTCGACTTTGCCAATGACGTGCGAAATGGGCAGGAATGACAAAACCGTCTCAGATTCAGGTTGAATGTGCTTACCCATCACTGACAGGCAGTCTTCGATCACGCTCATCAAATTGTCGTGAGTCAGCATTACACCCTTGGGCAATCCCGTCGTCCCTGAGGTGTAGCAAATCGTGAGCAAATCACCGGGATGAGCATTTTTCAACAAATCGTCGAAGCGTTGGGGATCCCGTGCAGCCTCTCGCCGACCAATTTCTTTGAGCGCGCCCAGGCTCAAAACATCCGGGTGTCCTGATGCGATCCGCATGGCCTCGGCCTCGAATACGATGATTTTTTTGAGAAACTGAAGCTGATCGCGGCTATCTAAAATCAACTTCAGCTGCTTCTCATTCTCAACGATGACTGCTCGTGCCTCGGAATGATTCAAAATATGAACATAATCCGTCGCTAAGTGAGAAACATAGATAGGGACTGTGACTGCGCCCGATCCGAGAATTGCCATGTCAGCCAGAGACCACTCGTACCGGGTATTGGACAAAACACCTACCCGGTCACCCGGCAAAACGCCCAAACCCATGAGTCCGAATGCAGCCTCACGCGTTTCGTTGTAAAACTCGCGAAAGGAGAGCGTTTTCCATACTCCCACTTGTTTGAATTGAAATGCCTCAAGATCAGGCGTCGCTGCAACTCGCTCTAAAAAAGTCTCGGTAATGGTTTTGCGGACGATGTGTGGCATCGATGAGGTTAAGGTATCCTAATATGTGTCTGGGATCAACGTGAGCGCTTCAATGCTTGATCAATTTCTTTTTTCTGGCTCTTTTCTTTCATGTCGGCACGCTTGTCGTGCTTTTTCTTGCCCCGAGCGACGGCCAGCTCGATTTTGGCGATTCCACCTTTGAGATAGATTCGCGTAGGGATGATCGTCATTCCTTTTTGTGTCACTGCATTGAACATCTGTACGAGCTGATGCTTGTGTAAGAGGAGTTTTCGCTTTCGCAAAGGCTCGTGGTTCCAAATATTGCCGTGAGAATAGGGGCTGACATGAATATTGAGCAACCAGGCCTCGAGGGCTCCTGCTCGACCTTTTTGGGTAACTTCGACATAGGAATCCCGGATATTGGGAGATTGCTTGCGCATGCTCTTGATCTCGGTGCCCATCAAGACCATCCCCGCTTCGACTACTTCTTCGATGAAGTAATTGCCACGGTTGGGATTGCTGGCGATGAGTTTTTCACCCCCGCCGGCCATGCGATTTCCCTTTTACTCCTTTGATCATCATACTGGAGTTTAGTTACCACTAGTTTGTGTCGGAGTCGATTTTCTGCTCAATTTGTAACTGTTCAGCCCGTTTGAGTGATTCACTTGCATAATTTATAAACAGG
>CAYILR010000069.1:0-13085 GCA_964364175.1 uncultured Bacteriovoracaceae bacterium
CTGTTTATAAATTATGCAAGTGAATCACTCAAACGGGCTGAACAGTTACGATTTTAAATAAATAAAAAAAGCCCCGATCTTCATTGGAAGATCGGGGCTTTTGAGTTTTTAAACCCAAACTTCTAAAAATTAGAAGCTTGTGAAGTAACCCAGACTGTCGCCCATGCCGTAGCCGGAGCTAGCCTGAGAAGGAGCCATAAATACTGCTCCGGGTTGGCTCAGGATCAAACCGATCACGACCACAACGCCGATACCGATTGCAACGTTCACGAGGATGTTGGTGCTGGCACCGTGAAGGCTTGCACCTTCTTTTTTTACCGAGTGAACCGACGCAACGATCCCGTCGATGTCTTGTTTCAACGTTCCAGCGAAGTAAGAATCTTGCAAAGCTTTCGCGATGCGAGCGTGTTCGCCTGGGGTGATGTTGTTTGCATCCAGATATTGATTAGCATCTTCAAGTGTGATTGTTCCAGCAACCAATTGGTTTGCTAGACCTTTCACGGCCACGCTCGTATCTGAAGCAAATACGGATTGCCCCATCAACGAGAATGCCAATACTAAGCTCATGACTTTATTCATAACTACTACCTCTTTCTATTTTTGAATTCGGCTCTAAAGAGGGATTAACGTCCTCCATCTTTTTAAACCTTGGGCGCTAGCTAACGAGGTTCTTTGTCAAAGTCAAGCGAGTTGTGTAAAAAATATTAGGTATTTATAAATCTATGTGCTAGAAGCGGCCACGTATTGGAGGTCCATCATGGTCCAGCTATTTCTCATTTGTGTATTAGGTGCGGGGATTTTATTTGCCGGAGAGCCGACTGAAAGGCAGTGGCAAATCGTCGATTGGAATTCAGCCAAGAAAAAATTCGTAGAAAGACAAGCCGGGCAAAGCGAGTTGCAGCTCGTATCGGATCATGATTTTTCGAGCCGGAATTTTTCTATCCACCATTCGTTTTCAGATGATGTTTATTCTTTCCCAGAAGCTGGGAAACAGCTCAATAGTACAGATTCTGCCAAAATGCTGCGAGCCGCAACGATTGCTTACCATATCAAAAAAATGGAGCAGTACTTTCAAGCAAAGCTGCAGGCGGCTGGTCTCACCCCCCAGCTGACCCAGTTCAGCAATCCTTTCAAAATTCGATTTGATGTTCCTTATCAATATTCCCCCACGCATTATTACGACAAAAATACGAAATATCGGAATGCGGCAATCACCATTCCGCCATCCGAAATGGACGAGGCAAAAGACTACATTGAGAAAAATGGCCATGGCTGGGAAAATGAGATCTGGTTTGCGCAGTTTTTCACGTTCCCTGTGGTCAGTACTTATTTCGTGGATCGGGTGATTGACACTGCCTTGTGCCCGGATGTTTCTTACCACGAATATACCCACCAAATTACAGGCAATTTCATCGGAAAAAATGCGATTGGCCGGGCATTGTCCGAAGGGTTGTCGGATTATTTTGCTGCTTCCGTGATCGACTATCCCGTTCTTTATAGCAGCAAGACTTGTCCGTCCGTGAAGTGGCAGCTTTTTGTGTCATCATTCCGAATTGATCGAGATCAATCAGAATATAGCCCCACGATTGAAAGTGATTTTAAGTCGAACCTCAGATTTGTTCCTGCCGTGTTGTGGAAATATCGAGCCGCTGTGGGTGTTGACGTTGCTGACAAGACGATTTTGAGAGCAACCTCAAAGAGTAATTCGATGACGTTGGTTCCAGGGTTCATGCAACTGCTTTCGGATGAGCTTTATAGCGAGATCAAAGCGCAACAAGGTGAAGCTGCGGCTCTGGCGCTGGTTCAAAAAGTAGAGCGCGAAATCTATCGCCCTCGTGGTCTGATGACTTCTTATGGTGAAGTGGACACGATTTTTCCAGATTTGCCGACGTATCAGATCGTGGTTGAAAATCCAGATCGCTCGGTTAGGCAGATTTGTTCGCAACAGAATCAGATGGAGTTGAATTGGCAGACTTTTTCCAGAATCCGTCCGACTTTGTATGTTGCCTGGCACTGCAATGGGGTGAGAATTCCATTTAAAATTGAATTTCCTAAGGACCCTCGGTCTTATGTTTCTGATCGTTTTGAAAAAAATGGTGGTTTAGGTGCTCGGATTTTTTTCGCAAGCCCAGCTGTGAAAAATCCATCCACGAGCCTGACTGCAGACGAGGTTTCGCTTTATCGAGCTGCGATTCAATATGCGCAGAAATACTATTTGGAAGGCGGTAAAGTGGGTAACATCATGTTTAAGCATGACCCCGCGCCAGACCAAAAAAATTCTGGATTCATGTTTCAGATTTACTATGGATTAATGACGCCTCATCAATTCATTTTGAAGATCTAGTGTAGTTCAAGTCTACCATCCAAGCTTCGGATGCGATACTTGCCCTTCACTCGGCGCACTGTGATTTCGATGGGGCGATCGAGTCCGAGCACGGCGCCTCTGAAAATCGTTTCGGATCCGAGAGAGCTGAAATATTCTCTTCGGACTGTGTGCAAAGTCAGTTGAAGTGGTGCTTCGTCATCCATGACTTGAATCGTTGAGATCATCAAGTCAGGATTGAAATCGTCGATCGTAAATAACCGGGTTTTGTTTCCGATTCGAATCGTGCCCGAGAGGGTGCTTCCCAAATTCGGCCCCAGGACTACATCGTTTGGATTTAAGAAGGGTTCTGTGATTTTCTCTGACGTTGGGACAAAGTTCCATTCGGGATCGAAGATTTTTTTCTCAAAATATCCGGTTTGGCCCAAAATATTCATTCCTTGAACGCGAAGCAATCGGGCTGAGTTGCCTCGACCGATTTGGAAAATGCTGATTTTTGCAGTGATGAAGGGCGGGATCAAGCCTGGAATGAATCCTTGGATGTCAGGTTGGCGGAACCAATCTTCGGCTGGCAGTGCACGAGCGTTGGGCGCTCCCCCTCGCTCATAAGTATAAGTGAGGAATGGATTCTGTCCCAGAGTGTCATAATCTGCCAGTCGAGTGTACATGCGTCCAGCGGCATCAATGACGAAAATCGTGGAGGCGCTTGCATCAAGATTGACCGCAGTAAATCGTCCGCGCTCAGGACCAGGAATCAAATATCGAAAACGGGAGGGGAGCCATGGATCTGCAAGTTGAATCGTGCGTCCGTCGTCACTCAAGGCGTAAAGCGCGGTGTTCCCAATGGACACAGGATTGAATTGGCCATGAATGTCTTCGTAACCGCCTGCAGCTGCTCCTCGATGAGAAATCGCATAGGCCCGGGTCATGCGTGGCAACGAGAGGCTCCTTCGAAAAGGCCTTCCCCAGGGAGCCCATTTTCTGGAGCCGAGTTTGGCATAGTGGACTTTTCCGTCCCAAGAAACAGCCAGCAAATTGTCCCCGTCTGTGGAGATCTCAGTGATCGGGATATCGTGGCGAAAGATCAATCCAGACTGAGGAAGACCGGTCTCGCCGAAAAGTTCCCAGTCTGTTTGCGGGGAAACGTAGCGTCTGATCCAAATTCTTCCGTCCTTGAGCAGGGCTTCCTGCTCAGTGCCGCAGTCATGGTGCTTGTTTTTGAGTCCCATGCAAGGGGTCAGTGGGGGGGTTCCGAATGCGGATGGGGTGATGAGTGCCAGGGTCAGAGAGAGAAGGATTTTTTGTCGCATTCGAGCCCTCTACCTTAGAATGGGTGGAATGAGAAGTTGGGATATTATAACCGGGAACCTAATTACCTAAGGGCGTTCAGAATTTCGTGTCGGAGGAATTTTCGGTATTCTGTGTTGCCTTCGTCATGAATCAAGGTGTGCTCTTCTCCTGGAAAAGTGACGAAGTGAGTTTTTCCTGCCCAATGGACAGCAGTTTCGCTGGAAAGGAAACTGCTGATGATCGGGTCATTGTCGTATGTGACAATGAGTGCGGGTATGGAGGTTTTTTTCGCGAAAAGCTGCATTTTTTCTTGGTCGTGAATGGAGCAGAGAAGGGGCGCGGGAGTTGATCCGAATGAGAGCACGACCGATTCAAAGGACAAAAAAGTAGAATCCAGGACAATGAATTGGGGCTGAATCTGGATGCCGCGGGCTTTTAAGCTTTCCAAGGCGGTCAGAGCGGTACCGCCCCCCACGCTTGCGGCATAGACAATCAGCGGTTTGTCTCCGGCCAGTTCTTTTGCCTTCAGTAGCGCAGCTGCTCCGTCCTGAGTGGCGCCATCGAAGGTGGTTTTCTCGGTAGAAACTGAGTGTCCATAACCGCGGTAATCAAAAACAAGGTAATCGAGCCCTGTTTCTTGAGCGACTGGATAGAGTTCGGGAGCGGCATTCGATACATTGAGGCCATTGCCGTGGAAATAAACCAAGAGCCCTCGGGATTTTCCTTTGGGTTGCTCAAAGTACCAGGCGTGAAGCAATGCGAAACCATGGGTGTACGAGGGGATGATGAGTTCTTTGGGTTGGGTTCGGTTTTTGAATTCGATGTACGAGTCATGGGTCAAATCCATCACGTCTGTCGGAAACGCTGCCATTTCGCACACGCTTCTAGCGAAAGCGTTTGAGCTGAGTAAACAGCAAACCCACAGAAGAATTGAACGAAAATCGTTTAAAGGCACAGTCTTTCCATTTCCCATAAAATCTTCGACATATTAAATAAACGTTGTTCAATAGTAAAGCGTTTTTGCAGTAAAACAGGCCATGCAAATTTTGGTAGCCATTCAGACCAGTTCATAGGTAAAACTAGGGGCAAGGGACGGGAACGGATGATCGTACTGGCGCTAGAGACCTTAGGGGAGTTTGCCATTTTTGGCTGGGAGATCGTTAAATCCTCCCTGCGTCTTTGGAAAAGACGGGATCTTTTTTTCAAACAATGCGAATTCATCGGCGTTCAATCGACCGGTATCATCTTTGTCTCGGGGCTTTTCATGGGGGCGGTGCTGGGCTACCAGCTCTATGCCTCGCTTCACACATTTGGAGCTGAAGCCTTGTTGGGGGGAAGTGTTGGAGTAGCCTTGTTTCGTGAATTGGCCCCGGTCATGGGAGCGATCATGGTCACGGGCCGAGCGGGCGCCGCGATGGCTGCGCAGATTGCCAGCATGAAAGTGTCGGAGCAGGTGGATGCTCTCGAGGTGATGGCCGTCAATCCGATTGAGTATCTTGTGCTGCCGAGAGTGATGGCAGGGTGGTTGATGATGCCGATTCTCGCTTTGTTTTTTGCATCCGTGGCGTGTTGTGCTGCCGCAGGAGTCGCGTGCGGAGTGATGGGATTGGATGGCCCGATTTTCTGGGATCAGCTCACGCGTTATGTGGATTTCATCGATGTGATTCATTGCCTGGTGAAGGGTGCGACGTTTGGATTGATTCTCACCTGGATTGGATGTTTTTGTGGATATCGTGCTGCTGGAGGAGCGAGCGCAGTGGGATTTGCGACTCGTACGACGGTGGTCGCAACTTGCTTAACTATACTTTTGGGTGATTATTTTCTCACTTCATTATTGCCTTTTGGATTCGCAACATTGAGAGTGATTTAAACGGGGATGAAAACTCAGCTTAAAGTCGGACTGTTTACTTTTCTTGGCCTCCTCCTGATCGGGGGCGTAACGATTTTTGTGAACGATCGCCCCTTTTGGTGGCGGAAATGCCAACCTATTTATGTGAACGTGGACGATGCGACGGGCTTGAAGAACAAATCACCCGTTCGTTCTTTGGGACTTGAGATCGGTTATCTTCGCTCGGTGGAACTCAGCGAAACCTACGTCCGGTTGGGGGTTTGCATCACCGCGCCAATTCAGGTTTTGCCCTCGACTCGTGCCTACATTCGCAGTGAAGGATTCTTGGGCGACAAGTTTCTTGAGCTCAAGCCCGTGCGTTACACAGGTGTGAGTTCTGAGGTCAAATCTCCTCGCAAAGTTTTGCCCGTTGTTGTCCCTGCGCCTGCCACGCCAGCTTCGCCTGCACCAGCAGCCCCGGCTCGATCTCATCCTTCAAAAAAAACGAGCGGATTGCAGAGATTTTTGAGGGAAATCAGCGGAATGGCTGTCGCTTATGCAGCCGATCCGGTCATACAGGATAGTCCACATGAGTCCGCGCAAATCAGTGCGCAGGGCAGTGAGAGCAAAGATATCCCGGTGGGTAGCAAGGGCGAGGATGTCCAGGCCGTCGTCGATCGAGTGAATGGCCTGGTGAAAGAAATGACCAGCCTGACAACGAACCTCAAGGATGCCATCAATCCGGATGAGCTCCGACAGACGATGCGTCAGCTCAACAAAACTCTTGAAAACGCCTCAAAAACATTGTCCCCCGAGGGGGGGCTGAATACCACAGCTCAACGCACGTTGAGCAAACTAGAGGACGCGATTGAACAATTGCGAGATATTATTGCGCGGATCAATCGAGGTGAGGGGTCCGTCGGAAAAGTCGTCAACGATCCTGTCTATGCTGATGAGTTTCGCAAGGCGATCGAGAACGTTAACCGCCTGCTGAATCGAGTCAGCCAAATTCGTCTCCAAGTGGATGTTGCTGCGCTTTACATTCCTGCTTTTGATGGAACACGAGCGAATGCCAATCTCAAGATTTGGCCAGCCAAAGATCGTTACTACTTGATCGGCGTCAGCGTTGATCCTCGCGGACGCAGAATCAAAACAATGACTGAGACCACAGTCACCGCAGGTGGAGTGACCACTAAAACTTACTCAGAATCGATTGTTTTGGATCCCACGGCGTATGTTCCCAATGTGATGCTGGGGAAAGTTTTTTTGGGTCGAATTGAGGTCGCTGCGGGCGCTTTGTACGGAGATGGGGCTGCTTCTGTCGTAGGCTGGTTAGGTCCCTCAGAAAACGAAGAGATGTTCAAACTCCGAACCGATATGTACTTTCGAGGACAAGGAGCAGGATTTAATCTCAGGATCACTGGCCAAGCTCACCCTCTTTATGCGGTAAAGGGATTCAGCTCGCTCTATCTCAGTGCGGGTATGGAAAGCGTGATCAGACCGACGGTTCTCTTCGGCACAGGTGTTTCGTTTGATGATGAGGACATCAGAACTCTATTTGTTTTCCTGAATTAGTGCGACCGTGCTAGTTTAATCTCAAATGGCACAGGAACGCGTTCAAAAAATATTAGCCCAGGTTGGTATTGCCTCGCGCCGAAAGGCTGAGGAGCTCATCGAAGAAGGCTCTGTGACGATCAACGGTCGTGTCGCCAAATTGGGCGACAAAGCCGAGTGGGGAAAAGACGCGATCAAGGTCAATGGCAAGCTCCTTCACCAAAAAGAGCGGCCTGTTTATTATTTATTCTACAAACCTCGAAATGTGATTTCATCCCTGTCTGATCCCGAGGATCGCCCTTGCGTCGGGGATTATCTCAAGGGGATTCGTGAACGAGTGTACCTGGTGGGGCGTTTGGACTTTGGAACTGAGGGTTTAATCATTTTAACGAATGACGGGGATTTTCTGGAAAAAGTTCAGAAAAGCTCGGATCTCCCACGTTTCTACGAGGTCAAAGTGAAGGGGTTTCCCGACGACGAAATGCTGTCACGAATCCGCAGTGGAAAAAGAATCAATGGGCGACTGATTCGGCCCGCGGAAGTTCGTTGCAAAACTGAGTTGGCGAGCAACTCCAAAGTAGAAGTCGTGTTTCGAGGTGTCGGAACACTGGATCTCAAAGAACTCTTTGAAGAACGAGGGTTTGCTGCGTCGCGTGTCGTGAGACGAGGCATTGGTCATCTGGTCTTGGGTGACATGAAACCGGGTGATTTAGTGTCTGCTACGGCTGAGCAAGCCAAGGGCCTGGTGACGCATCCTGAATTAGGGTTTGAATTGTGGAAAGTGGAAGCAGACGAAACCATGGCAAAAAAGGCTCGTGCTGCTGAGCGCGAGGAGAAGCGTTTCGGTCGTACTGGAAATCGAGATGTGCGTGATGATCGTGATGCACGTCCCTCAAATCGAGGTGGATTTCGACGTGGAAATAGGTCATGACGTTGACCTATGCGAATACTTAACAGCTTGATTTTGATTTTTGTGATGGCAGGCGCTGTTTCGTGCGGAAAACGAACAGGTTTCCCCGGAATTCAGTGTGAGTTTGGAACGACCTTCGACATGGTTCGAAAGTTTCAGTTAATTTCGGGCAAGGACACGTCGGGATCTTCCGGGTTTTCGGACAAAGACGGAAATCTTTTTGTGGTCGGCTCCGCAACGGACGCCGATGGCAAACAACATTGGATTGTCACTCGCAGCAAAGACAAAGGTGACACCTGGGAGACGGTGGATGACCTCGTATCTGCAGGAGGACAGGCAGGTGCAGTCTCAGGGATGATCGACGGTAAGGGGCAGATTTATGTGATTGGAAATTTGGGAGAAAGCGCTACCAAAGGGGATTGGATGCTTCGACGAAGCACCAATGCTGGAAAAAACTGGAGCGAGATGGACAAATTCCGTCGTGGATCGGATGCTGTCAGTTTTGGGCTTGGGCAGAGTATGATTGAGTACATCGACGCCGAGGGTAAGAAAAAATACTACACCTGTGGAACAGCTTTTGAGAAAGACAAAGACATGGGGTGGCTGGTCAGAACCTCTACCAAAGGAGATGCGGCTACTTTTGATACCACTGACGACGATTATCGATTGGCGGACAAAAAGCGCTCCGCTTGTATGAAGGTCGTGCTGGGGAAAGAGCATATTCTGACTTTTGGCTATGCCATGACCCTCAAAGATACGGCGAGTGCGATTGTCCGGCAGAAGACACTGGCTGGAACGGAGTGGAAAACCAAGGATGAGTTTGTGGTAGCAGCAGAAAAATCGGCTGTGATTGCCTCAGCAGCGGCGTTTGAGGATAAAATCTACTGGGTCGGTTACGCGATGAAAAGCGATGATACGATCGAGTGGGTGGTGCGCCAAAGCTTGGATGATGGAACCACCTGGAAGACCATTGATGAGTTCCAGCTCTCATCCAAAAAGAACGCATACGCACGAAGTGTGATGGTGACTGCTGACGGCACGATCCTCGTGGCTGGAGAGGCGACGACTTCGGGTGACAAGGGCAAGTGGATCGTGCGAAAATCCTCTGATAGCGGCAAGACCTGGGAGACGTTTGACGAGTATACTTTGGATTCGTCCAAGAGCTCGGGTGCAAGCGGTCTTTTCGCGGATGATTTCGGAAATGTGTTTGTGGTGGGATATGGAACGGACAGTGGCGATAAGAGCAACTTGATTGTTCGTAAGCTGGGATGTCAAACGGGTGGGGAGACAACGACTCAATGAAAAATTTCAAAACGATTGCGATGATTGCTGGACTGAGCGTTGGACTGTCAGGACTGACAGACATTTCAAGTTATGCGCAGGTCTCTAGTAAGCCTGCATCGAAGAAATCGAGTTCTAAAAAAAGCAAATCTGTAAACGGAGCAGCTGCAAAAACTCCGGCGCCAGAACCCGTTGCGGAGGAAAAAACTCCTCCACCGTCTTCGTCGAATGATTCCGGGGCCTCATCCGGTCGTCTGCTGAAGTTCCTACCCGAGTTCTTGTACCTGGCAGGTTCCGGAAATCTGGGTTGGACGTATCAGCCCACAGCAGATTGGCAAACCATGCCAGTTCTGTTTCACGGGGGCGCGGATCTGGACGTGGCCTATCGTTTGATGATTGTGCAGCTTCCTCAATTGGCAGTGGGCCTCAATCACAGCATTGATTTTGTGAATCAGTATTCCGAACCCACATACGGAGTGGGCAACCGTCGAGGCATGCGCCTGAATTTAGTTTCACCGTCTGTGTATTATTTCCTGAACTCGAATTTCATGTTCGCGGGGAATTTTCGTTGGTGGGGAAGCTACTATCTTTTCCAGGCCACCCCAACCGGGTTGCAAGCCAGTTATTCTGGCGTGCTTGGTTTTCGCGCTCGCGGATTTTACACGGGCTTGCCCTGGTTTGACGTGGGTCTGGGCGCCGAATATGCGCAGTATTCCGAGCTCGATGTTGGGGATATTGGATCTCGCCGATTGTCAGATGCGCTGAACCATTGGTTGGTTTCCCTGATCGTTCAAAGACGGTTTTAATACTAGAAGCGGTCTCATAAATACCTTCTACTGCGGCTTGCGATCTTTGGGCTGCGACTTGTCAGGCTTCTCAAGAAAATCCTCAACGTATTTCAGAGAATACGCCTCCGGTTCGTCTTCCTCGTCTCGCCTCAAATCTCGCAACCCTCGCTACGAAGGTATTTATGAGACCGCTTCTAATCGAGTGATTCGAGAGACCGAAAAAATTGGGGAGTACCGCTGGAGGCGCGATCGAAAACGAGCGATTTTGGCTTGGGAGAGTGTTCAGGGCCATGTTACGCTACACGGGTGAAGCAAAAACCTGTGATCTCTAAAAAAATTCAGAAAACACTCTCCGATTGTGGGATTGAGTTCGCTAGGATTTTTGGCAGTTATGTGCAGAGTCCCAGTCGTTCGCGTGACGTGGATATTTTTTTAGGTATGGATTTTTCGCATCGATTGAAGCTAGATCAGGTTTCTCTTTTGAATTCCGAGTTTGAGAAGTTTTTCAAAAAACCAGTGGATCTCGTTTTGACTCAAAAAGATATGAATCCGACTTTGGTGCGAGAAATTGTAAAAAATTCGATTCGTATTTGGGAGCGCCCCAAGTCAGGGGAGATTGCATTTGTGAATTGGGTGGATCGCGCGCTGGCCATTGCAGAAGATGAGTTGTTGTCGAATCCTATTCAAGACCGAATTAAAGCTTTGGATCGCCCACAACGGAGGGCGCGTGAGTCCTGAGGTGCTTCTCTCAAAACTAGAGACATTGACACAGGTTTTGGATGATCTTAAAATCCATGTGAAACAGCGTCGAGAAGAACAAGAAAAAGCACACTACGAGATCGAACGGCAGGTGCAGCTTTCGGTAGACACGGCCATTGCGGTTGCAAGAAGAATGTTGCTTTTGGAAGGTATCGTAGCGCCTCAGACCGCGCGTGAAGTTTTTGAATTGCTGGGGAAGAAGAAGCTCATTCGTTCTTCGATGGCAAAAACACTCGCGAACGCCGTGGGTTTGAGAAACCTAATTGTGCACGAGTACGGAAAGATTGACTACGATCTGTTTTTTTCGGGATTGCCAAAGGGGTACTCGGCGTTAGTGGGCTTTACTCAGATAGCTCGGGGCTTTTTGAAGAAAAACGGGTAGATGCCCAGGTCAAATACTTATCGCCTCCTTAGTAACTATCCAGGATTTCGTCTGCCGTTGAGATTTGCCTGAATTCAGCCGATCCATAGATGTGATCGCGCTCAAGGTTTTGGCACAAACTCGACAGGGCCGGACGACGTTAAAGAAAATAGCCGAACAAATTCAGCAGGGTAGGTTGAGTGTTCAGACTGATGCAGATCTCCAAGCGAAGGTTGGCTGTCGAGCATCATTTTATACAGACGGCACGACGGGGACCCTGTTCCTGGATCCTGCACTGGATGGCTATGCCAGCGTGCTGATTGTTTATCACGAATTTATCCATGCCCTCGACGAGGATTACCGTGCAGCTCGCTATTGGGAAAAGCACCGGCGTTATGCGACTAAGAACCCCCTGACTGAATTGAATGCAGAAAAGAAGGCCTATCAGGCGGTCTATCAACTGATTCAGGAACTCAAGGAGTGTGATCCATCGTTCTGTCAGTTTCTTCGACAAAAAAAGGCAGAAGGCGTGGATCTGGATCGTGTTTTTTCGGACGATGAAATTAAGCGCGCGCATGGATTTTCAAAAAAAGGCGCAGCCTAGAAGCACGCAATCGTTCTCAATCAATATTACTTGCAATTAATATTATATTAGAGTAATATTTGTCTATGGCAGCTAATCGAACACTCACAAAAGCTATTCTTCAGCAATGTCAGCCGGTGAGTCAGGTGCTCAAGTCCCTGTCTCATCCCGTTCGGCTCAAGATTCTTTGTCAATTGATGGAGCGGGAGCGAAGTGTGAATGAGCTGACTGAATTTTGCGATATCTCACAGTCGGCGATGTCCCAGTTTCTCAACCGGATGAAGTCAGAGGGGATTGTTGTTTCTCGACGGGATCAGAATTTTGTTTTTTATGATGTGGCGGACCCGAAGCTTTCGAAACTATTGAAAGCAATCAGGGAAATTTATTGTTAGGTGAAATTTTTAAATGGAGGAAATGAAAATGGATATGACTCAACTGCAGCAATATATTCTGCCGGTTCTGATTGTTGGATTTTTCGGTTGGAGATTTGTAAAATTCAAAATGACCAAAAGTCAGATTCCCCAGCTTCGAAAAAGAGGGGCGGTTGTGATCGATGTGCGCAGCCCATCTGAATACTCTGGAGGGGCAAGTGAGGGGAGCATCAATATCCCTTTGGGTGATTTGCCGAATCGCCTGGGAGGGATGGATCGCGAAAAGCCTGTGGTTGTCTGCTGTGCCTCAGGAACCCGGAGTGCCATGGCGGCTGCGATCCTCAGAAAGAATGGCTTCAAAGAAGTGGTGAACGCCGGGCCGTGGGCGAACACCGTAGAGGTCTGAGATGAATACTTTGGTCGTGTGTTCTCAATGCGAGAAGCTGAACCGTGTTTCGATCGAGAAGGCTGATTCCGTTCGTCCCGTCTGTGGCTCTTGCAAGGCAGAGTTGCCGTTCCACAGAGGTGTTCAGGAGGTCAGCGGGGCTGGGCTCAGCAAAATCATTCGATCCGGAGACCGCCCTGTCGTAGTCGATTTCTGGGCAGAGTGGTGCGGTCCGTGCAAGTCTTTTGCGCCCACTTTTCAGGCAGCTGCGCGCGAAATGGGGGATCGCTATATCTTTGCTAAGCTCGATACGGAGGCTCACCAGCTTGCCGCTCAAACGTTTCAGATCCGAGGAATTCCTACTCTCATTGTGTTCAAAAATGGCATAGAAGTGACACGGCAGTCAGGGGCTATGCCTCTGCCTATGTTCAAGCAGTTTTTATCTAGCATCTGAGTCTGCAATATTTGAATAATTTCAAATAAAATCAAACAGATAGGCGTGTATATGAATGCAAGCGGATTCGCGCACCGCAATAGTTGACTATTTTAGTTTGATTTATTCCATAGCTTGTGTTAAATTACGCCTTCGTTGGAGAAACTGTGCCCCGGAGAGGATGAGCGTCAAAGTTGCCTTTTCCGCCTTTCCTAATAT
>CAYILR010000070.1:0-11475 GCA_964364175.1 uncultured Bacteriovoracaceae bacterium
TTTTAGGTGCACCGCTTCAGCCACTGCTCGCATAATCAGGCTGAACAGTTACATAATTAGTTACTTTTTTTGAATATGTTTAATAAAACCCATCAGATCAGTTTGGGAGATTGATTAATTTAAACTTATTACATATAGGAAAGAGGATTTATGAAGAACACGCGAAGAATTTATACGCTGTTAACATTGCAGATGGTTGTCGGAGTGATTGGCACTTCTCTGCTTGCTGAGGCGGGTACACGCACCGGAAGCGGTGGCGATAGTGTAACGCTACCCAACGGCAAAGTCATTCCTGCGGATCTTTACTCAGGCAGTTCAGGTACTCGTGTGAACCCTCTCGACTGGGATGGGTTCAAGGACGAAATCGGGAAAATTGGCCATATCCTGGTGAGGTATGGAGTTCCCGTTTCTGAGACTTCAGGAATCAGGCTCAACAATGAGATGGCTTTTGGAGAGTATGCCTGGAACCGAGAACTCACCCCATTTTTACTCGAAAATGTCATTCATCCCGCTGTAGAATATCGCTTGGTGAGTCAGCTCCCCGTAGGCCTTAATTGCGAGAGGGCTACTCCGGATATCTTGCCGACGGGAGCAATGCTGCAGCTGGTGGCTTGCACTCAGGGCTGGGTGACTTATTTTCTGCCCGAATTTTTTAAACTTTCCATTCGAGACCAAGTTCTCCTGACTCTTCACGAGAGGCTCCATGCACTTGCGATCAATCCACCGCATTTTATCATTGCGGATTTAGTTCAAGGACTACGTCTTGCATTGGATCTTTATGACAGGCAGATGGAGGGAGAGCGCCCAAAGCTTGTTGCCCAAGAAATCGAAATCCTCCAAGTCATGCGAAGACGTTTTTTTCACTTAGGTTTTACTTCACAACTTCCTTTTGGCGAAGTCCTCGAAAATGGAGGAGGCCTCAGTTTAGAGATCAGTTCGAGTCGTAGCCTTAGCCCGGTTTCGTACGTGAGCGTAGGGTCAGTTGTGGACGGGGATACTCACCTAGGGGCAGCCTCCGAACTGATTGATACAGACTGTGTGGGTATGAAGACGTCGGAGTATGGGAGCAATCAGCCTCAAGCGACGATCAAATGTTACCTTTGGGATCGGGCAAAAATCGTAAAATCTTTGATTCGCAATAACGCCCAAACTATATCGAATGTTGAATTAGGGTCAGACGCAGTCATTGAAGGCTCTTTTCTCGAATTTTATATTCCTGATCAAAGCTCGAATTGGAGCATGGGCAAGGCTCTTGCTCTTCAAGCCAAAGCACAAATCAGCAAAAGCGTGATTCGTTACTCAGGAGGTGTATTTGTTGGATCTGAATCTGTGATGAATGAGGTCCAAATCAATACTTCGTCTTATGGTCACTATGTGAACGAGCCGGGGTTTAAGCCGGTTGAGCTTTGGCTTGAACCGAAAAGCATGTTTTCTCGTGCAGTTGTTAATTTTGCAGGTACTTCGAAATGGAGTCATACTCCCTTTAAAAAAAGGCCCAGAATTCAAATTAGTAGCGGGTCAGCGATCGATTTTTCGGAAGCCGTGCCTTTTAAGTGGGAAATTTGTCCGATGAGAAATTATGGAGGCTTTGTGGATCTCGAAAGGCGATTCCTGGCAGTTCGTGGAATTCAGAGAGTGAGTAAAAATTCTGATCTTTCTGAGAGTTGTACGCCAGCAAACCAGCTTTAATAAATAGTCAGCCCGTGAAGGTGTTTCAGCTCCGAGTCTTCTGCACAATCAGCTTCTTCCCAAACACCGATTCAAAAAGTTCCTTCTTTTGATCCACTCGCAACAACTCCAATTCGCTCGACACTAACGCACGCACGCGGATGGTGACACTTTTCGAAGTGACGCTGACTGAGCTGACTCTCAGCCGGGCCTGATGTCCGCGGTCCAAAGCGTCGGCTACTCGCAGAATTGCCAGCAACTTGTAAAACGCATCTAGCTCAGCACTGCCCTTGGCGAATGGTAGGTCTTTGGGTTGGGGCTTGCCAGCACGATGATGTAGACAAATTTGCGCGATCATTTCGCCTTCGGACTCCGACATCGAGGGGATGTCCACGTTGCGCGCTAGATAGTAGGAATGCTGCTCGTGATTGGTGGGTGAAACCGATTCGCCCGCATCGTGCAATAGGGCGGCTGCGGTTAGAGATGTTCGCCAGGATTTTTTCAGGTGATGCAGTCGGTGGGTCTGATCGAATATTTTTTCAGCGAGCAGGGTCACGTGTTCAGCGTGTTCGGGGCAGGTCGAGAATTTCAATGCTTTCTCGCGAACATCATCCAAGTGCAGGCTGAGATTCGATCGATCCTGGCGCTTCGACAATTTTAATTCTTCTGCCAAAATTCCATCCCGCAACGAAAACTCGGTCAGCTTGGTGCGTTTGACTTTCAAAGCACCCATGATTTCCTCGAGCAGAACCGCCCCCGCCAAAATCATATCCACGCGTCGAGATTCCATGCCAGGCAACCCCAGAAGTTCGGATGTGCCCATGGTCGACATTTTTTTGATTAGCTCTTTGAGGTCTGATCGGTCGATCGAGCTGCCATCGCTGTGGTCGAATTTTTCCAAAATCTTTGCCAACGCTCGTGCGGTTCCGCTAGAGGCAAACATGGCTTCAGCTTTGGGCCATTCCTCACTGATCGCCTTCGAGAGCACAGTGCCTCGAATATAGCGCCTCAGAGGATCAATTTCCTTCGGAGGGCTGCTCTTCAAAAAAATCTGCTGAAGCCGCGCGGTTCCGAGGGTAAAACTTTCGCTGTGCAAAAGCTCCTGATCTCGGCAAATCGAAATCTCGGTGCTTCCGCCCCCAATGTCGACCAGAGCGTAGGTTTTTTTGGGAACGTCCTCGAACTGCAGGATGCCCGCCGCGATCAAGCGAGCTTCCTCTGAACCTGAAATCACACGAATATCGATTCCGGTTTTATCCCGGATGCTTTGGAGTAGATCTTGGTTGTCGGTGGCTTCTCGAAGAGCACTGGTTCCAAAAGCGATGGTTTTCTGTACTCGGAGGTGTTTGGAGGTTTGTTGGAAGCTTTCGAATGCCTCGAGAGTCCGACGAACTGCGGTCGGATCGAGTTTACCGCGCACAAATACCCCTTGCCCCAAACGCACCATGAGTTTTTCACGGTGCAGTCGACGCATTTTTAGGGACTGCCCAATTTGATACACGTCAAACCGGACAGAGTTAGTGCCCAAATCAATAATGGCTACGCGCACGAAGGTACTAGTCTAGCGATCAAGCCGGAGCGTACTTCTTCTTTTTGGCCTTCTTGCTGTTCATGATCGAAGTCTTGTGTGTGGCCTTCTGATCGGTAGCAGGACGTGCGCTAGTGTTGCGGAGTTGTTTTTGGTGTTTAGAGTGCAATGTTTTTCCCATAGTGCCTTGCGTCTACCACGTAGAAATTAATTTGTCAGCTTGCTCGTGAGGGTGATGGCCGCTAAGCTTTTGAAATGACAAAAATGGGGATCTGGGTTCTGGCTGCTTTCACGATATCGAGCGCCATCCCTGCTTTTGCAGAAACTGAGATCCGCCTCAGTCCGCTTTTTGTGGTTTTGGATAAAAAACTGACCCAAATGGATTTTCAAACCGACAAAACGCCCTCTCCCGAAGCAGAAGCTTTTGTGAAGCAAGCTCGTGCGTTCGCGAAACTCAGTCGCAATGCACGCCCCTCTTGTCGCACGACGATGTCCGGTTTTCCTCTCTGCACGTTGCTAGGGCAGGCCAAAACTACGCCTGCAGTGCTGGAGTCTCGATTTGTGTCTGCAGATTTCCAGCGCTGGGAGTCTCAGATTGCGGGTGCGAACTTCGATGCGATTCGCGATATTTCAGTGCAAGGACTAGGTAAAACGCTCAAGCAGGTATTGGATTGGTCCTCAGTTCGCCCTGCAGCGGAGATGCTGATCAGCAAATCCAAGTGTCTCTCGACAGGGACGTATATGCTTTTTGCTATGAAGGCAGAGGAATTTTTTCCGGATCCAGTGGCCAAGGAAATGGCTCTTGCGCTTCACGAGAAGGCAACTAAGTGCGGAGATGATGAATATTCAGAACGATCGCGGTTTCGTCGTGCGCTCATGATGATCAGTGATGGCAAGTGTACGGCGGTGGAGCTGGACTTGGTCAAGCTGTCCGATAATCCAGACGGCGAGTTTACCACGCGTGCTCTTTACTGGCGTTTCATTTGTGCGCAGGCCAACGGAAACGAACAGCTTGCGGACCTGCTCAAACGTCGTCTTTATGATGATCATCCGCTTTCTTTTCACAGCTTGATGGCCAGTCAGGGTAAGGGTCCTGAAGCGCTTCAGGATCTCAGTCAGGTTGAACCGATGGTGCAATTCCGCTCAAAATTCGTTCCCACACTCAATCCGTGGCTCGGTCGCGTGGAATGGCTTCAAAAAGCTGGGCTGAAAGAGCTGGCGATGGAAATTTTGCGCGCAATCGATTCGGATTTTGACCGGGCCGAGTTGAATGTGCAGCTCTATCAAGCGGTTTTGTTCGAGCGCATGGGCGATCAAATCGGCAAATTCAAAGTTGTGAGCGGGATTTTCAAGTCAGACCCGCATTGGATTTCGCGACAAATGCTCATGCTTTTTTATCCTCTCAAGCGATGGGATGAAATCAGGCGTTATCAAAAAAAAGTCGATCCTTATTTAGCGGCAGCATTGATCCGTCAAGAGAGCGGTTTTAACGAGATTGCTAGGTCTCCAGTGGGTGCGCTGGGATTGATGCAGCTGATGTTTGATACCGCTCGTCGGATGGAGCGGGTGAATCGACGGGAGCTATTGGATGCTCGCACGAATATTCGCCTGGGAATCCGGTATCTCAGCTCTTTGTTGGAACGTTACCAGGGAGATGTGGATTTGGCTCTTGCAGCGTACAACGCAGGACCCGAACGTGTGGATGACTGGAAGAGGCGCTATACGATGACCCAGAAAATGATTTTCCTGGACTTGATTCCGTTTCGTGAGACGCGCGACTATGTGGCGCTGATTTCTCGGAATTATTATTGGTACATGAGGCTGTACGGTGCGGGCCAACGGACGGGTAAGGATAGTCTGTGAACCCGTTTGAGTCTGGGCAGCGCAAGGTGATTCCGGCTGTTTTGATTTATCCTCGATACACAACAAGAGACAGAGATGAGTTTTTGATGCTGCATCGGAACTCCCCGGATCGACCTGGAGACTATCATGCGGGAAAGTGGAATGGGCTCGGGGGAAAATTGGAATTAAACGAATCTCCACTTCAGGCAGCCGTGCGCGAATTGCATGAGGAGTCGGGGTTGAGTTTGCCAAGCGAGGCTTTTCGTCCAGTGGGCGTTTTGCTTTTCCCCAATTTCAAAGCACATAAGAATGAAGATTGGCACTGCACGGTTTTTGAGGCTCAAGTTTCTGAACGGGTTCAGTCTGCGAAGGGACCTGAAGGGGAATTGTATTGGGTGCGTTCTTCGGAGCTTTTGGAATTGCCGCTTTGGCCGGGAGATCGCTATTTTTTGCCTCGGGTGATTGAGCGCAAGCCGTTTCTCGGGACGATTTGGTATCAAGGGCAAGATGTATTGAAGTGGGAGATGACAGCTATATGAGTGAAAAAAAAACGGAAGCACTTCAGGAAAAATATGCAGCACATAGTACTTGTTTTGGATGCGGGCCTGCGAATTCGCAGGGTTTGCGCGTGCGGAGTATTGTGGATGGGAATGTGGTGAGAGCGACGTGGACGCCGCTGTCTTATCACGAGGCATTTCCCGGAATGTTGAATGGTGGAATCATCGGGTCGTTGTTGGATTGCCATTCGAATTGGACAGCCGCTTATTTTTTGATGAAGCAAGCGGGACAGGATCATCCTCCTTGTACGGTCACGGCGGATTATGCGATCAAATTATTGCGCCCGACCCCATCCCAAGGAGTTGTGGAATTGGAAGCAAAAGTCGTGCAAATACTTCCTGACCGCGCAGTGATCGAAGCCGAACTTCGTGCAGGTGGAAAAGTCTGTGCAACTTGCCGAGGAACATTTGTGGCGGTGAAGCCGGGGCATCCTGCCTACCATCGGTGGTAGCGGGTCGCCCCGCTCGTGTGGCCAGGAACTTTCGGGAGCATGAGTTTTTGCTATGGTAATTGATTTTCAAAAATAGTACGTTTAAGAACAATAAAGATAAACACCATGACATTGCAACAAAGGGAGCAGTTTTATAAACTGAATTGGATTTGGGCAGGGATGATCCTGCTTTTTTCTTCTTCATTTGTTTTTGCTGATGCCCTTCAGTCCGATAAAATTCCAAAACCCCTACAAGATGTCGGAATTACCGAAAAACTAGGGGATTATGTTTCAACTCGAGATGTTTTTTTTACTGATGATCGAGGACAACAGGTCAATCTCCAGTCCTATCTAGGAAAGGGGAAACCGGTCCTGTTGGCTCTTCTCTATTATTCCTGCCCTAATTTGTGCAATTTGGTGCTGAATGGTTTGACAGAGACTCTTCAGAAAATGGAGTGGACTCCTGGGAATCAATTCGAATTAGTAACGATTAGCATCGATCCTAGCGAAAAATCAGATTTGGCGAGCAAGAAGAAAGATTCCTATCTCAAGATGTACGGTCGAGCCGAAACGCGTGAGGGTTGGCATTTTCTCACTGGGACGGCAGAGGCTTCGCGGAAGATCGCGGATGAAGTGGGTTTTCGATATAAATATGATGAGGTCGAAAAGCAGTACGCTCACGGTGCTGCGATCTATGCCATCACGCCTGAAGGAAGAATTTCTCGTTACCTGTATGGCATCGAATTCAAGCCAAACGATCTGAAGCTGGCAATGCTTGAAGCGAGCAATGGAAAGATCGGCACGGTGATTGACCGGTTTATTTTGTTTTGTTTTCAGTATGATCCGCTCAGACGAGGATATTCCTTGGTTTTATCGAGGGTAATGAAAATGGGTGGAGCTTTGACGGTTTTGATTTTGGGGAGTTACCTGGGGTTGTTTTGGTTGAGGCAGCGAAGAATCGTGATGGAGAGTTGAAGCATGAGAGCCTTTATTGATAAAATCAAAATCCTCTTTTTAATAGGGGTTCCGATGAGTTCAGCGCATGCGTCCATGTCACTGCCATTGGTGGGGACGGATATCGCAGCGAAGTGGGATTCGCTATATGATTTCCTACTGATTCTCAGTGCGATTTTCTTTGTGATCGTAATTGGCGGAATGATCGTTTTTGCCATTCAGTATCGAAACAAGCCGGGACGAAAAGCTAAATTTATCACGCACAATGTGCCACTCGAGATCATGTGGACTTTGGTTCCAACGCTGTTGTTGGGAGTGATTTTTGTTTGGGGATATCAAGTTTATCACGCCATGGTGAATGCTCCTGCGAATGCCTACGAGATTCGAGTGATCGGGAAGCAGTGGCTTTGGCAGTTTCAGTATGATGATGGGCGTACGACGGTGGGTGAGTTGTTTGTTCCCGTGAATAAACCCGTCAAGCTGATCATGACCTCAGACGATGTTTTGCATTCTTTTTTTATTCCGAATTTTCGGGTGAAACAGGACGTCGTGCCGGGAATGTATACCTCGGTTTGGTTTGAAGCCAAGATGCCGGGACGGCATCAGATTTATTGCGCAGAATATTGTGGAACTTCTCACGCGGGGATGTTGGCTCAAGTGGTTGCTTTGAATGAGTCGGATTGGACTTCATTCGTGCGAGGCAAAAAATTGGCAGCTGCCTCGTTTCCAGCAGCAGGCGGAGAGAATGCAGGGGTAGCAGGGGCTTTGGCTCCTTTGGCGCCAGCAGGGTCGTTTGCAAAAATGACTTGGGTGGAACAAGGGAAGGCCTTGTCGGAGTCGAAAGGTTGTGTTGCTTGTCACACCGTGGATGGAATTGCGAAAATTGGGCCAAGCTATAAAGGACTTTTTGGCAGCAAAGGGGAGTTTGTGGATGGCTCAACGGCGGTCAAAGACGAGAACTATATTCGAACTTCGATCGAGAATCCTCAGGCAAAAGTACTCAAAGGGTTTAATCCGATCATGCCAACGTTCAAAGGTTTATTGAGTACAGAAGAGATTAACGCATTGGTCGCTTACATCAAGTCTTTGAAATAAGGAGAGTGTAGTTATGTCTCACGCAACTGCTCATGGTGACAACTATCTGAATCACAGCTCAGGCATTTGGTCCTGGATGACGACGTTGGATCACAAGCGAATCGGGGTTATGTATCTGTTTTCGACTTTGCTCATGTTCCTGATTGGCGGGATTTTCGCCCTCATGATTCGGATGGAGCTTTTCTTGCCTGGTCAAACGATCATGGATGCCAATACTTTCAACAAAGTGTTTACCTATCACGGCGCAATCATGGTTTTCATGGTGGTGATTCCGATTGTTCCAGCGGCGCTTGGAAATTTCTTTTTGCCGATGGTCTTGGGAGCTAAGGACGTTGCGTTTCCGCGGTTGAATTTGTTTTCTTATTATATTTACGTGATCGGCGTTCTTTTCACAGTCTCTGTTTTATTTTTCAATGACGTTGATACAGGTTGGACATTTTATACACCGTATTCGATTCGCACGACCACTTCGGTAATTCAGGTTGTATTTGGGGCGTTCATTCTGGGATTTTCTTCAATTTTGACCGGACTGAATTTCATTGTGACGGTTCATAAGTTGAGGGCACCCGGATTGACTTGGGGCCGATTACCACTTTTTGTGTGGGCTACCTATGCGACCAGCATTATTCAGGTTTTGGCGACGCCAGTTTTGGCGATTACCTTGTTGCTTCTCTTGGCTGAGAGAATTTTGCACATTGGGATTTTTGATCCTAAACTCGGTGGTGATCCGGTTCTGTTCCAGCATTTCTTTTGGTTCTACTCGCACCCTGCTGTGTACATCATGATTTTGCCTGCGATGGGTGTGATCTCCGAAGTGATTCCTGTTTTTTCACGTAAACCGATTTTTGGTTACAAGGCGATTGCGATTGCTTCGTTTGGAATTGCTCTGGTGGCCTTCATTGTGTGGGGACACCATATGTTTGTGACTGGACAGTCCGAGTTCGCGAATTTCGTGTTCTCGTTGCTGACCATGTTGGTGGCGATCCCGACTGGAGTGAAGACGTTCAGTTGGCTTGCAACGATGTACAAGGGCAATATTCATTTTAATGCGCCGATGTTGTATGCGATGGGATTTTTGGAGTTGTTCACCATCGGTGGGTTGACCGGGGTTTTCCTGGCGACGATTTCGATCGATGTGCATCTGACAGACACCTACTTTGTGGTCGCTCACTTTCACTATGTGATGGTGGGTGGAACTTTGATGGGACTCTTGGCTGGACTTCACTACTGGTTCCCTAAAATGTCGGGAAGAATGTATCCCGAAGGACCAGCGAAGTGGGCATTCTTTTTTGTCCTGATGGGATTCAACGTCACTTTCTTTCCGCAATTCATTGCAGGGTCACTCGGAATGCCTCGGCGATACTGGGATTACCTGCCTGAGTTCAAAATCTACAATCAGATTTCTACCGTGGGATCTGGGATGTTGGCAGTGGGCTTTTTGATTACTGCGATTTATTTGGTTTGGGCAATGAAGCGTGGACCCAAGGCTGGCCCTAATCCATGGGAGGCACTGGGCTTGGAATGGCAGACACCTTCGCCTCCTCCTCATGAAAATTTCCTGACTCAACCCGTGGTGACAGAAGAACCGTATCAGTACAAACCTTCGACGAAAGGATTTGCACATGTCTAATGATGCTCCAGACACAATAGGAACTCACCATCACGCGCACCATTTTGCGAACGCGAACGAGGAGTTCGAAGCGTCCAAGCAGGGAATGTGGCTTTTCATGGTCACGGAAGTTCTCATGCTGGGTGCTATTTTTGTGGCGTATGCAATTTTTCGGTCGCTCTACCCAGACATGTTTCACGAAGCTCACCAATTGCTGAATGTGAAATTGGGAACGCTCAACACTGCTGTGCTGATTACCAGTAGTTTGACCATGGCGCTCGGCGTGGCTGCTGCTCAGCGCGGGCAGAATGTAAAGTGCGGAAGGTATCTTTTGCTGACCATCTTGCTCGCAGGAGCATTCTTGGTAGTGAAGTACTTTGAGTATGAACACAAGATTCACGAAGGGATTTTGCCAGCAGGGTTTTATACCTACGAGGGATTGAAGCATCCCAAGGCTCCGCTGTTCTTTTCTCTTTATTTCGTGTTGACCGGATTGCATGGATTGCACGTCTTGATTGGGATGGGTCTGATTTTTTGGATTTATCTCAGAGCGCGCAAGCGCCAGTTTAGCGCACAATATTATACGCCTGTGGAGTTAGTGGGATTCTATTGGCACTTTGTGGACTTGGTTTGGATTTATCTGTTTCCACTTTTGTACTTAGTGAGTTGAACTGCGTGTGAGTTGAGGAGAAAAAACGATGAGTCACGATCATGGACATGGCGATCACAAACAGGGCGATCACGGGCACGGTGATCATAAGCATTATCAACTCGAACCCAAAACAGCTGTCATAGTCGGACTTGCCCTTTTGGTTCTGACGGCAGTGACGGTTGCCTCAGCGCACGTGGATTTGGGAAGACTGAATTTTCCTCTCGCGATGTTGATTGCGACGACCAAGGCTTTGTTGGTGATCATGATCTTCATGGATATGAGGCATGAGCGAGGCGATAATAAAATTATTTTTGGAACCTCTTTTATTTTTCTGGCGATCTTTTTTACTTTGACCTCATTCGATATTTTTTTTCGTCAGCCCTTGCAGCCTGCTCCCATTGCGGCAGCGGCAGGTGCGCCTTCCCAGTTTAAAAAGGCTTGGACTTCGAGTCCGGAACTCATTGCTCATGGGAAAGAGCTTTTTGCTGCTCAGTGCGTTTCCTGCCACGGTGCCAACGGGCAGGGCGATGGCGCTGCAGCTGCAGCTTTGAATCCTCGTCCACGGAATTTTCACTCGGGTGATTCTTGGAAAATTGGCCGCAAACCGAGCCAGGTTTTCAAGACTTTAAAAGAAGGTGTTCCTGGCAGCGCGATGGGAGCTTACGCTACGCTTTCCACGGATGATCGTTGGGGACTGGTGCATTATGTGTTGTCTCTCGGGCCTAGTGCGCCTGCTGATTCTTCGGACGACCTGGCTAAAGTCGGGATTGACCCATCGAAGGAAAATGGCGGTGGTGAAGTAGTCGAGCGCAAATTGCCAGTGGACTTCGTGATCGAACGAATGGCTGCTGAGTAATCTTAGGTGATTTTTGCTAGTTGTCCTAGTTCTGCGATCAATTAGTAAAAATAGTAAAAAAACGTTTCATATTGACTCGCGTGTTGAAACTCAGCCCAGCAGTACCGGCTCTCCGTACGCAATGCGTACGGCCTTTTTTATGAGTCAATGCGCTCAAAAGTAGGCCGTTTGTGACACATTGAATAAAACAGGAGGAAGGGTAAAATAGTATTCAGTAGGACGTTTTTATATCTGTGCCCCGGAGAGGTCGCGCGTCAAAATTTGAGGAAGTATTTTTTTGACG
>CAYILR010000071.1:0-11405 GCA_964364175.1 uncultured Bacteriovoracaceae bacterium
TCCGTCAAAAAATAATCTCAAAAATTTTGACGCGTGACCTCTCCGGGTCACAGAATAATACCTGATAATTATTGTATTACATTATACTCTGCAATGGCAATTGATTTAATAAATATTAACAATTTATTGTAATATACTGTAATTTATCATTTATTTAATATTATGATTGGCTGTTTTTTCAGCAAATTCGTCGTATACTCTCTCAAAAAACAATAGTTGACTGTTTTAGTATTTAATGTAATAATGCGCGCCAACATGAAAACAAAAAAAATGATTTTAATGGCAGCAGTTCTCCTCTCCTTCTCCATCGCAGGCGCGATGAAGGCCTCGGCGAAGAGCTACGTAAAATACCTTACAAAGAACGATGTCGTGGGCGTGATTGCGCCAAGTGAGGCATTTGCAGCCAAAGACGCTCTGCTCGGTGAGTTGCTCAATGCAGGTTACACCGTAGTTGATGTGGGTTTGCGAGAAGCCGCCATCAAGGAAATTGCTCATTCTCAGACCGGCCTGACTTCCAACCAGATCCAAGTAGGTGGTTTTTATGCCGCGACCAAGCTAGTTACCCTGGCTAAGGATGGCGATAAAGTCACGATCAAAATATTGGACGTAGCGACCGGCTCTCTTGTGGGAAAATGGACCGAAAACGATGAAAACGCCTCTCTCGACAAATTCTTTGATTCGATTGATGTCGCATCTGCTGTAGGAGCGAAATCAGAAAATGTCGTGGTTTATAAAGATGGAACAGTGTTGGTTGCTGGGTTTTCTTATAAATTTCAGTGCACTTATAACTACTCAGATGACAGCTGCATCAGTACAAACAATGGCCGATTTCAATTAGTCTATCGCAGCTCTTATAGCAGTCAAATTACATTGCTATCAAAAGACGACAGAGCTGGCACTATAAGCAAGGCGCCGACAGCCTACCTTGATGGCGGCCTATCCCTTATGCAATCAGTTACTCGATTGGCAGGACTGGCTAGCAACGAAATCGATTTCAGAATTCTCTTCAAAACCGATGGCACTTTTTGCTACGGACTCAAAGGCGCTGTCATGCAGTGCTACAAAAAATAGAGATACAGAAGTGACTAACCTTTAGACAGGCGTTTAATTTCAAATCGATTTCCTGCACTCGAAAACAACCCTATCCGGGTCTTGTTTTAAATAATATTTATTTAATATCAACAACTTAACCCCGTTGTGTCATTTTTGGCCCTGGGCTTGCATTACCTAGTCTCAGTGGAACAGTAGCGATGCACTGGACGTGAAACATGCTGCCGTTCGATGTGAAGAGAAAAACAGAGAGGGTTATTTTTATGTTGTACCTATTGAAGAAAATTAAATTCAGGAAATTTAGCCGCAAGAGCGGGGATCAAAAAACTGATCGTTATGCCCTTGCCAGCGCAATTCTGTTGTCGGCACTCATGACTGCTTGCGGAGGTTCTGCATCACGCAGCACCCAAACCACAAGCGCGTCCCCGAGTAGCACGGGCAGCACTAGCGCTACCCCGGCTCCCACGCCATCTTATGGAACCACTGTCCAGAGCCAGACGGCTGGAAGCGATACCAACTTCCTGCCATCCATATCTCTGGATTTTTCGACTTACGGATTGGATACATTCCAATCTCAGCCGATCTTGACAGACAACCAGCTCAAGGTGCGAGTCAGTGCTCTTCCTGCCGGAAAAGCCATGGGCTCCAACAATACTGCGAACTACAACTGTATTGTGTATGAAGTATCCTTGAAAAATTCGAACGGTGTAACGCTGAAAACCGAAACCGTCGCTCTTAGCGTCGATGGCAAAGGAAACCAACTCTGTCCGAGCGCACCCAAAGAAAAAATCGTCGATTTCTCTGCCTACATGACTGCCGGCCACAGTGCGATGACCGTGACTGCAAAAGGCACGCTGTACGACTACTACGCGCAGTTTGGTTACTACTGGTTGTTCGCGATCTACGACCAAGTGGTCAACGGCCAGCGAGCCGCCCACAACGTCAAAGGCAACCTGTCTGTGCAGGTCAACGGTTCTGGTTCCTAATCCAAAAAAGTCCCTTAGCCCCCCTCCTAACCTAGCAGAGGACGGATCACGGAACTCAGATCCTCCTCCTGCTGGTGTGGAAAATGGCCTGTCTTGATCTTTCTGATCGCTTCCCAAAACTTCACCCAATTTTTCCCGGATCGCTCCCAAAGCTTTTCCAACTCCGGAATCCCCGTCTGATAGGTTTTGAACTGCATCATATTGGCGTTATTGAGTGACTGCCCGTAAGCAGATGCTGCTTCGAGTTTTTTGAGAATCTCTTGTTTCTGAGTGCTTTTTTCGCTATCCGAACTCGACGAAGAATAAATTTTTTCTAAATCTAAATATGCTTTGTGAAAATTTTCTTCCAATTTTTCTGATTTTTTTTGTGAATGAGACCAAGAAAGATACTCCTCAGATTCCGGACCAAATTTTTTAAGAAGAAACTCCTCCGCCAATCGATCCCCCACAAATGAAGCCAAGCTTTCATTGAACGGCGTCTGCGCCGGAATATAGAATGTAGCATGCACCGATTCGTGCAAAATCACTTCAGCCAAATACCCCTGTGCGTGAGTCCCTTCCAAAATCATGCTCGACAAAACCGGATCCTGAAACCAACCCAGAGTAGAAAACGCACGAACTCCGCGTACGCTCACGTCCAGGCCTTCTTGCTTGAGCGTCTCAGCAAATTTTTTGGCGTCCTCTTCGTGAAACCACCCGAGATAAGGAACACTACCGACAAATGGAAACTCCCATATTTTGGGTTCAAACTTCAGAGGAGCACAAGCAGTCACCGTATAAACCACATAGGGTCGATCGAGGGGAACATACCTGAGATAGTTAGGAGTTGTCTCAAGCCCCTGATCCTCCCCAAATTTCTTGATCTCAGCAATACTCTCGAGCAACACACGCGTCCGAGGAGAAACGCCATCCTTCTTCAAATAATCCGAAATCAGCACCGCCCGATTGCTCAATCCAACCTGCCCCCGCCCCGCCTGCCACAAATACTTTACGCTCGAACAACCCATTCCCCCGATCACTAAAATGAATGTAAGGATAAGTCTTTGTATGATCTTCATTTTGATTCACCTATATTGCGAGAGTTTTTATTCCGGGGACCCGGTTCACGCGTCCCGGAGGGACAAAAGCGTGAGCGCACGATGCGCGCAGCGGCGTCTCCGGAATAAAAACTCTCGCGATACTTTGTGTCAGAAGTAAAAAGAAGTACCCAGATTCGCACCCACGTTGTCCTTCCAAGAAGATATTCGGCCCCCAGTCAAATAACTAGTAGCCTCACCATTCACCGAAAATGACCGAGTCAAAAATATCTTCAACCCCGCACCAATGATCGCAGTCAGCGCATCATACCTTGCCACAGGACGATAACCCCCCGCATAGGTCCCACTCGCATCCCGATTTAATTGTCCAAACCCCAATTTCAGGAAAGGCTGAACAGGAAATTTTCGGCTCGCCAAGTATTGCACAATGTTCAAGCTATAAATCTTGTCCTGAAAAAGCGTATCCTCGGTGTTTGCAATTTTATTTCGATAAGCGACGTCTTGGTAGGAGAATTCAAGCTCCGTCACAGGCAAAAGCATGTACCCAATTCCCATAGAATATCTTCGAGTCCAGCTATAGCTTTTGGGCCCGAAATTGCTTCTTGAGTATGAGGCAGCTAGCGAGACATCGAAGCCTAACGCAAACGCTGGCGTTGATTGAGCCACGAGTAGAGATAAAACAATTAGAATAAGGCCAAATGACTTTTTCATATCCTCTCCCTGTTCCTTGGGAAATCCACTACTTTACTATTCCTATAGATGACTCCTCTAGACTACTCCTCCAGCTTGACCTCCGAAATTTCTTTCAAAAGATCCGTCCTTCTCTTTTCAAAAATCCGTGTCTTCTCTTTCCAGCGACGCGCCAAGTAGTCATCCTCTGAGGCATGATGACTGGCTGGTGCACGCGAATAATCTGACTGCCGCCGCTCCTTCTCTTCCGAGCTTTTTGAGTCAGCTCCAGGAACCGAGGCAAACTTGCGATTCATTCTCGAACTCGCTACATTCGTCGCCTTGGAAATCCAACCCTCTTCTACATGTAACGCAAAAAGCTTCGGACGCAAAGACGCGACTGACGCTGCCTTGGGCGTTGTGGGTGATATTCGTTTGAGATTGGCATGAAACGTCGTGGACTCGCCGGGTTTCAACGTGATTCGAGCTTGATCCGAGAAACGATTTTCCAGCGATGGCTGGCCTTCAACCGCCGTCAGTTGTGTGAACGCATCTTGCTCCTGATAAATCAACATTCCTGATGCATTTTTCATTCGCACGCGGCTATTGGCAGTTGCCATTCTGAGTTCGCCTTGCCCTTGCGAAGCTCGCCCGTATAAAATTCCCTTGAAAACGGTCAGATGCTCGTCGTTCGCAGCTACCTTGAGGAAGCTATCGGGACCAATTTGAATTTGAAATCCCGCGCGATGGCGAATACGAATCCAACCCTGGGCAGTCGACACCCACGAATCACACTCGAGATCTGAACGCTCGTGCACAGGCAACAAAGTTTTGCGATCTGAACTCAGAACTTCCACCACACCCTCAACGTTCTCAATCACTCCGCACATGCCCTGTCGGGTATAATCTGATTTTTTAGGTTTGGACTCTGAGGCTGGAGCACGATGAGGCTGGTCCGATTCTTCATCATGCTCGGCCTGCTCATGTTCAGCCAATTGCTTCTGAATCGGGACCGCCTTGGGATGAGCCTCGCCCTGTGCGGCAGCTTCTGAATGGTCGTTCGCCAGCGCTATTCCAGAATTCAATAGTGCCAGAACAAGCCCAAGGCTAATGATGGCTTGCTGTTTTACGGCCATGACCATGCTTCGCCTCCCGCGAATTTATCCAACTGGCTTCGATCGAATGCGGATGGTGATCCAGCAACTCCGTGAGCCATTTTTGAGATTCCGTTTTGTTATCCAATTTTCTTTCTGTGAGCGCCTTCCAGAGTCTACCCTGTGCCATGTACTGGAGTGTTTCTCGCTCTTCCGGTTGCTTGAGCAACTCACCCAAAAGCCGGTTGGCATGATTGAGATGATCCAAGTGATACCAACAGACTGCCGTCAACAGTAAGTTTCGGGGAGTTCTAAAATTCCTGTCCTGGCGACCCAATAATCGGTGCATCAGCACAACCGATCGTTCGTAGTCACCTTTTTTGAAATAATCGGCGGCAAGCGCCAGCATTTGATGGTGCGGCAAACTGATGGGAGCATGATAATCGATACTCGCCAACGTGCGCGCAATAGGAGTCCCGGCTTCCTCCTCGAGCTCTTCCGCTAGTTCTGAAGTCTCTCCGTCCGCAGCACTTGCAGCTTTTCTAAATTGATCTGCTTTCAGCTTAGAGCGAAGCTTGAGGTTTTCAAGTCTGAGGTAAGCATTCTCAGAATGAGAACGCTCCAGCTCCACCAGCTTGTCGCCCACAGAGTGGAACGCGTGGGCATAAGTCCCCTTGAACCAAGTCCAAGCACTTCTAGAGAACTGATAGGTGACAAAGCTCAGCCCCGCTGCACCCAGCACCGCCCAAGCTACGACAAAAATCTTCTTTCTCTTGGTCCATGAGGGACCTTGAGCTACGTGAGGCTCCATCTCATTAAGCTCTTCGTCCTAGAAATGTCCGAACTTAATAAGAAATGTGCTTTATCCAGTTCTAAGTCTCGGGTTTCTTTAGAGCGAATAGTCGATGCATGCATCGTGCATCTCGCTGTGCGGCATCGTGCCGCCGCTCGAATCGACTATTCGCTCTAAAGAAACCCGAGACTTAGAATGAATAGGTTATATTTAACAATAGGATAGGCAAATTCTTGTTCTCGTTTTTGTGAACGGGGATAAAAATTGCTCGCGCGATTTTCAAGAGCAGTACAAAAAGGTGGCCCCCACCTTTTTCCCTGGAACCTGCGTCAAAAACCCAGCGTCTTATGATCAGTTGATCAGCAATTGCTTAATAAGGCTTTGGCTAGCTCGCGGTTCATCATCACGATGTTCTCGAGTTTGATTTCTTTGGGACAGGCGGCTTCGCAGGCTCCGGTGTTCGAGCAGGCTCCGAATCCTTCAGCTTCTGCTGCGGCTGTCATGTTTATGACACGTTTGGCGCGTTCGGGGGCGCCCTGGGGGAGTCTCGCTAATTGTGAAACTTTGGCTGATACGAAAAGTGCTGCTGAAGCGTTCTTACATGCAGCCACACATGCACCGCATCCGATGCATGCTGCTGAGTCCATCGCTTTTTCTGCGATGTCGTGTCCGATGGGAATCGTGTTTCCATCGGGGGCGCAACCGGTGTTGACGGAAACGAATCCGCCGGCGGCCATGATGCGATCGAATGCAGTCCGATCGGTCATCAGGTCTCGCAAAATCGGAAATGCTTTGGCTCTCCAGGGTTCGATCACCACGGTCTGGCCATCTTGAAATCTACGCATATGCAGCTGGCAAGTCGCTGTTCCACCATCAGGGCCGTGTGCGTTTCCATTGATCATCAGTGAGCACGATCCGCAGATTCCCTCGCGGCAGTCGTGATCGAATGCTACAGGTTCTTCGCCTTTGTGGACTAGATCATTGTTGAGCACGTCCAACATTTCCAGGAACGACATGTGCGTGGAAATATCTTTCAACGAGTATTCCGCGAATTTTCCGGGGACTCGGGGTCCCTTTTGTCGCCAAACTTTCAATCGCAAACTGATTGTGTCTTTGCTCATTTGTAGTTCCTTTGCGCCAGGTGAACGTTGTCGAACGTCAATTCTTCTTTGTGACGGGCAGGATCTTTTCCATCACCCTTAAATTCCCACGCAGCGACGTGACAGAATTTGTCGTCGTTTCTGAGAGCCTCGCCTTCGGGCGTTTGAGATTCCTCTCGAAAATGTCCGCCACAGGATTCGCTCCGCTCCAGGGCATCCATGCACATCAATTCGCCGAGCTCGATGAAATCCGAAACTCGGTTGGCTCTCTCGAGTTCTAGGTTGATATCTTTTTCTTCGCCGGGAACTCGCAGATCGGACCAGAATTCTTCTTTTACTTTTCTAATCTCGCTGATGGCTTGCTTCAACCCCGCTTCGTTCCGTGCCATTCCGCACTTGTCCCACATGATTTTGCCGAGTTTGCGATGGAGTTCGTCGGCAGTTTTGCTGCCCTTGTTCTTCATCATTTTGTTGATTCGATCTTGCGCATCGGCCATCGCAGATTTGGCTTCGTCTTGTGTTGCAGTGACAGGTTTGAAAGTATTGGAAGCCAGGTAATTCGCCAAGCTGTAGGGAATCACAAAATATCCATCGGCCAGACCTTGCATGAGGGCAGATGCTCCCAGGCGATTGGCTCCGTGATCGGAGAAGTTGGCTTCGCCCAGGACAAACATGCCCGGGATCGTGCTCATCAAGTCGTAGTCGACCCACAATCCACCCATCGTGTAATGAACCGCAGGGTACATTCTCATCGGGACTTTGTAGGGATTCTCGTCCGTGATTTTCTCGTACATCTGAAACAGATTGCCGTATTTTTCACGGATTGTGTCTTCTCCCAGACGCTTGATGGCAGAACCGAAGTCCAAGTAAACCGAAAGTCCGCTCGCTCCCACGCCCTTCCCTGCATCGCACATATTCTTGGCGTTTCTGGAAGCCACGTCGCGCGGAACTAAGTTACCAAAACTCGGATAAATTCTTTCTAGATAATAATCGCGGTCTTCCTCGGGAATTTGATCGGGTGAACGTTTGTCACCTTTGGTTTTGGGAACCCAGACTCTTCCGTCGTTCCTGAGAGATTCGGACATCAGCGTCAACTTGGATTGGTAATCACCCGAAACTGGAATGCAGGTCGGGTGAATCTGCGTGTAGCAAGGGTTTCCGAAATAAGCTCCGCGCTTGTAGGCACGCCAGCTGGCTGTGACGTTTGAAAGTTTTGCGTTGGTGGAGAGATAGAACACGTTGCCGTATCCTCCGGTTGCCAAAATCACAGCATCGGCCATGTGAGTGGAAATTTCACCTGTCACCAAGTTGCGCGCAACAATTCCGCGAGCGCGGCCGTCGATCACAATCAGATCCAACATTTCGTAGCGTTGGAAAAGCTCCAGGTTTTTTTCACCCAGCTGCCACATCAAAGCACTGTAAGCTCCGAGCAATAGCTGCTGACCCGTTTGTCCACGAGCATAGAAAGTTCGCGAAACCTGAGCGCCCCCGAAGGAACGATTAGAGAGCATCCCACCATACTCACGAGCAAACGGAACCCCCTGAGCCACGCACTGGTCGATGATGTTGACCGAAACCTGCGCCAGGCGATGCACGTTGGCTTCGCGAGCGCGGTAGTCTCCGCCTTTGATCGTGTCGTAGAACAATCGGTGAATCGAATCCCCGTCACCCTGGTAGTTTTTCGCAGCGTTGATCCCGCCCTGTGCCGCCACCGAGTGCGCGCGACGCGGACTTTCGTGGAAGGTAAAAACTTTGACCTTGTAACCGAGCTGCGCAAGCGTCGCTGCTCCGGAAGCTCCTGCTAGTCCCGTGCCCACCACGATCACCGAATATTTGCGACGGTTGGCGGGATTCACCAGTTTGTAATCGAATTTTTTATTATCCCATTTGTCAGCGATATCGCCCGCGGGAATTTTGGAATCAAGGGGTGAGGTGCTCATAGGTGCGCTCCAAAGAAAAAGAACAGAGGTTGAACAATGAATCCACAGGCAATCAACGCTGCAAATCCAAGCGCTGTCATTCGAAGTTTAGGGTGACGAGCACCTACGATTCCCAATGACTGAAATGCCGCTGAAAATCCGTGGCTGATATGCAGTCCCAATAGAGCTAGACAGAACAAATACCATCCCGTGTAGAGCGGACTCTGGAATTTTTCCGAAACAAGACGGTGCAAGTCTCGCATCTCCACGCCATCGTAAGTCGCGCTGTAGTATTCGCCATATTTGAAAGTAACAATGTGCAGAATCAAAAAAGCCAGGATGAAGAGCCCCGTGAGCGCCATCGTACGAGCAGCAAGGCTCGTCGCCTTATCGCCCGAAGCATTCAGCGCATAACTCACAGGCCGCGCTGCTCGATTCTCGAGTGTCACCGAGATTGCACAAATCACATGAAGCAGCAACATGACCACTAGCGCAGTCTCAGCTCCATAAAGAAGCGGCTTGTTGGAAACTATCGCATGGCTGTACTTGTTGTAAGCCTCAGCACTGATCAGCAGCAGCAAGTTTCCTGCCATGTGTGACAGGACAAACCCGCAATAGCCGAGTCCTGTCAGACCCATGAGTTTCTTTTTTCCAATGTTGGATTTCAAATACCCAGAAAGTGTCAGCATGCATTTAGATTAAGACCTTTTCGAATGTTGCGAAAGGTCATTCTCAAGCAGCGATGGATTTTAGAGAAGATTCAGATGCTGACAAGAGCACAGTGACACCGTCTTGAGCTCCTTGCTGCATCGCTTCAGACTTCGTGCAAACTTTAAAAAGTCGTGCAGCCGACAAAACAAACCAGCTTTTTGTCTCCGGAATCTCGACACAAATTCCAAAATGACTCGTCCCACTCTCTCCCAGAACTGGAACCCAACGTTGATTCATGTAAATACTGGTTCGACCATCCAGTTCATCCGGGCTCAAAACTTTGTACACACAACCGAGAGGCAACCAAATCCGATTATTTTTTGCCGCGACCAATAACCCCCACTCGATGGCAGGCCGCTGAGCAGGACTCAGAGAAGATGCCGTCTTGTTTTGCACTTTCTCCGTCATGGCAGAGTTCATTGCTTTCAAGGTTTTTTCCGCTTCAGGTAACCAGGTTTGTGCATGACGGGCGAGTTCAATCAGTGGAGTGCAAGCCAACTCACCTTCCAACTTCGAAATCTTCTTCACCCATTTTTGCATTGGCTCGTCTGTACCCATCAGCGCCTTGAGCGTATGAATCGACTGATAAAAACTTCGAACTGAGCTTGGGCTGACCTGATGTGAGTCCAATTGAGCTTTCAAAATCTGCAGATGTGACTGCGCCTCAACATAAGCCTGGTTTCGATCAATCTGAAAAAGACTGTTGGTATTTTGACGTGAGTCCGTGAGTAACCGTGACATCTCATAGAACTCATCGGGACGACGACTAGATTTCGTTAGCGACACGTCGGACAAGCTCGAACGCCGCTGTCACATTCTTTTTTGATCTTCGCTGCCAGATCGCAAATTTGCCTCAGAGATTCTTGGGCTGGATCGGCAAGTTTTGCAGCCTGCGCTTTCGCCAGCCATTCTTCCGAATCCAATACACAGGTCCCATCCTTCTGCATAGATAGATAGATCTGGTTGGAAGCATCCAGAATTTTTTGTCGTTCTTCTTTGCTGGTTCGCAATTTGAGCCACTTTGCAGCCTCCGCATGTAGATCTCTGTACTGAACCGCATCGGCCTCTGTGTGGAGGTCAGGAATATTTGAAATATGACCATCCCGCATCGTGGACCAGGTCATATGGTGGTAAGCTTCGAGTGCTATTGCAGCTCGTTTTTGTCGACTGCATTTTTTGACTGCAGCCATCCACACATCGGGAAGATTGCCATCCACCCAAGCTTCTTCTCCCCAGGCCATCAACTCAAATGCACCATAAACGACTGCAATCAAGACCGCTACGATGAGCAAAACCACAGGCCATCCTGCGTGAGCATCAGAAATCAATCGATCGATCAAAAAAGCATTCGAGGATGTACGAAGCGAGGTCAGTTTTCTCTTCCAGTCATTATAAATTTCGGTGGGATTTTTTTTCTGACGAGCGACCTCTAAATTCGTACTGTTAATTCCCTCGATCGTACTTTCAACTTGCCACTGACAGACTCCATCTGACTTGCAGCCCGAATAGAATTCGACTTTTCCGGATGCACTGGAAATCTGGTAACGGTGTGGGTTCATTTTTGTTGAAGTGATTTCCGGAAATTCTTTTACATCAGAACTGACTTGCTGCAACTCCTTCGAGAGCTGCTCAGAAACTACAGGATTTTTTACCAAACGCTGCATTTCTTGAATCAATTTTTGTGGTATTTTTCTATTCTTGTTATATATTTTTACGGCAGAACTGAGAGCCATTTCAAGCTGTTGAACGGTGAGATGCTTTTCTGGAGCGGCCAATGATGTTTGCACCACAGACAAATGTGCAACAATGGTCAGCAACGAAACAAATCTGCAAAACGTCAATTTACCGACAAGAGAATCCATCACTAGACTCTTCGGCGCTTAAAAATAGAAACTAAAAAAGCCCGTCCCCTCTTTCGAAGGAACGGGCTTTTCTAAAGAAATAAAATGGCACGCGCCATTTGCAATCAAGTTGCTCGCGCAACTTTCAATATCAAAAAGGGGGCGTCGAGCCTGTTTAGAACCGAGCTACCTCGGTACTATCTGG
>CAYILR010000072.1:0-11004 GCA_964364175.1 uncultured Bacteriovoracaceae bacterium
CTCGACGATCCGGAAAAAGATCGCCACCGTGCTCGAATAAAAAAGCAACCCGAGCCCCGACAGATCTTAACAATTGCAAATAGCAAAGTCCGAAAAATGCCCCATCCTTATGAAATCACTGAAAAATTATACCCCCCCCATTTTTATGAAGCCTTGACTTGTTAAGGGGGTCCTGAGATACTAAAAAGTGAAAGGCTCGGATATTAGGAAAGGCAGAAAAGGCAACTTTGACGCTCATCCTCTCCGGGGCACAGGGGATAGGGGTCAATGAACGTATTTTCGAGAATTGCCAAAGTGGCAAGCCTGGCTCTTTTATTGCTTTCTGCGTCTGTGCAGGCAGGGGGCCGTTGCCCTACGTCCTGCCCGGCTTCCCCACCTAAAAGCTGCCAAGAAATTCAATCGATTCGCAGGCAGAAGGCTGCCCTTTGGGAGAGGGACCAGCGTTCTGCGGTTCTGGACGCCAGGCAGGGGTGTTATCGAATGCAGCCTTCCGGAGGAAGTGCTTCGGCGAATGCCTGTGCTTCGTGTAATTCAATTTCGGCGACTCGACCTCAGTCGGTAGATTTTTTTAATCAAACCATGTGTAGTTTGGCTCGGGTTCCCATGTCGGATGGCGAACGCCGGATCGATTTGCGAAATGGAATTCTTCAGGCAGGTAGGCAGGCAGTTCAAGAAACTCAAGCCAAGCGGAATCATGACATCCATGCGATGATGCGTTTTTATGGATCGCATCCCGAGTGGCAAAGAATCACTGTGGAAGAAATGCGTGCGGCGGAGAGTCGTTTCCGAACCCATGTCAATTCCGTAGTTGCAAAAATGGACCAGACTGGAGCTGGAATTCAGAGCACACGAGAAAATACTAGGCGCTATGTTTCAGAAAGTCTCCGCATCGAATTAGAAAAAGCTACGACACAATTGTCTGAAATTTCGATATCGCAATGGGCAAGGACTTTTGATTTTTCTGGAATACCGAATGAGAATCAGGCTCGTTTCAAGGAGCTATTGCAGCTAGCTCAGTCGCCGGATCGAGGTTCTCAAGGAGCTAGTCCGTACTTTGCCCGAATGATTCTTCTTCATCATTTAGAAAATAAAGTGATTGCAAGTGGGCAGGGGACTCAGGTTCTGGATTCTTTGGCTCAGTCGTCTGATTTGAAATACCATCCTTTTTCGGGTGAAGCTCGATGGGAGAACACGGTTTTTCATGATGGCTATCTCAACGGCTCAATGCCATGGCAAATTGCGGGAAGTTTGAATCAACGTTCAAGAGGTGTTGTATTAGACCAAAGCCAAGGCGTGGATTGCTCCGCGCTGGTTCAGTGGATGCTGGAGTCGGTGGGATTTCCAAAATCTTGGTTTTTCAGAGCCAACGAGGCTCAGCCGCGAACTGATACACCTCATATGATCAATAGCTGGGCGAAGGACAAGGCTGCTTTTCAAATGGATGCTCTCTGTTCAGAAGAGCAGTTGGAGCCGGGTGATATTGTTGTGAACAATCATCATACCTATGTTTTTTCGGGTTTTCGGGATTCCAGGCAACGAATGCAGATGAATATTATCGAAGCGACTGGAAATGGAAATCGAACTATGCGCGAAGCAGAAATCAATCCATTCGAGAGTGCTGACTGTTCTCATTCCCGTTGGACCTCGCCCTTTCAATCTGCTCCTGATGAGCCTGCCGAATGCCAAGTCCACTATGTGATGAAGGTGAAAAGCGTGCCGGCTAGATAATTGATCTGACTCGCTAGCGCTCGAACACTCCCCTCCGCATCGTGCTCCGGGGCAGCGCTTTTGCGCTGACGGATAGTTCGCTCCTGCGAACTATTGATCCAAAATCAGTTTTTGTTTGAGCCCTTTTGCGATCCGGGCTTCAAGGACTCGCAACGCATCACCGGTGGCTTCACATAATTCACGCATGAGTGCTTTTTCAACGGTCTCGGTCAGGCGATTGACCTCAGGCTGCGCAACGACTTGCTTCTTTTTAAGGACGTGGAGAAAACTAAAGACTTTGGCCAAGCCAACCCCTCCCTCTTGGCGCATGCAGGCCTCTAAACGTGGGTGCAGTGTGTTCCACGCTTCTTGGAGAGGAAAATAATATTCACGGGAAGAAAGAATTTTCAGCGCTTCGTCCGCTTGTTCGCGAGTCATCGGCAGCCGGAGGCCGCGATCTTTGGCTGATTTGACTGGCAACCAAATGGCGGGTTCCTGCTTGTTCGAACGGGCGAGGGGCGATTTAACGACCTTTAAGAGATAAAAGGACTGGAGTTCATCGCCAATTTGCTTGGTTTCGATGGACGAGACCTGGCATTTTCCATGCAGACCGTAGCAAACCGTCGTTCCAGGACTGAATTCAAGTTGATCCATGAGCCACCCCCTCTTCCTAACTTAGGGTAACAAAACATTCTTGATTCTTCAAAAGAATTGGCACATACCTGGAAGCTCAGGAGACATCATGGGACGCGGCAGAAAACAAAAGACACAGAAAATGAAGAATCGAAAACGCCAAGCTAAGAAAAAGGGGCGTGTTAAGGCTAAAAGAGCCACGGCGAAAAAGCCTCGCTAATCGTTTGTATCAATAATTCGGTTTTTGTTTCCAAAAACACATTTTATCCATAATCTATAGACTGAGGGTTCCGCAAAGGAACACCCAGGGCTTGAGTAATCATGTCCTGATGCCGACGAGTCTCATGGAAGGGTACTTGTGTATGGAAAGAAAAACGAACGCTGTCAGGTTTTTGACGATTATCGGGGTATTGTGCGGATTGTTCTCCGCTCCAGTTTGGGCGGCGGAAGATTCCGAGTGCGACGAGGAAGTCGTCGCGGGTCTGATCCCAGAAGCGGGCCAGCAACCCGATCTTGCTGCGGTCAAAGAGCGAATTGCGACAGTCAAAGAAGACCGAAAAGCAGCTCAAGAGCAGGTGAAAGGTGCTGCAGACGCACTGATTGCGGCTCGGGATGCGATTGACGATAAAACGCAGGCCAACTGTTTGAAGTCTTGTAATGAAGAAGACCTTGGATCTTTTTCGCTCAAAAAGGACCTGGTCGAAGCCAGTCCGGACGAGCCTCAAACAGACGCAGCACATCCTGAAAGAAATAAAGACCTCTTGAAAGAGTTCATGAAATACCACCGGGCTTTGGATTGCCTGACGATCGTGGAAGAGAACAGAAATTTTGAAGTCACACAGAGAAAACAGCGTAGAGGATCTAGGAGCAGCACTTACGCTCTCCGTGTTCCCGGTCCCTACTCGCCAGCGTGCGTGAAGGCTGCGCAGAAAAGCAGTCCCAAGATCAAAAAAGTCGTGAGTGCGTATGCTCAACAAGACAGTTGGGAAGAAGCCATTGTACAAAGCAAAAAAGATCTAGCGTGCCTAGAAAAAGTCAAAGCAGTTTCTGTCGCCATCTGCCCGACCTGCGGAATGATGGAAGCGATGCGACCTCGCAGCACCGGAGATTATATTCTCGCCGGGTTGGGAATTATGGCTCCGGTCATGAACACTGGGATTCAGGCGTGGATGTACAATCGAGGACTTCAGGCACAAACAGGGTTCAACAATCAATATAGCCTCGCTTACTCAGGGTACTTGCAACAATGTGCGACCATGGGAATTCCCTGCGGCGGCCCGATGGGCGGTATGGGAATGGGGATGGGCGGCGGCGGAGGCATGGGTTACGGCTACCCCATCGGTGGTGGAATGATGGGCGGCATGATGGGTGGAATGCCCATGGGCGGAATGTACGGCGGCATGATGGGCGGCGGTATGTTTGGTGGCGGCGGTTTGCTCGGTGGAGTTAACGTCGGTCTGCTCGGTGGTATGGCGGGTGGAATGATGGGCGGAATGCCGATGGGCGGCGGATTTGGAATGGGAATGCCTTACGGCGGCATGATGGGTGGAATGCCCATGGGTGGTGGATTTGGAATGGGAATGCCCTACGGCGGAATGATGGGCGGAATGCCGATGGGCGGCGGATTCGGTGGCGGCATCGGAATCGGTGGAGCTTTTGGTGGCCCATTCGGTGGAATGATGGGTGGAATGCCTTACGGTGGCGGAATGGGCGGCGGTCTTGGAATCGGCGGAGGATTTGGTGGTCCGTTCGGTGGAATGATGGGCGGAATGCCCTATGGCGGCGGATTCGGTGGGTTCCCGGGTGCAATGGGTGGGGGCATCGGAATCGGCGGAGCTTTTGGCGGCCCAATGGGTGGTGGTTTTGGAGGGTACCCGGGCGCAATGGGTGGCGGTTATGGCGGAATGCCCTTTGGTGGCGGCTACGGCGGCGGAATGGGCGGGGCCATGGGCGGCGGTTATTCGCCCTGGGGTGGAATGTACGGTGGCGCGATGGGCGGTGGAATGGGAGGGATTCCTCCTTACTACGGTCCTCCCGGTGTCGGTCTAGGTTACGGCTATCCAATTACTCCCGGCCCAGGTGGCGGCGGATACTATCCCGGTTATCCTGGCTCAGGAATGGGTCCAGTTTGGAGCGGTGGATTCCCAGGCACTGTCGGTCCTGGCGGTTGGGGTAATACTAACGGCGGCTATCCCGGCAGTTGGGCTCCTCCAGTGGGAGCTCCCGGCTATACCAATCCAACTTACGGTATGTATGGCAACAATGGCCAGTACGGAGCGATGTATGGAGCCTCTGCGAATGGTGCCATGTTGCAAGGAATGCGTTCTCAAGAAATGTCTCAGAACGTGATGTTGGCTCAGCAGCAATTGGCCGAAGCTCAACAGCGGTACCAGCAATCCATGGGTGGCTATCAGGGTTATCTGGGCGGCAGCTACAATGGAATGGGTCAGCAGGGTCAGGGTCGCTCGTTTTAATTAGAGTGTGATAGTATAAATTCATGAAACAACGCGCAGCTTTGCGCATGGCTGTGAGCGGGTGGATTGTTTTCCACCTGACTTGTGTACTCTTAGTTCCCAACCGAATGGGAGCGTTCTATCAATGGCTCGCTCCAGTTCTGGATCCCTATGCCAACGGGCTTGAATTCGCGGCATCTTGGAATTTTTTTGCACCCGAGGCAGGAGCGGCCCCGCTCGGATTTGAGTGGGAATGGTTGGATCGCAGCGATGAACCGATGGGCCGAGGTGCGTTCCCCACTTTTCCTGACCCCTATCCTTTTTATCAGAGAGAACGGCAAAATCGACGAGTGACCTTGGGGCGATTCATGGCGATGGACAATGCGCGCGCCGAAAAAATGATGGGGAGTTATGCGTGCCGACTGAAACCCGAAGCGCATTCACTACGTCTGTGGAAAATACTCTACTCGATCGCGACAGTGCCAGAAGTGGTTGAGGGCAAGCGCAATGTGCAGGATTTCGTGGAGAAAGACCGCAGGATGGTGGCTCATATTTTTTGCCAGACGGGTTTGGAGGCGAAAAATCCATGAGGCAGATGATCCTGAAAAACCCATGGGCGAAGTTTTGTTGGAAACAGGCGCAGGATTTCTGGGGAAGCTGGGAGAGGTTTTGGTTTGGTGCACGAGATCAACAGCGCCGGATGGCGGTTTTTCGTTCGGTGCTTTGCGGGGTTTATTTTGTGTTTTTTTTAATACGCACACCCGATCTGGATTTTTTCTTTTCGAACGATGGCATCATGCAATCCCATCTCTTGCATGAGGGATTGTTTCCGATGGAGTACCGCTATTCGATTTTTGATGTGATTCCGGGGCATGCAGCGCTTTTGACGGGGCACCTGATTTTTCTGGGCTGTTTGTTGATGATGATCGTGGGGTGGTTCCCTCGGTTGGCGGCGGCAATCGCATTTTTTCTACATGTTTCATTTATGCATCGCAATATCGCGGTGTCGTTTGGAGTGGATCTCATTGCGACTTTTTACCTTTTTTATCTGATTTTTTCGGATGCTTCTTTTTCAAAAAAAACGCACTCAGCCAAAGACAACTGGGTCAGCGACCTGGGTTCAGTCTCGTACCGGCTTTGCCAGGTCCAGCTCTGCGTGATCTATGCCTACTCAGGCATTGAGAAGCTCAAGGGCGTGTCTTGGTGGGGAGGCTCGGCGCTCTGGGATGTCCTGGCCAATCCGATGCTGATCAAGGCGGATTTTGGATGGCTGGTGCATTTTCTGCCCATTCTCGCATTGATGGCTTATCTGACGTTGCTTTGGGAGGTTTATTTCCCTGTTCTGATTTGGATTCCCAAATGGCGCCCCTGGATGCTGGTTTTTGGCGTGCTGTTCCATGTTGGGATCGCAGTGAGCGTCAATATTCCGTTCTTCAGCCTGATGATGATGAGCTTTTACATTCTTTTTATTGATCGAGAGCATTGGAATCGCTTAATCCCTCGCGTCAGAATTTAATTCTCAATTTGCCTCTAAAGAATGTCTGCCAAATACCGAACTATTAATTGTCTGGCTGAGAGAGGCTTTGGTGGGCAACTCAAAGGTCAGGACAACTTGACTGGGGACCATGTTTTTCTGCTGAATAGCGTCTGAGGAGGCGTATTCGGGTACAGCAACAGAGAAGTGTGGTCCTCGTCTTTTTTTGTGAGCCAGGTTTGTTGGCTTGAGATAATATGAAAAGATGCAGGTTGCTTTGGACCATCTAGGAATCGCAGTTCAAGATCCCGCTCCTCTCAAAAAATTATTTGGTTTATTGGGCATTCAAGGGGATCACATCGAGGATGTTCCCGAGCAGGGTGTAAAAACTCATTTTCTGCCACTCCCTCAGACGGCCACTCAAATTGAACTATTGGAAGTTACAGACCCTGAGGGAACCGTCGCGCAGTTCATCAAAAAACGTGGTCCTGGAATACACCACTTGTCATTTCGTGTTTCGGGGGGGCAGTTGGATTCGTTGTGCACGAAATTACGAGGCGAGGGGTATCGCCTGATTTATGATGCTGCGAAAAAAGGAGCCCACCAGATGCGAGTGAATTTTATTCATCCATCGACGGCAGGTGGGCTTTTGATCGAATTGATGGAGCCCAGCTCCGAAAGAGGTCGTTCATGATGCAGATTCGTTTGACTCCGGTGGTGAAGGGCCTGTTGATCGGAAATTTAGCGTTGTTCATCATTCAAAAAACAATCGATCAGTTTTTTGATGGACATGTACTGGATTGGCTGGCTTTGATTCCTGCGACTTTTGTTTTTGAATTCAAATTTTGGCAGCTTTTCACTTACGCATTTTTGCACGCCGATGTGATGCATCTTTTTTTGAATTTGCTGATGCTGGCGTTTGTGGGCTGCGAGCTCGAAGCATTTTGGGGCGGCAAGAAATTTATTTTGTATTATCTGACTTGTTCGACAGGTGGCGGGTTGCTGTACTTATTCCTCCAGCTTTTTGCGGGTGGAGCAGGATTGCGTGTACCGATGGTGGGCGCGTCGGGTGCGATTTATGGATTGTTGATGGCGTACGGAATTTTATTCGCCGAGCGCGTGATGCTTTTCATGATGTTGTTTCCGATGAAGGCCAAACACTTTGTCTGGATTCTCGGTGGGTTGGAATTTTTGACTATGATGTTCTCGGGCAAGAGCGGGTTGTCGTCAGCAGCGCACCTGGGCGGGATGGTCGCTGGATTTTTCTCCCTCTGGCTCGAGATGCGCTTGCGCATGATGCGAGCTTCGCAATTGGCGCGCAAGACCCTCAAGCGTGTGACCCAGAATCACCTGAAGCTGGTGGTGAACAACCGCGACGGCGCATCATCGGGTGGTTCCAAGGGCAGCGGCCGGGATTCAGAGTCTGGCAGTGATCCTAAGACTTGGCATTAGGATCCTTAAACTGTGAAACGGATAGGTATTTTACTTCTGATTGGCTCGAGTGGTTTTGCATTTTTTTATTATTGGATGGATATCGAAAAAACAGTTGAGCGTCGCCAGGAATCTCAGAGTCAATTTGAGGCAGTTACATCTTCCTCTGTTCGTCAAACTGAAACAAGTATAAAAAATTCGAATCAAGAAGCTATAAAGAATGAAGGCACGGTTAAAACAGAGACTTTGGAAGAGTCGGGATCCAAAATTCAACGCAATCACGAAAAGCCAACTATAAAGGAGTTGTCGAATAAAGAGATTCAAGAACTCCTCTCCGACCCTAGTTATGAAAATATTAGGAATTTCGTTGACCAGTTACAACCATTATCAGAGTTGGGATTTGAAGAAATGTATGGATGCTTTGTTGGAAAACTGGATGAGCAGCATAAAGCCAAAGTTTTCATTAAAAAATCTACTTTGGGAATTTCATCCGAAAGTTTTGTTGAAATCATTTCTTCTGCTGGAAGTATCGATCTTCGTGAAAACCTAGGGCCTCGTGCAGGTTCAATCCTTAGACGGCCGGAATGGGCAGGCATATTCCTTCGCCTGTCCAAAGAGCAGTATTGGCACATGAATCTGTATACTGATTATTTTTTTGTCAGTGAATATAAAAACATAGATAATGACTTCCCGTTTACAAAACGATTCTATTTAATTCGGACCTCTTTAGAGGAATGTGAACAATCCATCCGTGTTCCTAAACCTAATTGAATTGAAGCGGATCAGAGATTAAGAGGAACATCTGAGATTTTATCTCTTCAGGAAGCATCAAAAAATAGAGACAGAAACGATCGTTTTTTAGAATATTTTTTTTGAAATAAGACCTGTTTTTATAGATATTTTTGACGATTTCGTGATATTTGTTTCAGATCCAAAACTCAGCATCACGGGGGAGACAAAATGCAATCCACAGCCACTCAAACAGAAGTCCAAATCCTATCGATCGACGAACTTCATGCTCGAACTTTGGAGGTTGCACGGCGTGAACAGCGAACGACGACGGAGCTTTTGCAACATCTGATGGAGATAAAAGCTCGCCGCGTTTTTGCCGTAAAAGGATACGGCGGTCTTTGGGAATATGTGCGTCACTACCTCGGCTATTCCGAACCGGCGACGAACGAACGTCTCCGTGCGATGGAGTTGATGGAGGCTGTTCCGGAAGTCGAAAAACAGATTCAAGCAGGCGAGTTAAGTTTGACGACTGCATCACAGGTGCAGGTTTTTATTCGTAAGTTGGAACGGAAGGAAAAAAAGAAACTCGCTCCTGAGGCAAAGCTAGAACTGATTGATGAAGTGGCTGGGAAAAGCAAAAGACAAGTGGAACAAGTTTTCGCGTCGATTGCTCCTGAACTCCAAGTTCCGAAGGAACGCGAGAAGGTTCTGACTTCGGAACTCACGCAGCTTTCTCTCGTTGTGGACTCCGAGACCATGGAAATGCTGAAGCGGTTTCAAGAATTAAAAGGAAATCAAAATCATAGCGAGATTCTGAAAACGACTTTGAAAGAATATTTGAAGCGAAACGATCCGGAGCAAAAAGCTTTGAAAACTAAACAGAACTCAAATTTAGATGAAGAAACGAATTCCTTAAAAATTAATTCTCGGAAAAAAAATCCAGTCCATTCAAACTCCAGACATCAGCCGGCTGATGTTAAAAACAACCTTGCGTCACGATACGTCCCTGTTGATACCAAGCGCAAAATCTGGCAACGAGCACAGTCCCGGTGTGAATATATCGACCCAAAATCAGGAAAACGTTGTGAATCTCGACATCGGTTGCAACTGGACCATAAGATTCCGTGGAGTGTCGGGGGAAAAACGGATTTTGCCAATCTCAGACTTGCCTGCCCGACACATAATCAATTGTACGCCATTCAATACTTCGGCGAGAGAAAAATGCAGCGCTATTTGTCTCAACGTAATTAGTTCAGACGATCCTAAGACTTGGCATTAGAGAGCTTTAATTCGCTAGAGTTGAAGCTTGTTCATGGTTTGGCGGCGAATCCGTTGTCAAAGTCGCAACCGAAGAGCCCACCTTTTTCTTAAGTTGATCTGAAATCATGGCTGCTATCGAGTGAACAGCACGATTTTCCCCCAGCTTTCTGGAGGGTGACAGTGTTTCTGTAAGAATACTCGTAGAGCATTGTCTGAACCTCCGTGCTTTGTTGAGGTACAAAAATAGTTTTGCTTTAGTCGTAGGATCATTGAATAGAAGATCGTGATATTCCTTTTGTCGGTCCTCAATTATCTTAGTTAGCCAAAAATCTATTTCTTCCTGTGAAAGTTTGTCATCCTGCTCCACAGGGAGAAGTGAGGAGATCTCACTCATAGCAGTTTCCATCGCAAGTAGTTTTGCAAAAGAAATAAATTCAACCAAATCTTCCTCAGAGTTCAAGGGTTTGTTGGGAAATTTGGTGAGAATAGTTTGAAGGATGGACGAGAATCGAGCTTTTTCAGCTGCCAAGAACGCTCGATGAACTTTTATGTGAGCATCGGATGTCAGGGAATTTGTGTCTGTTGTATTTAATGTATCCAGGATGACAGTTGCAAAGTCCACGGTAGAGAATGCGGGCAAGTCATCGTTCATTTGTGATAAAAACTCCAAATCTGCTTTACTACACGTACCTGAATCAGCGAAAGCCGAACTGGATACCAATCCTAATAACAGCACAAAAGTCGCTTTTTTCATAATTACTCCTGGTTTCGGCTACTCAAGTAATTCAGCAAGGATTGTGCCAATGACTCGGTCTCCAAGCGATTCTCGGTGAGGTGCTACGAAGGCATAACTTTCAATGGGTTAGAAGGAGCCTTCCTGCATATGCACTTGACTCCAGTGAATCATTTTTTTCCTTGCCGCCAAGACTTTTCCGTTTGCGAGTGAGCGGGTTCACACGCCAGGAGGGTTTCAGGTGTGCAAGGCCACGGAGGGCCGCCCCGCGACACCTCGCAAACTGAAAAGTCCTAGGCAAGCAAGAGCTAAATTTGACTGACTGGAGTCAAGTGCATATGCAGGGGAGCCTTAAATAAAATTTTCTTTGCTCCTCATAGAGCAAGCTGTCTAAGATGTGAGCAGCTGTAAAGAAATGCCTCTTAATGAATAGAGTTGAGCTACCCCAATAGGGTCAGCCGCTAGTAAAATCCCACCTCGGCTTCGCCAACGGATTCGAATTCCACCGGTGGAAATGCTTCTGAAAAAGTAACTGTTCAGCCTGATTATGCGAGCAGTGGCTGAAGCGGTGCACCTAAAAA
>CAYILR010000073.1:0-10920 GCA_964364175.1 uncultured Bacteriovoracaceae bacterium
CCACCCCTGGGTCAAAACCTGCAAAGGGGTGGGTCAACTCAGCTGCAATCGGCCAATACCAAATGCCAGGCAGAATTTTGGTTCCTGACCTGGTTGCGAGGCTTCCAAAAAAGGAAATCGCGATCGAACTCGAAAGAACCTTAAAATCGAAATCCAGTTACTACGAACGTGCAGCCCTCTATGAACGCTCGCAATACACGCATGTGATTTATTTCTGCGAAACTTCAGAAATCTTTAAAAGCATCGCAAGAATCACCGGTAACACCAAAAAAATAGGACTTTCAAATCTTTTGTCCAAAGACAAAATCTACACCCCCGGAGAGGGGTTTCAACCACTCGCTGCTTTCATAGGAAAAGCGCATTAAGGAAAAACGAAGTATGGAAAATAAAAATCAATCTCAAGACGATGTGATTCAGGCCATTCTGGCGATAGGGAGTATTGCTGGAATTGTGGCTTTTGGACCGGCGCTCGGTCTAGGTGCCTACATCTGGTTTAGGACGGAATACTTTCGAGCTGTCAGTAAGATGAAGTTGTTCTTGTGGGGCATGGGCTTTGTTCTGACAGGAATGATGGGTTGGATTTTGTGGCTAGACAGGTTCCCTTTGTATTACCTCGATTTTTTGAATCAGAAAGCTTTCTATCAACTCAAGTGGGTCGTCGTATTTCGCATGCTGGATTTCGGCTGGTGGATGGGAGTTGGCGCAGTTCTGATGCTTTCTCCTTTTGTCATCGCGTTCAAAAAATCAGGAGCGGGACTCAAATCATCCGATTTCAAAGTCAAAATCAAAGACACAAAGAAGTTCTTTAAGGTTTTCAAAAATCGAGAGCAAATCCCACTGGGCTATGACCTCAAACAAGGCGTGGTTTCCTACCTGACAGAAGAGCAATGCTCGTCTCACGTGTTGATTCTGGGTGCCACGGGATCAGGAAAAACAACACTGATTGTGCTCATGATCCTTCATGCGATCTTTCATCGAAGGCCTTGCATCGTCATTGATCCCAAAGGATCAGAAACCACTCTGAATTTTATCAAAAAAATAGGAAGAATGTTGTCTCCAGACCTGGATTCGAGATTCAGAGTGTTTCGAATGAATAAACCCAAGGAAAGTTGCCAATACAACCCCCTCAAGCACGGTAATGCCTCTCAGATCAAAGACCGGATCTTGGAAGCTCTCAATTGGAGCGAACAGTTTTATCAGTCCGTGGCAGGAGATTTTTTGACCACGATCACGGCATGCGCTGAGTTTCTTGGGATGACTCTTACCCTAGGAGATGTGGTAGCGCTGACGTCTCGTTTGAAACTCAACGAAATGTCCACAAAGCTTCGTGAACTAGCGGAAACCCAAAATCCAGGGGCCAAGATTCTGCACGAGCGACTCAAAGATTTGATCGCAAAAACAAAAGAGTCCGATCTCCTGGGGCTCCAAGCTCAGCTTTTGGTTTTGTATAGTCCATCCCTCATGTCAGTTTTTGCTCCGACGGATCCAAAAAAAGAGATCGATCTCAGAGAGGTACTCGCCAAAAATCAGATCGCGTATTTTCAGCTCAGTACGCTCGGGAATCCTGATACGGCAAGACGTCTAGGTCGGATGATTACCGAGGACATCAAGGGGCTTGCCTCTTATGTGCTCGACAATATTCACGAGGACGACCGAAAGTTTCTGCCTATTTTTATCGATGAGTTTGGAAGTTTCGCTTCCAAGGAGTTTATCGAAAACATCAAGCAAGTCAGAGAGGCGAAATTTGGAGTTCATCTCTCAACCCAAGGGCTTGAGGATCTCGATGTCGTGAGCCCTGCGTTTAGAAGACAGGCAAGCTCCAATCCCATGACCAAGATCGCATTTAGGCTGGATGACTCGGAGACTGTGGACGAGATTTGCTCAATGGCGGGCACTGCTGAGGGCGAGGAGCAGAGCTACCAAGTCGAAGGCCAGTGGATGCCTAAAAAGACGGGGCTTGGGAATATGCGAAAGACCCGGCAGATGATGATTGAGCATGATGTTTTGAAGAATCTCAATGTGGGGCAGGCGGTGGTGATTGAAAAATCACCGAGTCGAGTTACGGCGTTGAGAGTATTTGATCCCGGTAATTTAGTTTGATTTGAACAACCAAAGCCACAGTAACTGACACTCCACCAATAGGTGTAAATGGCGGGCCCCCCGGGATCACCCTCCCAATAAGATTTCGCAGCAAGAGTATCTTGAGGCTCGGGATCAGTTGATTAAGGATTAAATATCGTAGTATGAATCCAATATCGCTTTGGCCTCAAGCAATTGCTTCGTTTTCGACTCGCTATCTGAATCCGAATTTCGGTCAGGGTGGAACTTTTTCAAAAGTTTACGAATAGTGGAACGATATTCAGATTTTGAAGCTTTGGGAGAAAGACCCAATAAACGAAAGGCGTCGGTCACCGCCATTGAACCACTCGAAAAATTCTCCTGCTGCTGCCGAAACTCATAACGAGAACCATGACGACCGCCCGCTGCTTGAATCAACTTCACCCACTCAGGGTTGAACATAAAAACAGCCAGATCCAACGCAGTCTGGCCTAAAGAGTTTTCAATGTTAGGATCAGCTCCTTTGCTCAACAGGATTCGTACCGCATCAAACTGATTGTTACGGAAGATAGCGATCATCAATGCGGTGTCACCCTCTGCGTTCTGCAGATTCAGATTGAGAGGTTGCTGCATCAGGATCTCAAAAACCCGCTTTCGCTCACTGAGAGGATCCAGATTCCTAGATTTTAATTTGTTATAGTCTGCATTACTACTCGGTCCTATACTCCACATCAAAGGAGTCCAACCGGATCGGTCTACGGTGTCGACAGCAGCCCCCAACGATAAAAAATAAAGCAACAAATCGGCTTCGATATGTTCGGCAGCCGAAGCCAAAGGAGTGTTGCCTCCCGCCCGGGATCTTTCGTTCCATCTTGCACCTTTTTGAATCAGGAGGTTGACGATATCGGTATTACCATACTCGACCGCACGACTGAGTGGGCTGATTCCATAATGCTCCTCAATATTGGGATCAGCACCGTGGTTCAATAAATATTCAATACCCAGATAGTTATTAACGTGAATAGCAGCATGAAGGGGGAAAGTCGGATGATCGCGATCCCCACTGTAGTTGGGATCACAGCCGTGATCGACCAGGAATTTCAACCAGTCTAGTCTGTCAGGACGAGCAGAAACGTACTCTAAAGCGCTGACCCATTCGAAGTCCAAGTTAGGCTTGACCTTGAGATCTTCCAGCATGAATCGAGCGCTTTCGAATGAGTTGTGCACAACAGCGAAGAAAATCGCACTACGAACACCTACGGAATCCCTGACACTGCTGCCCAGGGGCACATCCAAAAGGTATCTGCCCAAATCAAACTGCGAGTGGAACTTTCGAATCGACTCCAAGTCACCAGATTGAATCGCAAGAACCAGCTGAGTCGAAGTCAAGGGGTCTAACTTGAGTTTGGACTGGGACTCCAAGTATGAACTGCACGGCTGCTGAGCTTGAGCCCAGATCGGGCTGCCCATCAAAAAAATAGCCGTAAAAACAAAAAATGAAACCACTCGATTAAAAAACACTTAAAACCACCTAATACTCAATATCAATTGTAATACAGACCCAGTACCATATTTAATACTTTATTTGTATTTAAAAATACAAATTTGAATGTTATATCTTTCGTCTCATTATGAAGCGAATCTGGATCAATAATCTGCTGCTGTGTTTCGTCATTTCTTATTCCACGAACACGTTTGCTGCAGACTGCGGTCAGTATTTACAAAAAGCATCTCTCGTTGCTGCTGGAGAAGGAATTTTTACTCCTGAAAGCGCCCCCACGGTGAGAGAACTGCTGAGTCATCTGAAAAAACTCACAAACGAACAAATTCAGCCTAAAGAGCTCTCGATTATTTACCAGGCCATCCAACCTCAAATCAATGAAGCTCTCGAGTACGGATCTCAACTTGAAGTACAAGGATATCCTTTGCGTCAGACTGCAGCGTTCGTACAAAGATTTTCAAAAATAGTGGAACTTCCCATAGAGTATATCAACAAAGTAGCTCATTGGGGTTCGGGGGGTTGTTCGAACAGAATTCATGATTTTGAAATAGAATTTTACCAAAACGCCACTCAATTATACCAAGAACGATTTGGACGAGACCACTTGGCTGACTACCTTCCCAAATTCATTTCTCATCATTTCGAAGAAAGCATTGAGCAGACTCCACAGAATCTAGACCGAGATTTCTTCATCGAGGGGATATCTAGCGAGATCGCGGAGCGTAAACGATTTTTTCAATACACTTACATCTATCGAGTAGGCGAAGTATCGCTTTTGGATTTTATCCGAATTCGAGAAACGGGTGCATCCTTCATCGGAATTAAAAAAGAAACAAATGGGTATCATGACGGACAGCATGGATCGGCTGCGGATTTTGAAGAACATGACTACTTCCACGCTTATTTTCAAAAAGTTCGAGATCAAGAGCTTTTCGATTCTCTCGGAGTCAAGAACATCGAGGATGCTCGCCGATTGCAGACGCTGAATCAGCAGCAGGTTGATTTGTTGTTGGCGGAGTGGGATTTGATTTCAGATCGCGGGCTAAAAACGACAATTGAAGTAATGCTTTTTGCTTTGATGCACGAGCAGGCCGTATCCTACCCTACGCAAGTCCTGGCTGAGCTAGAGAACCCTTCACGGTTGGATTTTTATCAAAGGGTGGGGAAATCTACAATTCCGAGAGGTGTCTTTGGAGAGGACATCAAAAAGCTGTTGCAGGGATCAGTAGATTCGACCGTGGACTCTGCTCTGGAATGGATCAAAGTCAGAGCAAAAAGTGCAAACGCACGCGTTCTTAATCAATTCTACAAGTAACGGTATTGAATTGTGTAAAGCAGGTTATGTGCCGGGCAAGCCAACCTTCTTGTGGAGTCTGATCGAGGCATCGTTGGTTAGTGCGATCCCTGCCAAATCATGAGCTCATTCCCCTCTGGATCTAGGCAATTGGCCCCTTTCATTGAAGCAAACTCCCAGGTTTTGAGAATTTTTCCATTCATCGATTTAAGATCAATCAGACTTTGTGCCAAATCGGTCACCAAAATTCCGGGACTGGTGGAACTTACTGATTCGCCGTTGGTAATACACAGACACTGTTTCTTTTCCCGGTCCACCAGCATCGTAAATTTTTCTGAAGACTCAGTGACTTCGAGGCCCACAAAACCGGTGTAAAAAGAAACCAGTTTTTCGTAATCTTTTGCCGCAATCATTGTATCGCTAAAATTTCGCTTTTCCATACTTCTCTCCAATTTAATTCTAAAATTAACGGTCTGTTACACACCGAACCGAATTATCGTAATGACTATACTCGCTGTTTTCTAGATAGATGTAGCCATCACGCCCAACGAAAATGTAGGGGAAATAGCCGTAACCAGGGTGAACCACTGCAGACCAAAAATAGTATTCCAACATATTGGGTAAAACTTCACGAAACCCATTCATTTCACCACGCTCAAATTCTTCTTTGGAAGGTAATTTTCCACCCAGCTTTTGACAGGCCTCCCAAGCTTGCGTTTCAAACCAATGGTGTTCACCACGATTTCCGTAAAGGTCGGGAAGACGATCACTGTAGATTTTTTCCTGATCTATTTCGGTTTTCGCCACACCTAGAACAAGCTTCCAAGCCTCACCAAACTTTGCTCTTTCGACTCGTTCAAAAATCGCACCTTTACTGGTCCTACATTTTTGTCCAAGATTTGCTCGATCTTCTATGGTCAGATCACTGCAAGATTTGAGTTTAATCGCCAATTTTAATACAGTTGTACGCGTGAGATAATCTGTAATCTGTTTGGAAACCTCGTAATCGGATGAGGCTCCTTGGTTCTGTTCGATGCCTGTTAACCCTGCATATTCGTGGTGAATCAAGACATACTGATCTGACTCAGAGGTTGCGACAAATCTTTCAATACTGCACAAAATATGGGGGTGATGATCTTTTACAGATGTAAAACCTCGACAGGTTTTCAATTGCCCATCTACCATCACCCGACGTTCTGAATCCTGGGTCGTGCTTTCTTCTAGAGTCGAAACCATTCCTATGACAACTGCATGGCGTTGCAAGACTGAGGTCATTTGCTGCACATACATTTCGTAGGTTATTCCCTGTGGCAGACTCAAGCTCGCTGCTCTTTCGGCAATAATCCACCCCAGGAGATCCACCCGAATATCATCAATTCGGACTTCAGCTGCATCCCCACCACCACTATCGAGTCCCCCCGCTACTAATCTCAGGGGTAAAGCTATAGCCAACAGTGAGGTGACCGAGACTAGGATCAATGCAGTTTTTTTAAAACCAGTATTCGTAATCATCTGAACTTACTCCATATACTTAACGTAAAATCTTATAAACCAGCCAACGATGCTTTTCTATTGTTATCGTGTTGATTAATCTATATTTTTTTAGTAAAAGTTAATGTAATTTGATAACTTTTGGTAAATATTATGAACATATTTCAATATCAGGACTATCGGCTTTGGTTTCGTGATTGGCTAGCGCAGCAACCGAAGAAGGGAAGAGGGATTCTGTCCCGCCTTGCGGAACATCTACAAATTCAGGGGAGTTTTTTGAGTCAGGTCCTAGCAGGGCAAAAGGCATTATCGGTGGATCAAGCGTATTTGTTGGCAGATTATCTTGGTCTCAGTGAACTTGAGTTGGAGTACCTGATTCAGCTCGTATTAGTTGAAAAAGCGGGAAATCCACGCGCCAAAAGGCATTTTCAAAAAAAATTAGACACGATTCTCAGCCAAAGTCAGGACCTATCTAAACGACTCAACAAAAGTACTCAGATCGAGGCTCGAGATCAGGCTCTTTTTTATTCGGATTGGCGCTATTCGGCGACGAGGTTAGCGAGTTCCATCGCTGGACTGAACGACCCTCATTCTATTGCCAAAAAGTTGGGGCTTCCGACAAACCAAGTTCGATCCATCCTGGAGTTTTTGTTGGAAAAAGGACTTTGTGTTCAAGAGTCAGGTCAAATCGGACTAGGTCCTAAGCACATCCATCTTGCCAAAGATTCACCGTGGATTCGCGCTCATCATTTCAACTGGCGGAGATTAGCCATAGAGAAGATTGATCTGCAAAACGAAAACAATCTTCATTTTACTGGGCCGCATAGTATCAGTGTCGAAGACTATCAGAAGGTCAAAGAGCTTTTGATCCAGGTGACCAAAAAAGTCAGTGAGATGATTACGAGTTCGGAAGCCAAAAAAATTGCTTGCTTAAATATTGATTTGTTTCATGTCAGCTGAAGAGTCAGAATCCTTTTCTACTGTTTCATGCAATGATGTTTGATCACACAAAAACCCCAAGAACGATCTCAAAGAATGGGGCTAGTCCAACCTCCTAAAATGTATCCATTTTCCAGTTGAGCACTCACCCACACCCTGATTGGGTTTTGTGCGAGTGCTCAACTGGCGGAGGTTGGACTAGCCCGGGGAATGAGGTGACTGGTTAATACTAGGAAGTGGCCTTGATGATCTTGAGTTGATGACTTGGGGTGGTACGGGTTAGGGGATTCTATCAGGAAGCAAGAGGTTGGGATGTCGGGTTCAGTTCAGAAAATGAGAGAAATTGTTTTTGTGAGTCTGTGCATTTTGAACTGACGCCTCCGACTGACTTTGCGTCCCACTGCCATTGCGAAGATTGTCGTAGATCTCATGGCGCTGCATTCGTCAATCTGGACGTGCAGTACCCAACGGTCAGTTTCGATTTCTCAAAGGTCAGGATTTGAGGTCCGTCGCTATGAATCTCATCCAAGTGTCTTTTGGGAGTTCTGCGCTCGTTGTGGAAGCTCGATATGATTTAACCAAGCAAAAGCACAATTACCGAGACCACTCCGTGGCAATCTGAATCTCACTGAGCTTCAAAGCACGAGCGATCTTAAGAAGAGTCGCACGTCTAGGCATTGCAGCCGAGCTAAAGAATCGTGAAAGCGAAGGCTGAGGAATGCTGGTCAAGTCAGCTAAGTGCCCAATGCCGCCATTTTGATCAACGATCAAACGTAGATTGTCTTTAAATGCACGGATGTTTTTAGCGATGGTATCTAGGTCATCAAAACGAACGTAAGTTCCTTCTATTTTTTCTTTTTGCGAGCAATCATCGATCATGTCTTGAATGTCAGCAATGATTTCGCCTCGCTCACGAGTGTCTGTTTCTTCGGACCACATTTTTAAAAGATCATAGACGCCTTCAAATTCAAAAGCTGTGTTGACTGCAGCGGAGATAAACGCTTTTGACAACCCCGCTTGGTTCATCTGGTGTCCAATTTCGATAATTTCTACATTGTCGTCTGAATTCAATACTGCTGCTTTCATATTAATCTCCCACATTCAGTGTATAAACCTCTACGAATCAACTCTAAGTGAGTTTTGAATCTCGCCAGCTTTCGCTGCTCCTCTTTTGCGTTCCCTTTGACATAAGCTTCACAAAGCATCGCCTCGCTGAACATTCCAATGGGGAGCCTCATTTGAACTTTGCCATTTCCCAAATTATGCCATTTCATCTTAAAACCATCCGGGATTCGATTGTTCGAACGATCTGTTGCTTGCGACCAAAATTTCGAATTCTGAAACTTTGGATCGCCTGGGTAATTTAAAAGGAGCAAAACATCTGGTCGAATCGTTTGCTTGTATTCCAAGTTCGAAAACACCTTTCTATGTTTTAGATCCAAATAAGCGTTCAATGCCCATGATGTAATAATAATCTCCATTAAGTCTCCTAGAGGTTATATCGGCAAAGCGCCATATAACCTTAATAACAAATATAACATTTATATCATAAAAGTCAAGTATTTTGAATTCATCAACTCAAATCATTGATCATCATAGCCTATAACCGATGAGGTAGGTGTCTAGTGAAAATCTCTTCCAATTCTGCTAGTTTTGCCGCGTGACTACAGACTTATCACTCTCACAACTCGAAGAAAAACTGGCTCTGATCGAAACAGAGCGCGCTCGCCTGATGCTAGAAATCAGTGCACTCAGAAGTGCACTTGCGGATACACCACGTAGTTTGCCGCCTCTTCTAGGCAGGCCTATTTTGAAATCGTCACCCATTTCATCCCAAGAAAAGATCGAGCTTTTTTTAAAGCTCTTTCGCTGTCGTGAGGATGTTTTCCCCAATCGTTGGGAAAGCCATAAATCTGGAAAACAAGGGTATTCGCCAACCTGTAAAAATGAATGGGTCCCCAGAGTCTGCGGCAAACCTCCCAACGGCAAAGTAAAATGTTCGGAGTGCCCTAATCAAAATTTTTCGCATCTTGACGCCGCCGCAGTTGAGAGTCATCTCAAAGGATGGACTACCATTGGAACCTATTCGATTCGCCAGGATGATTCATGCGTTTTTTTAGCCTGTGATTTTGATGAGGCAGCTTGGAAGGAAGATGTTCTTGCCTACAAACAAACGGCAAGGGAGCTGGGGTTGGATGTTGCCATTGAACGGTCTCGATCTGGAAAGGGCGCTCATGCTTGGATATTTTTTGAAGAACCCATTCCTGCTCGAATTGCACGTTCTTTAGGAACACTAATTTTAGCTAAATGCTCGGAGTTTAATATCCGGTTAAGTTTGGATTCCTATGATCGGTTTTTTCCGTCGCAGGACTATCTTCCTAAGGGCGGTTTTGGAAATCTCATTGCACTGCCACTTCAAAAAATACCCAGAGAACAGGGCAACAGTTGTTTTGTCGACGAAAGACTCAGTCCGTTTGGAGATCAATGGAGTTTTTTAAGTCAGGTCAAACGTATCAACCCACTTGAGATTCGAAGCGTTTTGGATCGCCACCTACCCAAGCTCGACTTCACGATCAGAAAAGATGCATTTGATGACATTTCTTGGATCACTGATCAAGCCATTCTTGATAAAACCATCGCGGATCGGACCGACTATTCTCTCGAAGGTGAAACGATCGAAGTCACTTTTGGATCAATGCTTTCGATCCCACTGGCCAGGCTTTCTGGAAAAGTAGTTTCTAAACTCAAAAAGACTTCCAGTTTTCCAAATCCAGAATTTTACAAACGTCAGAGAATGAGGATGCAAACCTATCCTGAACCCAGATTTATTTTCTCTGGGGAGATGAGGCCTGATGAAATGGTTCTGCCTCGCGGGGTTTTAGACGAAGTCGTTAAAATTCTTGCTCTTGCTGGTGCCAAGGTAGTGATCCGTGACGAGCGGATTGCAAAGAGGAAAATCAAAGTCACATTTTCTGGAACTTTGACCGACATTCAGCAAACAGCAGTCAAGGGATGGAAATCACACGATCTAGGCATATTGTCGGCGCCTCCTGGCGCTGGAAAAACAGTCATGGGTTGTGCAGTCATTGCTCAGCGGAAGGTATCGACGCTGGTTCTTGTTCATCGGCAACACTTGATGGATCAGTGGAAAAAACAAATTTCGAGATTTCTTGGAATTCCAATCAAAGAAATTGGAACGATGAGCGGGACTAAGAAAAAGCTGACAGGGCAAGTTGATGTTGCATCTATTTTATCTCTCACCAATATTGAAGATCTGAGTGAAATTGCTCAGAAATACTCTCAGATTATTATTGATGAATGCCATCACATACCGGCCAAATCATTCGAAGCGATCCTTAAACAATTGCCATCCAGATATATTCTAGGTTTGACAGCCACGCCCTACCGAAAAGATGGGTTAGAAAAGATCCTATTTCAGCAATGCGGACCCATTCGCCACGAAATGAAGTCAATTGATGGTGGGGTTCTGTCTAAGTCGGTTACAATTCATGAGACAGGTTTTAGAACTCCGAACGAAGTTGGACAAAAACCTCCTTACCACGTTTTAATTCATTGTTTGACGGTAACTGTTCAGCCTGATTATGCGAGCAGTGGCTGAAGCGGTGCACCTAAAAAA
>CAYILR010000074.1:0-10397 GCA_964364175.1 uncultured Bacteriovoracaceae bacterium
TTTTAGGTGCACCGCTTCAGCCACTGCTCGCATAATCAGGCTGAACAGTTACGAATAATCATAGTTAATTTTTAGTTGCATCTGATTCATCGGATTCAAACGAATGGTGCTCGATACTAATATTTATAAAGTTGTAAAATTTAAAAATTAAAAAAATTGATCGTTTATTACCGTTCCCTCAATATTTATGAAGGCTAATTCTCAAGTGTAGTTCAGTACTTTACGATAGTTCGATATATGATGAGCATGCGCCTACCTCAGACAGCAAAAGACATTATGGCGTTCTCGCTAAAGGATTGGCTGATTTACAACGGCGTCATCACTTTTTTTAGAGCGACAGGCCTTTGGCGCTACCCTGTCCCTACCTATGGAGATTATGAGTTCATGAGGCGCATGGATCTCATCTATTGGCTCTATAAAGCGCAATTCCCTATTTTGAAGGCTGCCAAGAACTCTGGACTAGAGGCTTTTTTTAAAAAGCAGGCAACTTTTCAATGGGTTTTGCCCGAGGGCTTCAAACCGGATAGCAAATTACAAATTTCTGCTGCCGGGGATCTTATGGATCATCCCTACTTGCCTCATTCTTCTGATTCTCTGTATGAGGGAGTGTCAGATCTTATTTTCGGTGCGGATATTTCTATGGCAAATTTGGAGTGTGTTGTTTATTCCGAAAATTCGGATTCATTCGCTTTCAACCCGTCGAAATCGTCTCCACCTCTTTATTATAAACGTGAAAATTTTGACGCGGTAAAAGCCTTTCGTGATCGCAAGTATACTTTCTTGACCGCAGCAAACAATCATAGCTTGGATTGTGGAGAAGAAGGCGTGAACTCCACCATTCGTACACTGAAGACAGAAAATATTTCCTTTGGAGGTATGAATGAGTCCAAGGAGGATTCAGTTTCTGCGACTCTCATTGAGAAAAATGGGATCAAGTTGGGCTTGATTTGCCACACCTTCGGATTGAACGGAAAAAAACCGCCTCAGGACAAGCCTTGGATGATCAACAGGACTCATCTACTCAAGAGGGTGGAAGAAATCGATTTCACTCAGCTCGGAAGACAGATTGAGTTTTGCCGAAAAAATCAGGTCGATCTGGTCGTAGCTCAGCTGCATTGGGGGCTTGAGCACGAGTATTATCCACGTCCTGAACAAATTGAATTGGGGCATCATCTTGCAGAAATGGGATTTGACATCATCATTGGTCATCACCCTCACGTCGTGCAGCCGATGGAGTGCTACCGGACTCAAAGAGACCCCGATCGCGTAGTCCCCATTTTTTATTCGCTGGGAAATTTAATTACCCCATTTTCGGATCCCCGCTTTCGAGAGAGTGCGGTGGCTCAGCTCAAAGTTGCAAAAGGGACTTGCCGCGACGGCAAGTCTCGCACCTACGTCCAGGATGCGCATAGGGTGACCGTTTTCCTAGAGATGGATGAAAAAAAACAAAAGCTATTTATAGTCAGGAGAGAAAATGAAAAAGCAATACGTCCTTGAATCGCATGAAGAAGGTGAACGTCTTGAGCGGCAGTCCAAAATGAAAGGATACAACTTTAAAGAAGAGTTACGCAATCTGAAGGTCCTCCCCGGTCAAAGCATCTTAGATGCGGGATGTGGGAGTGGAATCGTTTCAGATTATTTTTCAAAATGTGCTTCGGATGTGAGTGTTGTTGGTTGGGATTTTTCGGCGGCAAGGGTGGAAGCAGCAAAAATCAAATATAGTTCGATAAAAAATCTCCGGTTTGAGCAACGGAACCTCCTGCAATTGGAAGCTGGAGATGTTCGTTTTGACACGGTTTTGTGTCGATATGTTTTGCGGCATTTTAGCAGTCAGGACACAAAGAAAGTTATTTCAAATCTGTCCCGACAGTTAAAACCCGGTGGAACGCTTTGCTGCGTTGATGTTGAAGGAGTTCTGGGCAATATGTTTCCCTCATCGTCCTTTTTAAAAAAGGCGCTGATTCGGTTGAGGGAAGCTAAGAGCGTGAATTTTCAGGTGGCGCGCAAACTCCCCTCGCTTCTTCTTGAACAGGGATTTCAAGACATCGATTGGCGGGCTGTAATTTCGGAATTCAAAGGAGAAGATCTGTTGCAGGAAATCGAGAACCTCCGGCGTGCGATTCAGCATGCCGAGCCTTTCTTCAAAAAAGTTCTTGGTGGAACGGCTAATTTTTCTCGTTTCGAGAAAGAGTATTTTTCTACTCTAAAAGAGCCAGGCTGCATGCTTTTTTACAATCGAATCGTTGCGACCGGGACCAAGCCAAAAATAAAACCGAAGCTCGTGGGTTAGATGCGAACAAAAGTTTGGGGTGCGAGCGTCGGGTCCAGTGAAAGCGGAAACGAAAGCTGAGTGACTAGGTTCTCTTTGATTTCAAATCGGACGGATATTGGAATTTGCAAACCAAAGCCGGTCATGACGAATTCGGCCGATTTGTTGTCTTTCTGATTCAAAATCCATTCGTGATTTCGATATTCTAGAATGAGATCCTTTCCTTTTTCGAAAATCGAGACTTCCCCAAAGGCTGCGTTTTCGTACTTTCCGACCCATGAGGGGTTCTGGGTAGGAGGTGCAACTTTATGGGCAGAATCGTCGTGCTCCAAAAGGCTGTTCAAGAGATCTTGAATCAGGAGCCCCGGTACGGGGCTAAGGTTGAGATTGGTCAATACTACTATCCCGGTTTTCGCCTCCGGAATCATCACAAGAGCGGCTGAAAACCCGTCCACTAAACCCGGTTGAAAAATGGCCTTCATACCATTTATCGAACCGAGGAACCAGCCCAGACCATAGCCCACGTCTTTTTGACACAGCCATTCTAGTCCCTGAAAAAAGAGGGGATTGGCATTCTCTGCAGCGATCTGTTTTTCTTGGGTGAGCTGGACGGATGATTTGGAAAGGAGCTGTTCCCCGCCCAATGTTTTGCCCTCATTAAGAAGAAATGCCAGCCATCGAGTCATGTCCTCAAGGCTGGATCGAATGCCCCCTGCGGCAGCGATTGATGTCGTGTCGATTCGATTTGTGGGCGCGGTTCCAATATAAGGGATGGCGGTGTTTGTCTCATGTGATGAGGGTTGGAACGAGCTCGAGTTCATTCTCAAAGGTTTGAAGATTTTTCGAGAAATAGAGGACTCCCAACTCTCACCCACGATCTCCTCAAAGAGGTGACCTATCGCTCCATATAGGAGGTTGCTGTATAGGAATGTATTCCTGAAGGCGGCTGTTACCAGCGGAAGGTTCGCTACCGTTCGTAAAAATTCCTCTCGATTCAAGGATCCCCAATACCAAACGAGATCATAAGCAGGGAGCCCTGTTCGGTGAGAAAGAATATCCATGATTGAAACCTTTTCGGAAATTGCTGGATCGTTCAATGTGAGGACGTTTTTTGAGGCATTGATCGGTTGCCTGAGGTCGATCTTTTTTTTCTCCAGAGCCATCATCAACGCAGCGGAAGTGAAGCCTTTGGTGAGAGAGCAAGTTTCAAATACAGTCTCGGAGGTTACTGGAAGGTTTCGCTCGCGATCCCTGAGACCATACCCTTTGTTGAGAAGCACATCTCCGTTTTTTATGACAGCAATTGCGATCCCCCCGCCATGAGGAAAGACACCAGCAGCCTCTTGTTGTACGACGAATTTTAATACTCGATCGTTCAGCGATTCCTTTTTCATGAAGTGATGAGGTAGCGTAAGACTGTTAATTTTACAATTGGTTTCTTTAATTATTCAGCGCATTCTTGCAGGGTTTTATGCTATTTTACAGCGTATTTCGCTGTGAATAGCAAAATTAATTTGATTGGCAGTTAGGAACCAGCCCTGACCGTTCAGCGAGCTGTCAGGGCAAAGGGAGCAGATGTATTCAGGGCAGCCGCCGATAAAGCATTGCTCACTGATTCAACGCCGCCCATCGGCTTTCGGCAGAATTTCATCCTTCCATTGGGCTGGGCCATGACTTCGTAGCCGTGGGGGCGGATTTTTCGGCGCAAATGATAAAGATGCACATCGAGGGTTTTGGCGCTGACGTAGACCCCCTTCCAGACATACTCGATGATTTCTTTGCGGGTTGCGCTGAGATCTTTGCTTTCGAAAAGTGATTCCAGGATCAACCTTTCTTTGAGGGTTAAATTCCGAATTTTTTCAAATAGTTGCTTTTGCTGGGGGGGATTGGTGTTTTTTTGAATGAGTCGATTGATTTTGTAGAGAAGTGTTTGTTGTCCAAAAGGTTTGGTGATGTAATCCATTGCTCCCAACTTGTAACAATGTTCGGCTTTGGTAGCACAATCGATTGAGGTGATGACCACGGTCGGGATCTCTTTGAATGAAAGCAACTCTTCGTTGAGGGATCTATCGAGCAGATGGCTGATGGTTTCGATGTCAATAATAAGCAGCTCAGGCAAACCCGCTGAAATTTCCTGTCGAGCCATTTTAAGTTCCGAATACCGATTGAAAAAAATCAAACGATATTGAGATGAAAAAATTTCTTTATAAGTCGATTGGCAGTCCGGGTTGCCCTCGAGGATCCACAAAACTGCTTCCGGTGTTGCTGACATAAGTTATTCCCGTCCATCTAAGCGTACAATCGTGTATTATATACGTACCGTTTCTCTGTGTTCTATATTTTAACACTGATTTGTCCAGTTAAAATCCGTTAAGTTTTCTCGTAATTGTCGGTAATATTGTGGATTATCCGTGTCCACCCATCAAGAAGGGTTCGTTTAAAAATTGTAGGTCTTGGGTTTGTGTATTTTTTTTAAAAAATACGAACGCGTTGTTCCAAAGGACCTGTGGGTCGGGTTCCGAAAACACCATTTTTCGAAATTCGCTCGCTCCGGGAAAGCCCGACGAGTACCAGGCCAGGAATTTACGGGAGTGGATGGTGGCTAGACGCTCACTGAAGGTTTCAAGGAGTATATCTTGTTGTTGTTTCAGGAGTCCCAAATATTGTTCGGCCCCTGGTGTTGGAGCCGGGTGTCCGAGCCAAAGGGCTTCGGCTTGCTCGAAGATGAAGGGATTTCTTAATGCACCGCGCCCTATCATGACCGCATCTACGCCGAAGATTCGATGCCGCTCGACAGCTTGTTCGGCGGTTACCACGTCGCCGTTGCCGATGATTGCGATGGATGAGCCAACCTTGGCTTTGATATTGCCAATGAATTCCCAGTCCGCTGCGCCACTGTAACCTTGAGCGCGGGTTCGGCCGTGAATGGCGACCCAAGGTACTCCTGCGTCGCAAGCCGCTCTGACGACGTCGAGTGCGTTTCTGGCGTCGGCATCCCACCCGGTTCGGATTTTGATGGTGACGGGGATTTTCACGGACTTCACCATGGCTGAGAGAATTGTGTAGAGCTGCGCCGGATTGCGGCAGAGCGCGGCACCCGCGCCTTTTTTGACAACCTTGGGGACTGGACAACCGAGGTTGAGGTCCACAAAATCAGCTCCGGCTTTTTCGACATAGCGCGAGGCCAGACAAAGATGATCGACGTCTTCTCCAAAAATTTGAAGTCCCACCCGGCGCTCTTCCTCGTGGAATTTCAACAGATCGAGTGTGCGTTGCCCGCCGTACTCAATGCCAGTGGCGGAGATCAGCTCGGAAATCACGACGGCGCTGCGCTTGCGGCGCATCAGGCGGCGATAGGCAGAATGAGTGATACCAGCCATCGGAGCAAGCAGGAATGGGTGGTCAATTGTGAATGGGCCGAGTTGAGGCATTTAAAAAGGTGTCCGACAACTTAGTGATGCTGGGTGCGTCATATGCATAGTTCTAAACCGGACCGAGATAATGACGCACTGGGCATCACTAAGTTGTCGGACACCTTTTTACGCCTTTGCCCTCAGCTCTTCGATTTCTTCGCGCTTCTTGGGTGCGTCTTGGGTTAGGTTTTCGCAACCGTTAGCCGTGATCAAAATATCGTCTTCGATTCGGATTCCGATGTTCTTGAAAGCCTCGGGGGCGTCTGTATCCAACGGTTGTGTATAGAATCCGGGTTCGATCGTGAAAACCATTCCGGGTTCGAGTTTTCGCGACTGCCCGTTGCGGAGGTAGATCCCAGTGTCATGTACGTCCAGACCCAGCCAGTGGCTGGTGTTGTGCGGATAGAAGCGCTTTTGTTTTTGCTCCTGGATGATCTCGTCTTTTTTGCCCTTCAGTAATCCCAGACGCAAGAAACCCTCGACCAGAACTTCGGTCGCGATCTGGTGAATGTCGGCCAGGCAGCTGCCGGGTTTTGCGGCATCGATCGCGGCCATTTGGGATTGCAGGACCAAGTCATAAACCCAAGCCTGATTTTGGCTGAATTTGCGCCCGATCGGAAAGGTCCGTGTGATGTCCGAAGCATAGTATTGAAATTCGCCGCCCGCATCGATCAAAAGCAAGTCGCCGTCTCGGAGTTTCTCATTGTTGTGGTGGTAGTGCAGGCACGCGCCGTTTTTCCCGCCCGCAACGATAGAACCATAGGCGAGACGATCGGCGCCGCCCAAAGCAAAGCTATGTTCGATCAGGATGGCGACATCACGCTCGTTCATTCCGGGGCGAACGGATTTCATGATATCCCGGTGAGCATGAGCAGTCAGTTGGCAGGATTTGCGCAGGATCTCGATTTCTTCGGGGCTTTTGAAAAGCCTGAGTTCGCCAATCGCTTCGGATGGATCAGCGATCGGCATCAAACCCTTGCCGCTGCGGCCTTTGGCTTTGCGGGCTTTCTCGAAAACGCCCAGCATCTCGACGTCGAGGTCTTTTTGAACTCCGATTCGATAAAAAACACTTTCTGCAGATTTGAGGAGGTCAGGCAGGCGTTGTTCAAGCTCGCCAATCGGGTAGGCTTCGTTTGCTCCAAAAACCTTGCAAGCTCCATCGACGCCGTAACGTTCACCTTCCCACATTTCTCGCTCGGGATCGCGGGCCTGGACAAACATCACGGTTTTGTATGCGCCCGGTGCGGACCCGGTAGGCACGAGAGCCAAGAAAGATTCCGGATCAGGAAATCCGGTGAGATAGAGCAAATTGCTATCCTGGCGATAGTCCGGAAAATGCGTATCGCCGTTTCGAATCAGGTAAGGTGCTGAAGGAATTAGGAAGGCTGCCCCTGGATAAGATTGCATCAGGCGATCGCGGCGATTCTTGAAAAACGTGGGTACGTGTGAGAGCAACATGGGCGGAGCATAACCTGAGGGCTGATGGATGCACAAGAGTGGTTTTAAAGGCATTTTATTCGATTTAGATGGGACCTTGGTTGATTCGTTGAAGGTTACATTTGAAGCGTTTAATCAGGGGATTTTATCTCAGGGAGGTAAGCGCCATTCGCCTGCTGAGATCATGGCTTATTTTGGACCGGGTGAAAAAGAGATTTTCGCACAGATCATTGGCAGGGAAGGTGCTCAGGCTGCCTACGATGTGAGCTGCAAATACATGGATGACAGCATGACCTCGATTCCCTTGCATGCAGGGGTCGGCGATTTGCTGGAGAAGATCAAATCGGCGGGAGCTCCGGTTTCGATTTTTACGGGGCGGAGTTGGAATACGACTGAGATTATTTTGCGGCACCATCGAATCTTGGATCGATTTATTACCGTGATTGCGAACGATCATGTGAAGGCTCCGAAACCTGCGCCGGATGGGATTTTGATTGCAGCTGAGCGGATGAAGATGGAGCCGGCGGGTCTCATGTACGTTGGAGACTCAGTGGTAGATATTCGATCAGCTAAGGGTGGAGGCGCGCAAGCCGTGGCCGCTGCATGGGACTTGATTGCTGATCACCAGGGACTGAGGGCGCATGAGCCTCATCATTGGGCAGAGACGCCTGCGGATGTTTGGGAAATATTTCAAAGTCGGTTGTGACGGGATTGTAGAAACCTGAGCAGATCGCTGGTTCTGGGGATTTCGTTTCCGCTGAGACTTGCGTTTCTCATCAGCAACGGAACATAGACTTCACTAGCACTCAATCCTCCGTGATCTCCGCGATGCTTGTTCGAAAAAGTAAATCCATCTTGCGCGAGGACAATTGCATCTGGATGTTGATCGGCATTGAAGTAGGCGGTGAGATTCTCCATCACGAAAGGATGGTTTTGTCGGATCGAGGCGAGTGAGTGTGCGGAGTCGATTCGAATAGCTCCGCCGCGATCTCGGTAGACGGTCATGTCGACGCCTCGAGTGTGTCGGACTCGTGCTAACAGATTTTGGAGTTTTTCGGGAGAATCTGATTTTTCACTGTAAACAGATAAAATTCGACCTTGATTGAGGACGGTTGCGCTCGAGTGAATTCGACGAACTTCCTCCTCGACGTCTGCGAATTGAGGCGTGTCGACACTTCCGTGATCGGAAGTCAGGAAGGTGACGACGTCGTGTTCGTGAGACTCTGCTTCTTGTAGTTTTTTGAAAACCGGTGCGAGACGAGTGCTCAGGCTTTGTAAGTACTGAACGGTTCTGCGGTCATTGGGGCCGAGGTGGTGCATGTATCCGTCTACACCGATCAGATGAATGTAGATGAACTCTGGCCATTCAGAAGGATCGTGTGATTCCAGGTAGTTTTGTGTGGAGCGGATCAGACGATCATCGATTTCGTCGTAGTCGTGGAGTTTGTATTCAATCGCTTCGGTGATTCCTGCGGAGGTGTGCGTGGTCGCGTTTTGTCCCAGAGTGAAGGAGAAACTTGCGGAGGTTTTTCCTTGGCGATTGAGAGTTTCAAAAACAGTGTCGGAATCCACATAGCGCGCGAGGGCGGGACGGAATCGCGGATCCTCGAAATTCACCACTCGAGATTGAATCAGCATTTTATTGCCCAGGATCGGTTGTTCGCCGATGGGTCGTCCGGTGAGAATCGATGAGACGTTTGGAAGTGTCAGGGTAGGAAATGCGGCTCGAGCGATGTTAAATCGATTGCCTTGTTGGAAGAAGTGATTGCGAAATGCACTCATCGAGTCGGTGGCGAGTGCGTTTTGCAGTGCAGGCACGGACAGTCCGTCGATTAGAAATAGAACGACCGTGCGCTTGCGGACTGGATTGGGTTTGAGCTGCCCCAGTGGCCCCGAACAAGCCGAGGTCAAAAAGATCGAAAAAATCATTAAAATCGCGGAAATTCGGCGCATAAATTTACATATATATGATATAATAAACTTAATTTGTCAACTATTTAAATTCACTGAATATTCAGGATGATTGAGTGTTTTTTCGAGGGTTTTTAGTCATGAATGCGTAAATGATGTTCCTTGCATAAAGTGATCAGATTACTGAGCGTATTTTCTCCACCTTGAGAAACGGGCATAATATGGTGAATATCTAACCAACGTCTTTGCGAACAACGTTGCTGATTGAGTGGGTTATGATGACTGCATTGACCGCGATCTCGCAGGACAATTTGATGTTTAAGTGATGCTGGAATCGGGATTCTGTTTGAGGTTGTCGGCACTTCATTTCGAATCCCTGATTGTTCCAGGGTATTCATCCGTCCCGGGACGGATAGAGTATTCATTTTTTGAGTTACACGTTCTGCCTTTTTGATGGGGTCATTTCGTTCAAGGAATTCTTGAATCATCGTTTCAAGGGCATTTTCTAGAGATGCATGTTTTCCCATCTTCTGACTCAACAAGTCTTGAACTCGTCGGAACTGTTCTTCTAGCTCGTGAGAAATTCCCATTCGAAGTTCGGATCGGGTCGCGTTGACAGGTTTAACTCGTTCTTTCACTTACTCGCCTCCGCATCCTGCTACGGCGCAGTGCTTTTGCACTGTCGTGTAGACTCGCTCCTGCTCGTCTTCTTTCGGAAACTGAGCGAAAACTTCTCTTTCAAGTTCTCTTTTGGATAATTGAGATGCTTTATCCAACCACTCGGCTTGATTTGCTGGAGTGATAATGGGTGCAATTGCTTTTGCGTTGCTGATCGAAATTTCTCTGGCTTGAATTTTTTCTTTGAGAAGAGGAACTTCTTTGGACTTTCGTGCCAGCCGAATCAGAGTTGTTGCGATGTCTTCGGAGAGTTTGAGCTTTTTGTGTGCGTAGTCATAAAGGGATGTGAATCCAAATTCCCGATGACCTTTCAGGTCCTCCATCTGTTGTAGAATTTCGATCAGCTCTCCTTCCAGCCGTCGGTAGGAGGTGGACACATTCACCGCTCGTTCATGTAAAGAAATGATTTTTGGATTCATGGAATTTTTCTCCTTCGTTTTGTTTCCAAAACCGTAACATGGGTTTTTTGACGGGGCTGATTGAATCAAGGCTGGGAGAAAATTCAATTACCAAAGAAAAAAGAATACTGTATCGAACGATCGCAGTTAGGAGCGAATTGTGTTCGAATTCGATGGTGTTTTGCTAGTAGCTTCGACTTTTGAGAAGCTTTGATTTTAAAAACGGTCAAGAAAAATGAGTAACTGTTCAGCCTGATTATGCGAGCAGTGGCTGAAGCGGTGCACCTAAAA
>CAYILR010000075.1:0-9760 GCA_964364175.1 uncultured Bacteriovoracaceae bacterium
ACCATCAAGCTTCTTAGTAATTTTTTGCCTTGCAAGGTTGGTCATCCATATGGGCCTATTTACCTTTGGCTGGGGGAACGATGAGTGGTGCACTCGTCTTGGCAGGGGCTCCTTCTTCGGGATTGCATGCAGCCACTAAGACCTACACAGACAGCTACATGGCTGGACTGGCAGTCAACACATCGGCGCTTTCTTCAATCAGCAACAATCAAGTTTTGGGCTGGAATACCGCCACTTCTTCTTGGTCACCACTCACCGTAGTGGGAGCCGCAGACGCGACTGCGATTCAAGGTACGAACGTGGATTCTGGGGCTCCGACGACTGCCAAAGTTTTGGTTTATGATACGGCGGTTGCGAGTAAATGGGCTGCGGCTACTCTGGGAGCAGCTTCGTTGGCATCAGACTCTGTGACTACGGTGAAAATTCTGGACAGCAACGTGACGACAGCGAAACTTGCCTCTAGCTCGGTGACAGCTGCAGTGATTAACAGTGACGCTGTTACGACCACAAAAATTTTGGATGCCAATGTGACTGCTGCCAAACTTGCCAGCGGCACGCTTACCTCAACTCAAGTGAGTGCCACCGCCGGAATTGCTACCTATGCGGTGGCTTCAAAATCAGCCACTGGAGCGATTGCAGTCAGCGAGACAGTAGTTCTTGCCGACTCATCGGGTGGAGCAATCACTTTGACTCTACCTGCTGTTGCGGGTGTAGGTTCGGGACAGGTCTACACGATTAAAAAAACGGATTCGGGTACGAATGCTGTGACTATAGCGCCAGCTGCAGGGACGATCGATGGAAGCGCAACGATTGCGCTCTATACCCAATACGAATCTATGCAGCTGGTGACGAATGGAGCTAATTGGTTTCGATTGAGTGATGGACTCAAAACCTGGAAGAGAATTTATACGGTCACAGTGGGTGTTGCGACCACTTCAGTCACTCTTCCTGCAAGCGGTGCTTTTGATGGGGATGTAGATCAAGTTTATCGTTTTGTTTTTCACATGCGAGCACCTGACGTGGGTGTGGGGGGTTATTGGTTTTATCTCCATCCCAATGGAGATACGACAAGTGCCCATTTTTCAGAAACTAATTTTTATTCGCATGCCAACGCTGCTACGGGCAACGGACCAAATGCGTATCCCGGCTTGAATATTGGTGTTACTTCCCTGTATGGCTGGGTGGATGCAGAAGTGTTTTTGCAGGCAAAAACAGGTGCCCCGAGAACAACTCGGGCTAATTCGTTTGATGTTTCTACGGCTGGGGTAGCTGATTATTCGATGATCTCTGCGTCGGCGTGGAATGACCAAAACAGCAATAATACGAATATTACTTACTACACGGTGAGTTGCTCTGGGGCTGCGGGTAACTGTGTGGGTGCTGGCTCAACGATTGACGTCTTTACGCTCAGATAATACTCTTTCAGCGCATTGGCAGATGTGCCTTGATCTCCAACCCAGCCGCCAAAGCAGAAATCCGCGCAATCGCACCATACACAATCTCCAGGACTCCAGCTTCTGGCATCTCCCCACGCTCAGCATCTCTTAAGTCAGACATGCAGAGCCGCTTGAAAACCATTCCTGCAGAATTCAAATTATCTTCGTCTCCTCGCTCAGGATTGGTGCGCAGGAATCCGCCGATGAGTTCGCATCCCACCATGTAGATCACGGGCTCTGCCGATGTTTTTTCAAATCGAGTTTGTGTGGGAATCCCTTCTTGCACGACAACACTTTCGATCTGGGCTTTTCCTTTACCCACGCTCATTTTGTTTTTGGTCCGGCGGTTCATTTGTGTGATTTCGTCAGCGGAGTGGACAACCATGATGCCCATTCCGTAGGTGCCGGCGTTGTTTTTCACGAAGACAAAGGGAGGCTCCCCAATTTGATGACGCTCATACGCAGTTTGGGTTCGCACGAGCATTTGTTGAACCTGATCCACCACACGATCGGTGCCAAGTTCTTCGTTGAAATTCACGCCCGCGACTTCTTGTGTATCGATTTGAACCACCCAGGGATCGATTCCGGCGATTTGTGCAAACTCAGCTGCTAAATTATTGTAGTGGAAAAAATGTTCGCTTTTCTTCCGTGTGTGCCAGCCCAGGCGATGACTCGGGATCATGGGTTGAACGACGGCGTCCAAAACCTTGGGATATCCCGCCGAAAAATCATTGTTGATCAAAATCAAATCGGGGACGAAACCTCCAGCGGAGAGGACACCACCCACCGGAATTTCGATGGGGAGTGCCTGGAGTTCACGCCCGCTGACGGATTTCAGCGGAATCGGCGTGTTAGTATTTGAAGCTGCAAGATCCGCGACATACCAACCGACTTGAACTTCGAATCCTGCTTCACGAATCAGATCCGAGAGCTGTGCCAGGTTTTCGATGTAGTAGGTGTTGGATGTATGGGATTCGGGCAGAATGAGAATTTTTTGTGGATCAGAAAGCCCTAACGAGGAGGCCTCTTTGAGAATCTCACTTCGAATGACGGCTGGTGCGGTTCGTATATCCTCAGAGCAGAGGTTGTTAAAGCCAGCTGGATAGAGATTACAATCCACCGGCGCGATTTTGTGGCCGGAATCCCGAAGATCCACGGAGAGATAAAAAGGCGGCGGGGCGATTTGGGCTTTCTCCTGGTACCAGGCCAAGAGTTCGCTTCGTTTTGCCAGGAGCTTTTTTGAGAGTTCTCGTCTGAATCGGGTGCCTTCTAAATTCACAGATATAAGGCAATACCGCTGGGTGATCTATTCCGGCAAGGCTCTTTCTAGGACTTTCAAAAGAGGCTCGAGTTGCTTGCTTTGTGATTTGAAGATGCCTCGGATGTCAGCCAGGTGCTGAGTGCAGTCTTTTCGTTGAATCTCTTTGATTTCATTAAAGAACTGTTGAGCTTGTTTGGGTTTGCGATGCCCAGGAGGCTGAGGGAGCTGTGTGCATTCTTCCCTGAAATTTTGGATGGCTTGGGTATAGTTTTGAGTCGCTTGGTTGATCCAATAGAGTTCCTTAGCCTCCAACGTTTTTTTCAGCTCAGTGCCGGCATTGACCAGGCAGAGAGCGTGGCGCCTGAGAAATTCACGAGTCTGGCCTTCGTCTAACGCACGTCGACGAATCTTAAACTCCTGGCATTGCAAAATCCCGACGGCAGTCCGGGTGGATTGAATGTGCCCGGCAACGGCAGGAGGTAGGTTTTCTTCTGAGTAATAAATTTTGATTCTCTCGACAGCGGAGTCCAAGAGGGCCTGGGATTTGACTCTGTGATTGAGGTGAGCCTGGGCCAAGGATTGGGTCAGCAATCCATGCACGGAGAATTCAGCGTTGGTGGCATGGCCTTGAACGGAGGTCCTTTTGAAAACTTCAGCGCCGAGAGCCGAAGCCTGATGGTATTTTTTCATTCCGATGTAGCTCTCAGCCAGTTTGAGTTTGGCGTTCCAACCTGCCTCAGAGACCGGAAAAGCTTCGGCGTAGAAGCGCAGGGGTGCAAGTGCTTCGTGGTGCTCGCCCATCGCTTGCAAGCTCTGCCCCAAAAGAAAATGGGCTTCAGTGAAATTTGGATCTGAGGGATAACGCGCAATGAATCGCTGGATCAGCCGCGCGGATTCCAGAAAATTTCCTTCTCGAAAAGATTTTTGCCCTTCGCGCCAGAGGGTTTCTGCTTCCTCGGTGGACTTGACGCCGAGACTGTCGTGTTGAATACGGCCAAGGTCTACCGGGGCAGCTATTTTCTGCTTAGCTTCGGCTTGCGTTAGAATGAGAATCGAGATCCACAGCCACATAGTATAAATCTTCAATCGAATGCACGTCTCTTGCAAGCTCAGGAAGCAGAATCCAGTCGGGTGTGACGGAGTCAAGTTTTTGTCGAAGTTCGGCTATGGCTTTTTTTTCTGAGGATTGAAGTGCTTTGAGGATTTCCAGTGCTTCGTTGAGTTCCTTATTGTCGAGAGTACTGGAAGGATTGGCGAGGGTTCCCAAAGTCCGGTTCAGGATAATCCCATCAAAATGAAATTCGTGGGATTGAATGCTTTGGATGAAATGCTGGATCTCGAAAGTGTTTTCGGTCTGAGGGGAGGCGACCAGAAAAAAGCCGACCTGCTCGGATTTGAGGAGCTGAGTAATTTCCCCCAGATTTTTGAGGAATGCGGAGCGTACTTCAAAAAGCGCCTGCGCGAATTCCAGCAAATGGGTCATGAAGTTTGCGCCCGTGAGTTTTTCGAGAAGCCCCAATGCTCCTTTCATCCCCGCTGCCATGATGGTGTTGGTGGGGACAATCAGCCAGCGAATGATTTTTTCATCAAAAAAACGAGATAAAAGAAGCGGAGCTTCGAGGAATGCCAAGGTATTGCGACTGGGTGGGGTGTCAAGAACGATGAGGTCATATTCACCCGATGTTGTGATTTGATGAAGTTTTTCGAGAGCCATGTACTCGTTGGTTCCGGAGAATTCCTTTGCGAAAATCTGGAAGATTGGATTTTGGAAGACTCTCTGCGCGGTGTGGGAATTGGGCGCCATCGCTTGGACGAAGGCCTCGAAGGTTTTGCGCGTATCGGGCATGAGTGCGTGCAGAGTGCCTTGCACGGGTTGCGGAGATTTTGCTTTGAGTAACGGTGTTAAATCTTCGGGAGTGTGTCCCAATCCTCGAATGCCGAGCGAGGTGGCCAGGCGTTTGGCCGGATCCATCGTGATGACCAGGGCTTTTTTTCCAGCGATGGCGGCACGAAGTGCAATGGCTGCGCTGAGGGTGGTTTTTCCGACGCCGCCCGTTCCGCAAGTGATTAAGATATGTCGTTTTTCGATCAAAGAAGGGATCATCTCACAGCTCCCGTTTGTGAAAAATACCGGGCGATCGCAGGTACCAAGGGGGAGGTGGGCAGAAAGTAGGGGATTTTCTGAAATGAGATGGATTGATTTCGCCACAGGTCGAGATTTTGATTTTCAAGAAGACTGCGACGGAGGGCGAATTCGACGCTGTCATGGGCTCGGGGTTGTTTGAAATCGAGTGAGATTCCCGCTTGAGAAGCAACGGCCGGATCAATTTCTGGAAAAACTCGGTTGGCCCAGAACAGAGGAGGATTTTCGGGGAAGAATTTTTTCAAAAAATCTGCGAGTTCGATCGCTTCCTGCAGGGGCATTTCTTCGGGGAGAGCGAGAATCAGATGCGCCGTTTGCCTTGGATCGCGGAAAGTGGCTAACATGGCCTCGCCGTCTTTGGAGAGGGGGCCGGAACCAAAGAGTTTGACGAAGTTTGCGACGCTTTGAAACATGGCCAGACCGTATCCGGTCGAAGGCATGTCGACGACGATGTGGTCGTAGTTTTCGCGCTCGTGCCAGACTTTGCCCAGGAGAACGAGCTCGTGGATTCCGGGGCTGGCTTGAGCCAGGTAGCGGATGACTTTGTTTTTGGTAAAGAGCTGAGTCAGGCCAGGAATGCGGATTTTAAGCGCCGCGTATTGCTCAAAGGCCGTGGCTGCCTCGCAATTGAGGGACCAGAGCTGGGGTGCTGTTTCTCTGAGTTCACCATCGGGTCGGGAAGGGTTTTCGAATTCGGCCCAGAGCGTTTTTTTTCCTGATTGCGCCAAAGCATGGGCTAACCCCTTGGAAACAGTCGTTTTGCCGACCCCTCCCTTGCCACTGACGAAAATCAAGTTCTTCTCCAATCCGGGTAACATGACCTGTGCGTCGCATATCCTGGCTTGAGTTTCAATTCGGACTTTGAGATACCTGGACTATGGCAAAATTTAAATTTCTGGGAATTGTTGGCATGGCATCCGTCGTGATTCTTGTTTTGAACGGTTGTTCGACGGGGAGAGCATTCAAAGATGGCTCCTACGACGATCCGAACCGCGTTGAACTTCTGGACGACAAGTTCAACGAAGCGGACATGCAGCAGATGGCGGATACGATGATCAAGTCGTTGGTAGCCTGCCCATTTATTGCGAATTCGCCCAAACCTCCGATCCTCATCATGGAAAAAGTGCAAAACGCTTCGTCGGAGCATCTCGACACGGTTGCCATGACCGACAAAATTCGCACTGCTTTGATCAAGTCGGGCAAAGTACGGTTCGTGAATAAGGAAGAACGTGGAACTCTTGAGGACGAGTACAAGTACAACGAAGGTGCTCACGTCAACAAGAACACCCAGAAAAAACGTGGATCACAAATCGGGGCTGATTTCATCATCAGTGGCCGGATCATGAGCAATGTTCAAGAAGTCGGTAATGATAAATTTATTTACTACAAACTGACCGTGAATCTCACCAACACCGAGACCTCGACGATTGATTGCACCGAGGAACGCGAGATTCGTAAGAAATACCGCAAACAAAGCCTGGGTTTGTAATACGGGTCCATGAATCGGATTTGTGGTTTTCTCCTCATTTTTGCTCTCGCCGGATGTGTATCGGCGCGGATGTCGGATGAGGAGCCCGATCGAATGTTTCGTCGCGGCGAGTATGAGACAGCCGCGAAGCGATTCGAGGAAGGCGCTAAGAAGCAAGAGCCGAATGGAGATGATCTGCTCTTGTATTTGCTGGACTGGGGCCTTGCGCTTCACCAGGCGGGGAAATACGAAGAGAGCAACAAGGTTTTTCTCCGAGCTGATGCGATTGCCGACATCAAAGATTACACAAGTCTTGCAGACGAAGCTGCGACCCTTCTGACTAGCGACAATATCAAAGATTACAAAGGTGAGGATTTTGAGAAGGTCCTGATCAATACCTATCTCGCAATCAATTACACTTTATTAGGAAAATATGAAGATGCGTTGGTCGAAGCGCGCCGTGTAAACCAAAAATTGTATCGCATGGTGAACGAAGGGCAGCGCAAGTACCAGCAAAATGCTTTTGCGAGGTACTTGTCCGCAGTGATGTACGAGGCGGACGGGAATTGGAACGATGCCTACATTGACTATCAAAAAACGTGGGAGCTGATGCCCAATTACCCCGGGCTGGGACGGGATTTGTGGCGACTGGCGTGGTTGTCCAAAATGCGGGATCAGCAAGATCGCTGGGACAAAGAGTTTAATTTAACCGATGCGGATCATCAAGCGGGCAAAGATCTGGATCCCAGAAAGGGCCAATCCGAAATCATCGTGATTTATGAGAACGGGATTTCGCCGAAGAAATATCCTCATCGCACATTTTGGTCGATCCCTGTATTCAAGCCGCGATATAATCCTGTTTCCCAGGCCAATGTTTTCATCGACGGAGAGGATCGTGGGACGACGGCAATTTTGCACGATATTGAATACACAGCAATTGAAAATCTGGATGAGAAATATGCCGGGATCATCGCCAAAAAACTCGCAGGCGTTGTTGTCAAAGAAGTTGTTGCGGATCAAATTGGAAAAAACACACATCCATTGATCGGGCTGGGCGCGAAATTGTTTTTCTACATCAGCGACCAAGCCGATATTCGGTCGTGGAATTTGCTGCCGCGGGATTTGCAAATGTTTCGCGTGAAGGTCGCGCCCGGGAAACACACCGTGAAGCTGGATCCTGTTGGGTCGGATACGTTGCCGGAGAAGACGGTTGAGGTCATGGCCGGCAAGAAAGTATTTTGCGACTTTCGATATGTGCCTTGATGTTTATCAAGTGTCTGTTTTTTAGGCAGTTTCGTGGTTCCTCATGCGGGATACAGAGTGAATTAAAGCTATATGGAGCTTAATAATAAAACGCGGGTGGCTTGAAGTTTGCACTCTCATTCTAATTGATATGAAAGTTTTAAACTCATTCACTTATCTTATAGTTTTTGTTCATTTTTTTTTGATCAGTATAAATACGTATGCGAACAGTGAACTATCAAATTTATTTTGTAATAAGCCCTACGATTCTATTTGCAACGATTCTTCATACAATAGGCAGGTTGCTCAACGACTCAGTATTGCTAAACAAAAAGCCATTGAACAACTTGTCTATAAAAAAGAGTTACCCCGATCTAAAAGAGAAGAAGCTCTCACCGATATAGGTACATTGGATGATATGCAGAGGCTTCAGTATATCAATTATCTTCTACAGGGATTAGATAATACTCCGGATGTTCGTTTGTTTTATGCTTCCGTCAAGGAACACCTACTTTTGGGCTGTCGGAAATATTTATTTTTATTGCGGGAGTGATGCAATGTTGCCTGGTGGATTTGTCACGAATTGCAATGGTAAAAAAGCAGCTATTGTTTGCCCAGCTCTTTATATTTTGAATAATTCTAGGAACCACTATCGAGGAATGATGATGGTTTTAGCTCACGAAATATCGCATTATATTGATAATGAAAAGTCGAACGGCGTTGATCGAGTTTTCAGCGAGACATATGATAAGATGATTGCTTGTAGCCATGATACCAGCAAGGAAAATATTGCGGATTATTGGAGTATCGAAACGACGGGAGCGATGCTGAACGAAGAACAAAGTCCAGCTGAGGTTTTTTCTTCTCTCAAGCAGGCGTTCCATGTTCTGTGTGAAACTTCTGGTGGTGGACAGCATTCGAGTGGCTACAGACGTATTGGTGATTTTTTAAGAAACAATCCTAATATTAAACGCTTGATGAAATGTAATTCGGTGTCACCGGCTTGGGAACCGTGGCGTGAAAATGAGTATGAAGAGAAATCTGCTTGCACGCCTTCTGGACAAGAATTCTAATTTAAAAATACGAACTAGAAATTTTTTAATCGACTTAAAGATGGGACGAAACGACGTTTTTTGATGAATTGTTTTTTAAATTTGTGATACATTTTTCAGAACATTTCTGGGGATAAAATATCATGAATTTAGTATCTTTTTCGAGCTGTTCAGTCTCAAATTTGAAAAATATTTCCGATCAAGAACTGATCGAAAAAACTCGATCGTTGGCGCGTTCGGAGCGAGAAATCGGCGTTGCGATTTTACACCACTTGCGTGAGATCGAACGTCGCAAGGCGTATTCAGCGTTGGGATTCCAGAACCTCCATGATTACTGCCAGCACTACCTGGGATACTCGACCGGAGCTGCGCACCGGCGTCTGGATGCGATGAAACTTTTGAAAGAATTACCCGAGATGGAAGAGAAAATTCTAGAAGGTAAATTGAACTTTTCCACCATCGTTCAAGTCCAGACTTTTGTCCGAAAAGAAAACAAGATCACGGATGAACCGATTTCAAGCGCTGAGAAAAAAGAGCTTCTCGAGACTCTCGAAGGAAAATCACGCAGACAAGTTGACCGAGAACTCATGAAACGCTCCGTTCAACCGGAGGCTCATTTTCAGGAGAAAGTCCGAGCCGTGAGTCAGACACATTCTGAACTCAAGCTCGTTGTTACCGATGAAGTATTGAACGATCTTGAAACGTTGAGGGGGCGCCTCGCTCACTCGCATCCTAATATGAGCATGAGTGAGCTGATCGGTTACTTGGCGAAGTCCGGGTTGGAAAAGCTAGATCCAGCCAAAGAACCTAAAAGAACATCGGTTCAAAAATCTGAGACCGAAGGCGTAAAAATTCCACCGGCGGAATTACAAAACGGTAATAAAAACAAACAACCTTCTTTGTTTCAAACGGGAAGAGCTTCACTCAAACCGAATTCCATAAAACAATCTCGATACATTTCATCAGGGCTCAGCCGCCAAGTTTATCAACGAGACCGGGGAAAATGCACAAAATGTGCTTCAACGTACGCTTTGCAGTTGGACCATATCCGCCCTTACGCCCTCGGAGGACCGACAACGCTCGAAAACCTGAGATTGCTTTGCAGAAACTGCAGCACGCCAGAACAGGCGTGGAACTCATGGGGTGAAAGTCCCCTGA
>CAYILR010000076.1:0-9485 GCA_964364175.1 uncultured Bacteriovoracaceae bacterium
AACCAGCCCTCGATTACGAAGATTGGTCATCCATTACTTCTTGAGATAATTTTGCTGGAGTCACAGCCCCATCTTTGATCGTGGGATTGGGGTAAGTCCCCGTGAGATCTCCGCCCGCTGTTCCGGAAACATCGGTCGTGGGATCCGGAGCATTATCATCAATCGCGGGTCGGCATGCCTCTGTCAGGCTTGCTAGTAATAGGAGGTATAAATAAACGTTCCGCATAAAGATAACCTAAGCCTCATTGTCTCTTAATTGACTTAATTTATCAAATTTATATGGATGAGTTAATTATAATTAAAACAAGGACATATATCAATTGTTAAAATCGCCCAGATAGTGAGCAAAGAAAATGGTTCGATTTTAGAGGGGTGAGGTTTTTGGGTGTTGGACTTTTTTCGTGGTAAAAAGGTGATTTAATCACGTTTTTACCACGAAAAAAATGTCAATAATCACGTTTTTACAATAAAATTGATCTATGCACCGCAAATCATACCAAGCCCTACTCGAATGGAAATCATCCGCTGACCGAAAACCATTGATTCTGCGGGGGGCTCGGCAAGTGGGGAAGACCTATCTTCTCAAGTCATTCGGTGAAAAAGAATACGCGAATCTGGCTTATTTTAACTTCGAGAAAGAGCCCAAGCTGGACGAATTATTCTCGGAAAAATTAGAACCCAGAGCGTTGCTAGAAAAACTATCTTTATATGCCCAAAAAACCATTACCCCAGAGACGTTGATTGTTTTTGATGAAATTCAGGCCAGTGAAAACGCTTTGAGCAGCCTCAAATATTTTCAAGAGGAGGCGCCCGAGTATCACATCGCAGCAGCGGGTTCTCTTTTGGGTGTGAAGCTTTCCAAGGCGCGCTCGTTCCCAGTGGGGAAAGTCAATTTCTTAAACCTCTATCCACTGAGCTTCATGGAGTTTGCGGAAGCGTCCGGAAAATCAATGCTCATCAAATATTTAAAGCAAAATTTAAATCATTTTAAATTAGAAGAGGTTTTCCATAACGAACTGCTCAGCCTGTTCAAAGTGTATCTTTATGTGGGGGGGATGCCCGAGGTGGTGGCCTCGTATCTCAAAAATCAGGACGTTCAACTTGTTCGCAAAATTCAACATGAAATATTGAATGCCTATTTGCACGATTTTTCAAAGCATGCAGAAGACCACGAGGTCATCAAGATCCTGAAAGTATGGCAATCGATCCCCAGTCATCTGTCCAAGGAAAATAAGAAATTCATGTTCTCGGCCATCGCTAAATCCGCCCGGGCTCGAGAATACGAGAACGCGCTTCACTGGCTTTCTAACGCGGGTTTGGTTTTGTTTTGTCACAATGTGACCGCGGGTAAAATTCCGCTTGCTGGATATCAGGAAGAGGACGTGTTTAAAGTCTATTTTCTGGATGTAGGCCTGCTCGGCGCCAGTGTCGATCTTTCATCACAGATTTTTGCAGAATCGTCTCGATGGTTTGTCGAGATGAAGGGTGCAATAGTAGAAAATTTTGTAGCGCAGGAACTGGTTTGCAGCGGTTATTCTTCACTTTATTACTGGAGGAGCGAGGGGATCAGCGAGGTTGATTTCCTGATTCAGACACCGACTGAGATCGTCCCCGTCGAAGTGAAATCAGGAAAAACGAAAAACAACAAAAGCCTGCGTGAATTTCAGAAAAAATTTGGAAGTTCTCATGTTGTTTGCGCTTCATCCACGAACTTCAAAAAAGATGCTGATTTCATTCAATTGCCGATCTATGCGGTGAGTTTGATTCAGTTGGTCGCTGCATCTCACCCAGGCGTCAGCCAAACCGTGTAATCAAGATCTTGCTCGTCAGCCATGAGCATCACAATTCGATCCACGCCCATTGCGATGCCGCCTGACGGAGGCATTCCTTGTTCCAGAGCAGCCAGGAATTTCTCATCCAGGGGCGTGCGTGGGAATGTCGCTCCGTAAATTTCCTCGCGCAAATCCATGTCAGCGTTGAATCGCCGCCGCTGTTCAACCGGGTCGGTAAGCTCCTCGAAAGCATTACCGAGTTCCAATCCCCCAGCATAAACTTCAAATCGCTTGGCCCATTGCGAACCATCCGGATCGGAATCCACCACAGCAAGCGCGGATTGTGATGCGGGATAACGAGTGACGAAAACCGCTCGATCTGCGGGCAGACGAGGCTCAATTAAATTCAGCCAGATCCGGAAATACAAATCATCCCAAGTGTCGGTTTCTTGAAATGTCAGTTTGAGGCGCGAACATTGGATTCGCATATCCTCCAGCCGCGAAGCGGCGACCAGATCTACGCCGACGTGTTCCAGAAAAAGATCCCGCACGCGCAGTCTAGGCCACGGCGGGGTGAGGTTGATTTCACAACCTTGATATAAAATAGAACCCTTGCCATGAATCTTCTTCGCCAGCGAATGAAACATCCGCTCCACATCCGCCATGATTTCTTCGTAACCCGCATTTGCGCGATACCATTCCACCATCATGAATTCCGGATGGTGAGTGGAGGACAGCGGCTCGTCCCGAAAAACGGGGCAGAGTTGGTAAATTTTTTCGAGGCCTCCAACGAGCAGCCTTTTCATCGCGAATTCGGGTGAAGTATGAAGATACTCGCCACGCGTCGTCTGAAAAGGTCGAATGTGAACTTCCATTCCCGGACAGGGCACCAAAATCGGAGTCCGCACCTCCATGAATCCATCCTGATCAAAAAACTCACGAATTCCCCGCTCAATTTGTGATCGGATTTTTACGCCGCGTTGCCGTCTGGGATTTTGGATGTGGGATTTCATGAAATCTCCATTTTTTTACAAAACTGCTCTGGAGTTTGGAAGAAAATTTCTCCGTATTTCATGTGTTGAATAATACCGCTGTCTCCGGTCACGATGATTTTTGCATCAGCAGTGACAGCCAATTCAAGCAGGAAGTGGTCCTTACTATCAGAAAAAAGACCATCGACTGTTTTTTTGATAGTGATTTTTTCGGATTGATTAATAAGTCTGCCAAGAATGAGTTTGATGTTTTTTGGATGGGTCGAAAGTCGATTTTTGATTTTTGGTCTTTGGAGTACTTCTTTGATTTCAGAAATTAATTCATTGGAAATTACAGGAACAAAGTATTTCCCAGTCATCCATGCATCTATGATTTTTGCTGAATATCCATTTCGAGTCAAAATTCCGCTGACAATGACATTGGTATCAATCACGACCTTTGGTTTTTTTTTCATTCCGGATCTCTCTTTGAACTTTGACAATATCCTGTATCAGAGTTTCCTCATTGAGGTCAGCAAATTGGGTTCGAATTTCAGAGAGAGCTTTCATTGCTTTTTCTTCCTGTGAAGAAGACGAATGGATGATTGTCTTAATGACTTTGCGGATCAAGTCAGCGACCGAAGTGTCTAATAAAAATGCTTTTTGTTTCAACAATTTGAGCTCTTCGTCTTCAAGGTAAATCGTAGTTTTTTTCATGCTAAAGATCTCCAGGTACCATACTGCCATATAACCCTATATGAGTCAATATTTTTATGTTAAAACCGCTAGATGTCCCTCCAGTGGCTTTTGGTCGATCTCAATTCCTACTTCGCCTCCGTCGAGCAACAGCTCCGTCCAGAGTTGCGTGGCCGCCCGGTGGGTGTGGTGCCGATGCTGGCCGATACGACTTGCTGTATCGCTGCGAGCTATGAGGCCAAGGCTCATGGAGTGAAAACCGGGACGATGGTTTATGAAGCCAAGAAAATGTGCCCCGGCATTGTTTTTGTCGAAGCCCGGCACGAAGAGTACGTGGAATATCACCAGCGAATTGTCGAAGCAGTGGAATCGTGTTTGCCTGTCAGCGTGGTGCTTTCGATCGACGAGATGGCCTGTCGATTGCGCGGATCGGATCGCGAACTTGAAAATGCGATGAGAATTGCGAACGAGATCAAACGGAAAATTCGCGCGGATGTGGGAGAGATGCTGACGAGTTCGGTGGGGATCGGCCCAAATCGATTTCTCGCAAAAATCGCGTCCGACATGCAGAAGCCCGATGGGCTCATAGTGATTCACAAAGAAGATCTTCCTCACAAACTCCACGCACTCAAGCTTCGGGACTTCCCCGGCATCGGTCGTCGAATGCAAGCACGGCTGGAAAAATGCGCCGTGTGGACTTCCGAGCAGCTCTGCGCTTTGCCGATGGCCGAGATGCGCCAGATCTGGGGGGGAATTCCGGGCGAATATTTCTGGCATTGGTTGCGTGGGCATGAGGGCAATGAGCCGGGGGACGAGCCCAAGAATCGGACGATTGGCCATTCGCATGTGATGCCACCGGATCTCCGGAACGAAGAGGGTGCGTGGGCTGTGGCGCAAAAACTGCTCGCGAAAGCAGCCGTGCGATTGCGCAAGGGCAACTGGTGGGCTTCGGGGTTGTCGGTTGGAGTGAGGTACGCGGAGTTGGACGGGGAGTATCTCCCAGGCTGGCACACTTGGACTCACCTGATCGAGTGCCAGGATACCCTGACCCTGAACGAGGCTTTGCAGAAACTCTGGTCGCGCAAGCCTCCCGGAGGTAAGCCGATGCAAGTTCACATAACGCTTCTCAATTTGATCCCCGAAGAGCTGCATTGTCTGTCCCTATTCCAAGAATTCGAGCGTCGCGAAAAGCTTTCGCAGGCGATGGATACGATCAATTCGAAATACGGCCGAGACACCGTGTATTTTGCAGGCGTTCACGCAGTGAAGGCAGCCGCTCCGACTCGGATTGCGTTTCAGCATATTCCGGACTTGGAAACGTAGTTTTTCACAAAAATGAGGCAAATTGCAGCGTACAGACTGTTGCAGAATGCGATAACCACTTGAAATTAAAAATATTTTGCATTCATTAAAAGAATCAAATATGACGATCAGCAGAAAATAGGAGGTTCATACAAATGAACAAATTGATCTCGATGTTGGTATTGTCCTTGGCATTAACTGGTGTTGCTTTCGCTGCTGACGCAACGACTGCTGTTACTACCACTCCTGCTGTAAAAGCAGACAAAGTAGTCATCAAAAAAGCTAAGAAAGCTAAAAAAGCAAAAGGTAAAAAAGCAAAAGCTAAAGCCGAAGCTCCTGCCGCCGCTGAAGGCGCAGCAGCTCCTGCAGCAGCACCTGCTGGCCACTAATCGTTAGCCATTCAAAATTTTGGATGCTAAAGCCGGGTTGGAACGAAAGTTCCTTCCCGGTTTTTTTTTACTATGGCCATTTTAACACTCAAAAAAAATCGCCGACTCGATCTCCAAGCTCAGATCATCCTGACGTTGATTGCGGTGATTATTCCCACCTTTCTGCTGGTGACCCTGGTCGAGTACCAGCTTTTTCGTCCGGTTTTGGAAGAAGAAGTCCGTCAAATCGGCATTGCCTCGGCCAAGAACTTGGCCGCGGAAATTCTCAGCCAAAAAATGTTTTTTGCGAAGGACCCGAGCCAAACCATCGAGGGTCGGATTCAAGAGCTGGTTTATTCACAGCCCAATATCATTCGAATGGATGTCGTGACTCGGGATGCGCAGGGAGGATTTACGTGGATTGCTTCGAATATCGAGCAAGAGCCCGGGGCGTCTCCACCCGTCCTGCATTTTCGGGATAGTGTGGTGACTGATTACAAAACAGACGCACAAGGAATCCATGCCTGGGAGATTTATGTTCCCATTGAGTCCAGAACAGAATCCAAAGTGACCAAGGACGGCAAACCCCAGAGAAAAATTCACGGAAACGTCTATGTCATGGTGTCGATGCGTTTTGTGAATCGCATGGTGCAGGCGATTTGGAGAACCACTGCGGTGGGTGCTTTTTTTACAGTTCTTGTGTTGATCATTGTCCTGAGTTTTTTCTTGAGGCGAACGATTGCTAACGACCGATTGCTCCGGAAGGTCGAGGACGTGAACGTTCAACTGACGGAGCGATTGCATGAGGCGCAGCGGCAGTTGATGAACATGGAGAAGCTGGCGGTCATGGGGCAGTTGACGGCTTCGTTCGCTCACGAGATCGGGACTCCTCTGAATGCGATTGGGGGTCATTTGCAGTTGCTGAAAGAAGAGATTTCGCAAGATCCACACTGGGCATCCTCGCAAGAACGGGTGGATGTGATTCAGGGGCAGCTGAGCAAGATTGAGTCAGTCGTGAAGTCGTTTTTGCAAAGCACAGCCAAACCTTCCTCTCAAAAACAGCTCGTGGACCTGAATCGCTTGGCGGATCAAACGATTGGTCTGGTTAAGCCCCGTGCTGACACATTGGATGTCGAAATTAAGCGGGACTATGATTTGAATATGGGGCCATTGCGAGCTGTGCCGTTGGACCTTGAACAGATTATTTTGAATTTATTAAATAATTCTTTGGATAGTTTGAGAGTTAAAAGAGGCTTGAAAAGCAGATCAGAAAAACTAGTGATCACCATGAGCACCCGGGTCGTTCGGGATGAGAAAGGAGTGTTTTCCATCTTATCTGTTCATGATACGGGAATGGGGATCAAAAAAGCTGATTTAGCGAGTGTTTTGAAGCCGTTTTTCACCACCAAGCGGCCGGGCGAAGGAACAGGACTGGGACTTGCGATTTGCCAGGAGCTTGCCAAGAAATACGGTGGTGTGATTGAAGTGGAAGCGAAAGAGTCTGCTTGGGCGCGCGTGACGCTTCGGATTCCTGAACAGACAGAAAGACAGAACGGATGAAACAAAGCGTATGAGAATTTTAGTGGTGGACGATGATGAAGTGACACGCAAGCTATTGCGAGAGGTCTTGCAAAAACAAGGCTACGTCGTCCAACTCGCAGCGAGTGGCGAAGAAGCGGTCCATTGGGTAAAGCAAGAAGTGTTTCCGATCGTAGTGTCGGACATGCGCATGGCTGAGCTGGATGGGATGGCAGTTCTTCGCGCTGTGAAGAAACAAAATGCGCAGAGCGCAGTGATTTTGATGACCGGTTTTGGGAGCATGGAAGGCGCGATTGGAGCGATTCAAGAGGGCGCCTATGATTACATCAGCAAACCTTTTAAAATGGATGAATTGAAAGCTTTGGTTGCGAGAGCAGCCAAAAGCTGGGAATCTCTGCACCAGGCGTTTCGGAATTCTGGAGACGGTAAAAATCGATCGAGCGCCTCTCGACTATTGCTGGGGAAATCCCCGAAAATATTCGAAGTCTTCAAAACCATCGGGCGCGTGGCGATGTCGAGCAGCACGGTATTGCTGGTGGGAGAAAGCGGGACTGGAAGAAAACTCGTGGCGCGCGCGATCCACGACAACAGTCCTCGCAGAGACAAGGTTTTTTCCGTGATCAATTGCGGAGCATTGACTGAGAATTTCTTGGAATCAGATCCAGCCTTGAGGCAAGCGGACGGTGGGACTTTGTTCTTTGATGAAGTCGGGAGCATGACGCCTTCACTTCAAGGCAAATTGCAGCGGATTCTGCAGGGAGACGACTCTCAATTTGTGGACGTGCGAGTGATTGCGGCTACTCAACACGATTTGGCTCAACTGGTGAAACAGGGCAAGTTTCGTGAAGATCTATATTACCAGCTGAAGGTTATTTCGATCGAAATTCCCCCGTTGCGTGATCGAATGGAGGACTTGAGGGAGCTGGTCGAAAATTTTGTCGCCAAATTTTCAGAGAAAAACCACAAGTCAGTCTCGCATGTTTCGGATGAGGCCATGCAGGTTTTGATGGCTTATTCATGGCCTGGGAATATTCGTGAGCTCGAGCACACGATTGAGCATGCAGTTGCGATGACGCGTACTCCGATTCTGCATCCTGAAGACCTTCCAGTGAGTCTTGAGCAAGACGGAGAGGCTGAGTGGGTGCTTCAAGGTTCATTAGAGGACATGGAGAAAACTCATATTTTGAAAGTTCTTCAAGATGTGCACTTTAATAAATCCAAAGCGTCCGAGGTTCTGGGAATTGATCGCGCGACCTTGTACCGCAAGGCTCAGCGCTACGGAATCGATCTGAAGAATAAATCGGTGGGAGCAGGCGTTGAGCAAATTTAAATCTCAGCTGGAGATCGCTTTGACGTTAGAGATGGATTACGGCGGAAGGTTTCAACTGCCCAATCCAACTCCATCGGCAGTGCTGGTTTTGTTTGCTGAGGATCAGCACGGTGGGAGTCCACATGTCCTGGTGACGCGCAGGACAGAGACGGTGGAGACTCACAAAGGCCAAATGGCATTTCCCGGTGGGGTTTGCGATCCGGAGGATTTTGAGCAAGCGGGTGAGCACACCACTGCCCTTCGCGAGACCGAAGAGGAAGTGGGGATTCACCGAGAGAAAATTTCAGTTCTGGGGGGATTACCGAAACTCTGGACTCCGTCCGGATTTCAAATCTCTCCCGTGGTGGGGTGGTTGGATTTGCCTTTTTCTCAGCTGGAATTGCGCGTGAACCAGGATGAAATCGCGGAGACGATTTGGGTCCCCTGGAACGTTCTGATCGACCCGGCGACCTATCGGCTGGAGAGCAAACAAGCTGGCTCCGTGACTTTTCCCATTCACGTGTACCAAGTCGGCCCGCATCGAATCTGGGGCGCGACCGGCGCGATTTTGTGGAACCTGATTCAAAGACTGAACAAAATTTAAAAGAAGAATCACAAACCTTCGACCAGAAACCCAATTTCGTCAGCGATTTTTGCCATTTTTTGATCAAAAGTACAAAAAACAAGGGGAGACTTCAACTTTGATTGAATGAAAATGGAAGTTGCCAGGTGAATGGCATCGAGTGAGCGAACTTTTTTAAGCTTTTTTTCTGAACGAATGATTTCAATGATTTCTGAATCCAGCGACACAATATTGATGGAGCTCAAAATTTCGGTCAGCTGATTTTGCCTTGTGCTGGCAAAAGGAGATTCGTCGCGATTGATGATTTGCGTGCACTCTGCATGAAGCAGGATCGAAGTGACTCGTTGAGGAAAACAATCCCAAAGTCTGAGTCCTTTTTCTCCGAGAGTATCTCCTAGGATGAAAGATAAAACGATGCTGGAGTCGAAGTAGGCTGCTTCCTTTTTCAAAAACGATCCTCACGGTCCTGACTCAGCCAATCAGATAAAGTCAAAGTAGCTGCTGGGTTAGGATTTTTGAGTAGCCGAGCTATCCAGGAAGAATCACTTTGTTTTTTGCTGAGCGATATCTTTGATTTCAGATGCAATTGATTCATCAAAATATCCCATTCGGAATTCTTTGAGGCCATGCGTACAGTAGGTTGATGGATTTCCGCTATGACTTGATCACGATCTGTGACCAAAACGACCTCCCCTTCTTGCACAAGCTTCAGGTAGCGACTGAGTTGATTTTTTAGGTTTTTAATACCAACAGCCTTCATTCTTAATAAGGTAGCTCTTGTAGCTACTTTTGTCAATCTGCTTTTGGCTCGAACGATTAATTGTTAATATTTGGTTAAATTAAAATTGATTTATTCAAACTTAAATAGTACACTATGTTTCAGGTATTATTTTCTGTGCCCCGGAGAGGTCGCGCGTCAAAATTTGAGGAAGTATTTTTTTGACG
>CAYILR010000077.1:0-8862 GCA_964364175.1 uncultured Bacteriovoracaceae bacterium
TATTAGGAAAGGCAGAAAAGGCAACTTTGACGCTCATCCTCTCCGGGGCACAGTTGTTTCAGGTATTATTTTATGCGGAACGTGAGTTTACACATTTTGACTCAGCGAACCACAAAAAGGTGGGGGCCACCTTTTTACGGTATTCTGCTGCTCGCTCTGGGAGGGGGAGCTGCTTGCCGGCCTGCGATCGACGATAACGCTCCGGATCCGGAAGCTACTTCTTCGTCCACTCCTGCCGACGGGTCGATTACCACTGCAATGCTCGCCAACGGAGCTGTGACTCCTGCTAAATTATCTCAGGCATATTTACCGCTTGCAGGTGGAACGATGAGTGGGGCTCTGGTTCTCTCGGGAGCGCCTTCTGCTGCGCTTCACGCTTCAACGAAATCGTATTCGGATTCTTACTTAGGCGGACAAGCGATTGATACGAGCGCTTTAAGTTCCATTACCAATAACCAAGTTCTCGGATGGAGCGCTGCTACTTCAAAATGGGCACCTCTCACGGTCGTGGGAGCTGCCGATGCGACGGCGATTCAGGGCGTCAACGTTAGCAACGTCGCTCCGACTTCCAACCAGCTTTTTTATTATGACAATGGCACCAGTAAATGGACCGCTGGGTCAGCTCTGACGACGAACGGTCAAATCCTGGTTGGAAAAACGGGTGCTGTTCCTCAAGTTGTCACGATGAGTGGGGATGCCACGATCGACAACGCAGGTGCGGTCACTATCGCGAACACCACAGTAACGGGCGCAAAAATTGCCAATCAAACGATTACGGATACTAAAATTTCTGGGATTACTGCTGGCTGTGCAAGTGGACAAACACTGAAATCAGATGGTGCAGCTGGATTTTATTGCGGGCATACGAACGGAAACCGTGTGACTCAAGTCGCGCATGGTTTTGTGGTGGGGGATGTTCTTTATTTGAACGGGAGTACTTACACGAAAGCAATTTCTACAGCAGTCGGAACATTGGGAGTTTTTGTGGTGAGTGCTGCAGTGAGCGCAAACGTTTTTGAGATTGTGCAGGCGGGATATGTTTCGGGTTTGGCGGGAATGGTCGCCGGAACCTACTACTACGTTTCTGCGGCGACTGCGGGTGCGATGACATCTACAGAACCCACTGCGAGTGGAAGTTACTCGAATCCTATTTTTGTCGCTGATTCTGTTACGAGTGGATATGTATTACCGTATCGGCCTTTGCAAAAATCAGAAAAATTAATCTATAGCAATTCGATGACTGTTGCCGCTACTAGCGTAACGATCAGTGGTCTGGATGGAGATACGGATCTGACTTATCGGTTGCGATTAAAAATTGTGAATGATGCTAATATTAGCGGTCTGGGTTACACAGCCCAACCCAATGGAGATAGCACAGGTGCTAATTACGTGGGTCGAAATTTGACAGGTTATTCAGCTGGAGCTGCAATGGGTCTCACCACAGGAACTCCAGGTTTTTATATTGGGTATTCTAGCCATTCCGGAACGGCAGCAGGAGGATGTGGTGTCGGGTGCGGAGGGGCTATGATCAATTCAGAAACGATTATTCATGCAAAAAGCGGTACTGTGCGAAGTTCGACTTCCACTCATATCGACTTCAACCAGGTGGATAGTATGAATTACATAGAGATGAATGGGAGTATGTGGATTAATAAAGTCACTAATATCACTTCGCTTGTTTTGACATGTGGAGGAACTGTAGACTGTTTTGGAGTGGGGAGTCGGATTGAGCTTTATACTACTAGATAGCTTTTTGAAGAGCCACATAAGCCCCACCCAGCAATCCCGCATGATTATCCAATTTTGAGAGTGTAATTTTAGGCATCATGTCCACACCGACTCGGCGGCGTTTCAGGAGTGATTCGAGTTTCGTGCGAGTTTGTTTGAGGAATAAATCCGAAGTGGCGGCAAAGCTGCCTGTCAGCACGATGATTTCAGGGGAATAAATTACGACGTAGTTGTGCAATGTGGTGGCCATGCGATCGGCGTAGTCTTCGAATAGCTTCAGTGCTTCCTTGTTACCCGCGCGAGCTAGTTTTGCAAATTCAGCGCCTTCGAACCCGGCTACTTCGTGAGGTTTGCTCCACAGCTGTTGCGCACGGAGCGCGAAGTTTTTTCCGGAGAGATAGGCTTCTGCACATCCCAGGTTTCCGCAGCCACAGGATGCAGTCATATCGTTGGATTGAATAATAATATGCCCGGCCTCGGTGTGCAGTCCGCGCCCCGCTCGGACGAGTTCTCCGTTCGCAATAATTCCAGTTCCCAAGCCAGTGCCGAGAGTCAAAATCATGGCGTTCTTGCAGCCACGCGCTGCCCCCATCCAGTGTTCAGCGAGAATCGCTGCAGCGGCATCGTTCTCGAGAGTGAATGGAATTTTTAATTTTTTGGAGAGAGTCGCGGTGAGTTGAACTTTGCCCCACTTGTCTTCTTGCCCCGCTAAGTTCGTGGGATCCAAAAGAATTCCCCGTGCAGGATCGAGCGGGCCGGCAGAAGCGATTCCAGCACGGCGAATCGAGGGATGTTTTTTCAAAATTTGCGCACCGAGATCAGCCAATTGTTTCAACAAAGCTGATTTACCCTGACGCGCCATCACAGGCACGCGCATTTCGGTAAGGATTCGACCCTGAGGTGTCACTGCTCCGACGGCGACTTTGGTGCCTCCCAAGTCGTATGCCAAGACGGGCGAAGATCGTTTCTGGAGTTTGGCGCGCATATGAATTCCATGTACCATATTAGTTATGAAAAGTAAGAACCTGGGTGCGGATGTTGGCAGCATTTTGATGTTCGGGGCGGGGGTGTTTTGCCTGGTTTCCTTGGTGACGTATTCTCCACTGGATCCGTCATTTCTCAATAACGCGACCGAAGTCGTTTCGAACGCCTGCGGGTGGGTGGGTTCTCACCTGGCTGCAGGGCTGTTGGGTGTCCTGGGATTGGCGGCCTATCTGATGCCCTGGGCTCTTTTTGTTTTTGCGCTCGCTCTTCACAAGGGCGAGGACAAAGCAAGATTGCTCGGTGTTTTGGCCGGTTTGGGAATTGCAGTGATGGCGTTGACGATGTTTCTGGCTCTGCAGTGGAAGTTCTGGCCGCTTGGAGGTGGATTGATTTTGACCGGCGGGGTTTTTGGGACTTGGATGACGGGGATTCTCACGCGGTATTTCAGTATTTTTGGCGGGTCGCTGATTTCGATGCTTGTGTTTCTTCTCGCGATCGCGCTTTCGACTCCAATCAGTGTGGCAAAAATTTTGGGTTGGGTAATGGCCAAATCGGGTGTCTATGGATGGAAGCTGCTTAAGCTGAGTGCGACTGGACTGGTTCTCGGTGCCAGTTACGGAATCATGCATCTGAGTCGTGCGCTCAGTCAGGGTATCCGCGATGCGTTTGAGTACCGTCGAGCTTGGAAGGAGAAGAAAATCGTGTCTGAGCCGCTTTCGATAACGGATGCCAAAGAGGCTTTGCCAGAAGAGCCCGCAGTTGCAGAGCGCATTTCGCTCGAACCCACTCTTCGTCCCACGGAAGCTCCCAATGCTTTGCCCGAATTAGAAAAGCCACGGCAGTTGGAGATGGGATTGGCAAACACGCCTGAGATTTTGCCCCTGGCCCCAGTGACTGCCTCTGCTGCTTCGGCGCCGAAGTCAAAAATTTCACCCTTTCGTTCGACGAAAAAAGGCCAATGGCAGCTTCCTTTGCTTGAGTTTTTGAGCAAGGCCCCGAAGATCGAATCTGCGGTGGATAAAGAAAAACTCCTGGAAAATTCAAAAATTCTGAAACAAAAATTCGCCGATTTTGGAATCGATGGCGAAGTGACCGCAGTCCGCCCCGGCCCCGTGATTACACTTTACGAATTTAAACCCGGGCCTGGCGTGAAAGTTTCCAGGATCGCTGCGCTTGCAGATGATTTGTCGATGGCGCTTTCGGCGCAGAGTGTGCGGATTCTTGCTCCTTTGCCCGGAAAATCAGTGGTGGGAATCGAAATACCGAGCGATGTACGTCAGACCATCTACTTGCGGGAATTTTTGGAGCAAGCGGATTTCAAGAGCGACAAAAACATTCTCCCAGTCGTTATGGGCAAGGACATCAGCGGTCAGCCTTATTTGTCTGACCTAGCGCGAATGCCTCACTTGCTTTGCGCAGGGCAGACAGGCTCCGGAAAATCAGTTTTCATGAACGGACTAATTTGTTCACTCCTCTATCGATTTACTCCTGACGAACTGCGAATGATTCTTGTCGATCCGAAATTCATCGAATTCAGATCCTATCAAGATATTCCGCATCTTTTACTTCCGGTGGTGGATGATCCGAAACAAGCTGCCACAGCTCTGAAATGGGCTGTCCGTGAGATGGAACGCCGCTATCGCATTCTCGCAATGATGGGAGTGAGAAATCTTGCAGCGTACAATCAGCGAGTCGAGGAGTTGGGCATTGAGGCGACTTCGGATATTTTGAATTCCGAAGAAAACAAAAGCGATCAGTTCCTTCAAATGTCCGGATCGGATTGGTTGCAAGCCTTCGAGCCGGACGAGAGCGGCGAGCCTCGTGTTGGGAAATTGCCCTATATCGTAGTGATCATCGATGAGTTGGCCGACTTGATGATGATTGCGAAAAAGGAAGTGGAGATTTCTATCGCTCGTGTCGCGCAGAAAGCTCGAGCCGCTGGAATTCACCTGATCATCGCGACTCAGCGTCCGTCGACGGATGTCGTAACCGGATTGATCAAAGCGAATCTTCCTTCGCGAGTTTCTTTTTCTCTCGCCAGTTACGTCGATTCCAAGACGATTTTGGATCGAGCAGGTGCGGAGCGGTTGTTAGGACAAGGGGACATGCTTTTCACGCCTCCTGGAACTTCACAAATCGTGAGACTTCACGGAGCTTATTTAAAAGATAACGAAATCGAAAAAATCACAGCGTTTTGGAGATCCCAAGGCAAGCCTGCCTACCGCAACGAAATTCTGGTGGATGACGAGGACGAGGATTCATTCGAAGAGGGTGAGGACGCAGATGATCCTTTGTTCCCAGACGCACTCGATTTGGTCAGACGTTCTGGCCACGCGTCGGCGAGTTCTTTGCAACGGCATTTCAAGGTGGGATACAATCGAGCCGCTAGAATGATTGAAACCATGGAGAGCCGTGGTATCGTGGGACCAGCAGATGGCGCTCGGCCACGGGAGGTTTTGCTGCGGTGATTTGTATTTGCATTTTGTTCCTTGCCGCTAGTGAACCTGTTTTTGCCCAGACCCATCCGTCCGCACGTCCGCAGCAGTCGCAAAAAAAGAAAGTTCCTCGGAGGCCTGTTGAAAAAGACGCAGAAGGTAGCAAAGCCCCCAATCGTTTCGAAGCTGATCCCGTTATCCACAGTGATTACCAGCACGAAGGGCAAAAGCTCGAAGTGGATCCGGATTGATCAGCGATTTCCGATTGCAGATGATGTAAAAAAAATCATTGAGAAACTCAGACGTTCAGGCCATGTCGCCTATATTGTGGGCGGAAGTGTACGGGATTTTCTCTTGGGACGAACAGCAAAGGACCCCGATATTGCCACGGATGCATTGCCCGATCAGATTTGCGAGTTGTTTCCCAATTCAGTGACTGTGGGCAAGGCTTTTGGCGTTTTGAAAATTCCAGTGGGTGAGGGTCGGTGTGTTGAGGTTGCGACTTTTCGCAGGGATCTGGATTACAAGGATCATCGTCATCCGTCGAAGGTGGAATTTGGTGGACCCGAAGAGGATGCAGAGCGCCGAGATTTTACGGTCAACGCTCTTTTCTTTGATCCGCAGACTTCACGGATTTTGGATACGGTCGGTGGAATTGAGGATCTCAAGGCAGGAGTGATCCGAGCGATCGGGCAGCCTGTGGATCGATTCGAAGAAGACGCGCTTCGACTGCTGCGTGCGATTCGATTTACGGTGAATTTGAAATTCAGATTGGATTTGGGGACTCAAGAAGCGGCTTTGAGCAAGAGCAAGCTGATTCGCAAAATCAGCCCCGAGAGAGTTCGCGATGAGTTGGATTTGATGTTGGGGGGGGCCCACCCGGATCAAGCTTTGCTCTTGCTGGATGAGTTGGAGCTGCGATCCTGGGTTCTTCCGGAGCTCGATGGGCTCAAAGGCAGCGCTTGGAAAAAAACCCTCAAGGCATTGGTGAAGCTCTCGCTCAGAGACCGGAATCGATCGCAGGCCTTGTCTTGGGCTGCGGTTTTTTTGCGGCTGGGAATGTCGGATCGAGTGGAGACTGCGAAAAAAACAGCGGAGCGGCTGAAATTTTCCAAGAGTCTGCTTCATCAGATTGTGGCTGTTTTGGAAACACAGGGAAAATTTAAGGAAGTATTTCAGATGCGCGAGGCGACGCTGATTCGTTTTTTGAACGAACCTGATTTCGAAGACGCGTTGAAATTACATGCGGTCGATGCGCTTTCGACTGATGGAAATTTGGCGTTCTATGATTTTTGTCTGAATCGATTTGAAGCACTGAAAAAACCTGGTGCGGGATCAACCAAGCTGCTTTCTGGAGAGGACCTGATTCAATTGGGTTTTGAGCCTGGTAGGCGGTTTTCGGAGATTCTCCGAGCTGTTGAGGATTTGACGTTGGAGAAGAAGCTGCTCTCAAAAGAGCAGGCGCTCGAGTATGTTGTGCAACACTTTGTAAAGTAACAGTGATAAACTGAAGTGAAGAGGAGGCTCAGGATGAGCGATCCGGCTACGGGCAGTAAGCCCAAAAATCCAGTCGTGACTGCTGTGCGTTCGCAGAGGATTACGGCAGTGAAACCAGCAGTGGCAAAACCTGCTGCGGCGACTCCTATTCCCCCGATTGCAGTTCCAAGAACACGTCCTGTGGCAGTTCCAAATATTACGACCTTTGATCACGAAGAGAAAACAGACCCGGGTTTGGAAATCCCGCATGATTTTTCTGAGACAGAAAAAACGGATCCCAATCTAGCGATTCCTCAATTTACTTCGCCTCCATCCGAGTTTCAGCTAGATGATATTCCTTCTCTTTCGGAACCCAATCATCGAGAAGAACAGCCGAAATCCAATCGCAAAATGCCGGACATGGGTCCGCTGGCCGTATTGATGAAAGATCCGACGATCACCGAAGTGATGGTGAACGATGCACGAACGGTGATGGTCGAGAGAAAAGGGCGAATTGAGCCTGCGTATGCGGATGGCCGAAAAATTTTTGATGGCGAAGACGATGTGATGCGAGTGATTCGCAATATCATGGATGCGACGGGCAAGTTTGTGACTGCTGAGCAGCCCTATGTCGATGCATCTCTACCCGACGGATCGCGCGTGAATGTGGTGATTCCGCCAGTGGCATTGGATGGGCCCAGTATTACGATTCGAAAATTTCCGGAAAAACGATTGAACATTCACGATCTTCTGGCGACAGATGCGTTGGATAAGAAGATGGCGTTTTTTCTCAAAGCTTGCGTGGGCGCGCGCTTGAATATTTTGATCAGCGGGGGCACGGGAAGCGGGAAAACGACTTTGTTGAATGTGCTGACTCAATTCATTCCGGAGGAAGAACGCGTAGTTTTAATTGAAGATACTTCCGAAGTAATTTTAAATAGACCCAATAAAGTTCGCCTGCAAACCAAGCCCGCGACGCCGACGACGCCCGCTGTGAGTTCGCGCGACTTGCTCGCGAATGCATTGCGGATGCGCCCTGATCGAGTGATTGTCGGTGAGTGTCGGCGTGCTGAGGCATTCGACATGCTTCAGGCGATGAACACAGGGCATTCGGGTTCGATGACGACGGTTCATGCCAATACGCCGCGAGATGCACTGGCTAGGATTGAGACTTTGTGCATGATGGCTGGAACGGATATTCCGCTCTCAGCGATGCGTAGGCAAATGGTGAGTGCGGTGGACTTGGTGATTCAGATTTCCAGGTTTCGAAGCGGCGAACGCAAAATTGTTTCCATTACTGAAGTGACAGGCATGGAAGGTGAGGTCGTCACGATGCAGGATATTTTTATTTTCCAATTATCGCCGCAGGCCGCGCAATCAGCCGAAGAGGGTTTTTTCCGTTGCACGGGATTTGTTCCCAAGTTTGTGGATCAGTTGAAGGACAGTGGAGTGGATTTGCCACCGGATTTTTTCATGTGATGCGAAAAACCACGATTCAAATCTCCGTTCTGATCGTCTGCATGTCTCTGCTGACTTGGTTGAGTGTGCAAGATGTGCAAGCGGCTATGCTAGCCGCGCCCGAGCCGACTGAGTCTGGAAAACCGGAGTCTAAGGAAGAATCTAAGAAGCTGAATGGCCTTCATCTCGAGTTGGGATTTCAGCTCAGCTTGAGCAACAGCTACAAAGTAGGAAACGTGAATACCTGGTACGGTGAAGTGTCCCGCTACCACGATCCTGTAAAAAGCGAAGCAACGGGATTCAATCAATTCGATCTTCGTTTGATGGGCGGCGATATTAAGCAGCCTTTTCGATTTGGCGTCGGAGGTTCTTATTATATGGGGTCGGCCCAAGCGTTGACAGGTGCGACTTATGAGTATGGCAGCAATACCTCGTTTGGAGTCAAACCCAGCATCGTGTTTTTGTCGCTCCCGATTCAAGTTCAAGTTGGAAACGAAACGGGTTTGTATCTGACACTAGAGCCAGCGATGGGACTTTCGATGCTGACTGGATATTTTGATTTCAAAAAAAATCACACGTCTTTGGAGTCAGGAACGCAGGTGGGTTATCAGTTGGCTGGTGGGCTCGATTTTTATTTCAAACCGTTTTTGATTTTTGCGCGGGCTGGGTATCGATTGATTAAGGCGGATGTGACGTTCAAGGATTCCTCCGGAAAATTGAAACAGTATCGTAACTGTTCAGCCCGTTTGAGTGATTCACTTGCATAATTTATAAACAGGAT
>CAYILR010000078.1:0-7784 GCA_964364175.1 uncultured Bacteriovoracaceae bacterium
TCCGATCACAAGAAATTCAATTTCAAGGGAATACTGCCTCAAAACTCAAAATACGCGACACTCGAAGGCCCGATCGAATGGCTGATCAAGGCGGGCCTTATTTACAAAGTTCCTCTCTGCAAAAAAGCCGAACTCCCTCTATTAGCTTATACCGACGAAAACCGATTCAATTTATTTTTGTTCGACATCGGAATTTTGGGCGTCATGAACGAACTCTCTCCTCAGTCGATTTTGAATTATGATTATGGTTCTTATAAAGGATATTTTGCCGAGAACTTTGTATTGATGGAACTGGTTGCGAAATGGCATCGACCATTTGTGAGCTGGCAGGAGAACGAATCTCAGGTTGAGTTTTTGCTGGATATGGATGACCAGATTTTTCCAATAGAAGTAAAGTCCGGGAAGAATCTGCGCGCTAGGAGCTTAAAGATTTTCAAGGAGAAGTATCAGCCCAAGACCTTGTTTATTTTGAGTGGGAATCTTCCAAAAAAATCAGGCGCAACTCACTTTCTTCCTCTCTACTTGGCAGCCTTGATTAAAAGCTGAGAACCCAGCTTCCCTTCTACAGCAAAAGTCGTGTTTAGCGACAGAGTGCACGCGACCTGGGGGTGCTGCCTACCGTAGTGTCGCGTTTGGCGACTTTGCACGACGAGGCTGGAAATAACAAGACCCAGCTCGCGTCACACGGGCTGGGTCCTGGTTGTTGGTTAGAGCAAACTGGCTGGCTAGTTCGCGAGGGCTACTCCTTGAGTGTCGGGATCGCGGGATACTTGCTCGCTTTGGGGGTTGAGCTGGACGCCGGTGCCGCTACCATCTACTTGCTTCTTAAGTCTATTCGGATAGTAGACAGGACTTTCACCCTCTGGGTAAGTAGTGAGTCGTTCTCTTCCTAGAATCTTGTCCATGAGTTTTTGGACGGCATTGGGCGATTCGGTGATCTCCAAATGCCTCTCAGGCCGCTGGGTCATTACGCGGGCTTTGATGTCAAAGTAATCGCGGAATGTTTGAGCAAGATCTGCCGTAGTCAGAACACTTTTTTTATCGCTCGCTTCCAACTGACAACTGATCGATGCACTTGGGTCTTCTGGTCGCGATCCCCAAAACGATGTACCGCTTCCAGAGGAGAATGCGTAGGATTTCGAATAGATTCCTCTATCCTTCAAGAGACCAACTTGATGACCGTTGAGGGCAAATACCACAGTCTGTCCTTTTTTGAGGACTCGTTCCTTGCCACTCGAGCCCATATCAAAAATACATGTAAAGTTTTTATATTGACCTGTAGCTTGATCGAAAATTGATTGGTTAACCATTTGTCCACCGCCAGAACTCGTGGGCATTTGAATGCCTTCCAAAGTCGGAAGCCACGATTCTTTGTCGACGACAATATCTTGCTTGAGGGTAATCGACAAAACCTGGGCTTGCTGGAGCGGGTTGTTCAACCGCTCTGCTGGAAACCCTTGACTCAAATAACTGTTTTCTTCAGCTAGCGCTGACAAAGGAGAAAGTGCTCCTTTTGCAATTAGTGCTATTCCAACTACCACTGTTTTCAACTTCAACTGTTTCATATACTTTATACTTTCTTCTATTTTTAGTTACCGCCTGCAAAACAGACGGGTTGCAGCTAGATAATGCAGGGGGCATGCCAAACGTTCATTACGCCAACCACTTGAATTTATTAATATATTTTATTTAATAATTTCGTAAAAGTGTCTAAGCTTCTGACATCTGTCTAAATTTCACTGAAATTCAGAAATTTCGCTAAAATGACGAAATAGAGATGTGGCCACAAGAGTAAAAGGAAAGAAATTCCTCGAATTAGGGGAGATTTTGCAGAAATGGCGGGAGCCGGAGCATCGTTCTGCGTTAGCTTTGTTCCGCGACCGAAAAGCGAAATTCACCTTTTCCTACAGCAGCTACGCAGACTTTGAACGAGGGGCTACTTTGCCGACACCGGAGATCCTCATTGAGCTAGCCCTGTTTTTTAAACAAGACCCGTCGCTGGCGCTCCTGACGTGGGCCAAGGTCCAGATGCCATCCCGCGAGTATCGGCAGGTCTTCGACAATCGTGGGGCGTCTCGCAGCGACAAGGCGCCCGACTATGCCCAAATGGGGACACCACCCTCTTTTGAAAACACCTGGGTTTTTGGCCCTGCGGAACTCAAGACTTTGCAAAAGCATCCCTGGCTCTGGGATCTCTGCCTGATCCTGGCCACGCGCTACACGGACGAGATTCCGTTTTCCAAGATGATTTTGCCCGAGGGCGTGACGCCCGAGAAACTCTGCTCCGATCATCTGCGCGATTGGATTGATCGCAATTGCATCATCGCCTCGGAGACTGGGTTGAAGTTGCACTACCGGCACATCCACCTGCCACGCACATCGGAGTGGGAGCAAATTCGTCTGAGCAATCTCCAACGTGCGCTGCAAAATCTGTCCGAGAATATTTCACAATCGATATTGAACGAGGGATTGGCTTACCGCGAGCTTGTGCATCGCTCCCTGACTCCCGAGCAAGCCAAGCGCTGGTCGGCGGAACTCAAAAAATTCGAGGCTGCTTTTAAGGCGGATCCTTACGTCGACGACCATTCACGAAATCAGACTCATGCTTTTATGGCGGTGTTGGGGCCGCGGAAACTGACTCGGATTTAAATTATCAAATATTTGCATTACGTATACAAAAGGTATACAATGAACGTTGTGAAGCAATGCGTTGGGACAGTTCTAAAAACAAAGAACTCAAGGAGAAAGGGCGTCCGAGTTTTGACGAGCTAGTTCAAGCGATTGCAGAAGGCAAATTAGTGGATGACACTTCTAACAAAAATCACCCACTACAACGAGTAATGTGGGTTTTATTGGATAGCAAAATTCACCTCATTGCCTATGAGGACCGAGTGGACCATCTTTGGCTCGCTACTGCTTTCCCGAGCACTCGAGCGACCGAAGTTTGGACCAAGAAAAACAGGAAGGACTGAGATATGTCGAAGCACAATACTAAATTAACCCAACACGAACTAGATCTAGAAAATCTTGCCCTCGCAGGCATGGATGCGCCCGCATCCGGAGCGCGCAAAAAAGAACTACGCGAAATCGCCCAAGCAACCCTGGACGAACGAAAAAAACCAGTCAATATCCGTATGGATACTGCGGACCTGATTGCACTTAGACAAAGAGCAGAAGAGTCAGGACTAGGCTACCAAACCTTTATGGCGAGCGTACTCCATCGTTTCGTTACAGGCGGTCTGGTGGATCGCGTTGTGGTAGACGAAATCCGTACTACCTTTTCGAAAATTTTCAGAGAGGCAAACTCTCCTGTGCCGCAGGGATTACAACCTACCAAAAAAAAACTAGCTGTGAGCACACAGAAAAAAAAATCAAGAAAGCAACATTCGCGCTGATTCTCAATCAAAGCAAAACTCAGGCTAATTTTTTGCGCTTCCTAGCTTTCTGAATAGAAAAATTTGGAAATGGAATTTTTCCCTTTAACGAAAGCAGTTCTGCACGGCAGACACTGTTGCGTTCTGCCTTTTTTCTCAATTTTGGAGTCTTTTTGTTAGCCATAGCAATTTATTATACAAAATTTTATTAAGAGCCTATCCTAATAACCCATTCCGTAGCGAGGCGAACGAGACATGAGCCGAGACAAGGAAGATCGATTCGAAAAAACCGGAGCATCCCCTTGGGCGCACGCGCACCAGAACCATGGTTCTGGATGCGGTGCACGGGCTGTGAGGATTTTTTCGAATCGATCTGACGCAGTCGCAGGCCATGGATCGTTCGCCGCAGTAGGAATGGGTTATTAGGATAGGCTCTAAACTACGAAACTTACTTCTTCTTCAACTCACTCAGACGAAGCTTCCTCTGAAAAAGCACCTCACCCTGCTCACCTTTTGCAATAAGGCGAATCTCAGGGTCTTTTTGCTTCCAGTCGATCTCGATCATTCCGTAGTTGTTGATTTTTGGAACCAGCTCGAGCCGGAACGAACTATCCGAAAATATCTGCGGGCGGCTGGTGGCTTGGTTGAGACCGCTGGAGGTGAAGTCGTAAAGTGGATATCCCAAAGGACCTTCTTTGAGCCAGGCCAATTCGGCAACGTGTTGATCTCCACTGAGGAGAATCACGCCTTCGGACTTCATCTCTTTCAGCAGATCCAAAAACCTTTGTCTTTCGTGTGGCAACATTCCCCAGGATTCCAACCCGTGTTCGTACGAAATCACCTGCACCCCACTTGCGATCAGGCGAATTTCTGCAGGTTTTTTGAGCTGCTCCTTGAGCCACTTCCATTGCACCTCACCCAGCATGGTCAACTTGGGATCGGGATTGGGCATGTAGTTGCCCAGCTTGGGATTAGCTTTCTTTTTTTCCTCAGGAACCGGAGTGAAATCCGAACGAAAATACCGAACGTCGAGCATAATCACTTGAACCCGTTGTCCCGGAGGACCAAAAATCTTGGCTTCGTACACGCCTTCTTGCTTGCGTCTCGGAGAGTTGAGCGGCTCTGAGAAAACATCCATGAAGAGTTTTTGCGAATTTTTTTTGATGGAATATTTTGTATCTCCATCGTTTTCGCCATAATCGTGATCGTCCCAAACCGCCATGATCGGATAGGTCGTGACAAATTTTTTGACCTCAGGATGAGAGAACTGTTTTGCATATTTGGCACGAAGAACTTGGATGTCGTTCGTATCGCCGTAAATATTATCACCAATCATCAGGAAGAGATCGGGATGCTCCTCGTACATCGGGTTGAAAATGGAGACGGGTTTGTCTTGATGCACGCAGGATCCAAACCCAATTTTTGAGAGTGGCTGCGAAAACTGAGCGGGGCGTTTGACCGCGAAATACTCGGGAGATGCTGATTCTGCATCGTCCGGTTGAGCTAGAATTTGTGCCAGCATCAACGAAACCAGTAGAAAGAAAAACGACGTCCGCCTTATTTTCACAAATTCTGCACTCGCTCGATCATCGAGAACATGAAAACAAATCCTAGTGTCCGCAACGCAAAAGTCACCCAACCCAAAATCTTATGCCGCCGCGCTGTATTTGGCCCTGATTTGCCTCGCAGAATCGCCCATCCCATCCAGAGCATGGGGATGTAGCAAACCGCAGCCAACGTCGACACCGTCACATGGGTCTGTTGCATCCAATCGAGCGTAAGGCCAACGGCTGTTTTGATCGCGGAACGCTGAAACTCGAGCACCAAAACCAGGGTTAGATCCGTAATGATTGCAAAATGCATCAGAGGCACGTGCCGCTTGCGCTGCTTTCTGAAAGCAAACCCCAGCACCATCCCCAAATAAGAAACCGTGGCTATCGCCATGTAGATTGTCATGTGCGGCCAAGATTCCAAAGTCAGAGGGATTCGTCAACAGTCATCTGTTCTCATTGACCGCCATGAACATTTTTCCTGGGTGTAAAATAGTTCAACAGGCATTTCGACGGAAATTCCACCGGTGGAATTTAAAATCCTCGTTATTTCAACAATCTAAAAAAAGTACCTGCTTGGCACCCTACTTGCTTAATTGCCGTCCGTATGTCGACCAAAACCAACGTGATTTCTCTGAATGCAGTCCGGGCCGTCCGGCAAACCGAAAATGCTCTGCTGGATTACCAAGCTCGGCTCTTCTCAATGGATAAAGTTGAGTTGCTCGAAGAGATGGTGAATTTCCAGAAGGAGCGCACCCAGATTGGCGAACTGACCCTGGACCTCATTCTCCGCGGCAAGCACCTCTTCAAACTGCTGGAAGAAAACGCCGAGACCGAAGAACTGAGAATCCTCACCCGCTCGTACCGTCGCCATCTGGAGCACGAGCTTTCTGCTAAGAATTATTCGGCCTAAACCAGAATTTCAAAGTCATCTTGAACTTTTTTATGTCGGGGACGTCGCTCCGAACATCGTGTTCTCACGCTTAAGCGCCATCGTGGCGCCGCGTGAAGCGAGTCCCCGCACACAAAAAAGTCCAAGCGCCTTTGAAATTTATTCTCGCCAAACCTTCCGTGCAAAATTTTCGTGCACTTGAAGTTTTCGGTGGCGTGCCGAAGCAAGTCCGGTACTCGGGGATCTTCGCGTCAGGATGACGTAGCCCGTAGGGCGCGAATGAGCGCAGGATGCGCGTTCCCCGAGACCGGAGCTTGCGTAGGCAAAAGCCATCCGAAAACCTTCATGTGCCCTTGATCCTTTTACAGCAAGTTACTGGCCAGCTCAGAAAGCTTCGAACGCTCGCCCTTCGTCAAAGTGATATGCGCTGAAATCGCTTCTTCTTTGAATCGCTCGACGAGGTAAACCAATCCGTTGTTCGCTGAATCCACGTACGGATTGTCGATCTGGAAGCTATCCCCAGTCAGCACGATCTTGGTATCGTCACCTGCGCGCGTGACGATGGTTTTGATTTCGTGTGGAGTTAGGTTTTGCGCTTCGTCCACGATCAGGTATTGCTGCGGAATCGATCGTCCGCGGATGTAGGTCAGCGGCTCGATTTGCAGCATCCCTTGGTTCATCAATTCCTGACATCCTTTGCCTGCTCCGCGCCGGCCTTTTGCGGCGGTGGCTCCGAACAAGAAATCGATGTTGTCATAAATGGGCTGCATCCACGGATTCAGTTTGTCCTCGATGCTGCCGGGCAGGAATCCGATGTCCTTGCCCATCGGAAACACGGGACGCGAAACGAGCAGCCTTTGGTAAATACTCTCGTCCACAGTTTTGACCAGGCCCGCAGCGATGGCCATCAGGGTTTTTCCAGTTCCGGCTTTTCCCACCAGGCTGACCAGTTTGATCTCGTCGTTCATCAACGCGTCGATTGCGAATGCTTGCTCGACGTTCTTCGGAAAAATTCCCCACAATCCCTCTGCGGGTTTGTAGATTGGCACAATCGCATCGAGTTCCTTGGAGTATCTGCCCAATGCAGTGTGATTGGGATTGGTCGAATCCTTGAGAATCACGTACTCGTTTGCTTTCAAGCCTGACTTCACGGCATCCACGACGAGTTTTTTCTGTGTGTAGAACTCGTCCACTTTGTGCGCGTCTACAGAGATCGTCAGATTTCCAGAATACAGCTCCTCGGGCTCAACGCTGGACGGCTCGTAGTCTTCGGCTTGGATTCCCAATGCATCCGCTTTGATCCGAAGGTTGATGTCCTTGGTGACGAAAACCAGCGGCCTCTTGGGCTGCTCTTTGCGAAGCCCCATGACCAGAGCCAGGATTCGGTTGTCGGCTTTGTCCATCGGCAGATCGATCGAGACAGGCTGGTGGTAGCTTCCCAACTCCACACTCAGCAAACCGCCGCTGGGAAGTTTGACTCCCTTGGAGAGTTCGCCTTCTTTTCGCATGTCATCCACGAGGCGTGAGAAAAGGCGCGCATGACGGCCGTTTTCGCTCATGTCACGCTTGAAGCGATCGATCTCTTCGATCACGACCATGGGAATGATGATGTCGTTGTTCCCGAATTTATAAATAGCGTTAGGATCAAAAAGCAGAACATTGGTATCTACGATGAATGCTTTTCTCAAACTATATCCTCCCGTTTTTGGCAGCCGTTTCGGGTCGGTTTTTTGACTCCATTTTTGACGAGTGTCAAAATCCCGTCCCACAACCATAGACTAGAACGTTTTCACGCAGCATTTCAACTACTCATAATTGCTCGGCTTAATAAATCGGGCGAGTGTCAAAAATCCTAACATCTAGACAGCAATTTCCCATCTAGGCATAATCAACAGTGGGGGAAGTAAAACGTATGCTGTGCCCCGGAGAGGTCGCGCGTCAAAATTTGAGGAAGTATTTTTTTGACGG
>CAYILR010000079.1:0-7431 GCA_964364175.1 uncultured Bacteriovoracaceae bacterium
GTCAGGGGACTTTCACCCCATGAGTTCCACGCCTGTTCTGGCGTGCTGCAGTTTCGGCATAGAAGCCTGAGATTTTCGAGTGAGTGGGCACCGTTTTTGGCGAAAGGTTCTCTGTGGTCTAATTCGAGACCGCGTCGGGATCCGCATTGAGTGCATTTTCCTTTGTCTCTCTGAAATACAGCCCGTCTGAGATCACGACTCACGTACCTTGAGCGAATCTGATGCTGGGTTTCCGGCGTTGGAAACGATTCTGATTTTTTCTTAAAAACATATCCTGTTTTCTTTTCAACATTCCTAGCTTGAGGTTGGTCTGTTGGGTTTACTTCCAACGCCGGAACTAAAGCATCTTCTGTTGATACATTCTTCTTTTGCACCTTCCGAGCAGAATTCAGCTTCTCCACTCCAAATTTAGCTAAATAAGCCACTAGGTCACTCAAGCTCAGATTCGGATGTGAGTGTGCAAGCATGCCCTTGAGGATTTCGAGATTCTTCATTGTCTCGTCGTCGAGTATCAATTTTAGCTCAGTATGAGTCTCACTCACCGGACGAGATTTCTCTTTAAAATGAATTTCAGGACTAGAGGCGTGACGCAACAACTCGCGCTCAACCTCACGCGACGACTTACTCTCGAGTTCTCGAAGAATTTCCTTTTTGAAAGTAATATCAATTTTGGGAGCTGAGTTTTCTTGTGCATTCTTCTGCTCCGCGCGGAAAAACACCTGAGCCTGTGACAGTGTCGAGAGTGACAGCTTGCCTTCCAACACTGATTGCTCGAGCTCTGGAATTTCCTTCAGCAACTTCATACTGTCAATTCTTCGGTGCGCGGATCCGCTGGAGTAGCCCAATTCATGCCGACAGTATTCGTAAAGGCTCGGATATTTTAAAGCCGAGTAAAGCTTGCGGCGCTCGACTTCGCGCAGATGGTGAAGAATGGACAAAGTCAGCTCGCGTTCTTTTTGAGAAAGTGTCTTGACCTTCGTCAGCAACTCTCTGTCGGTGAGTTTGCTGATGCTGGAATGAATGCTTCGATCCGCATCCAAATTCACCAGACTGAGATTTTCAAAAAGAGAGTTTTCGATGTGAGAATTTTGCATGTTTTTCGCCCCCTGATGTTCAAAAAACATATCACTGATTTTGATCAAAAATCACTTAAAATATAGATATTATTTTGAAAATACTTTATTCGTCGTAAGCATGAAATGCAGAGTTCGGCGACATGATTTTCTGTCAACGCAAGAATGCAGCAGAAACGCGACCAGTTGCTTGGATTGCATCGACGGACATTCCCGGCCAAGATATGTAACTCGATTCTATCCAGTTCCAGTTTGGAATTTCTTTAACTTTCCACTGTTTTTTGGACTCGTCTGCCGACATAGGCTCAACATAAGATGCATCTAAAATATTTTTGAGGCCTTTTGGCAGTTTTATTTCATTTAAAGAATAGAATTTTTCGATTTCCCAAAGACTGATCTACCAAAATTGGCTAAGCACTTTTTTAATACCTCCGCCTGGTTTTGAGCGAGCGTCTCCACCCATTCAATTTCGGAAACCCTAGATTTAACTGATCGAATTGAAAAGTAACTCTACTTATGATCTAAGCGTGCAAATGAATATTCGTTGGTCTACCCTTGCTCTAGCATTACTTTGCCTTGAACCTGTCGCCTTCGCGATTGACTCAAAAGAACCCACAACCCCTAATCCAGAGCCATCCCCTCCTGCATTCGTTTCTGATCATTCTGGATTTTTGTTTGCAGTTGGAGGAAGCGCGGAATTTTTTCCAAGTGGGATGTTGGAAAATTTCAAAGAAGGAAGAGGAGCAGGCCGCTTATTGGGATTTATGCCATTACCGTTGCTGTTCGGTGAGGCTGGATTTCGCGTGAATCAATTTGGTATTTATGTACGAGCCAGTTCGATCTTAGCTATGAGTCGACTGACCCTCGATGCAACCTGGAGAGTCAAGCGATTCGAGCAGTGGGATCTCCACCTAAGACCTTCCTATGGAGCAGAAGTTGATCTTGTGCAATTCTCTACGACCTATGGACTGGGAATCGAACTCGCTCAACGCAATTCCATTCGAAACCAACTTTTCTTTTTTTGCGGACCCGAACTTTGGAAAGCCAACACGGGACGCCATGATGGTAATTACAATATTTTTGTCGTTACACTCAGCGGTGGAATTCGAATCTAGGAACTGGGGCTACTCTTGCGAGTCAAAATACAAGTCCCGGCAGGGAGCCACGCAAATAACCTCTCTATTCACCATCGTCGAGTGTAGCTCCGGAGTGCTCTTTCGTCCTGAGTCCGTTTGCTTGTGCGCTTTGCCTTGTGAGGAGCAATGAGTTCCACTCCAAATTCGGATTGAACTTGTTCATCCAGTGGACACTGTCGTAGGCTTGATACGGGGGAAGTTCGCTGGGCATGTCTTTCCAACGAGCTCCAGAACGTAAAATCCAGAATATTCCATCCAAAATCGATCGAGACTCAATCCAAGGACGTCCTCGTCCATCTTCTCTCTTCCTGAGCTCCGAGAGCAAAGGCTCGATCACCCTCCACTGGTGATCGGTTAATTTCATGAACCCAGTATGTAATAAATTAAAAATTATTGACTCTGGTATTTATGAGACCGCTTCTAGTAAAGACTTTCAATTTCTTACAATCGTTATCCTGCCTGCCACCAACTCACTCCAACTCAGATTCGAATGTGAGTACGAGAGCATGCCCTTGAGAATTTCAAGATTCTTCATCTCGGGCAACCCCGACAACGACTCAGGACTGCAATTTCTTCCCTCAATTCCCAACGATGCGCCCTCGCAACCCGCGCTCAACCCATACTTAGGCTTGGAAGAACCTGTTTTCCCTAAATTTCTCGTTGCGTTTTGATAGCAGAGTGTTTAAGTTCGCGCTGCTCATGGAAAAATCAATTCTGACCCCAGAAGCAGTACAATTTCTCACCGAACTTCAGACCGAATTTAATCCTATCCGCGAAAAATTACTGGCCCGCCGAATCGAGCGCCAAAAGGACATTGAGAACGGCAAAATGCCGACCTTTTTGGAAGAAACTCGCTCCGTCCGCGAAGGCAAATGGCAGGTCGCTTCGTGCCCCGCTGATCTCCAAGATCGTCGCGTCGAAATCACCGGCCCTACCGAACGCAAAATGATGATCAATGCGCTCAATTCGGGTGCTAAAGTTTTCATGGCGGATTTGGAAGATGCTACCTCGCCGACTTGGGAGAACATCATCCAAGGCCAGGTCAATTTGCGAGATGCCGTGAGAAGACAGCTCTCGTTCCAAAACCCCGACGGCAAAAAATATGAACTCAATCCAAAAACCGCGACTCTTCTGGTTCGTCCTCGCGGCTGGCATCTTTTGGAGAAGAACTTTCAGGTCAACCAGCAGCCCATGTCGGGAAGTCTTTTTGATTTTGGTCTCTACTTCTTCCACAACGCGCAGGAATGCGTGAGACGTGGAACCGGGCCATATTTTTACCTCCCGAAAATGGAGAGCCACCTCGAAGCTCGCCTTTGGAACGATGTTTTCTGCTTCGCTCAAGACCGCCTGAAAATTCCACGCGGAACAATTCGCGCGACAGTGCTCATCGAAACCGTTCTCGCCGCATTCGAAATGGACGAGATTCTGTACGAACTCCGCGATCACATGTCGGGACTCAACGCCGGACGCTGGGATTACATCTTTAGCTGCATCAAGAAATTCAAACATCAAGATGTGATTTTCCCCGACCGTGCACAGATCACAATGACCACTCCGTTCATGCGCGCTTACACAGAATTGCTCGTAAAAACCTGCCACCACCGTGGAGCACACGCAATGGGCGGAATGGCTGCGTTCATTCCTAACCGCAAGGATCCCGAAGTCACTGCAAACGCGTTGGCCAAAGTTCGTGAGGACAAAGCACGCGAGTCCAACGATGGGTTCGACGGAACCTGGGTTGCTCACCCCGATTTGGTTCCCGTAGCGATGGAAGCATTCGACGCTAAACTCGGATCTCGTCCCAACCAAAAAGATCGCCTGCGCGAGGACGTCAACATCCGCGCTGAGCAAATCATTGAATTCAAAATCCCCGGCGGCAAAGTCACCGAGACCGGCGTACGCAACAATATTAATGTAGGAATCCAATACATGGAACGCTGGCTGGCCGGAGTAGGCGCCGTGGCGATTCACAATTTGATGGAAGATGCAGCAACTGCCGAAATTTCGCGCGCGCAACTTTGGCAGTGGGTGCATCGGGGGGCGGTGCTCGAGGATGGTCGCAAGATGAATGCGGTCTTGTTCGGGCAATTATATACGGATGAACTAAATAAACTGGGTGAAGCAGCTCGTTACGGAAAAGCGGCAGCGCTTTTTCAACAGCTTGTGGAATCTCCTCGATTCGAGGAATTCTTGACTTTGCCCGCTTACGACCGACTGGTTAAAAATTAAGGAGCGATATGATGAACGAAACTTGGTTGAACGCGGCTGAATTGGAAAAACGCTGGAAAAACGATGTCCGATGGAAAGGAGTCACCCGAAAATACACGGCCGAGGAAGTCGTTCGTCTGAGAGCTTCTGTCCCCGTGGAATACAGCTTGGCCCGCAAAGGTTCCGAGCGATTCTGGAAAACTCTGCAAACCGATCATCATATCACCGCATTGGGAACTCTGACCGGCGCACAAGCCGTGCAAATGGCCAAAGCGGGAATGAAAGCCATCTACATGAGCGGTTGGCAAGTTGCAGCTGATGCCAACGTGGCTTCACAAACTTACCCTGACCAAAGCTTGTATCCTTCGAACAGCGTTCCGATGCTGGTTCGTCGACTGAACAACGCTCTGATGCGCGCTGACCAAATCTGCGCCGCCGAAGGCAAACGCGATCTCGACTGGTACTTGCCCATCGTAGCTGACGCAGAAGCCGGATTCGGTGGACCTCTGCACTCCTTCGAATTGATGAAATCCATGATTGATGCCGGCGCAAGCGCTGTGCACTACGAAGACCAACTCGCAGCTGAGAAAAAATGCGGCCACTTGGGTGGAAAAGTTTTGATTCCCACTTCAGCTTTTATTCGCACTTTGACAGCAGCACGTCTCGCATCCGACGTTCTGGATGTGCCGACCATCATCGTCGCTCGTACCGACGCTCACAGCGCGACCTACATGACTTCGGACATCGACGCAGCCGACAAGCCTTTCTTGACTGGCGAACGCACACCCGAAGGATACTACGGCGTGAAGAGCGGAATGCCCATCACCATCGCTCGCGGATTGGCCTACGCTCCGTACGCTGACTTGCTCTGGTTCGAAACCTCGAAGCCTGACCTGGAAGAAGCACGCGAATTCGCAGAAGCCATCCACGCAAAATTCCCCGGCAAAATGTTGGCCTACAACTGTTCACCTTCGTTCAACTGGGAGAAAAATCTGAACGCTGCTGAGATCGCAAAGTTCAACCAAGCTTTAGGCGACTTGGGATTCAAATTCCAATTCATCACCCTGGCCGGCTGGCACTCGATCAACTACCACACCTTCGATTTGGCACAGGCTTTCAAGGCGGAGGGAATGACCGCTTACGTCCGGTTACAACACGACGAATTCAACAAAGAAAAAACCGGTTACACAGCCACCAAGCACCAACGCGAAGTCGGCACCGGTTACTTCGACGAAGTCCTGCAGACCATTGCTGGCGGCGAGGCTTCGACCTCGGCGCTTAAGGGTTCTACGGAATCGGAGCAGTTTCATTAAACTCTGAGGAACCCCGACTAAGACATTTGTTTAGGGCCATACGACGATTACTCGTCTCGACCGCGGGTGTCGATCCAACCCCATTGTTGGAATGTTGTATTTCTAAGACCATCTGCCATGTAGCTTCCAATTCGTTGTATCCGTATCTGTCCTGAAGAATCTGTTCGAACTTGAATATACGATATGGTTAACATGATTCCAGTTGCTCCATCATAATACGAACCTGCAAACCCTCTAAACGCTCCCAGATAGAGGCTTGCTACTGGCGTTTGATTATTTTGATCAGGGGAAGTTACCGAAATATGAAGATCACTCCCGCTGGCAGCAAATCCAGGATTAAGAATACCAAATGCTTCCGTAATGATTGCCGTTGGACCAGAAACAACGTAAAGAGTACCTCCAGCCGCAGTACTAATCGCTGTATTGTTGATCGTAGTAGGAACCTGGATATCTTTGAACAAAAACTTATCCCCTTTTTGACTGAAATCTAGAATATTACTGCTTCCATCCGTCACAAAAGCTCCAATTCGTCGCTGCTTCGTATAGAGAGCTGGAAGTGTCGGCGCAGTGGGACTGAGCGAAATCAAAACGTCGGTGACGTTCGTACTAGGTTTCCCAATCAGGAAAACATAGTACCAAGTACTAGCAGCAATGCCCCCCGCGTCTAAACTTCCGTTTCCTGTATTCGCTGCCCAAGCACCCAGGGTTTTTGTCCAAGCCGACGAAAGAGTTAAATCCATCGAATCATCATCCGATCGTGCCTTTCCTGCAGCAATTCCAAGCGTGGTCGCTGCACTTTTCGAGGTAACCAGCCCGGTTAAATAACTTCTAGGTAAAATCCCTGGACTCGCCGAAACTGATAATGCCCCCGTCAAGGTCAGCCCTGCAAATGTCGGAGTCGATGTCGTATTGATATCTTGAGGGCCCGAAAGTGTAATCGTGCCAGCACCATTGGTAACCGTCACTCGGTCAGAATCTCCCGAAGCAATAGCAGCAGCAACAGGAGCAGCTCCCGTAGAACCAATCAGTAACTGCCCGTCCGTGAGTGCGCTCGCCGGTGAGATGGCACTCGTTCCATTGCCGAGAAGAATTCTGTTGGCCGTCAGCGTAACTGCGCCCGTACCACCCCCAGCTACCGGAAGAGTGCCCGCAGTCCAACGAGTATTTCCATTATCGTAATAGAAGGCCTGCCCATCCGAGGGCGCAGCTGAGTTGATATTGACGCTTTGAATTTGTGTTGCGTTAGCAGCCCCCACTACAGTAATCGGTGCCCACTTCTGTGTGGATGAATTCCAGCCTAAAACCTGGTTATTGCTAATCGAAGACAAAGCACTCGAATCAATTGCAAGCCCTCCGAGCTTCGCATCTGCGTATTGCTTGGTCGCTGCACCCAGAGCAGCTGAGGGATCCCCCGATAAAACCAGGGCACCGCTCATGGTTCCACCTGCTAGAGGTAAGTACGCCAGAGATAATTTTGCTGGAGTCACAGCGCCATCAGCAAGCTTGGCCGTTGTGATGGAGGCGTCCTCGACAACACTCACTGGATCCGGAGCATTATCATCAATCGCAGGTCGGCACGCACCAACCAGGCTTACGATCAATAAAAGGTATAAATACACGTTCCGCATATAAAATTATCCAACTGAATACCTGTGCCCCGGAGAGGTCGCGCGTCAAAATTTGAGGAAGTATTTTTTTGAC
>CAYILR010000080.1:0-7386 GCA_964364175.1 uncultured Bacteriovoracaceae bacterium
TTTTTAGGTGCACCGCTTCAGCCACTGCTCGCATAATCAGGCTGAACAGTTACTAGGAATTTTGAATTTCGCCCTGGTAGTAGTATCGATAGACGGCTTCTTCGGTGACCACTCGGGTGGGAGCTGTTTCGGCGTGAGCTGTGACTGCCATGGAAAGTAAGAAGATAAAATTCATCATAAAATCGTGCTTTCTGATTTCTGGAAATGCCTAAATTATTAAATCAGATTGGTTTATAATGCCATAAGTCAAAAACCGCAAGTCGTTTTTTTTGATCAAAAATTTTACACTTCTCCAAAGTTTATCCAGCCTGGTGACATGAAAAGACACAGTGTTTTCCATAAAGCCCAATTATTTCAACTAACTGTATATAAACTAAAACGATTGAATGTCCTGGCATCGCCCTTGCTACGTTAGTGGGTACGGAGGAGATAGGATTATGAAGAAATTTCAATGGGTTTTGTTATCGAGTTTAACGGTTTCTGTTTTGGCTGGGCAGGTAGTCTACGCAGACGATGCCGAAGTCGTGATTCCAGAGCCGACACATAGGATTGCAGCTCGTCGCTTGGAACTCAAAAAGAGTGGCGTGCCCAATGGGGCAGCAAAAGACTTGGCCAGCCGGGCAGCCAAACGGTGCTGGAAAGACCAAATCGACGAATTAGAGAAATTTTTCAAATCTCAGGATTATAAAGATTTCAGGGAATGGACTGACGCCGAGACAGTATCGGTTTCATTTCTCAGTGATCTGAACGGGACCCCTGGATCTAGCGGCAATTCCAAAGCGGAACTGTCGGCGGACAATAAAACCCTGAATATCAAGTTTGTTTACAAAACCATCGAAACCAAAACTCGAGAAGGTGGGTTCATGGGCATTGATTTCCTGGGCAGTCACGAGACGTCGTCGACATCGTCGGAGTGCTCAGTGCTCAAGCTCGCAGACTTGCAAGCGGCGGTTTCTGATGCTTCACGAAAAGGCCGTGAGGATCACGATCATTGGGTCGCACTTCGCGAAGCTGAGCGTAAACGCGTAGCACTGCGGAAAAAAGAAGAAGCTGAGCGCAAGGTAGTGCAGGACAAAGAAGCAGCAGACCAAAAGGCATTGCAAGAGAGAGAAGCTCAGCAGATTCAAGCCGAAGACAAGAATCTCAAAAACAGCATCGATAAGCTGAACGACCTGACCCTGCGGGCTCGTCAAGACCACGACGTTCGTGGAAACAACCGAGGCGGCAACAAGCCCGAGCAACCGTCGGCTGTCGCACACGAAGCTCCTCAGCCGGGCCGAGCGTCCGGATCGGCGAGCTAAGCTCACATCAACATTAACGAACCAGGGCAGAAGGTTTTGACCTTCTGCCCTTTTTGTTTTTTTGCTAAGAACGATCTCATGAACTCAAAACTCGATCGCACGTTGGGACCGCTGATGCTCTGGGGCCTGGGCGTCGGTTACGTCATCTCTGGAATGTATTTTGGATGGAATCTGGGGCTTCCTCAGGGTGGGACGCTGGGGTTGGCTATCTCGACCTTCTTCATTGCGCTGATGTATGTTTTTTTCACCTTCAGTTATTGCGAGCTGGCTTGCGCGATTCCCAAAGCTGGTGGGGCATTTGATTATGCTCACCGTGCTCTGGGAGCGGAGCTGGGATTTTTGGCGGGATTGACCCAGTGGATTGAGTTCGCCTTTGCCCCTCCTGCGATCGCTTATGCGATTGGAGCATATTTTCACGAATTTTTTCCGTCGATTTCCATCACGGCGATCGCAATCGTTGCTTTCTTTATTTTCACTGCGCTCAATATCTGGGGCGTTCGAGCAGCGGCGAGATTTGAGCTTTTCATCACGATTTTTGCTGTTTTCGAGCTTTTGGTATTTGCAGGAGTGACCCTGCCGCACCTTCAAGTCAAAAACCTCACCACGAATGCATTTCCGTTTGGAGTGAAGGGGATTTTTGCTTCGGTTCCTTTTGCAATTTGGTTTTTTCTGGGGATTGAGGGCGTGGCCAACGTTGCAGAGGAGACGATCAATCCTCAACGCAATATCGTCAAAGGTTTTGGCTCGGCGATGCTGACTCTGGTTTTTCTGTGCGCACTGACCTTTGTGGCCGCGGTTGGGGTGGGAGGCTGGGAGGTGGTTTCGACTTCGGACAGTCCTTTGCCGTTGGCGCTCTCGCAGATCGTGGGTCGGGATACGGTTTTGTATCACATGCTCCTGACGATCGGGCTTTTTGGTCTGATTGCTTCGTTTCACGGACTGCTTCTGGCTGCGGGCCGTGCGACATTTGAGTTTGGGCGTGTGGGTTATTTCCCCCGGATTTTTGGAGTGGTGCACCCTCGGTTTCGGACTCCAGCAGCAGCTCTCGTGGCCAATATGGGGGTGGGGATTTTTGCGCTTTTGAGCGGAAAAACAGGCGAAATCATCGTGATCGCGTGTCTGGGTGCCCTGATTTTGTATATTTTGTCGCTCGTGTCTTTTTTCAAATTGCGCAGGAGCGAGCCGGATATGCCCAGGCCTTTTCGAGCCGGATTTTATCCCTATGCCCAGGCATTTGCGCTGGGGGTGGCGATTGTGGCCCTGGTGTCCATGGTGGGATTCAATCCGGTGCTGGCTTTGATCTATTTTGGGATCATGGCTTTGGGGTGGCTTTTCTATAAGTTTTTGATAAGACCCACATCACTATGAAACTTACCAAAGAGCAGATCATCGAAGAGGTGAAAAATTCCTCCAATCCCAAGGTCAAAGTGGCTGTTACAGACATCGACGGTGTCTTGCGTGGCAAGTATCTCCACAAAGATAAATTTCTGGGAATTTTGGAAGGTGGATTCGGATTCTGCGACGTGATTTTCGGCTGGGACATCAATGATTTGGCTTACGAGGGAATGGATTTCACCGGATGGCACACGGGTTATCCCGATGCGACGGCTTCGGTGGATTTGAATACTTACCGAAATGTTCCTTGGGACGGCGACGTTGCTTTTTTCTTGGGAGATTTTGATCTCGATATTTGTCCACGGACTTTGTTGAGACGTGTAAAGGTCGATGCGAATAAAATGGGCTACGGAGCATCGTTCGGCCAAGAGTTCGAATGGTTCAATTTTCGCGAAGGCACTGAGGATTTGAATAGCCGTAATTTCAACGACCCCAAGCCACTCACTCCGGGCATGTTTGGATACTCGCTGATTCGGATGTCCAAGAACTCGGGATTTTTCAACGACATCTACGATTTGATGTTCAAGTTTCGCGTGCCGATCGAAGGATTGCATACCGAGACAGGTCCGGGTGTTTTTGAAGCGGCGATTTTGTACGGGGATGTTGTGGAATCCGCGGATCGCGCCGTTTTATTCAAATCCGGTGTAAAAGAAATCGGACACAAATACGGAATCATGCCGACCTTCATGGCCAAGATTGCAGAGAACTTGCCCGGCTGTTCGGGGCACCTGCACCAAAGTCTTTGGGCCGATGGACGCAATTTGTTCTTTGATGAAAAAACCAAGACTAAAATGAGTCCTTTGATGGAATCCTACATCGCGGGTTTGCTGCACTGTATGCCGCACGTTCTGCCGATGTATGCGCCGACGATCAATTCTTTCAAGAGATTGGTCGAAGGAGCTTGGGCGCCGACCACGCTGACTTGGGCAATCGACAATCGCACGACCTGCATTCGTGCTTTGCCGGGATCTGCCAAATCGACCCGGATTGAGCTCCGCGTCGTGGGCTCGGACGCCAATCCATACCTCGCGCACGCTGCAGCATTGGCTTCGGGCTTGTATGGAATCAAGAATAAACTCAAACTAGATACTCCCATGACTCAGGGCAATGGATATCTGGACAAGAAGAATGGTGTGTTGCCCAGAAATCTGTTGGAAGCGACTCAGGCGATGAAGTCGTCGAAGATTTCGCAGCAGCTCTTTGGCGAGAATTTCGTGAAGCATTTCTGCGGCACCCGTGAGTGGGAATGGAAACAATTCCAGAAGTCCGTCACGAACTGGGAATACAAACGTTATTTTGAGATTGTTTAATTTCTGAGAAATTTGAAGGAGAGAAAATGAAATACGATTTTACAGCAAAATATAATTACAATTTCCCCACTTTGGTTCGTTTTGGAAAAGGCGTGATTGACGAACTCGGTCCTCATTTGAAAGACCAGGGCCTGAAACGTCCTTTGGTGGTTTCGGATCCAGGTTTGGTGAAACTGCCTGTGTTCACTCAAACGATTGAGATGCTGAAAAAAGCCGGACTCTCTCCCGCAACATTTGCTGACATCGCCAAGAACCCCGTGAAATCCAATGTGATGAGCGGTGTATCAGCCTACAAATCCAATGACTGCGACTGCATCGTCGGATTCGGCGGCGGAGCTAGCATGGACGTCGCGCGCGCGATTGCTCTGAAAGCTCACCACGAGTTGGACTTGTTTGCCTACGACGATGCCAAAGGCGGCGATCGTTTTGTGACTGGCGATGTTCCTTATTTTGTTACCGTTCCGACGACTTGTGGAACGGGATCCGAAGTCGGCCGTTCGACTGTGATCTCGGACGATGTGACTCATGAGAAGAAGATTTTGTTTTCACCAAAACTGATGGCTCGCAAAGTTTTTGCGGATCCAGAATTGACGATGAAATTACCTGCGTTCGTGACAGCAGCCACCGGAATCGATGCTCTCACTCACAACGTGGAAGCGTATCTGGCCAAAGGATTTTCTCCTTTGTGTGATGGCGTTGCGCTCGAAGGAATTCGCCTGATCTCGCAAAGCTTGGATCAAGCGACCAATAATCCCGATCTCGAGTCTCGTTCCAAAATGATGATGGGTTCGTTGATGGGTGCGACGGCTTTCCAAAAGGGTTTGGGCCTTGTACACAGCTTGGCGCATCCGTTGTCGACGGTCGTGGACATGCACCACGGCTTGGCGAACGCGATCATGATTCCTTATGGAATGGAATTTAACGCTGAGGTCTCGGAAGAAAGAATGCAAACCATGTGTGAGGCGATTGGATTGAAGGATAAATCTTCTCGCTCGTTCATTGCTTGGCTGAGACAGCTGAATCAAAAAGTGGGAATTCCTTCGACGCTCTCTTCTCAAGGAGTGACAGAAGCTCATTTTGAGAAACTGTCTGCGTTGGCAGAACAAGATCCTTGTCATGGCAGCAATCCCCGCCCTGTGACTCGTCGAGATTTTGCTGATCTTTATCGCAAGGCGCTTTAATTCGAGGACGTAAAGAAAATGATTCGACTCGGAGTTTCAGCTTGTTTCATGTATCCGGATCCCAACCGTGTGGTTTTCGGGCACAAGACATTGAGCTACTTTGAGCACGACATGAGTCGGTACCTGTCGCGTCCGGGTGTGATGCCGATTTTGATTCCTGATTTGCCGGATGAGGAGTTGATTCCTTTTCTAGCGGAGATGGATGGATTTGTTTTTCAAGGGGGGGCGGATATTTCTCCTCTGACTTACGGCGACGCGCCGATCGAAAACGGCAAGTGGCCCGGCGATCCCCATCGCGATCAGTACGAACTCAAAATCATGGATTACGCTTTCAAAAATGCTAAGCCGATTTTCGCGATCTGTCGTGGGTTTCAATTGGCGAATGTGTATTTTGGGGGAACGCTTCACCAGGATCTCAAGTTCGAGACGGGAACTCCTGTGATGCATCGGGATGCTCAGATCTATGATCGAGTTTCGCACGAGGTGACTTGCACGAAAGACAGCTTGCTTCAGAAAATCTACGGCAAGGATCGGTTTACGGTAAATTCAGTGCATCATCAGGGAGTGAAAAAACTGGGGAAAAATCTGGTGATCGACGCGACTTGTTCTCAGGATCAGCTGATCGAAGCTTTTCACTATCAGATGATGCAGGAGCATTTCGTTCTAGCTGTGCAGTGGCATCCGGAATTTTCGCACACGATTGCGAGCGAAGTGATTAGTCCAGAACCGCTCATGGATTATTTTTTAAAAGCGTCCGAAAGAAAGAGGTAAAAATGAAAATCATCAATCCTGCCACCAACGAAGTGATCCGCGAAGTGACCGAAGATTCTGCTTCGACGATTCAGACAAAATTTCAAAAAGCTCAAACGGCTCAAAAATCTTGGGCTGAGAGATCTTTGGAAGATCGCTTGGTGGTGATTCGCAAGTTTCATGATTTGCTCGACACGCAGAAGGATCAATTGGCCAAGGACCTAACTTTGGAAGTCGGCAAACCTCTGCAAGAATCACTCAACGAATTGAACGGCGCTCGTTACAGAATTAGTTTCTTCCTCGAGAATTCCAAAAAATGGTTGGAGCCTAGCCAGGTCAACGTCAACGGCAATACCAAGGAAGTTCTGGGGTTTGATGCACTCGGTGTGATTTGCAATATCAGCGCTTGGAATTATCCGTACCTGGTGGGGCTCAATGTTTTTGTTCCGGCTTTGATTTCGGGCAATGCGGTTCTCTACAAGCCATCTGAGTTTGCAACAACGACGGGTTTGAACATTGAGCGAATGTTGCATGAGGCTGGCGTACCCCAGGATGTTTTTGCGTGTGTGGTGGGAACCGGAAAAGTTGGCGAAGTTTTGCTGGATTTGCCATGTAATGGATATTTTTTCACCGGCTCGTACAAGACGGGAAAGTATATTGCAGAACGCGTGGCCAACAAGCTGGTGCCGGTTGGGTTGGAATTGGGTGGAAAAGATCCGCTCTACGTGACGGACGAAGTGGCCGATATCAAGCAAGTCGCTGGAGCTGTGGCCGAAGGATGCTTCTACAACAATGGTCAGAGCTGCTGCGCTGTGGAACGTGTTTATGTTCACGCCAAAGTTTACGATGCGTTCATGGAGAATTTCATGAGCGAAGTGAAGAACTTCAAAGTGGGCAATCCTTTGGATAAAGCCAATCAGCAAGGTGCAATCACTCGCCCTGTGCACATTGAGTTCTTGGATTCACAGGTGAAAGACGCCATCGACAAGGGAGCAAAATTGCTCTGTGGTGGAAAAAAATCCAGCCTACCCGGCAACTTCTACGAGCCGACTGTGTTGGTAAACGTGAACCACCAAATGAAAGTGATGATGGAAGAAACCTTCGGTCCCGTGATCGGCGTGATGAAAGTCAGCGGCGACGAAGAAGCCGTGAAGCTGATGAATGATTGCGAATACGGATTAACAGCGGCTGTGTACTCCAGCAACATCGAGCGCGCGAAGAAACTCGTGGGCCAGGTGGATGCGGGCAGCTCTTACATCAACTGCTGTGATCGCGTGTCGCCGTATTTACCATGGGCTGGACGCAAGCATTCGGGCTTGGGTGGATCACTTTCGTTTTTGGGGATTCTAGCATTCACGAAGCCTCGCGGATGGCATATCAGAGGATAGAAAAGGCGTAACTGTTCAGCCTGATTATGCGAGCAGTGGCTGAAGCGGTGCACCTAAAAAA
>CAYILR010000081.1:0-7169 GCA_964364175.1 uncultured Bacteriovoracaceae bacterium
ATCAAGCTTCTTAGTAATTTTTTGCCTTGCAAGGTTGGTCATCCATATGAGCCTATCTGCCTTTGGCCGGCGGAACAATGAGCGGAGCGCTTGTGCTTTCTGGAGCACCCTCTGCTGCACTTCAAGCTTCGACTAAATCTTATTCGGATTCTTATTTGGGCGGACAAGCGATTGATACGAGTGCTTTAAGTTCCATTACAAATAACCAAGTTCTCGGGTGGAGCGCTTCTACCTCAAAATGGGCACCTCTCACTGTCGTAGGCGCTGCTGATGCGACTGCGATTCAAGGGACAAACGTGGACTCTGGAGCTCCGACTACAGCGAAAGTACTCGTCTACGACACAGCAGTTGCAAGCAAATGGGCCGCGGCAACTTTGGGAGCGGCTTCGCTGGCTTCTGACTCCGTAACCACGGTGAAAATTCTGGATAGCAACGTCACGACTGCGAAACTCGCTTCGAGTTCTGTGACAGCTGCAGTGATTGATAGCGGCGCAGTGACTGCAACGAAAATCGGAGCCCTCGCAATTGACAACTCTCATGTCAGCGCGACGGCAGCCGTTGCCGTGAGCAAGCTGGCCGCAGGCACTGCGGGTCAGGTTTTGATGACCAGTGCAGCGGGAGCCACTGCTTGGACAACCATGGCAGCGTATTTGCGAGGAAATCTTTTGCAGGGCTTTGCCATCTCTAACAATGCGGGTGACGCGACCAATGATGTTGATATTGCTGCTGGCACTGCCACGGATTCGACGTATGCGTCTTTCCTGAGTGGCTCGGCGATGACCAAGCGTCTGGATGCCACCTGGGCAGCTGGAAACAATGCGGGAGGAATGTTCAGCGGAGCAGCTCCCGCAAACACCACCTACCATGTTTTTGCGATTCTCAAAGATGCGGACCAAACAGTGGATTATGGATTCGACACCACCGTGACTGCTGCAAGTATACCGGGGGGATATACAAAATATAGACGCATTGGATCTATTGTCAGATCAGCTGGGAGTATTCAGGCATTCTATCAAAAGGGGGATCTTTTTTACTGGACCGATATAAAAGTTTCTTTGGACAGCGCTTCAATCGATAACACCACAGGGAGTCTCCAAACTCTGGACGTTCCCACAGGCGTACAGGTCAAGGCTATGGGGGTAATTAATCCGGGGCTAATCAATAGCACTACTGCGGTCAACACAATCAGTATGAATACTCCTACGAGCAACTCCCAAGATCCTTCGGGCGGTGCAGTTCATAATGGAGCTTTCAGAGGAATTGTGGGTTCAATGTATTCTGGCCATTACTACTCCACGACTTCGTATTTTGAAATTCTGACCAACACTTCGGCTCAGATCCTTATGCGAAGAAGCGGTGGTGCCTATAATACCGCCCCTGAGCAAACCACGGTTCAAATCTGGGGTTGGATTGATCGTCGCGGGCGAGATGACTAATTATTGGGGCTGAGAATGAGATCTATGTCCACTCCTGCCCGCGCTCACGCGCCAGGGTCATGTATTTTTGAATTTGCTGTTTCGTCAGATCCAGCATTTGCTGTGCCGACGCTTTTTCATAATACTGCTGATACCACTGAGCCGTCATCGTCACGGTTTCTGGAAAAGTTAGAATCGATTTCCAACCCAATCGCTGAAATGAACGATCGCAGTTTAGAAAAAGCAGCTTGGCTTCCTTCTTTCCGCTCGTTTCGTCTCGTTTGATTTCGTAATTCGCTTGATCCCAGGTTTTTTGGAATTCTTCGACGAGCCTCAAAACCTTCAAATTCGAATCCACACCAGGACCGAAGTTAAACGACTGGCCCGAAACTTGATCGGTTTTTCCCAAGAGCAGATTTGCTCCTAAAGTGAGATATCCACTCAACGGCTCGAGCACCAACTGCCAGGGCCGTGTCGCATCGGGATTTCGCATGGTCATTTTTTCTTTCTTCGACCACGCACGCACACAATCCGGCACGATTCGATCCGTTGCCCAATCTCCCCCGCCGATCACGTTTCCTGCGCGTCCGGAAGTGATTTGAGTCACACCCGGCTTATTGAAAAACGATCGCGCATAAGAATGCAGTACAATTTCTGCCGCACCCTTGGAGGCACTGTAAGGATCTTTTCCGCCAAGAGGATCTGTCTCGCGATAACCGAATTCCCACTCGACGTTTTCGTAGCACTTGTCGCTCGTCACAACGACGCAGGCTTCAACACTCGGTGTGCGACGAACGGCTTCGAGCACGTTCACTGTTCCTGCGACATTCACATCAAAGGTGGCTTTGGGATCATCGTAGGAGGGACGCACGAGAGATTGCGCTGCGAGGTGAAACACAGCCTGCGGTTTGAACTCCTGAATGAATTTCAGAGTCGATTCGAAATCTCGAATATCGCCCATCTTGTGGCGCATGCGTTTTTCGAGTCCGATGACTTCGAACAAAGAAGGGTTGGAAGGAATGTCCACGGAGAATCCCGCGACTTCCGCTCCCAAATCGAGCAACCACTGCGACAACCACGCACCTTTGAATCCGGTGTGGCCTGTAATCAAAACTCTTTTGCCTCGATATGCTTTTTGAATCATGATCTAGATCCTTTTTTCTTATTTTTCTCGATGACCATTTTTCTCAGCGACTCTTTGTATTTTTTAATCTTCGTCAGTAGAGCGGAATCGATTCCTTTGCCACCCGCTGCGAGAATTTGCGCCGCCAGCAATCCTGCATTGTACGCGCCACCAATCGCAACCGTTGCTACAGGAACTCCCTTGGGCATTTGTACGATCGAGAGCAGTGCATCCTGTCCCTGCAAAGCACCAATCGGAACCGGCACTCCAATCACGGGCAACGCCGTGTGCGCAGCAACCATCCCGGGCAAGTGCGCAGCCCCCCCGGCTCCCGCAATAACGACTTGAATCCCACGCGACGAAGCCGACTCCGCAAAATCCGCCATCTCGACCGGCGTGCGATGCGCGGACACGATCGAAAGTTCGTAGGGAATTCCAAACTCACGCAGAGCAAGCGCCGCCTGCTCCATGACCGACAAGTCCGAATCACTTCCCATCACGATTGCTACGCGAGCTTTAGACTTTTTAGCCATTTTGATTCCTGTTCTTTCATTTCCTGCATCCGGGATTCTAACTCCGACGCAGTACTTGCCACCGTGTTGAAATGCCCCATTTTTCGTCCGGATCTTAATTCACCCTTACCATACCAATACAGCTCAATCCCAGTCGAAGATTCGGGGGGCACAGCCTGAATCTTCGGAGCTCCTTGAGGGCCCAACAAGTTCCACATACCAAAAACAGCCCCTCGCGTCCGAACTGAACCCATTTCTATTCCCAAAACCGCTCTCCAGTGATTCTCGAACTGACTCGCCAAACACGCTGTCATCGAAAAATGCCCCGAATTATGCACGCGTGGCGCGATTTCGTTGACCCAAAGTTCTCCATCCGAGGTCTCGAAAAATTCGATGGCAAAAGCCCCAATCAAACCAAACGCGCGTGCGAGTTTCTCGGCCCTGAGGCAGGCTTTGGCTTCGAGTTCTTTGGGAGCACCCAATGCTGTGGCGGGACCTTTTACCCATCGGCAGATTCCGTTTTCTTGGTGTGAGATGACGAGCGGGAGTGCTTGGAATTCGCCCTTTGCTCCTGCGAACGAAACCAGTGCGAGTTCACGCACGAATTTGATTTTTTTCTCGGCGTAAATTTGCGCCCCGAGAGAAAGTCCTTCTTCGATGAAAGCAGCTGCAGTGACGTTTTTCCCGGGAGAAATCCAAGTTCCCTTTCCGTCGTATCCGCCTCGAGACCATTTGAGGACATAATCGTCGCCAAAGTCTTTTGGAATTTCGCGCGAACTCAGAACCTTAAAAGGCGCCGTCGCCATTTTTTCGGCCACGAGAATATATTTTTGTGTGAGCTTGTCTTGGAATTTTTCCATGACTTCGAGTTTGGGGGAAAACCGCACGGGCAGACCTTGCGATGCCTCTCGGAGCAACGAGATATCAAGAAACTCGTTTTCGAAAACGACCTGATCGCATTGACTGAGAAACTCACGCAGTTTTTGGGGATCGTCCGGGCGACCGAGCACCAGAGCTTCAGCCGCGCAAACCTGCGCCGCAGGATCCTCCGCAGATTGGGTGTAGACACGAAGGTTGAGCCCCATCTTGAGCGCCGCCTCCGCCAACATTCGAGAAAGCTGACCGCCTCCCAAAATTCCGACCTGCATGAACCCCTTTCTTCGTGTTACAGTTTAAGTAGTGAAACCAGCCAGCCTGAAACCAGTCGCCACGAGGCAGATCCCCGCAACCCTGATTTCCAATGCATTAAAGATCCAAAATACCTCAACTTCTGCGTTTTTTCCTGCTTTTACGACAGATTCCCGAAAAATTACGAAGGGTTGTTTTTTTGTCGCCATCCCGGGCGAGAAATTCGACGGAAATGACTTTCTCGAGGAGGCCGTGCAGGCTGGGGCGACTGGAATTTTGTATAATCGTACGCTATCAGCCGATCAGATTGGTCGACTTTCTAAGAAAGCATGGCTGATTGAGGTACCCGATACGACGGTGGCGATGCGTGCGATTGCGGCGGCGTGGCGTCGGGAGTTTAGAATTCCCGTCGTAGGAATCGGCGGCAGCGCGGGCAAGACGACGACCAAGGAGTTACTCGCCTCAATTCTGCGAGGCAAATTTAAACAGATTTTGAAAACACAGGGCAGCCAGAACGGATTCCTGGGAATCCCGATGACGTTGATGGAGTTGAGTCCGGATCATGGTGTCGCAGTGATCGAGATTGGGATCGACGAAATCGGCGCGATGAAACAACACGTGGGTCTGGTCGCACCGGATTTTTCGGTTTTGACTTCGATTGGCCCGGAACATTTGGAGAAGCTAGTCGATGTCCCGACCGTCGCGCGCGAAGAAGGAATCTTGCTGCAAGAGACTCTCGGCAACGGCGGATCGGTTTGCGTTTCGCTGGATGATTCTTGGATTGCAGGTCTCAAGCTTCCGGCTCACCGACGTCGAATGCATTTTACGCTCTTGCCCGAGAGCGACAGCGCGATCGAGTGCATTCGCGGTAGTTGGAATGCGGACTTGGGCGAGATGGAAATTTCCGGGCTGGGCGAAATGTTTGTCCTGCGATGTCCACTGGAAGGTCGGCACAATGCTTCGAATTTATTGGCAGCGGTGTCTGTGGCTTTGCTGCTCGGATTAACGGCGGACGAAATCACCGCAGGTTTGCAGACTTTCCACGCCGCTGCTGGCAGATCCGAACTCAAGCAACTGCCCAATGGCACACGGGTTCTGTGCGATTATTACAACGCCAATCCCAGCTCGATGGTCGCAGCGTTTGAGTTGATCAGCGCTAAAACTGGCGGCGCACTCATCGCATGTTTGGGAGATATGTTGGAGCTTGGAACACAGGAAGAAAGTTTTCACCGAGGATTGGCGGAAAGTCTGATAGCGAATAAATTTTCTAACATTCTGCTATTTGGTCCCAAGATGAAATGGCTCGAAGATGAATTCAAAAAACGCAAATTCACCGGCGAATGCCACTGGTTCGAAAACAAATCCGACCTCTCTGCCCATCTCAAAAAAACCACCCAACCCGGAGACCGCGTCCTGATCAAAGGATCGCGCGGAATGCGGATGGAAGAAGTTTGGGAATCGGTTTTTAAATAAATCTCAGTATAAACCTTCCCAGTCCGATTTTCGTACAACGTGACTTATTTTCAAACAATCATTTACAGTGTTTTCATTGAAATCCTTACGTTTTTATTTGGCATAGTTTTCGCACATAGACCTTCAAAAAATAACATTGACTAAAAGTACCATTTTTGGTATTTTTAAGGAGGCTGCGTTGACGGAAGATAAACCAAAACAAGAATCCAGCTCAAAACAAATTGAGTGGTACGTCACACCTAACGGTCGAGAGCCCTGTAAGGAATGGTTGGAAACCTTAGACAACACTGTCGAGGCAAGGATCAGATCCTATCTAGCTCGATTGGCCGAGGGTGGGTCTTCAAAAAACCTAAAGTCCGTCGGGGCTGGAGTTTTTGAAGTAAAAATTAATACAGGACCTGGTTATCGAGTTTACTTCGCAGAAGTAGGAGGAAAAATGATTTTACTTCTGATCGGCGGAGATAAAAAAACACAGTTTATGGATATTATTCAGGCCAAAAAATACTGGAGCGAATATGAGACGCGCAAAAAGCTATGACGAAGATCTAAGCGAAAAACTTCAAAAAAAAGAATTTGCAAAATCCTTTTTGCAAGGACTTATGGAAAACGAAGACGGATGGTCAGCAGAGGATGCGCTGAGATATGTCATTCGGAAAATGGGAATCAAAGAATTTTCTTTAGCCGCCGGGGTACCTGCCCCCAACGTCCAGGAGTTTCTGACGGGAAAACGAAAACCCAAGCCAGAAACGCTGGATATTTATCTAAAGCCGTTCGGTCTGCGCACGAAAATCATCCTCGAAGAAGTCGCTTAATTTTTATTTTTAGTCGTGCTGATCTTGGTGATGCGCATGGCAAAGAGTAGCACCTTTGCATTGCTGATTTGAATTTCCCGAGATTGAATTTTCTCTTTGAGAAGTGGAACTTCTTTGGATTTTCGAACAAGACGAATCAGTGTCGTCGCAATGTCCTCGGAGAGCTTGAGCTTCTTGCGAGCGTAATCATAAAGAGAAGTAAATCCGAATTCGCGATGGGCTTTGAGTTCTTCCATTTGTTGGAGAATGTCGTGTTCGATCGACCTCAGCGACGAGGTCGTCTCTTGGATCGTCAAGGAAGAATTTTTAAAATTCCATTTTTTCATCCGTCCCGGGACGGATAAAATTACTGGTCCTTCCTCTTTGCCGAGCATCAAAGATAATGCCCTGGATCAATCCTTACTGACAGAGCACTTCCCATCCATTGGAGCTAGATTCCGGTCCAGGCATTCCGTACGAAATATAAACTGGTTTTTTATCCACAAACGGTATCGCCAGATTGTAATGAGGACCGGAGTAAATCAGATAATCGCCAGACACTCTCTTGCGAAGTCGATAGGATTTTGAATCACCCAGAGCACCAACGACTAAAATCAAAATTTTTCTCATAGAAACTCCTTCCCGGCACGTAAACCACATCACCCAAAAACAAATAGGGCGTGTTTTCAAAGTCAGTTTCGAAGCGAAAATTGCAGATTCGAGGCGA
>CAYILR010000082.1:0-7054 GCA_964364175.1 uncultured Bacteriovoracaceae bacterium
GGATATTAGGAAGGCGGAAAAGGCAACTTTGATGCGCGACCTCTCCGAGGCACAGATTACACAAATTACTGATACAAACCCTACCGGATCAGACACTCCAATAAATTTCATAAAGACCAATGGCGACCTCCAGTTAATTTACTTTACGTCCAATATCAACAACTCAGGTCATAACAAACTTTTTGCCTATGCTCCTACCTACGGATGGCTCGACCAGGCCTCCGACACTTATGTCGGCGCGAGTGACAATCCGATCCCAATGGTTGTCGATCCGAATGGCAGGGTGTTTTTCCGATCATCGGTGTCTGGCACTGCTTCAAAGCTCTTTATGTATGAGTACTGGACTGGATTTCAATCTCGCCTCAGCGACACGACACAGAGTGCAGCTGTAGACGATGTTCCTTCTGAATTGTTCTATATGAATGGCAGCTTATTTTTCAGCTCAAAAACAGGTGGATTTACCAAATTTTTTGGTTTGAGCCTCTAGGGTCTAGTGAAACATTCCAATTTCAATACCCTCACCCACTGCAGTGTGAGCGGCTTCTACCGCTTGAGAAGCTTTGCGAGCCAGTTCGCAGAAAGCTTTCGAAACTGATGATTCCGGATATTGAACCACAACGGGTCTGCCCACATCTCCACCTTCACGAATATTCATGACGATGGGGATTTGCGAGAGCAAAGGCACAGCAAATTTTTGAGCAATGGCCTCTCCGCCGCCTTTGCCAAAAAGATCATAACGTTTGCCTTCATCGCAAATAAAGTAGCTCATGTTTTCTACAATTCCCAATACGGGAACTCGAACTTTTTCAAACATGATGTAGGCCTTGCGCACGTCTTGAACTGAAACTTCCTGAGGGGTCGTCACCAGGATCGCGCCAGAAAGCGGTACGAGCTGAGACAACGAAAGCTGCACGTCTCCCGTGCCGGGAGGCATGTCGACGATGAGATAATCTAGCTCGCCCCAATTCACTTTGTGACAAAACTGGCTGACGATGCTGTGAAGCATCGGGCCGCGCCAAACAAGAGGCTGATCGGGGTCGATCAGAAACCCCATCGACATGACTTTTACACCGTGGGCGATGGGCGGAACAAAGAGATCGCCTCGCTCGGGGTGCTGCTCGATTTTGGGCTGGCCAATCACGCCCATCATGGTGGGGATATTGGGGCCGTAGACGTCGGCGTCCATGAGGCCCACTCGGGCTCCGTCCAGGGCCAAGGAGGTGGCTAGATTGACTGCTACGGTGCTCTTGCCTACCCCGCCTTTGCCGCTGGAGACGGCGATGATGTGTTTGACGCCCTCTATAGGTTGAACACCCTTTTGAATCGGTCCTGGTTGGGGTTGTTTTGAACGGGACGGACCAGCCTGGTCCGTCCCCCTAACAGCCAACTGAATTTGGACTTTTTTTACACCATTAATGGATAAAATTGCTTTTCGGACGTCGGCTTCGACCTTGTCGTTCAAAACCTTGAGGCTGATTTCGCCGTCGGGCTGGATCACCAGGTCCTGAATCATGCTGGGAGCCACTACGCCTTGAAGGGCGTGCAATACAGAATCGCGCGAGATGGATGTATTCATAGATCAGTTTTTCCTCACTGAATGGGTTAACACAACCGAGATTGCCAACCAAGGTGAAGATGTGTTATGCTCCGCGTTATGGAAGGCTTTTTTATGCGGGTGACTGCTTTGATACTGATCACATCCATGGGACTCAGCACTCCTGCATTCGCCGGTCGATTTTTCAAAAGTGTTCTGGGCGACGTTGTTGGAACCACAGCAAAAACCACAGTGATGCTGCTGTTCAGCACCTCCGCCGGAGCAGTTGCTGCCGTCAATCCAGCTGCTGGAGCTGCATCTTTTTCCATGGTTTTGAGCATTGTGAGCATGATGCTCAAAGACCAAGGGAAGTCGAACAAGCAGCAACTGGCCATGCTCAAAGACGATGCTTACGCCCACACGATGGGTTCGGAACCCAGCATCGCGCTTCAAGAATTTTTTGAGCTGTATCGCGAAACGGCTCGCGAACAAAACTCAGCCGAAGCTCAAGCCGCCACCACGCAAGAAATCGCCCTAGTGATTTTTCAGTGGGATATTAATTCTATCTAAAAACATCATTGAGCGGGCCGGGCGCTGTGCCCGATCATACGGGAAGCGATGCAACGGTCGTAGGCGGCTTTGACTTTCGGATTACTATTGATGCGAGTCACTCGCGGATTCGTCACATCATCACAGGCTCGATCAGGATTGAGACGGGAACGATTGTTGGGATCCAACTGTTCGGCATCATCTCTCATATAGCAGCTTTGATCTGACACCAGTTGAGTCACATAATGCCTCAAAACTGAAATTTGGGTCTGAGGCTCTCGCTCCGCATCTCGATACATGCGAGTCCCACCTTCCAAACTCGAAGCACTCCGGTTGAACTCTGTGGCCAGCTCCATGATTTTGTCTCGAAACCCTTTTTGAGTCCTCTCTTCTTGTTGGAAGTTGGGCTCAGGGGGCGTTCGGTCCGGAATGGTGGTATCAAAAACCAATCGACAAATCTCCGTCCGGTAGTTCATTCGCGACATCCAACTGACTGCGGAATACTCTTCCAGGGACTGAGAAGTGAATTTGAGCGGAGAGGTCACTGCATCTGTAAATCCCCAATTTCTCTGAAACAATTCACTGTGCACACGAGACGGATCGCGCTCCTCCGGCTTTCTTTGCTGTTCTTTCAGCTGACGTAATCGGCGAAGCTCCGCTTTCAAGCTAACAACATCACCCATTCGTTGATTTGAATTGTAGCGCTCTTCACAGGCTTCGATTTCTTTTTTCTTCTCGCCTAAGTAAAGATCCAACCGCTTCTCTTCGTTGTCCATGAGCTCATTGATTTCGCGTTTCCGTATACTTCTCAGAGCATCCGGCAAATCCTCGATCATTTCTTCTACTTTTTCACGATCCAAGCGACGCCCGTCCAAAAACTCGTGGATCGTATCCACATTCAAAAGCTCCGCACGCATCAACTCGAGCTTCGATTCGAGCATGGCCAGAGTATCGAAGTATTTGACGACTGCAGCGCAAGCGGAGTTCGAGTAGTTTCTTCCCTCTTTCAAAACCTTGGTCAGCGCTTCTATATTCGCCAATCCCTCAGTCGAGGATTGAATTCGCTGATTGGCAGTGCATACGCCTGACTCAAACCCTCGACGGCGCTCCCGGAGCAACCTCTCCTTGTCAGATGTTGCAATATCCAGATTCGTTTGGAAACCATCTCGAGCCGACGCCAATCGATTAATATAAGAAATCCAATCTTCTTGAAACTTGGCCTCTGCCGTGGAGTCTCCAGCAAAACCCGCCAGCGACTCTAATACTTTTTCGATTGCAACTGCATTGGCCATGAGTTTTTCGTACTCTTCTCGCATCTTGATGAAGCGAACAATCGTTTCGTGGACTCGAGCTTTGTACTTTTCTTGTGTAACCAGTTCATGAATACCCGATGCAACGGATTGCGCGAGGTAGCTCACTCCACTCGCAATCATATTGGCAATCGATGCCCCGAGAACCGCGCCGAATGTAATTCCGAACGATATCTTCGCCAGGTTCTTTGGATCGGTGATTTTTTCTACGCTGGTTCGCCACTGGTCCGACTGATCAGAGAATGTGGTTCTCCATGCGTCCGATTGCGTCTTTGCATCAGTTCTCCAAGCATCGGACTGATTTTGCCAGCCTTGCGATTGGTTGGACAGATTAGTGATGGCAGTGGCAATGTCCGCAAAGACATCAGCAAAAGCGGACGTCGTCCGTCCTGGTCGGACAAAATCCAAAAACTTTTCGAGTGCTGCGCTCTTTTCACTGCCGCTGGGCAGAACCATGGCCTTTTGGACGAGAGCGATTTCTTTTTCAATGAGAGGATAATATCCCGTTCGAATGAATGCGATCGAGACTGAGTATCTCTGGGTTTCTTCCTTGATATAAACTCGGATGACTCGGTTTCCCTTTTCCCAAGTCCCCTGAAAGAAATGAACACCGTCCTGTACGTTCCGACTATCCCACTGGATACCCATGCCCTGCCGCAGGGACTCGGCCATGTCGGTTATGGTGTACCATTTGATCATCTCGGGTGTTTTGTCGTGTTGGACAAAATCCACGTCTGCCAAAGTGTAAGCGCCGTGCATCGTGACCATTAGGCGCGTGAAATGCTGGGTGGCGGCTTGGCCGTCTGGGGTCTGCGTGCGTGTGAGTGGGTGGATTACCCAATTGCCTGCTTGCTTGGATTTTTCGTTTATTGTGATTGCAGGAGATCGATTGACACGGCTTTTATCCCTCACTGCAGAGGTAGCAGACTCAACAGTGCTGGAGATGAGGCTGACTATAGCGGCCAGTGCCAGTGTTTTTTTCATTCAGCCAATCTTCCTTGATTTGGACCCGAACCGGATTCCTGAGAACTTCTGTTCTCTTCTTCAATTAGAGCAAAAAAACCAAGATAATGTCTATGTTTTTTTAGTTTGACTAAATAGTTCAAGAATAATATATGAACTGCGGGTAATAATCCCAAGGGGTATCCAATGAGTCATTCAAAAAGCGTGTTTTTTTCGTTGATCAGTTTTTTTGTTTTCATGTGCGGCAGTTCTTTGGCTTTCGCGGATATTTCTCGCGAGGTGGCAGAATTGACCCAAAAATTTCGTGGATCTTTGGCTAATGTGACTCGAATTCATAACGGAGAGGAGTTGATCGCTCCCACCTTGTCCCGCTGTCAAATTCAAATCGATGCGAAAAAACTGACGATCTCGATTCAGGGCGACGCTAGTGGTTTTTTTGACGCTCCTACTGAGATTCAGTTGGATCGCAACTATCGAAAGTCTGGCTCGACCTTTGTGGGTCCGCTGTTCAGAGACAAAAGTGTTTGCAGCGAAGCTCGCCTGCAATATTCATTGCGAATTACTTCGAACGAAGTGGAGATTCGACGAGTCATGTCCTGCGATGGCGAACGGGACGATGATCGTTTGATTTGCCAGTATTAATTAGAGCTTTCCTTTTAAAGTTGATTCCAAAATCATTTCGACATCCACACGACAACCCCCACATCCTGTGGAAGCCAAAGTCTCGTCCTGAATCGCGCTGACGGTTTTTGCTCCCTTGGCAATAGCGGCTTTGACTTCTGCGACGGTCACTTGGTGACAAAAACAAACCAGGCAGTCATCAGGCAGGGAATGATCTTCCATTTTTTGAGTGTAGCTGATTTTTTTGGAGATCGAAACCTACGGACTGCGCTGACCATCGCCGAACCAGCCGACTTTCGAAATCAGCACGATTTGCTTGTGGATGATAATCGACGACACGAGCCATGACCTCGGGCGAGTATCCGCAAGGCGTGATCAGATGGAATCCTTCGAGGGAGTTGGTGAGATTGAGCGCGATGCCGTGGTAGGTCACCCAACGGCGAACCGCAATTCCAAGCGAGGCGAGTTTTTTTTCTCCGACCCAGACACCGCTGGCGTTGGGTTTGCGTGTGGCTGGGATTTTGAGTGTGAGTAATTCGTCGATGATGATTTGTTCAAGGAATCGGATGTATGTGTTGAGGTCGTGGCTGGTGAGTTTGATGATGGGATAGATCACGAGTTGCCCTGGGCCGTGCCAGGTCAGATCGCCTCCCCGTTCGGAGTCGTGATACTCGGTGTTTTCGGGGAGCGGTTGTGTAAGTGGGATTTGTTTTTCTGCGCGAGGTTCGCCGGTGAACTGAAGCCCCCTTCCGCGCGTAATGGTGGGCGCGTGTTCTAGAAATAAAACGGTGTCGGGGATCTCGTCGCGGATTCTTTTTTCGACGAGTTCGAGCTGGAGATCTCTTGCGGCGATGTAGGGAGTTAGGCCGTCTAGGGTGAGGAAGCGGATGGACATACTATCTGACCATCTCTGCCGCTAATCGATGAAGCGCATCTCGAATCACCTGAGATTCTGTGATTCCCTTTTTTGTACTGATTTTCCGCAACAACTCTTGCTCCTCAATCCCTAATCGAAATGTTTTCATGGCTGTGGGAAGATGATTTTTTCTACCCACGATCGGTACCCACTGCAAACATTTACGAAGCTCAACTCCTCTGAAAAAACCTTGAGCTTCGCCTCTCCTCAGATCGTTCATCGCACATCTCAAATCATCAGGATAAACTTGATCCATCAACATACGTGGCCGTTTAAGAGCAATCGCAGGAAGCAACTCCAAAACTCTCGGCTCCAGATTTTCACCGACCCACAGCACTTCTTCCACAAAAGGCTTACTCCTGCTAGGCCGAACATGGCGAGTATCTAGCAAACCTTCGTGAACAAGACGTCCAATCACTTTCGCAAAACGAGGATCTTCCCTCAAGCGGGCCAGCTGCCTAGCCCGAATTTTCGCCTTTTTGATGATGTTTTTTTCTTGTTCCTTGTTCATACAAAAGCATCCAAATCGACTTGATATTTGCGCGCCAGTTGAAAAATTCGTTGATCCAGATCTACACTGGCCAGGTACTCAGCAATCAGATCTTTGTTTTTCACTGGGGCTTTTTTGGCTTTGGATAAAATAACAAAAACCGGCTCAGCAATGTATCCGCTCAGATTGCTGCCATCAAATATCTGTCTGTACTCAGTTTCGTCGGGCATCCAAGCTTCGTGACCTACGGGATCAAGTATTTTTCCTCGAACTTCGAGTAATTCTGAGAATTTTTTTCTAACCGAGTACTCAATTTGATTTTTGGTATCCACGTCAATCGTCGCAGCAACATAAATGTGCAGATTCGCCTCCAACAACGCGGTTTGACCTACGATGCGAATATCGACACGATTGATACCTAAAAAACCTTCAGTTTGAGCTTCCTGATTTTTTTGTTCAATCCAAAGATCAAGTTGATCGAAAACTTGATTAATCATAAATATATAATACTACATAATATAATTATGTCAATACATATTATTTTATAATAAATACAAACACTTAAAAATAAAATTCAAGCCAATCTGCCTGCCTCAATTCTATCGAGTCCATAAACCTCAATTGCGTGGCGCCTGTCTAGAGTAAGGGACTGGTTCTGGCCAGCGGGCACC
>CAYILR010000083.1:0-6314 GCA_964364175.1 uncultured Bacteriovoracaceae bacterium
CTTTTGCATTTTTTGAATTATTTCTTCTTTCTTTCCATTGCAATCCCCACCCTCTCCCTTCCTCATCCCCACTCCGTACTTCTCAACCACCTTAGATCGTAGAGCTAGGGTGGTTGAGAAGTACGGAGTGGGGATGAGTCTTCTAGACTTATAAATTTCATATTAAAATCAATTGGTTGTAATTTTTAACTTCCTCCCACCCATTCAAAACCGACCGTTTTGTTTTGTGTTATCTTTCGCACTTGTCTCTGATGGATATGACTCAGCTAGGTGTCAAGGTAGGGTCGTTAAATTTTTAGGATTACGTAGTTTAGTTTGCAAATTTAAAAAATCGAGTAATAATCCAAATATCACAGTTTTGTATTTCAGCGCGTAGGAGAACTTAATGATCACTATTACGGAACTCTCAGGGCTTCTCGGACTTTCCAAAGAACGAGCGAAACAACTGGTTGGTGATTCTTTGAAGGAGAATCCAACGCTCGACATTCAACCTGGGACTGTTTGGCGTGTTGGTCCGATGACTGTCCGCAAACTCTTGCTTGAGCGGGGGAAAAAATTTCCAGAGCGAAAGGTTATTACTTTTGCGGCCCTTAAAGGGGGTATTGGAAAAACAACCATCTCAACTAATGTTGCTGTAAGGGCCGCAAATTTAGGCGCTAAGGTACTACTCATCGACATGGACCCAGAAGCCTGCGCAACCAATGCGCTCGTTCCTAGAGACACAGACCTTTCCAACAGGCTCATCTTTTGTGACCTACTTAAAGACGAAAAGCCTGACATGCAAAAGGCGATTATTTCGTCAAATTATCCTGGCCTTGATTTAATTCCATCCGCTTTGCGAAATCATCATGCGGAAAAACTAGTTGGCAATCTAAACCCGAAGCGAATTATACGCGATCGCCTCGAAGGATTAGATTATAATTTGATCCTGCTTGAACTCCCACCGTCTTTTACTACTGTGACTGGTTCAGCCTACCTCGCTGCCGACTTAATTGTACTCCCCTGCACCCCTAGTATCTACTCGCTGGAATCCGTCGCCCTTACGATTGAAGCCATCGATCAGTTAGCTGACCAATTTGAGTGCCCTGAGCGTAATTACAAAATTCTGATGAATCAGTACAATTCGAGCCGAGTTGCTTCTCAGGAAATTATTCAGGCACTCATGGAAACCTATAAATCCAAAGTTTTCCCCTTTTATATTCGTGAATCAGCTGACATCGCAAATTCCACAAACGCAGGACGAAGTATTTTTGAAGTCAAATGTTCACGAAGTATCCGCGAAGATTTTCATGAACTCACCATGCAAGTGTGCGGAGTACAAGAAACACAATGAGTCGATTGGGACTGCGAGAACTTCGAAAACCAAATATCCATGGCGCTACCCTAGCTGTGGATACCGTTACAGTTGCGCCTACAGAGGTAACAGAACAGAGTACAAACAGAGTACAAACGGGTAACAAAGAGGTAACAGAACAGAGTACAAACAGAGTACAAACGGGTAACAAAGAGGTAACAGAACCTAAAACTGTCGAAGCAGCCCCACAGTCCCAAACTACTAAACAGGTAACACAACGGGTAACAAGCAACCGCGTTAACAGAGTACAAACAGAGTACAAACAGAGTACAAATACAGGTTTTGAGACACTCCGTGGCCTTGAGTCAAAGTTGCTTCAATTAATTTTTGAAGAGTGTCATATCACCGGTGATCTTTTGACCCCTCCGCTCACACTGGATCGCATTTCCGTTTATCTTGAAAGTCAAAAAAGTACGGCAAAAACGATTATTTTTCGATTGACTCGAAAAGGCTTTATTACTCGTGAATCGAGCGCAACAGGAAGGGGTGGTTTTACTCGTTTTCGAATAGAAAAAGATCTCTATCAGACGCTCTTACTACGCAGAACAGAGTACAAAGAGGTAACAAACAGAGTACAAACGGGTAACAAAGAGGTAACACAACGGGTAACACAACGGGTAACAAGCCCTTCTAGTAGTAGTAGTTTCTTAGAATTGGAGAATTTAAAAACCACTACTACTGGAGAACTAGATCTTTTTGATCCAGAAATACGGTTAGCTCCGGAGTGGCAGACTGTCGATGCGACTCCACTGACTGAAATTGGATTTACTCAAACCCATCTGATCCAGATCATTCGCCAAGGGAAGCTGACACCGACTGAAGTTCAAGACTCGATCCAGTTTTTTTCATTTGATCTCAAACGAAATAGGAAGGGGAGGGAACTCAGCGGCAGCCCGCTGAATTTCTTCATGGGAATTTTACGCAAAGGCATTCCCTATGCACCTCCAGAAAATTACGAGAGCCCAGCCGCCGAAGCCCGCCGCAAAGTGCGTGAATTTAAGGAGCGAGAAGAACGAGAGAGGCAGGCCGAAGAGCAAAAAATCATGGAACTCGAATTTTCAGAGTGGAAGAGAGGACTTTTGATCGAGGATATCAGCCAGATTGTGCCGGAGTACGCCCGTAAACCTGGGCCCTTGCAGGATTCAGCACTCAAAACTTACTATGAAACACACATATGGTCTAAGCGGTTCGAAGAAGCTTTATGCCTGACGAAAGTCAGCAACGGTGATATCGTGCAGCAGATTCAAACATCGTTGCAAGGATCGGCGAATGAGTAGAAAAATTATTACAATCATCACCAACATTTTCGGAGATCGCGTTGTTGTCGGTGAAAAAGAACTCAATCATGCAATCGAAGATCATTTTGCTGGTATTCCGCAAGAATTAGTCTTGAATTTACTAGAACTGGTTTTAAAAGGCCCCTCAGATGTTTACCAAGACGCTCAAACCAAAGAGCGAATTTATAATTTTTTTTATAGGCTTGAAGATAACCGTAAATTCATTGTCGCTGTGATAAAAACCACCCCTGATGGAACATTTTTTGCCAGTATGTATCCTACTGGCAAATCTGCTCGAAGTGCGCACAAAAAATTTAAGAAGGTGAAAATATGAAAAATCCTAAAATCTCATTCAGAGTCATTGGTGACTCAGGGCCTTTATCAATTACCTGGTTTCCAGGGCCATTGGGTGATGCTGTGGAAGCAAATAATGGTATTGGTGTAGGTTTTTTTGCCCATAATGGAGATCTTTTAAGTGTTGAGTTTGATGACGTGAATGAAACAAAAGATCATCAAATTTTAGAATTTCCTCGTTACAAAGTGGAAGTTTCTGTCAATCACGGCAAAGTTTCTTATTCATTGGCAATAAAGGAATCCAGGAAAAGGATTTCCAGCCCCACAAAGAAAACTCGTCTCAAGACAGCATCCGGCTTTTAAAGTGGTTTTGTCTTTTTCGGAGCAGTCCATGGATCTGTTTTTTTCCACATCGATTCGAATCGTTTTTTGTAGGCAGAGACTATCGTAGGATTGGCAAGATACACCTGATTTTCTTGATTGGACTCTGAAGCGTTGACTGAGTAGTTAAAACTTCCCGTTTCGATCATTTTGTCATCCTGGATCATGAATTTATTGTGCATGAGCTTGCTTTGTTTTCCAGGCTTGATAGTGATCCCTTTGGACTGGAGAAAGGAAACCTGAGAGTACGATTTTCCAGATTGAATCTGATCCACCACAATTCGGACAAGACAGGGTGGATTTTTGGTGGTAATTTTTACGATAGCATCAGCAATGTATCGGTCGGTCAGATCATAGATCGCAATATCCAGACTAGATTTTGTATTTAGAATAAATTGAATCAGCTTTTCTCGACAAGGCATGTCTGGAGAAAAGCAGGTTTCCAAATCTTGGGGTGGGTCCGCCGTAATTATTTTTGGAGTCGGACTTGGGCTACTTTTCAAAACTTCCCGAGCGAAACTTAGACCACCCATCAGATTTGAAATCATCAACAAAAAAACAATCAAAAACTGAGTCATATTCTGCTCCATTTGAAATTTGAGCTACCACAAAAATTCAGGGGCTCGGTGAAAAAGATTCCAATGATTCTGGGTTGGGGAATGGAGGACGTGTATAAAAACCTCCATCCAGAGCCTGCATTGAGCCTCCGTTCAAGTCAGACCTAGGTCCATACATGTGGTGACAAAGTTTATTCGTCCGAGGAGTACCGTCTCCGTCGTAATAAATGTGGGGGTAAAACCGATTTGAAATTGAAACCGGCTGTTTAGGAAGGTAGTCAAATCCACTATAAAAACAAGCAATCAATACGTTAAAAACAGTAATCATTTTTGGATCTCCTGAGTTGAAGATGAAGAAGGGGATGGTTCTGGAAGCGGTCCGTTTGGACTCAGCTCTGGAATTTGTTTGGCTGGATCAGCAATCCAGGCCACATCGGCGTTTTTATGAAAAACAGCCCTGCATAAAGCAATTTTATCAAAGTGAGCGGCATCAAATTCGCAGGGATTATATCCTGGGATCCAAGTCTGCCAAGTCCAGGGTGGTGCCATGAGAAGCGTTCCCGGGGATCTGAGTGAGAGTCCAAAGAGACAAAATAAAACGAGATTCATTTTTTTAAACCCTTTCCATGTCGGAATTGCCGACGGTTTGGAAGATCCTCTAAGCAATCGGCGTGCCAAACCATCACCCACCCAACTTCGGATATCCTGGACTTAGAAATTCTTCTCACAACGAGGTGAGGACTCATAAAACACACGAACAAAAACATGGCCTGTAGCGTCAAAGTTTTTCCGCCCCTCCCGAGCCTGTTTTCAGGATTTGTGGAGATTCCCAAAAACGGTCATTTTTGACCCGATGGGGTTCAAATCTGAACCTGATTTCGAAATCCCAGCAAATCCGTCCCAAAACTCAGTCTCGAAATCAAAGTGCCAAAATCGGTTGCTCCCGATGAGTTTTGGGACGAACGTGGATCCATGCAAATCGGATACGCGCGGGTTTCGACCCAAGATCAGAATTTAAACCTTCAGGAGAACGCCCTAAATGCCCATGGCTGCGACAAAGTGTTTACGGATGTGGGAAGCGGTGGAGATTTCACCCGCAGCGGCCTCAAGGCGGTTCTAGAGTTTTTACGAGAGGGTGATGTGCTCGTGGTTTGGAGACTAGACAGGCTTGGCCGCTCGCTTCCGGATTTGCTGACGACGATTCGGGGTCTTGAGAAACGGGGGATTGGGTTTAAAAGCCTGACTGAGTCCATTGATACTTTAAGTTCTGGGGGAAAACTGATTTTTCAGATCTTTGGGGCATTGGCGGAATTTGAAAGAAACCTCATCCGAGAAAGAACCAAGGCTGGCCTGATTGCAGCGCGAGCCCGCGGTAAAAAAGGCGGGCGTCCGAAACGGTTCAACAAGAACACTCTGACGATTGCTAAAACCCTCTACGCCGCCAAGCAGACTTCGGTTGTTGAGATCTGCCGGACGCTCAAAGTTTCTAAGAGTACACTTTATCGGAATTTGAAAGAGAACTAACCAGAACCGGTTAAAAATGTTTATAGACATTCAATTCTAACGATGTTAACTTAGTTAACGAGGCAACTGTGTCGATTCAGAATATTTTAGACGATTTAAAGAATGGAAGTTTTAAAATCACTCAGCATGGATACCTTCGGATGTCGGAGCGTGGAGTGATTTTTCAAGATATTGAATCGGTGGGCACCACTTGCACCAACTGGAAGCAGCAGTCAGATGGAAAATTCAAGGTGGTCGGGAAAGACACTGTAGGGGATGAGTTGACGGTCATTTGTGCGTACAACGGAGAAACATTGGTCATTACGTTATTTTAAAAAGGAATGAAGATATGAAAACCATGACGATAAAAAAATACTACGGATTGGAATATGTCACGGTGGTTGGAATCCCTCTTAGAAAAACGCAGCATGGAGATGTGGTTGACATGGATGTTAGGCTCATTGAAAAAATTGTAGCCAAAGCGATCATCCAGGACAAAATCCCCATTCGTGGGATTGAGTTCAATTTTATTAGAAAAATGTTGGGATTATCCTTAGGTCGAATTGGAGCAGATTTGGGAATTTCAGCCCCCGCAGTATTAAAGTGGGAGCGAGCAAAAAAGAAGCGTTTGGATCCGATTAACGAAGTGGCTGTTCGGGCCCTCATGGCAGAAAAGTTAGGTGTTAAAATCCCGGGTAAATTTAGTTTACTTTTGGGTGAATCCAAAACCCCAGAAAAATTAACTTTGAATGCGACAGAAGAGGCTGCCTGACTATCAATGATACCCACCGATGATTCGGATTGATAGCGAACGCTACTCGCAGTCTTTGACCCGAGCTTTCACAACAATTTCGCGCGCGCCTGCGTTGTCGTGGAAAGTAACGACCGCTTTGCCCACGGGTTCTTCACAGGCTTCGCTTAGTTGCATGGCATCCGCAGTGAGCTTAA
>CAYILR010000084.1:0-6285 GCA_964364175.1 uncultured Bacteriovoracaceae bacterium
TTAGGAAAGGCAGAAAAGGCAACTTTGACGCTCATCCTCTCCGGGGCACAGTTTAAACCAACGGATTTTTACCAGCGTTGAGATTGATCCGCACTACAAAGAACGTCATTGGGACATGTCGGATGAGTTGATTCTTAGACTCGTGAAGCTGCTTGATGGTGGTGAATTTGATCTGAAGAGTGAAAGTGACGGATACAAATATTTCGTTGAGGTAGTTCTTTTGAAGGATCGATCGTATCGGATTATTCTCACCCATTGCGACGAAGATTATTTGGGTGTTGTGAATGCATTCCGTGTGAAAGGGAAAATAGTATGAAATGGCCAAAGCGTGAAGAGATTGAAAAAATTATAAAAATGGCAGACGAAAACCCGGATATGTGGGGTCGAGTTATTCCAGATGATGCTCCGCTGGTAGATCTGATCAAACGCGATATCTGCGCTGTGTTCATTGTTTACAAACGAGAGAAAAATTTGAATCAGCGAGAGTTGGCGCAAAAATTGGAGATTGGCGAGGCGTTGATCAGTAAGATTTTGCGCTATCGTTTTGATGAATTTACGATTGATCGTCTGGTTGGATATTTGGAAAAACTGAATATCAAATTTGAATTCAAACGGGTTGCTTAAGCTCTTTTAAAATCGCCACGCCCGACGAAGTTCCGATTCGATTCGCGCCGGCCTCGATCATTTGTAGAGCAGTTGCAAGATTTCTCACTCCTCCAGAGGCTTTGACGCCCAATCCAGCACCCACAGTCTTGCGCATCAGTGCAACATCTTCGACGGTAGCACCGATCGGAATGGAGCTGCTGACCGCAAATCCAGTCGAGGTTTTCACAAACGCAGCCCTGACATCTCGAGAGAATTCACAGACTCGGATTTTCTGCGCCTGCGATAAATAAGCATTCTCCAAAATCACCTTCACCGGAATCTGGCCCGCGCATTTTACAATTTGCTGAATCTCATCTCGAACGTAAGCTTCATTCCCCGAAAGCATCTCTCCAATCGCAATGACCATATCGATTTCGGTAGCGCCGTCGGTGATGGCTTGCTCGGTTTCGTACAACTTAGTCCGCAAAGAATTCGCACCCAATGGAAATCCAACCACAGTAGCAATCTTCGAAGTTTTCCCCCTCAAAATCCCAGTCGCTCGCGAAACAAAAATCGGGTTGACGCAAACCGCAGCAAATCCATGCTCGATCGCTTCCTGACAGAGCTGCTCAATTTGCCGGGCAGTTGTTTCCGCTTTGAGCACGGTATGATCGATTAATGCCGCTAATTCGTGGCTTTTGAGGGTCATTCTTCGGCGGTACTGTCTTTTTGCTTGTGGAGTCAAGCGAGATCCGTTATTCATTAGGAAGAATTACGGATATTAGGTCGGGCGCCCAGTGGAGAGCGTTCGCATAGAATAAGAAGTTGAAACTAGAAAAAGTTAAACTAGAAAAAAAGTTTAAGATTAAAAACTTAAAGAAAGAACAGATTCAGTCATAGGACTCAATCAACAGATCTGGGCTGTAGAGCCAGGTTGGCGCCGAGAAAAAGGCAGCCCTAGTCACAGCCCTCCAGATCTCGAAGTCAAAAACATGAAATTTCAGGGAACCTCGAATTCACACACTCATGATCCACAAAAAATATCTGCTCAGCAGATATCGCGGATCACTGGGTTTGATTTAGATTCCTGCTTCAAGTCTTTGACTTCCTAACAAAACGGAAGGTCAGAAAATGTCATCAGAACTCATTGTCAACGCGTCGTTACCCGAGACTCGCATCGCACTCATGGAGAGCGGAGAGATTCAAGAATTGCTCGTCGAACGCGCAGCCGTCAAAGGCATCGTTGGAAATATTTATAAAGGTCGAGTCACTCGGGTGTTGCCCGGGATGCAGGCCGCATTCGTGGATATCGGATTGGATAAGGCGGCGTTTCTTTATGTCGACGACGTCTATGTTCGATCGGATATTTGGGAGACCGACGGCGGTCATAGCGAAGAAGATCACGATCACGAAGGGCACGAAGAAGCTCATCAAGCAGGATCATCAGAAGCTCAAGAGCCCTCAGCCGAAGCTGCGCCCCCAGCAACTGAAGGTGAATCCCCAGTGGATGCAGACGTTGCTTCAGAGCAATCGGATGCCGATGCAGCAGCGGATGATGTAGCCGACAGCGACAGCGAAGACGATGACGGTGAAGAAGATCCGGGCAATATCGTCGGGATGACTGCAGAAGGTGATTCTCCCGATGGAGCAATTCCACAAGAGAAAAAATTTCCAAAAAGAGGCGCTGGCAATCGCCGTCGCCGCGGTCGAAGCGGACCTCGTCGTCGCGGACCAGCTGATTCTGCTGCAGCTCCGAGTGCTGTTGGAGCGCCAGGCGAAGAGTCGATGGAGTCGATGCCAGAAAATTATCAAGAACAAATGTCAGTCAACCCCGAGGAAATGTCCTCGGATCGTTCGGAAATGGAAGCGCCTAGCAGCGATCAACCGAGTGAAGGGGATTCGTCTTCTGCTCGCCCTCAAGAAGCGGGAGGGGTAGCGCAGCGCCAGACGGGGACTTTCTTGGCAGGTGCCGAGAAAAAAGGCCGCCGTCCTGAGTTCAATCAACCTCGTAGTGCAGATCGACGGATCAAACCGAAGATGTCCCAGCGCGGAGGTCGTGGTCAGGTTAATATTCAAGATTTATTGCAAGAAGGCCAAGAAGTGATCGTTCAGGTTGCGAAGGACCCGATTGCAACAAAGGGCGCGCGTTTGACTTGCCACATCAGCTTGCCCGGACGCTATCTGGTTTGCATGCCGACGATTGATCACGTGGGTGTTTCTCGCCGGATTGACCGAGATGATGATCGCCGCAAGCTACGCGACATTGTTGAACGCAATCGTCCCAAAAAATTAGGTTTTATTGTCAGAACCGCGATCGGCCGGAACAATACCGAGAAGCGGATCAAGCAAGACATCGATTATCTATCCGGATTGTGGACTGAGATTCGCGAGAAGGCTTCGGTCTCCTCTGCACCTGCTTTAGTGTATGAAGATCTGAATGCAGTTCTGCGATCGATTCGGGATTGGGTGAACGAGGAAATCGACAAGATCATCGTTGATTCTCGATATCACTTTGGTGAGATTCAGCGCTTTGTCGCGCATTTTATGCCAGCGATTCGTCACAAAATTGAACTCTATCAAGGCGATATCCCGATTTTTGATGCTTATGGAATTTCTTCGGAGATGTCCCGAGCGTTGGATCGCAAAGTATGGCTGAAGTCCGGCGGGTACCTGGTGGTCGATCAAGCCGAGGCTCTCGTTGCGATTGACGTCAACACAGGTCGATTCGTCGGGAAACGCAATTTGGAAGACACGATTTTGAAAACCAATCTCGAGGCCGTGAAGGAGATTGCGTATCAACTTCGTCTGCGAAACTGCGGCGGAATTATTATTCTCGATTTGATCGACATGGAAGTGGAAGAAAATCGCCACCGTGTTTATCGAGCTCTCGAAGAAGCTCTGAAAAAAGACCGTGCTCGTCCTTCAATCATGAAAATTTCGGACATTGGTTTGATTGAGATGACTCGTAAACGGACTCGCGATACCGCGATTCGGATTTTCTGCGAACCTTGCGCGCATTGCGAAGGCAAGGGTTACATCAAAACCAAACAAACCGTGGCTTACGAAGTCATGCGTGAAGTGGAACGCGTGGGGACGGATCGGGATTGTCAGAAAATTCTGGTTCAAGCTCATCCGGACGTGATTGACTTCCTAGCGATTGATGAGCGGGATGCTATCGATCAGTTGGAGAGAAAATATCGTAAGTCGGTTTACCTACAGGCTGTATTAGATACGCACCCCGAGCAGTTTGATGTGCTGACAGAGAAAAAAGAGCGTGAGCGCAAGCAGCAAATGGAAGCGCAACAGCAGCAAAGACAGCAAAGTCAACAGCAGCGGCAAGAACGCCAAGAACAGCAAGGTCGGCATTCAGAAAGGCAGCCCGAAAGAATTCAGCCTGTGATTGTGCCTGTCTCATCTGCAGCACCTACGTCCGATGAGCCGAAGAGAAGTTTCTTGGCTCCTGGATCACAGTTTTTGAAGCCGCAGTCTCCGATTGTACCAATCATTCGTCCTCGTGAGGATGTGAGTGGTGAATCGGTGGGGAATTCAGTTGCGGCTGCAGACCCTGATGCTCAGCCGATGGCACCACCAGCACCTCTGGTTCCTCGCGATGATATGGATGAGGAAGATCGATTGGCTTTCTTACGCGCTCAAGCAGCACAAGATGCTGCGATTGCGCAAATGCAAGCGGGCCGTGCGGGTGGAAACACGGCTGCTCCAGGTCGTCCTCAAGGTCCTAATGGTGGTGGTCCTCGCCATAACAGCGGTGGCGGCGGCAGACATCAGAACCAGAACAATCGCGGACGTCGCGGAGCTCGAGGGGGTCGAGGCGGCAGCGGCGGCGGGGGTGGAAGATTCCATCCCGCAGGCGGTCAGCGTAGTTTTCAGCCTCATGCTCGTCCTCAAAGTTTTGAACCGGTGAGCACTGCTGGGTTGACGATTGCTCCTGACACCGGATCGTCGTCTGGGTCGGACGATGGCACTAACGGGGGTTCGACTCCTCCGACGACATGAGTTGGGTTTTAAAACTACGGGTAGATAAAAAAGTGGATCGCGAGGCTTTTTTCGAAAAGCTCTGGCGAGAGTACGGCCAGCTGGGCCTTGAAGGTGTGCATGAAGGCACGGTCTTGGCTGATCACGCGGCCGAGGTGGGGCTGGAGACGGAATCCTGGACTCTGGATGCGGCCGAGGCTCCTCGTGAACGGGATTGGGTCGGGCAACTCGGCTCTTGTGAGGTTGAGCTCTATTGGGCGGAAGAGGCTCAAGCTCGTCGTGCAAAGACACAGCTCCAGAAGCAAAAAGAAGTCGAAATTGTCAGTCTCACTCCAGTCGAGAACAAAGACTGGGATGCGGAATGGAAGGCGTCGTTTCGCGGAGTGGATATTCGAGGAGTGTGGAAGGTCGTTCCGCCTTGGGAGCTGGCAAACAATCAGATGCCGGAGGACCGGACGCTGGTTTTGAATCCGGGTGCTGGGTTTGGGACTGGCACGCACGAGACGACGCAACTTTGCTTGTTGGCGTTGGCACGGGTGAGACCGGATTTGCGTGATCTACGTGTGTTGGATTTTGGGAGTGGGTCGGGGATCTTGGCGATCGGTGCGGCGAAGTTGGGTGCGGCGCATGTAGATGCGGTTGAGATTGATCCACTGGCGATTGATAATGCAGTGGAGAATGCTCGGTTGAATTCGATTGGGGGTCAAATCGAGTTTTCTCGGTATTTGAAGGATGAAGGACGTGTTTACGATGGAGTCCTGGCGAATATTCTACGACCCGTGTTGATTGAATTTTCGAAAACTCTGGTCGGGAAGATCAAGCCGGGTGGATTTTTGATTCTCTCGGGGTTGATTGAGTCGGATGTGGCTCCGGTGGTGGAGTGCTATGCGCCGCTGATGGGGTCTGAGCCGACGGTGATGAGTGATGGGGATTGGCGGGCTTTGGTTTGGAAGAATAGTAAAAATTGACTCACCAAAAATCCACATTTAGGATTGAGTCAATGTCCGCCGAAAAATTTATAAAAAAAATCGATGTTTTCGGCCCATTTTTTTTTCTAATAGTAGCTGTTTTGTATTTTGTTTTTTCTTTTGTTACGACGGAACCTATTATTCAAGATGAAAATTACAACCTTATTCCTTTTTATGCAACTCCTAGTTCATTAGGACTAAAAGGTGAAGTCGCAAAAATATTTGATGTATGTGTAACGGATGGATGCATCGATCGTTTTAGACCTGTCGGTCATCTTTTGGAGTGGGCTGATGCTAAAATGATCACAATTTTGAACCATATCGGGCCTGCTCACTTCAGAAGTTTTTTTTATCTGATCAGTGGAATTCTGGGTTTCTTAGTTTTGGGCTGGGCAGTAATACCGCTGTTTTCTGAAATTCCACTAGCGTACTCTTGGATGATGGGGGCTACATTTATGATTTCTCCCCAGGTTTTGGTACAAAGTGCATATTACTTTCGTCCTGGAAAGCTATTTGGCGCATGGGTTTGTGCTTGGATGGTGGGAATCTGGATACGGAGTTATTTTGGGCAAAAAATGGAGCGTTCAACAATATTTTTTTCCTCAATAGGATTCATTCTAGCTCCTTTGATTGATGAGCAAGTTGCTTTGTTTCCTGCAGGTTTAGGTTTAATTTCCTTACTGGATTTGTAACTGTTCAGCCCGTTTGAGTGATTCACTTGCATAATTTATAAACAGGA
>CAYILR010000085.1:0-6272 GCA_964364175.1 uncultured Bacteriovoracaceae bacterium
CGACAACTTAGTGATGCCCAGTGCGTCACTTAAGTTGAACCCCGATCAGCTTGAAAGTGACGCACTGGGCATCACTAAGTTGTCGGACACCTTTTTGGTTGCGCTGGCGGTTGCCGCATGGAGTACACCAGGGATGGCGTACACACCGATGCGTACCGCTGGTGGAGCTGCCATTGCCTGGAAACAAGCACCTCAGCTGATTTTTTCTGGAAACCCAACCAACCAATCCGGCCTGGATCCCGGCGTTTTTCAGCAAGCCTTCGTTAAAGGGCTGCAACGCTGGCAAGTCGCCTCAAACGGTGCCGTAAAATTTGATTACTGGCAGGGAACTGATGCCTCCAAGTTCCCCACCGTCGTCGAGCAAGACAAAGTCTCACGCGTATTCTTCGCCTCCCAAGCTCCAGGCAAGACCGGGGTCGGCCCCGGCATCTTGGGCCTGACACAGGTTTGGTACACTCCAGCCACAGGTGAAATTTTAGAAAACGACATCATCTTCAACGACATCCAATACCGCTTCCACAACGATCCCGCTGCCAGCGGAACTTCAGCGGGCTATGCAATCGAAAACGTCATCACACACGAATTAGGTCATACCCTCGGACTTTCTCATTCAGGCGTCCAACTCAGCAGCATGATCTACACCGCAGCGCCCGAACAAAATCACTTGCACTGCGATGATCAAGTTGGGGTTCACGCACTCTACCCCTCAGGCAACGACTCACAAACTCGTGGCAGCATCGGTGGAGCTGTTTTGCTAGAAACCACAAAACAAGCCGTTCTTGCGGTGCACATCGTGGCTGTTTCCATTCACCGAGGCACCGTGATTGCATCCGCCCTGACTGACGCCAACGGCTTCTACCATATCGAGGGGCTCGAACCCGACGAGTACATGCTTTATGCTGAACCTTTTTTCGCAGGGCCCGCTCCTCTTTCGGATTATTACTCAAAATTTACCCATACTCTGTGTAATGGGGATTACTTTGCCAGGACTTGGATCGCGAACGTCACCGTGGAGCCAGGCAGAAAAACCGAAACAGGCAACGCAAAATTCTTCCGTTGCACTGGCGGCGGGGCATCTTTCGACTTACCAGAAACAACCGGAGATTTGTCATTCACTGCTTTAGGCAATCTGGGAACTGTGAATCGGATCCCCAAATCAGGACTCCTGACCTTCCGAATTCCAAACCACCAGGGAAAGTTGGAGCTGCATGCCCTAACCCATAGTTTGTATGCACCCAAAACTGTCGCGATCACTGTCAAATCCGAAGATGGCAAAGAAGTGGCCGGTCAATTTTCCCAACCCGTGGATACTGGCGAATCTGGATTTGAACTCTTGGATTCTTCCTGGGTTTCAAATGACGACCTCCCCAAGGGGGATTACACAATCGAGCTAGAAGCACAGACTTTCGGCGGCTCCTACCTTGGGGCACAAAAAGCAGTCGACCCTGCTGACTTCGTGCTGTTGACTGGGACTAAAAACCCACTCAGCAGCCAAAATCCGCGTTGCCGGATGGAGGAGTCGTTTCCTCCCTATCAAAGCCCGGCTACTGCACCGCCCAGCTCGACCAAACCAGAAGCCTCACCCAATGCCGGCACTTGCGGAACCATAAACTCGGACTCGGCCAGCCCCCCCAGTGCGGGCACTGTGTTTTCTTGGATGCTGCCTTGGGCATTTATGTTGGGTTATGTTCAGTTGCGCAGAATGAGATCCCTCGCTACTATAAAAGCGTGAGGGCTAATCGCATGATGCGCTTCAGTTGGATTCTATTCACCGTCAGTTTAATGGTTTCGCCGGTCCATGCTGCCATTCAGCAGGACAAGGTCTTTCCAGTCGACTCCAAAAAACGCCAATCGTATTTGAGTGATGGGCTTTTCGTTGGCGGAGACCAAGCGATTTCTGAAGTCGTCGTCCGCGACATTCGCCGTGCCGCCAATGCTGGATTCGAAAGAATCGTGATTGACCTCGAAGCCGTCCGCGATGGTGAGCACTCCGCTGTGCAACGCGCTCCTTATTTCCACATTGCTATTTCACCTGGCGAAAAACGCATTGTCGTTACGATCTGGGGAAAACCCAAACTCGGATTCGAAGTCCAAAAAGTCCTGGCTGCATTCAAGAAAAGCCAAGCGATCAGCCAAGTGGATCTCTACCCACCCTTGGACGGCGAAAGCTGGACCATGGTGCTGAATCTCAAATCACCTCAATCGATCGAGGTATTTGAACTCCCCAATCCCGTTCGAATCATCACAGACATCCGTCCCAAAAAGGGCTGATTTTCTGCTCGTGAAATCCTGGGCTGCACTACTCGGAACCCTCATTTCATTCGCTCCTCTAGTTCATGCTGCCGAGACGACCTACTGGGTTGGAGAAGCTCACGAAAGCCTGGACCCCAAGCCCTCCGAGTTTAACGAAGTCTACTTAGGCGGCTACGGCATCTACACTTTTTCTCGCGGGCACATGGAATCCATCCACGACTCCATCTACGCACGTTCGCTGGCGATTCGAGATGCCAGCTCACCTTCCACACTGATCATGACGGTCATTGATGCCGTCGGGATCAGCAATCGAACGATCACCGACATCCAGGATGCCTTCAAAAAAAAATTCCCCTCATTTCAAGGCACGCTTCTGATCAGCGCCACACACACGCACTCTGCACCTGACTTGCAAGGACTGTACGGCTGGGTTCCTTCCGCCTATCTCGAAAGACTCAAGGACAAAACAGTCACCTCCATGGCCCGCGCATACACCCAACAACAGTCTGCATGGCTTTACGCCGCTCGCGGAGCCGCAATCGCATCGAACCGACGCGGCTGGGGTTATACGGATGATGAGCTAACTGTATTGCAGGCCATTTCTACTTCAGAACCTCATCCCGTCATTGCTACTCTGGTCAATTTCGCAGCTCACCTCCCACATGACCCTCCAGGAAAGCGGCTGGTACCACAGCGTGAGCAATACCAAATTCCAACATGCCAATCTGCTGGGTGTGCTTGACTACGATTTTATTCCCACACCGCCGCCACCCCTCGATATCAAGGTCAAACTCCAGGTGAATTATTTTACACTGGGAGAACTTCAAGCCGTCACGATTCCCGGTGAAGCGGTGTCGCGACTAGGACTCTCGATTCGCTCGCACCTCCACTCTCCTCATCGAATGATTTTGGGCCTCACCAATAATTCGCTGGGATACTTTGTGGGAAAAGACGAATGGAACTCCGGCCGAAACGAGGGTTACGAGGAAGGGGTTTCGATCGACTCAGATGTCGGAGAAAAAACCAAAAAAAAATTGATCGCACTCATCGAGAACTCAAAAAAGAAGCCGCATGTGCTGGAGCGGTCTCAGAAAAAAGTCTTCAATCTTTATGAAGCCATCCGGGGATGGACTCGGAAACAGCTCAGGTGATCTAAAAACAATATCAAAATTCAAGTAACGATAGATCGCACCCGATAAAGTGCACAAGAAGAGGGCACGGATATGCTAAAATGGACCGGTGGATTTTTGACGCAATTTGCGGTGATGAACCTTTTGCTCTGCCCAGGACTTCAAACTCGCGCACACGCAACGACACGGATCAGCGAACCAGTTCATATGGCGAACGCAGTTACGGTGATCGATGGCCTAGTGAATATCGCAAATGCCACTCGTGCGATGAAGACAGCAATTCTACTCAGCGAGGGAAAACAAGCCAGGAAGCATGTCGCAGAGCTAGATGCTTATTTAAAAGCTCGAATGCCGAAATCAAAAAACGGATCGTCTGAGTTGATGCCAAGAGTATCGATTCAAGGCAATGAATTAAAAATTGAGGGTTTAGAAGATACAATTCGCATCAAAAATTCTCCATCTTACGCAATTGAATATTTAGGAAAAAACTGGAGCTTTGATTCGCGATCAAACTTGGTATCCAACCTCAAATCTCTCGATCGATTCTTAATCTCATCAACAAAAACAAAAACTTCTGCCACTCTAATAAAGAAAATGAAAACCTTCTGGATTTCAGAGGCAGAAGCTCTGGAGATGCAAAAAGCACTCAAATGGACAGGAATTGTCCTTGTCAGCGCAGCCCTGATCGCCGTGCTTTCTGTGCTTTTTTGGCCAGGGGTCGGTGCTGCTGTTTTTTTTAATACTTTAGGACGTTCAGTGCTGGCCATGCTCATCGGAACTTGGCTTATCGTGCGTAACCCTGATCCACGTGATCCATATGGATACGGCAATCTTCAGCTGCCCAAATCTCTCAATTGTTCTACACTTGCCGCTAGTTTTTGGAATTTAAGTTATTTTGAGGCCGCGGCGTGGGCCTCAGGTGACGGGGTAGCGAATAGACTGCTACTCGAATATCCTCAGGGTGAAGTTTCGGTCAGATCCATCAACACGGAAAACCCAGTCGTTGAAATGATTTCAAAAGATGGCACGAAAAAGGAGTATCCGCTCCAAGTAAAAAATGGACAATGGGTTGCATACGTCGAATCGAAGTCTGACCCTCTGACGGACGAACAGCGAGTGGCTAACCAAGTGGCCGCCGGAGTGCAAGAAATGTCGTCAATTTGTAACAACCCTGAACAGCTTAAGCAGTTGAACGCAAACTTAGAAAAAGCTAGAGTTCAAGCCATGCTGGATGACGATCACAGCACAGGAGAAATTCTCAGCCCCAGTCGCGAAGCCATCACCGAGAAAGCGCATCGGAGTGAACCTGGAACAGATGGCACGAGCAGCCCTCAAGGCCAGGGAGATAGCCAAAGCAGCAACCCAGCCCATTAGACAGAAAATCATCGATCTCCTTGCCAAAGCCCCCAGCATGACCATATGTAGTGGCAGGGCAACCTATGTACTTCGTAACTGATGAGATTCATTCAAATTCCGGCAGTTTGACGGTCGGCCAAAAGGGAACGGAAAATCCGGGCGGATTGATGCTTCCAGACCAGGCGTTGCCCCCTAACCTATTTATTCTACCTATTAACAGTCCCATCCCCTTCCCGAGCCTCATGGCACCGATTCTGGTCAACATCCCCCGCTTTGTGGGAACGGTTGAAGAAGCAATCAATCGGCAGCGCTTGATCGGACTGCTATTGGTTCGCGAGAATGACCTCACGGCTCACACCAAGTCAGATGATCTCTATGGCGTTGGAGTCGTTGCCAAAATCCTGAAGCGCCTGAAAATGCCGGATGGATCAGTGAACTTGCTCATTCACAGCATCAAACGGTTTCGAACCAAAAAAGTCCTCTCCGAGCTTCCTCATTTAGTTGTTGAAAGTGAATACCTGGATGACGAAGTTGAAAAATCCACCGAGATGGACGCCCTCAGCCGTTCGGTCATCGGGAATGTGAAAAAACTCTCCGAAGTAAACCCGTTCTTCACCGATGACATGCGCCTGGCAATGATCAATGCGCCGGGGCCGGGAACCGTAGCAGACCTGGTGGCTTTTGCTCTCGCACTTCCGAAAGCCGAAGCTCAGAGTTTTCTGGAAACCCTGTCGGTCAAAACACGTTTTGAGAATCTGCTGCTCCATTTGAGACGTGAACAAGACGTCGCCGATGTTCAGAAAAAAATCTCGGATACGGTCAATACCAAGATCAATAAAATGCAACGCGAGTTCTTTTTGAAAGAACAGCTCAAAAGCATCAAGCGTGAACTGGGAATGGAAGAAGATCCCAAGGAAAAAGCGCATCGCACATTTAAAGAAAAAATTGAAGCGGCAGGAATGCCAGAAGAGACAAAGAAGATCGCTCTCGAAGAATTAAACAAACTAGAAACCATTCCAGAAGGCTCTCCTGAATTCAATATCTGTAGAAACTATTTAGAGACTCTGTGCGCCCTACCTTGGGTGAAAGAGACCACGGATCAACTTGACCTCACCCGAGCGCAAGGAATTCTGGACGAAGATCATTATGGCCTGGAAAAGGTCAAAGAGCGAATCATCGAGTTCTTGGCCGTTCGTAAACTCAAAGCCGATCCGAAAGGTTCCATCATCTGTCTCGTCGGACCTCCCGGAGTTGGAAAAACTTCGGTCGGCAAATCCATCGCAAAAACTCTCGGGCGAAATTTCTACCGATTCTCATTGGGTGGAATGCGCGACGAAGCCGAGATCAAAGGCCATCGTAGAACTTATGTCGGTGCACTTCCTGGTAAGGTGATCAATGGAATGCGTCGGGCGGGCAGCAAAAACGCCGTGCTGATGCTCGACGAGATCGACAAACTCGGACAGAGCTATCAAGGAGATCCTGCCAGCGCACTGCTTGAAGTTTTGGATCCAGAACAAAATCATGGATTCCTCG
>CAYILR010000086.1:0-5882 GCA_964364175.1 uncultured Bacteriovoracaceae bacterium
CACCCCTGGGTCAAAACCTGCAAAGGGGTGGGTCAACTCAGCTGCAATCGGCCAGTAGTGAATCAAGAATAGGAATGTGCCTAATGTCGCCACTTTTTGTCGGTCCAGCGTAGCTATATTGTACTTGGATAAGTCGTTTTTGGAAGTCTACCGCGTCCCACTTGAGTCCAGCCAATTCACCCACCCTCATGCCAGTAAAAAGAGCTGTTGCGTACAGTGTATAAACGAGGTCCCCCTCTTCTTGAGCAGAGATGAGGAATCGTTTCACCTCGTCTTTTGTTTTTAAATACCTGAAGTCTTTATTGAGTTGAGTGATTTTTGGTTTTTTGATTTTAATCATTTCTCGAATCCATTTCTTTTCATGAGCATATCTCAGCATGGTACCAAGCAAGGTTAGATGGTGATGAACGGTTTTAGGTTGTAGTTGTTGTTTAGCCAAGCGGTAGTCATCAATATGGGTTGTGCTGATATTGTGAATCAATATTCCCCCAAAAAAAGGCCTGAGGTGTTTTCCAATTAGAACCTTGTCCCCTTCTTGATAGCGTTTGAGAGGAGCTCGTTTCTCAAGATAGCTATCGCAGAGTTCATGAAATATTTTGGATTTAGGCCTAGGGGAGCAGACCCCTCTTTGGATTTCCTCAACCTCAGTCATGCGAAGACCTAATTGATAATCTGCTTCTCGTTTGGTTGAAAAAACTGCGCTTAGACGCACGCCATTCTCATCCACCCATCGAATTCGCCATTTCCCACTTGTAAGCTGTGTCGGTCGAAACATGATCAGCTATTTAAGCTGATAAGCACTCCTCCTGTTCTGCAAAAAAGAATTCATTTCGTGCAGAAAACCCTCTGTGGCCACGAAATGGCCACGCCGGACTTAACGTCGTTTCGTCACACCCTATTTAACTTTGCAACCGTTTGATTTGATTTGTTTTTTTGGTTGCGGGGGTAGGATTTGAACCTACGACCTTTGGGTTATGAGGCCTAAGTAGTAGGTTTGTCAAGTAGTTGGAATTGCTGTAATTATCTAAGTAAATCAAGGTGTTCCATTGGTTTTTGAGTACGATCGAGTACGGGTAAAATCGGTTGTTTTCGGGTGATGGTGAGACATCGGTGAGACATCGGATACCATTCATCCTGCTTTTTTCGGTAGTTTTTTTTGGCAGAATTAAGCTGCATCGTCCTGTTCAGAAGGGGGCTTGGGGGAAGCACTGAGTTGAATCCCGAGGGCATCGAGAACAGACAGAAACGTTTCTAAAGTGGGGTTACACTTTGCTGCGGCATTGACTGACAAACCTTGACGTATTCCCTCTCACGGCTTGCAACCCTACTCTCCGTCGTGCCTATAACGCAAAACCGCTTATAGCTCTTATATTGGCTGTTAATAGGGTATTCATAATAACAATAGGGTATTTTTGGTTGAATAATACCCTATTTGCTGAATACAATACCCTTATATGTCATCACTCAAGTCTCCGTATCTGGAGCAGCTCAAATTTGATTCAAACCAGCTCGCCACTCTCCGTGAACTAGGGGAGTACCGAGGCAAACAGATTCTTTACTCAAAACAGTCACCGGAAGTTTTAGAAAGTTTGCAGGAGACTGCGAGAATTGAATCTACTGAGTCATCCAATCGGCTGGAAGGCATTGAGGTGCCACATAAACGCCTCGAGAATTTGATATTACAAAATTCAAAACCTAAAAATCGATCGGAGCAAGAAGTGGCGGGTTATCGCGACGCGCTTGCCCTCATTCACGAAGCAGCCCCCGACATGAAGTTTTCTTGCAATGTAATCTTGCAACTCCATAAACTGCTTTACTCCTATATGTCGCAACCAGGTGGCAAATGGAAATCCGCTGATAACGAAATCATTGAGCGACATCCCGACGGTACTGCTCGTGTCCGATTTGTACCCACTCCAGCATTTCAAACCCCCATTAAAATGAGGGAACTCGAAGAGGATTATCAAAAAGTGATCGATTTCGGTCAAACAGATCCTCTGATCATCATTCCCATGGTGGTTTTAGATTTTCTTTGTGTACACCCCTTCGCAGACGGGAATGGCCGTGTTGCCAGGCTGATCACGCTCTTGCTTCTTTACCACTTTGGTTATCAGGTCGGGCGCTATATTTCCCTGGAAAGGATCTTTGAGGAGACCAAGGAAGATTACTACAGAACGCTCGAAGAAAGCTCACAAGGCTGGCACCCAGGTAAACACAATGTTGCCCCTTGGATGAATTACTTTTGGATTGCTTTACTCAAAGCCTATCGAGAATTCGAAGAGCGTGTCGGTACAATAGCGGCAACGGGAAAAAGCTCAAAATCAGATCAAGTACGCAAAGCTGTATTGCGACAAATCAAACATTTTTCTATATCAGATATTGAGAAAGAGTGCCCGTGGGTGACACGAGATTGGATTCGAATCGTTTTGAGAGAAATGAAAGCTGAAGGCCTGATCACACTGCATGGAAAAGGGCGAGGAGCAAAGTGGGCTCTCTATATCAAATAATGAATATTTAGTGCCTACACTCTTACCAAGGTGGATCTTTTCCTAGTATACCTTTCAGATACTTCAGATGTAAAAATTTTCCTGGAACCTGACCCGTTGCAAAGTAGATTTGCGTAAATCCCTGGCAATGCAATTGATATGCAATTTTCTCGCCGGGTGTACCATCCAAAAACGTGGCATCGATATAAATCGGGGTATCTTTGTGAATACTTTTCATTCGAAATTGAGCTTCGTTAGGATGGAAACAGAAAAGCTTTTTATTTTTCTGATCGGCTACTAATGTCCAGGTGTCGATCATTAGTCGGTCATCGTCTATGTATACAGCATCTGCCCGAACACGTTCTCCCAGCACTTCGATTTGCACAAACCCTGCGAGATTCTTTGGAATCATTCTGACACCTAATTTGATACATCGGTTTCGAATATGAGTTTCCTCAAATCGGCTCGTGACGAGTAGGCTTTGCTGTTTTAGACTGTATTCCTCAATCAAATCCAAGCCCGTCATTTGAGAACCCACAAATTCATAATCCATCAGGAATAAGTCGCTTTCTTTTTTAATCGATATGTATTCTTTGAGAGCCGCTGGAGTTGATAAATGAACCATTTGAATGGTGCTTCGATCTCGCCCTAAAGAATCCATTCTTCCTTGCCAAATATTGTGAATACTTGGGTCGTCGTCGACAATAATTAGGTTCGAATTTCTATCCAAAATCAATCGCGAAACAAACCAGGATGGCATTTCGGACTTTGGAAGTCTTAGGATGACCCTCGTGCCATTCTCGGGCGTGGATTCGGATGACTCGATGATGAGCTGTCCATTCCAAGATTCAACCGATTGCCTAGCATGATAAATCCCAAGTCCTGATCCATCTTTCTTCCCAAATGACTCACCTTTGACACCCATGCGTGCGAGAATATCTTTGGGTATCCCTTTTCCATTGTCCTGAATCACAATATCAACATTTTGGGTTGAAGATGCTCTGAGCGACAGCAGAATACTTCCACTTCCATCCATTGCTTCGACACTATTATTGATCAAGTTGGACAGAACCCGCTTCAGCTCGATTGGTTGCACTTTGGCAAATAATTCTAAACATTGATGATCCAGCTTATTTTCAATAGAAATTCCGATTTTAGAACGATACTGCATCCGCTTTTCACTCACCAATGGGTCAATGAGACCGGACAAAAACTGATTGGAAATCTCTTCACCCGACTGCGTTCTAGAGTCAGCATCGGGTCTCTGCGCTTTCTGTGAATATTGGGTGAGCAACTGATGGGCAATGTCCCGAATCCTGCCTGCTGCATTTCTCACCATAATTCGGTCTTCTTCAGGAATTTGAATTCCCTTGAGAGCGATACGTTGAACTACCATATCCAAAGCAGAAAGAGGTGACCTAATGTCATGGGCGACTTGCGAAGCCAAATAGGCTAGAGCAGCTTCACTTTGCTTCTGATTAAGATCACGAATCAACTCCCTGAGCATGACGACCATAAGCAAAAGAATGGTGAACGGGGGATACCACTTCACAAAGTAGGCACTTTGAATCATCTGCCAAAAAACGAAAAGATCATTGATTTGCATCGCGAGCAGAACAAAAAAAACGGCCTGTAAAAATAGACCAAAAGTCTTAAATCGAATCGTACAATAGAATCCATAAATCATGGGGAGTGCTACGAGGATTGCGATTGTCTGCATGAGTCTGAGTTGGGGCAGATAGGTGGGCGAGATCCACCATGTGACCCAGAGTAACGCGATTCCGAAACAATAGACTCCTATTCCTGAATCCCGAGTCAGACGCCCTTTTTTCTGATCCAAAAAAACAAAGATATTCAAAAATAAAATCAAGTCTTGAAGAAGTCTCAGTGTAAAATGAACCGGTCCAGAAAACAGGATGGGTGAAAAGTATTGCCTGGGAATTTCACTAAAACTGATCAAATAAATCAGCGTAACCGCGCAGTACCCAGACAAGAGTAAAATTTTCGAAGAACGGTAGTAAAAATAGACCACGAGTAAGCAGAAAAACAAAATAAGCAAACTATATCCAGTGAGAAGATTTGAATTGGTTCTTAAAAACCAATCCCCTCTTTGAGAATTTAATACCTCCAGGTAGTCATTTGAAACGTAAACATTTTGAGACCGTATTCCGAAAATAGTCTGATTAAGATCAGTGAGTTCAAATTCCAATTTGTTCTCTCCCGATTTGAGAAAACTTTTTGGCAGTGGCAAAATGATCGATTCTGGCCTGAGATAGGTTTTTTTCGTAGATTCGTTATATTCTGCAATCAAATTTCCATTGAGTGCGACAGCAATATTATCGGCTACTTCACCTAGGAACAGCCACAACGAACTCTGAACTTGATCAGAGGTGAGAAAAAATGTGGAGACAATTCGAAATGTCCCTTTTTTACTTGGATTGTGGAGATTGAAAAACAGATCTGATTTTCGATCGTACTCAAAACACTCTTCAGTTGGCCCAGTACTACAAAACTTCCAGTGATTGAGGTCAACGTGAATGGAGCTGTCAGAATGAACGCAGGTAACCGATACCCACCCCACGACAAAGAAAAACAAAACGACTCTAGATTTGAGAAATGAATTTTTCCAATTCATCTTTTTCAAATAACACTGGGCATACGGGCGATTCGGAGGAATTTTCTAGAGGGAGAGGAAAACCCACCAATAAGTATTGACCTGCAGGAACTTCTTTTAAAGCCAAACATTCGCATACCACTCCCTTTTCAAATAAAATCTGATGAATGGGCCTTTCACGACGTCCTGGCTGAAAATCAGTCGACTTCCAAGATGTGCCGTAAAAATTGAATTTTGAAAAACTCGCTAGCCAATTTGCTGCTTCAATGGAGAGTGTCAGGGCATAGGCGGGATCTTGTTGGCCATCTCCGTTTCCGGGATACGGGTCTGTGGTTAAAAGAAGCTTTTCGGGTCGCAGATCTTTTCCTGCAGCCTCTTGAATTCCTTGTTTCAATTGAGACAGAGATACTTCCCAATGAAAATTGGGTGTTCCTGAAATAGGTTGATAGTGATTTCCTTTGAGCTTCACCACAACAATGGGACCAAAAAAAGTCCCCGATTTTTCAGCTGAAAAAAAATCCGTAATTTTAGCACCATTCTTAATGGTGTGCGCAGGAGCATCGATGTGAGCAATGCTGTGGGGTTTTAATATATGTGCCTCATAGTGCACGGGAGGTTTTTTAGGATCATCCGACGCGATATCGTAAATGACCTGAGTTTCGTAAGGCGTGCCTTCCCCCCAAAGGGCGGGAGCATTTTTCCGGATCATCGGTGCAATGATGTAGGGCACTGTGACCCGGAGAGGTCACGCGTCAAAATTTTTGAGATTATTTTTTGACGGA
>CAYILR010000087.1:0-5507 GCA_964364175.1 uncultured Bacteriovoracaceae bacterium
AAGCTTCTTAGTAATTTTTTGCCTTGCAAGGTTGGTCATCCATATGGGCTTATTTGCCTTTGGCTGGAGGTACCCTGGGTGGCGCCTTGACTCTAGCTGGTGATCCTTCTTCGGCTTTGCATGCCGCTACGAAACAGTATGTGGATTCGTCTGTGGCTACAGCTGCTACAAGACAATACACAGACTCATCGATTACGACGGCAACGGCTTCAATTGTGCCTCCAGGTACTGTGGTAGCCTATGCGGGACTGACAGCTCCGACGGGATTTTTGCTTTGTGACGGCTCAGCAGTATCTCAAACTACATATGCGACACTTTATGGGGTCATTGGAACGACTTATGGTAACCCGGGGGGTGGCAACTTCAATGTTCCTGACCTTCGCGGCCGAGGAGTGGCTGGAAAAGATGATATGGGTGGCGTTGCAGCGACTCGAATTACTAACGCTGTCAGTGGTATCACCGCAACTACACTAGGTGCTGCAGGTGGTTCTGAAAGCCATACTCTGACACTGGCCGAAACGCCTGTGCATGATCACGGGGGTGCGACTGCTACAGAATCTGCTCATACTCATACTTTCAATGATTACTATCAATACCCTAATGGAGTACGCTGCAGTTGGGGTTGTACAGATTGGTGGACCGCAGGAAATTCTGTGGGTGGAGCTACTACCCCCAATACTACGGCTGCTGGCAGTGCGCACAGCCACACCATTGCGAGTGCCGGGGGTGGCACGGCCCATACTATCGTTCAGCCGACTCTTGTCCTCAACTACATCATCAAGTATTAGTGCTCAATGGCCCTATGGATACAAAAGTTCGGAGGCACCTCAGTCGGCACTCCCGAACGAATTCTTTCAGTCGCGGATCGGATCGTTCGAGTCAAAAATTCCGGACATGATCTGGTCGTGGTGGTCTCGGCGATGGGGCATTCCACCGACGAATTGATTGCTTTGGCGCATCAAGTTTCAAATCAGCCTTCACATCGCGAAATGGACATGCTGCTCTCCACAGGAGAGCGGGTTTCGATGGCTTTGCTGAGCATGGCGCTCGCGGATCGGGGCGTGCCGGCGATTTCTCTCACGGGTTCGCAAACTGGAATTATTACAGATGGGCATCATCGGCGTGCGCGGATCAAGCGGATCTTGGGCGATCGTGTGCGCAAGGGGCTGGGAGAGCAAAAGGTCGTGATCGTGGCAGGATTCCAGGGCGTGAGCGAGGACAAGGAAATCACTACTCTGGGTCGAGGGGGATCGGATACCACAGCTGTGGCTCTGGCAGCGGAGTTGGGTGCCGAGCGATGCGAGATCTATACGGATGTGGATGGCGTGTTTTCTGCAGATCCCCGCGTGGTGAAATCTGCCGTGCGGTATTCTCGTGTTCCAGCAGGTTGGATGGTCGAAATGGCGCAACGGGGGGCTGGAGTCCTGCATCCTCGAAGTGTAGAGTTGGCTCAGAGACATGGCGTCCGGCTTTGGGTGAAGAATAGTTTAAAAAGTGGCAGTGAAAGTGCAGATGAAGGAACAGAAATGGTGAGTGAAGAATTTCAAGTGACGGGCATAACAGCAGATCGATCGAAGGCTTGGATCGGCGTGGAGTTGATGCGGTCGTCCGTGGCGAGTTCGCTTTGGGATCAGGCTGCGGAACAGAATCTGGTGATTCTGTCGCCAATTTTCACGGGAAGTCGCGTAGAGTTTTTCATCGAGAAGGATGCTGAGGAAGATTGGAAGAAGGTGATGGATCATCTTTGCTCCGACGGATTTGTGAAGACCTTTGATATTCGCCGATCCGTGGTGCCGCTATCAGTCGTGGGAGGAAAATTTGCTCAGGATGGGCGTGCGTTGTCGAAAGTGGTGACGATTTTGGGGCGCTGCGGAATTCAGGTGTCGATGGGATCCGCTTCTTCGCTTGCCATGACGTTCGCAGTGCCGGAAACTCATGTGGATGATGCTTTGAAGGCATTGCACAAGGAGCTGGTGGAATGAAAACGACTCAGACCGTGGCCGAAAGCTGTGTGGTGGGGAATGGTTGGACTGCACTCGGGGCTGTCTCACGACTTGCGGGGCTCGGAAAAAAAGTGGTGTGGTTGACGGGGACTCGCAGCCATCTTTTGTTGCCTCTGCCGGTGATGGAAAATACCGCGCTGGATGAGTTGAGCGAAAAAACGAGTTATTTAAGAGAATTTAGAAACAAATCCTTTCGTGAACCGGAGTGGATGAAGGATTCGGCGGTATTGGAGTCGCTTTGGGAAGCGGAACGAGTTTGGATTCCCAGCGTGGAGACACGCGCTGAGGGACAACCCTGGGTAGAGTCCGAAGAAAAGCTTCGTATTGAGCTGGAGTCGAATCCGAATGTGATCAAGATCGACGGCGTGCCGATTCTGAAAATGAAATTGAATGGGGAAGGCGCTGGAGGTTGGATTTTGAACCTCGCGGACGGAAGTGAAGTTTGTTGCCAGACAATCTACGTCGCGGACCGAGTCGGTTCGTTGTCGGGAGTGGATGGGTTTTTGAAACCCGTGTTTGAGCGTGGCCGGGATCCGCATGGAGTTTTGCAGGTCGTATTCACTCATTCACAACAGAGCCAGGAGTCGGGGTTGAGCGAGGGGATTTATGCTGCATTGCCAAGAGATTCCGGCGAGACGATTCAACGCCATGTCTGGGGGCAATTTTTTGATTCGGGCCGACGCAGTGTTTGGTCAGTGGTGCTCACGCCCGAGGAAGGCGAGGACAATCACGAAGTCGCCAAAAAACTGCGTAAGATTAAACATACATTGGATAAAATATTCCCCGACTTCATGAAGCGAGTCGAACGCGAGCAAGTCCGGTACGAAGAGGGGATGGTTTTTGCCAGCGGGAAGCCTTTGGATAAGCCCATGTCCGTGCCGGGAATGCGAAATGTGTTTTTGATGACCGATGCCTATGGACCTAGCCGGGCTCGGATGCAGGTTGAGGCTCTAGGTCTACCTTGATCTGAGCAGGTAGTAGTGCAGTAAGGGGTTGCATAATCGATAACCTAGCTGAGTTTTTTCAATGAATGAGTGATCCTCCATTTTTCGTACGGCTTTCATCACGGTGGCGTGAGAGGGACGGACGAGTCTGAGAAATTCTTTGGCGGTGGGTTTTGGAACGGGTGAGCATCGGGCAATGGTGATCAGGATTTCTTCTTCGGTTGCGTTGAGGCTTGCGAGGAGTTCTTCAAGGCGGCTCTTACGGTCTTCGATCACTTTTACTATGGCGTGTCGGACGATGTCTTCGGTGATTTGAGTATCGTTGTTGTCGGCAAGGATTCTGGCTCCGACTATATTGATGGATTCAGGACTTCTAAAAAGCAGATCTTGCCAGATTTGAGTGACTTCTGGGGAGATTTTGAGTTTTCCCGGTTTGAATCTTTCGACGATGTATTCGTGATATTCATCGTAGGGGATATCGTGAAATTCGATATCTGATCCGAAGTCTGCAAATGGTGCCCGAGGCCGCGAGAACATTTTTGCAAGGAGATGTTTTTTGGATCCCATCATGATCATTGGTGTTTTATTAAATTGTTGAAGTTCATTTCTCAAAATCCCCTCGGCTTCGGGAATCAGCGAAACGTCCTGAAATTCGTCCAGAACAATCAAGAGCGGAACGCGGGGGGAGATAGATTTCCTTAAAGTTGAAAAAATATTTTGGAGAGATTGCTGATGACCTGCGCGGCCCAGCTCTAGTGTGAATGAGGGTTCTCCCGTCAGAGAATCAGCTGAAAAGGACGGACGCAATCCTTTGAGAAATCGAGCCGCATTTTCCATCCATGCACGAGCAGGGAGCGCGGCCATATAGGCTTCCTCAAATGAGGCGCGTAAGCGAGATTCGATGGCTTCGAGATCTTTGACGCCCATCAAGTCACAGAACAGAATAAATGCATTTGGAAATTTACGTCGATATTCTAGGATGATGACGTTTCTGACCAGCGAAGTTTTTCCTGTGTTTCTCCGGCCATAAACAACCAGTTTTTCTCCTTTGTAGATTCCTTGATAGAGACGCTTTTTTTCTTTCTCCAGGTTGCAGATATCTTCTGCTTCCAAGACTTCGTCGTATTTGAATTCTTTCAGAGCATCCATGATAGTATTTCTATCATGGATTATACATCATAAAAAGTCTATCAAAATATTTATTCTAAATCTTAACTATATGATTTTATTGTATTATTTTTGTGCTTTTTTTTTCACTTATTGGCCGATCATTGAGGAGTTAGGAAAAAGAGGAAAAAAATATGAAAAAATTGCATGAAAGCGTTGCTTTGATTTTGCTGGGTCTAGCCTCATCGGCACTCTATGCTGAAAAGTGGCAAGATGGATCGGCAAAAAATTGAGTCGGAAGGGTATGCTGTGGGTGGGACGCATCGGTCGTCGGGAGCATTTTAGCTTCTACACCGAAGTTCAGTCTTTGCCGAAACCCATGTAGTGTTTTTTCTTTTGCGGAGTCATTCTCTCGATCGAATAGCGGAGCATCGTGCGTGGCATTTTGTATGCGTGCTTTTCTAGGAAGGCTTCGAGCGGGGCCAGATCTTTCTTGCCTGCCTCGCGGAGCATCCAGCCGCTGGCTTTGTGAATGAGGTCATGTTTGTCGCCGAGCAGTGCCTCCGAAATCCTGAAAGTATATTTCAGATCATTTTTCCGGATGAAGTAGTGCGTGGCAACGATGGCGATTCGGCGTTCCCAGAGGTCTTTTGATTTTGCGAGACGGTCGAGGATTTTTCTGTCTCGATTAAATAAGTAAGCACCGACGATGTAGCTGGCGCTGGAATCGACGAGGTCCCAATTGTTGACGTGTTTGGTGTGGGCTAGGTAGAGATCGTAGATTTTTTTTTGCGCGGCCTCGTTGTCTTGTTTTTGATGGCGTCCGAATTGTTCGCCCAGAATCAGCAGGGCCATTAGGCGTTCTTCGTGAAACGGGGATTTTAGCAGCTTGATGCAATCGGCGAGTGGCAGGTCTCGAAACTCGCGAACGAGGCTGCGAGTTTGCGGAACAGTGAGGCCTAGGAACTGATCGCCTTCGGAATATTCGCCGGGGCCAGTTTTGAAGAACCTCAGCAAGAATTTGGCCTTGGCAGGATTGGCCAGAGCGCGGATGGCTTTTTGGGCATTTTTCAGTTGAAGTGTCATCCTGGTTTTATAGCGGCAGCAGCAGTTGGAGTATTAGGGCGTGTTTTCAAAGTCAGTTTCGGCTGCAAATTGCATCTTCGGGCTGCAACTTCGTCAGCGAATCGCGCCAAAATCCTCACAGCCCGCAGCGGGGATGCTCCGGTTTTGGCGCGACCCGCTTCCTTGTTTCGCCTCGAATCTGCAATTTTCGCTTCGAAACTGACTTTGAAAACACGCCCTATCCTCAGCGAAAAAATTCAGCAAAAAATTTAAAACAGTCGGAATTTATGCAGCAGTTTTTTTAGCCAATCGACTTAGATTTAATACTTGAACTTCGTAACTGTTCAGCCCGTTTGAGTGATTCACTTGCATAATTTATAAACAGGAT
>CAYILR010000088.1:0-5238 GCA_964364175.1 uncultured Bacteriovoracaceae bacterium
CGTAGAACAGATTTCCTATTATAAGAGAGTTGCCGGAGGCGCTGGAGGTCGCCGAGATGCCCGAGCCGATGATTATGTTGTTGTTGCCGGTGGCGAGCGAGTTAACGGAACCGCTGTCATCGCCGATGATGATGTTGTTGCTTCCGGTGGTGAGCGCGATGCCCGACTTATAACCGAGCAGAGTGTTGCTCCCGCCGGTGGTGTTTGCGTTGCCCGCCTGATAACCGAGGAAGACGTTGTTCTGCGATGCGGTCAGGCCCGACACTCCGTAACCGGCCTGAAAGCCGACCGCGGTGTTTGAGTTGGCGACATTGTTGAAGCGCAGCGCGCCGAAGCCCAGCGCGGTGTTGCTGGTGCCGGTGGTGTTTGCCGCAAGCGCGTTGTAGCCGAGCCCGGAGTTTTGGAAGCCGGAGGTGTTTCCTATAAGCGCGTTGACGCCGATGGCGATGTTTTCCAGCCCGGTGGTATTTGCCGCAAGCGCGCTGCCGCCGACCGCGATGTTTTCGACGCCGGTTGTGTTGGCGCTGAGCGCGCTGACACCGATGGCGACATTGTCGACGCCTCCCGCTATGTTGGCCGCGAGCGCGCTGGCGCCGATGGCGATGTTGTTGTATCCGGTGGTGTTTGCCGCAAGCGCGTTGTAACCGAACGCGGCGTTTTGGTAGCCGGTGGTGTTGGCGCTGAGCGCGCCGGAGCCCAGCGCTACGTTGCTGTAACCGGTGGTGTTGGCGGTGAGCGCGTTGTAACCGACCGCGGAGTTATTGGAACTCCCGCCCGATAGTGCGAGCGCGCCGGAACCGAGCGCGGTGTTGTTGGCGCCGGTGGTGTTGGCATTCAGCGCGTTGTAACCGGCGGCGAGATTGTTGGAGCCGGTGACATTGCTTGCGAGCGCCTGCGAGCCGAAGGCGGAGTTTTGGAAGCCGGAGACATTGGCGGCGAGAGCCGAGGAGCCGAGCGCGACGTTGTTGGCGCCGGTGATGTTTGACGAGAGCGCGTTGTAGCCGACCGCCGTGAGGTTGCTGGCGGTCACCACCGCGTTGAGAGCGTTGTAACCGACCGCGGTGTTATACAAACCGGTCGCGGTAAGCGACGCGCCGGCGCCGCTGCCGACCAGTGTCGAAAGGTTAGTCGACGATGCGGAAAGTATGTTCACGCCCGCTTGCTTGTAGCCGGAATTTTGGTCTATGTTTATCGACGTCGTTTGTATAGTAGAGGACGATTGCAGACCGGCGGCAAACCAAATGGGCGTCGAGGTCGAGTTGGCGAGCGCTCCGAAGTTGGTGGTCGGCGTCCAGGCAAAGGAACTGCCGCCGCCGACGCCGTTGTTAAAGTCGGTCCCGCAGGAAAAGATTCCGTTGGACCACAGCAGTTTGCCGGTGGTCGAGTCGCAGGCCTGCAGGCCGTCGACATACAGCTTGGAGGTGCTGGCGGTGCCCGATACGGTGAGTGCGGTCGACGACGCGTATACAAAGCGCGATGTCGACGACGCCTGCACGCCCGCGGAAAACCATATCGGCGTGGAGGTGGAGTTGGCGGCGGCGCCGTAGTTGGTGGTCGGCGTAAACGGAAAGATTTGCGCAAGCGACGACGACGAAATTTTGTTATTAAAGATGGTGTAATCGGCGGATGAGAGGTAGCCGTCTGCCGCGAGCCCGGCTTGCGTGATGGAGAGCGTCGAACCGGAGAAGCTAAGCGGCGCGGATACCGTGGTCGACTGCGCTACGCCACTTGAGTTTGTCGAGAGCAGTGCCGCCGGCAAGTTTGAAACGGTGAGGTTGGAGGTGGATGCCGTGCCGGTGACCGCTATAGAACCGCGGAACAGAGAGTTGCCGAGCGCTTCAAAAATGTTGCCGGTGGTAGAGGTGGCGGAGATGCCGAGCAAAAGGACGCTCGATACGGTAGACGGATAAATCGCCAAGTCGTCTGTCGTTGTCGCAAAGATAGTGCTCCCGCCGCCGCCGCTGGTGTTGTCGGCTCCCCACGCCGGCACGCCGCCGGAGACCTTGAGCACCTGGCCGGTCGAGCCTACCGCCAGTTTGGTAAGCGTGCCCGCGCCGCTCGCGTACAGCAGGTCGCCTACCGCGTAGCTGCTTACGCCGGTGCCGCCGCTGGTCGCGCCGAGCGCAGTGGCGATATCGATCGCCGCAAAGTGGCTGGTCGACGATGCCTGCAATCCCGCGGCAAACCAAATGGGCGTCGAGGTCGAGTTGGTAAGCGCGCCGTAGTTGGTGGTCGGCGTCCAGGCAAACGTTCCGCCGCCGCCGCCGGTATTAAAGTCCGTCCCGCAGGAAAAGACGCCGTTGCTCCAGAGCAGTTTGCCGGTGGTCGTGTCGCAGGCTTGCAAGCCGTCGACATACAACTTGGAGGTGCTTGCGGTGCCGGACACCGTGAGCGCGGTTGATGATGCAAACGTGGCGACAAGTTTTGTGCCATCAAAGGTAAGCGCGGAGTTGTCGGTAAACGCTCCGGCAGTGGTGATGTACGGAATGCGGCCCGCGGTGAGCGACGATACCGTCAGGTTCGTAGTCGAAGCCGTGCCGGAGTAGAGCGTGCCGGAGACCGTGAGCGCGGTCGACGACGCAAACGGGAAAGTACTCTTGTCGGTGGTGGAGGTTGCGGTAAAGTTCGGCGCGGTGAGCGCGTTGTATGTCGTGACCGCTCCGCGCAAGAGCGTGTTGCCGAGCACCTCAAAAATGTTGCCGGTGGTGGTGGTCGCGGAGGCGCCGATGAGCACCACTTGCGCAGTGTCGGAGGTGTATACCGCCAAGTTGTCGGTGGTGGTCGCCCACGCGCTGGAACCTCCGCTGCCGCTCGTGTCCGTGCCCCAGGCCGGCAACCCTCCGGAAACCTTAAGCACTTTTCCAGTCGAGCCGACCGAAAGCACGGAGAGGGTGCCCTCGCTGTTTGCGTAGAGCAGGTCGCCGGCGGTGTAGGACGTAATGCCGGTGCCGCCGTATACCACGCTTATCGAAGTGGTGGCGGGGAAGTAACTGAGCGCCGGAATGTCCGATGCGGTAAGGCCCGCGAGGCCGTTGACCGTGCCGTTGGTGATGGTGACGTTGGAGAGCTTCGATATGTTTTGAGAGATAGCGATGGCTCCGCTGATGCCGCCCTGCGCCGGCGGCACGGAGGAGAGCCCGTTGATACTGCCGTACAACTCGGTGCGCAGCGCGTTGCCGAGTTGTTGGAGTTGCGACGTCAACAGCTCCTGCGTGATGCCGCCCTTCGACACGACGCGCTCCACCACGCGCTCGCGTATCGGGTATACGTTTTGGACAGGCGCCGGAGCCGCGGCGGAAGAAACTGTTTTCGGAAGAGCGGGGGACTTTGCGATAACCGGCGAGGAAGTGGCAACCGGAGATGCCGCCGCAACCGGAGTCGTGTCTTTTTTCGCGGCGGGAGTATTGTCCGCGATCGTCTGTTTTGCGCCGAAGCCGAACATGTTTCCAAAAAAGCCGGCGATAGCCGAGCCGAAATCTCCTACGGATATTTGCCCGCCGGTGCCGAAGAACGGCGACTGGAGTTGGCCGAGCGCGGCGGCCTGAGCATTGGCGGGGTTGTCGCTTTTGGTAAAGAAGGCGCTTGCGCTAAAGACGCCCGCGCCGATAAGCAAACTTGCAATGCCCACCACGGCAACCTGGCGGGACATATGGCGGGCAATGTTTTTAGGCAAAAACGACGATGCGGAAAACGAAGGGGTAATCGAAGAGATTGCCCGCGCGGGAGCGCGGGCGGCTATCCCGTGCGTCTGTTGCTCCGACTTGCGGAGTTCTGAGAGTTCCTTGGAGCGCGCCGTCTTGGCCTCCTTGCGGGATAGCTGGAAAGACTTTACCGACAGCTCGTCGACAAACCACGAACCGTTGACCTGCCTGCCGGCCAGCTTTCCCTCGCGGCACAGTTTGCCGATGTAGTCCTGAGCGCAGTTGAGACGCAAAGCCGCGACTCTCGACGAGAGCATTGGCTTTCCTGATTCTGAAAAGATTTTTTTTGCGTGCTTCATGTGACCGAAAAGTCTTTTGTTATCAAAGTGAGTTCGGAAGAACTGATGGGTTAATTGTACAAGTAAGCGCCTCTATATATGCAGAAAAATAGTATCAACCTGTGGATATGGTGAAATATTTTCTTCAAACTACGCTAGTGGCGTAAGGATATTACGGCGAAAACCTTTCATGATTCGTTCACATAAAAAATAAAAACAAATCCGCCGCCGCTTCAGCGCCTATGACCCCAAAGAGCCGAGATATCCTTACGCAACAACAGGATATCGTCTCCCAGATATATAAAATTCTTAAAAAATAAATTTGGCAAAAAAACACGCCAAAAAAGCCTTATGACGTATAGACGAAAAATTTACTTTTCCGGATCAAAAAACACAGCGGAAAAATAAAATTAGTCATCCGAAATATCTTTTGTTTGTATAGCCATTTCGCTCACCCGTTGATACCGCGAAAAAACAAACGGTCAAAATTCTTATACGATACAGGCTATTTTTGATATTCTTGCCGTTTAATTCGCGTACCCGAGATACGTTGCAAAATAAACAAAGTTCGGCATCCTGATATGCCGAGATTTCTTAGAAAATCTTCCAAAAACGATTAGCTCCGGTTTACATAAAAAAACTCCGGCAATTTTGCCGGAGCTCTGATCTTTTTGCCCCCCAAAACTCAAATTTGACTAAATCTAAAAGTGACCTGTAGTGTTAAAAACTGATTGTGTAAAAGACACTCGCCGGATTCCCCGCCTCAATACTGAGGTTTAGAGAGACGGCACTTGACACGACCGCGCAAAAAATAAAAACAGCGAGCCCTGCTCCCGCAAGAGCAAAAATTTTAAAACGGGAAGATTTTTTATTTTGCGCGGAAGTAAAAGTTTCGCGGCGCAACGGCGCAACCCTGGCAGGAATTTTTTCTACAGTAGCAAATCCCCTTGTTTCATTGGATATCTCGGGAAGCCCCGCTGTGTCGTCCGCAAAGTACCGCAACCCTCCGGAATTATTTTCTTTTCCCCGACGCTCATCGGTCGGGGAGCCGACCAAAGCGTCGGCTTTTATATGCAGAGGCACGTGGTACACAACCGGAGCAGTAATTGGCGGAGGCGAAACTTCCTGGAGAAAATGGTCTGGTTGAGGCGAACCGAGCCCCTGGACCTTTTCTTCGGGAAGTTTTGCCGAAGCCCCCTCTTGACCTAAATACGCGTCAAACGATATCGCATCCACATACCAAGCGCGGCCGACTTTTT
>CAYILR010000089.1:0-5217 GCA_964364175.1 uncultured Bacteriovoracaceae bacterium
CGTCAAAAAAATACTTCCTCAAATTTTGACGCGCGACCTCTCCGGGGCACAGATAAATATACGTTCCTCATAAAAAGCCCTTCACCCATCATTATCTGATAACCGACCAAAACAGTCAATTTATAAATATTATTTATTTATTAAATAAATCATTAAATTAGCGCAATTGTTAAATTCCGCTCTAAGAATCCCGAGCCGAGGCAATCCGGGCAGCCTCGCGCTGATGGGAACGGATCTGATAGGAGGTTGCAGAGGACGAAGATTTACGACCCACCGAGCGTTTACGAGCCCTCTTGGACACTCGACGGCTAGGGGCATCACGGACTTCGAGAGATGCAATGCTACGGCTTTGATCCGTTGGCATCGGCAGGTAGATTTTTGCTCCCTTATTGAGCGAAGCCCGCATATTGATGCGATTGAGATCAACGATGGGTTCGTAACGAATCCCAAAGTGCCGCGCAATTTTTTCGATCGTTTCGCCTCCGCGGACTTTGTAAGCTAAAAAATTCACCTTCTTTGGAAACTCGATGTGATTATAAGCTGCTAGAAATTTTTCTTTCACCGAAGAAGGAAGCTTGACTCGGTAAGTGCCTTTTGTAGGTGGCGTGCACCATCTCAGAAGATCAGGATTCAAGCTCTTCACTGTCGCGTAGGACAGCCCAGAAGCATGGGCTACTTGCAATAAATCGGCGGGGCTTTGCACATCGAATTCAGCAATTTGCTCGCCCGACAATCCCCCTGATTTCGAAACATTGGGCACAGCCAGAGCTTTGGATTCTGCTGTTTGCACCGACTGAACATTTTGTTTTTCCGTGGCGCGAGCCACCGACGCAACCGCTCCGGGCATCGCACTCTGCTGCTGAATCAATTCCGCAATCGGGGATTTTTCAGCTGCCAAAGCAGCCTCCGCCGCAGATTCTTTTTCCAGCTTCACCACTGCACCATCCCCCGCAACAATTTCATCCTCAGACGACTTGACTGCCACAGGCGCAGATTCCGGAAATCCAAATTGCTTGCGATTCTTGGCGATAATCGCAGCAGCAATGATTTTTGGAACGTAATCTCGCGTTTCAGGCCTCAAGAATCTCTGTTTAGAAATTGCCCAAAAATCCATGGTCTCGAATCGGCGAATCGCACGGGCTACTTTTGCCTCGCCCGCATTGTATGCGGCGGCTGCCAGCTCCCAACTCTGAAACATTTGATAGAGATCTTTGAGATATTCGACAGCGGCCAGCGTCGACTTGCGCGTATCGCGCCGCTCGTCCACCCACCAATTGACCTCAAGCCCGTATCTCTTCCCCGTTGCGGAAATAAACTGCCACGGCCCCACGGCTTTGGCACTCGACCTCGCATGGTTATTGAATCCACTCTCGATCATGGCCAGGTAAACAAGATCCTCCGGCATTCCATTTTGACGCAAAATAGGCTGAATATAGGGAACAAATAGCTCCGAACGTTCCAGGTATTTTTCAAAATACGGGCGTCCTCGCCCCGTGAAATAATCCACCCATTGCTCCACGCGAGTGTTCACGACGACAGGAAAATCGAATTGAGTGTTTTGGAGTTTGATCCCTCTGACAATCATGGGTTCGCCCGAGGAAGAAGGCGGCGGGGTCTCTGACTTCTGTATGATTTGACTGACTGTGCGAGGCTCGTCCACGGCAGGCTGCGCAGCTTGCTGTGGAGAATTTGACGCTGACTGCATGTGGGCACAACCGGTAGCAAGCAGTGTAGCCATTGAACCTACACCGAGCACTTGCCTCATCCAGCGTTTTGTCATCGCAAATTTTCCTCTCAAGCTGTTGTTGAAATGGCGCGAGCCATTTTCCATCAAACAGAAATGGCTCGCGCCATTTCAAACAAGCCAGAAGCCCGAGCTTTAAGTTTATCGTTTGAATGTAGGGATTGCAATACAACTGCTCTACTCAGTTGCCACAGGCTCTATAATCAGGTCTCCGCCTACGACTTCGGGCGCCACAACGCTAGCTGGCTGACGACTGGGATGATGCGCCACAACTGCCGCAGCACGATTCATCGAATCCGATTTTCCAGCAACCATGTTCTGAGCCTGTATTTTTTGCGTCATGCCCTCAAAAAATGCTCCTTGGATCGGAACAGAAGATTGCTCATGCTCGTGCACACGATGCACCACTGCATTCATCGCTTGAACTTGTTGTCCAACCAGCTCCGAAACCTGAGACGCATCCAACTGCACACCCAAAACCGGCGGGCGAATTCCCACTGCAAAAATGGATTTGCTCTGAACCCCATCCTGTTTCACTTCAAATCGGAAATACCCTTGAAAAATACCCGCCTCCTGAATGCGTTGTGAAGGAGGGGCCTCTTTGAGTTCTTGCAAATACCTCATCGCATGTATTTTTAAATATTCAACGCGTGGCAAAGGAAGCTGAAAATTAGAGTGAAGCCTGTAATCTTGATCGAGCGAGAGCCAATCTGCCATCTGTCCATTCTCTTCTGACATCGCCACCATCAGCAGGCGATCTGGAGACGCCTCAACCACCCGCACATCATAAGACTCCGCAATGCTTCGCGGCACCACAACACCCAGACGACTAATTAATTTTGTGAAATGACCATAAACCGAGCGATGATAGTGCTCGGCATACGCAAGCAAATCAAGAACCTCGACGAGCTCAGCACGCTTGGTCCGCTTGGCTTCGGTAGTTTTGCCCTGAAGATCCTGAAGAAGCCTTTGCGTCTCCGGATCAGACAATAGTACATAATTATTGTTTTTGGTTTCTCCCCCGTCCTGGGTGGGAAGCCTGCTCACAAACGCGAGTGAGGCTAATCCAGTTCCGAAGATGACCCAAAAGATGTAACGCATCATTGTGTTTGTCGTGGCGCGGGCCACTTCTGACTTAACCAGAGCACCAGCTGCTGATTAAATCCGTCGTAGCACAAACCATTTTCTCCTATTTACGTCCTGCAGAGACTAGTATGATGCAACGCATTAACCAAGTTTGTTAAATTTAATGATTTTCGTGTTTTCTTTATATTATTCAATAACTTATATTTAAACTATCGGGGTGGATTTTCTTAAGAATTACTCGGAAAACTGCATTTCTTTTTGACGGTGTCTAGTTCTTAAACGGTCAAAAGTGTTTAATTCTCAATCAGCTGGCAATATTCTTTCCATTTTCAACCCCTGACCTAACCACAGTTTCCAATAAAATCAAATAGTTACATTTCACTAGCTCTGGTATGTATCGTGCATATTCTTTCACAACAATGAACTACGACGCGATTTTAATTGATGACGACGAGCTAGTGCATATGACGTGGGCAATGGCCGCCCAAAGATATGGTAAAAAGATAAAAACGTACTATTCAGAGGCTCTATTTCTTCAAGACCAAAGAACTCTCTCTCGATCAATACCCATATTAGTGGAACCCGAAGCCGAAAACGTGAAGCTTCTCAAAAAACGCCTTCAACTTAATACTCCAGAAATCCAGCCATCCATTCTGCAAACAAAATTCGAAGTGGGATCCTTCACACTCCAGGACTTAATCCTTTTCCCATACGACAGTCTTCCTATGCTCACGGATACCACTTCCAGATCAAAAATATTTACAATTGCATCAAGACACTTGAATCCCAACGGCATCTTTGCCATCCACGTTTCGACTCCATCATGGGTAAGCAAAGAGTTATCCGAATCCTGTATTGTTAAACAAACATTTTTTAGAACGCTTCAAGGAACAGAGATCACCGTCAAAAGATCAATCAGGCAGGTATCCGATACGGAATACATCAAATTTATTTCAATTGAGGATCAAAGCAACGGGATCAGGGAAAACTACCTTGCGATGACTTCAATCGTGACCTCAAACGAAATCCTGGAAGCCGCAAAACAAGCTGGTTTTGTATTGCAAAATAGGTACAGGGATTTTTTTTGCACCCCATTTTCTCCTTTAGAGCCTGAATCGGATGACGATATTTTTATCTTTAGGAAACACTAAGCATGAAAAATAACATCCGAAAATTCTGGATAGGATCGCTGATAGCAACGATAGGGGCTAACATAGCACTAGCAGCGACCTTGATGAACTTATATCGAATCAGTACCAACAGCCGCCCCATATTGCTCATGATGGTGTTGGAAGCAGCAGTTCCTCTTCTCACTTTGCAGATATTGAGTCGAGCTATGGAGCGATATTCGGTAAAACCTCTTTTCATAATAGCTGCGTTTGCTGGCATCTCTGGATCCTTAGTTCAAGCTCTCAGGCCTACGGAGTTCAGCTTTCAGATTACAGGAATCATCTTTTTGGCGTTAGCGGCATCTATTCAAAAACCGCTCATGATTCAGTTCGCTACCCGCATCACACAAGACCCTCTCGAACGCAGATCCATCAATAACACCATTACTCTAGTGAACTATCTTGGAATATTATTGGGGTATGTTCTGTCCGGCTATTTAATCACCGTATTAGGTTATTCTTTTTGCTTTTCTGCAAACGCCGCCTGCTATTTCATTTTTGCAATTTTGGTAGTCGCAACCGAGTTTAAAAATTCTGCGCCTCTCGGCGATCCACTTGCGGAAACAGCTTCACATGCGAATGCACAACAAAATAATTCCAGTCTACTTTCAAAGACCATTACACGAGAATTATTTTTTCTCACCGGCATTCTCTGGTTGACGGGAGGAAGCATCAACGTTCTTGAAGTTGAATTTGCAAAAAAATTCATGTCAGCCTCTGAAATGCAAATATCCCTTCTATTTTTTGCAGCGGCATTAGGAGCCATAGGATTCAGCATCCTCTCCGAAAAGCGGGGAATCCCCGTAACCATGGGGGGCGTGCGAATCGCTACGTTCCTCGCAGGCTTGTCAATTCTTGGATACGTTTACATTGCGCAGTTTCCGGGTATTTTTCCGTTTTTATGCTTCTATGGATTTTCTGTGGCCTACCATGGATATGCCTGCATGACGCTGATTCAAAATCACGTTCCCTCTGAAAAACTGGCATCCACTTCAGTCTCCTACAACACACTCACTCAAGTCGTTACTTTGACCGCAGCCGCGGCGGGAGTCCTTGTCTCAAGCATTTTTGACTCAAGAATAGCAAGCATCAGCTTTTCAGGGATCACGGTTGCCGCTGGGCTTATGACACTACTGAATTTGGGATGGCAACATGAAAAATAGACGTAACTGTTCAGCCCGTTTGAGTGATTCACTTGCATAATTTATAAACAGGATT
>CAYILR010000090.1:0-4847 GCA_964364175.1 uncultured Bacteriovoracaceae bacterium
AGCTGGATGCGCGGCCGATACGGCTGGGGCTGTATTTTCCGTTGCTGGGAGGGTGGCGGGAGTGGGAGGCCAATAAATAGGCCGTTCTTTCGATTTGGCTTGGGCAGATTCACGCATCTGCGGTAAGGTGATGCTAGGGTAGAGCTAGAACAATAAGTAGCGGTTCAATGGTCCTGATGTTGATAAGAAGCGAAACCGGGGCAGATTAGTTATTTGCACAAGAAGGGGAAAATCGATCTACCCGGTTTTTCCCGAATCTGGTTCTACAGGAGAATGCTATGGCTGCAAAGCGCGACAATGAAGAACACGGCCTACCGAGTCTGTCTCTAGTCTTCGGATATATAGCGGTCAAAGAACTACAGAGACTCGAAGACAGAATCTCTGTACTTGGCCGTCTTGGGTATGGCAATGCAGAAATTGCAGCAATATGCGACACCACGCCTGCTACCGTCCGTACGATTAAATCCTCATCTAAGAAAGCACGAAACACACGGAGGAAGAAATGAACGCCGAGGACCCCGCCATTCGTCTTATGTTGGGCTATTTATGCATATCAAATGAAGCAGAGGCCAGTCTTTTAAGAAAAATAGAAATCCTAGACCGATTTGGTTTATCTGACCCAGAAATTGCAACCATATGCGACTGTACACAGCAATCAGTTCGTAACGCTCGTTTAACATTGAAGAAATCGACCAAAACCAATGCCAAGAAGAAGTAGAATTCGACGGATAGTAAAGATTCCAAAGGAATACTTGGAAGCCGTTGAGTTGGGAAATATCTTATTTCCTTTTCTTTTTCAGCTGGAGAACGGGTTACGTTTGGCAATCAACAATCATATGACCGTATGCTACGGACCAGATTGGTGGTCGCTCTCTCTTCGGCCACGTCTGCACAGAATATTCGAGTACGCTCAGGATCAGCAGACTAGGCATGACACCATGCCATGGATTGGCGCATCTTCCAGAGTTTCTGTTCTGCCAATACATTTAGTTACCCTGGGACATCTTGAAGAGATAATAAAAAGTTATCGGTCGGAATGCATCCCACAACTGTTTCCAACACTGGAATTCTTTCTTGGGCACATGGAGGTTATCAAGAGAGTCCGCAATCTTTATTCACATATGTTTCCCTGTATCACCAAAGACGATTGCAGGCTCGCAAAGCGTGAAATCGCAACCCTTGCTGCTCATATTAATTCAAAATTATAGATGCTAAGGACAGCTCATCTAATCGAGGACACACCCACACCGGCTTACAGCGCTCATGTTTCGCTTCGCGCCAATGCTGGTGCTGTAACAAGCATATTAGGCCCACTCTGATTTGCATGAGGATAGCCAATGACGAACTCGAATAATGTAGAAGAACAAATACTCGGAAAACTTGACACGATTATCAAACTCATAGGGCATCAGGTTTCTGTATGTCATGAAACCTTGGAGACCAAGGCAGTTGTGTTGAGCTCCTTAGGACTTCAGCCTGCCGATATCGCCAAGATCTGTGGTACAACACCCGGAACAATCAGTGTGCGGCTGGCTGAAGCGAGGAAGAAGAAACGAAACAAAAAGAATAAATGATAGATTTCATGGATCGAGTAACGATAATAAGATGTTTTATCAAATCACAGGCGAATGAGGAGAGACGATGGCCAAGGCTGCTAAGGGAAATGATGATCTATCGACTATGGCACAGCTATTACAGAACTTGCTAGCAATCGAACTATGGCGCGGCGGTCTTTCTCAGGCTGAGATTGGCAAGAGGCTGGGTGTGGCAAAAGGATCAGTTAACAAGATGTTAAAAGGAGTAAGCCGGACAATCCCTTCTGAAGCCGACAACGAAGAATAACATTATGCCAATTAATGTCGTTGATATTCGTGCCAACCTTAATGAAAATATCCTGCACGCTTCGACAATAATTGGTAAGTCGAAGGACCGGCGCAGAGTGTTTGAGGCAATCTATCGCGGGAAAATGGAAGTCAAAACGGTCGATGATATAGCGCGGGAGACTGGCTTATCCAGGATTCGGGTTCTCCAAGAAGGGGGTAAGCTTCACGCAAACCAGATTGTTGAGAAGACAAAGAAAAACAACCAGACGGCATATAAGAAAGACGCAACATATACTCACCATAAGAAGAAAATATTATCGATTCTCGATAACCCTCGAAACGCCAGTAAACTTCCCACCAAACAAAAACCACAGGCTACTTCTAGTACATATAGAATTGTAATCTCTGGAAAAAAGCCGAAGATTACCGCGGTTACGGTGGACGACATTGATTCGTTTCATAACGTTCGGAAGTTTAGCAAAATTGACGGATCTCTTAACTTAGAGAAAACGCCAGAGCAACAGATCAAGACGGGACTTCAAAGGATAATTGGTGAAACCCAGACATTTAAAGACTGGGGCGGTGAGAAAAATGATTTATATACAAACAAACTTTGGTTCAAGGGAAAGCGCAGGACTGCGGCGTTTGCTCTCAAGGGTAAGGCAACTAAAGGTACGCTTACACCAGGAAAGATGGGAAAGAACGGTGACCAAATAGCACGTTTAGTGGGAAGTGCTGCGGAGATGTTTTTCATTGTTTATCATGGAAAAATCGATGAAAGCATTGTCTCTCAGCTCGAGACTTTTGCTCTCGGAAAATCGCTTGCTGGTAAAGCAATCTGGTATGGCGTCATAGATGGCGATGATTTAAACAGGCTATATCAGGCTTATGCGGATTATTTCCGGTAACGAATAAAACTAATAAAAGGTAATAAAAGGGGACGGAGGGATTAAAGTCTAATCCCTCCGTCCCCCTTCCGGAGTCCCCCTTCCGGACGATGGTCCCCCTTCCGGACGATGCGCAGATTGTTAGAAATATTGCTGATTCATTGTTTTGAACACTGCGGAATTGAAAACGAAGCCAAGGACGATGAGGGAAACTATCTAAGGCTGAAGTCCATTATTCCCAAAGCAAAGTCTAGAACGGAGTTAGGCTTGTCTCCGTCTTCGAAGAAAGCGATGGATGACTTCAGAGAGCTTGGGAACTTATCTGCTCACAGGAACACATATAGCTGCCGTCGAGACGATATTAGAACAAGCAGATTGGAATACAGGGCAATTGTTGAGGAATTGCTTTACAAGTCTGGCCTTAGAGCGGGCAGCAGCTAAGAAGCCATTAGGGTGATATCAATAAAAGTCAATAAAAGGGGACGGAGGGATTAAACTTTAATCCCTCCGTCCCCTTTTATTCCCTTTTATTCAGACCCCAGTTTTCATTAAGCCTCCTTAACCTGGATAACAATCGTAAAGGGTGCCAATCGATATGAAGTATGTCATTTTCTATTCATGGCAATCAGATCTTCCCAACAATACAAATCGTGGCTTTATTGAGGCTGTTATTGAAAAGGCCATAAAAGATATTCGCGATAGTGATGCATATGAACTTGAGCCAAGCATCGATAGGGATACTCAGGGGCTCCCAGGATCGCCAAATATAACTACAGCAATTCTTGAGAAGATTAGTAAGTGCGATGCTTTTGTGGCCGACGTTTCAATTGTTACAGGCACAAAAGAAAGAGGTCAGCGTCTGTCTCCTAATCCAAATGTACTGCTTGAGCTTGGGTACGCCATATCATCATTAGGATGGGAAAAGATTATTCTATTTTGCAATGAGGCACATGGGGCGGGGGAGGACCTGCCATTCGATATTCGACAGCATCGACGTATTAGCTACCGGCTCGAACAAAGTGAGCCAAAAGCAGATAAAAGAAATGATCTTGCGAATCACTTCAAGGAAAAGTTGGTCGAGTTGCTGCAAAAGGGAAAATCAAGCATTGGAACGAAACAACCGTCATTAGACGTGTTATGGAATTATTTAAATGTGGAGAATGAAAATAAACCAGAATCGGTCATTAATACAAAGGTCATTAAATTGCAAGCAGCGGATGATCTTGCGAACCTAAGGGCTAGAATCGCGCAAGAGATACAAAAGGCAAAAGGGATAAATGGAAGCGGTGATCCAGATTGGAATACAAAGCTAGAAACTTACTTAAAGAAAGCTAATCAATTCCTAGAACAGTTAAATAACAGGACTACGAGAGAGAACTACTTGATTGACTCTAATGCCAAAAAAGCTGTTCTCGTGACGCTGTCGGTAGAAAACAATGGAACTGCTGCGGCATCTGATATCAGGGTAAATATTCCTATACCTGAGTGGCTATTGGCGTTTGAGATGCTTCCGGAGAAGAGTGACATTCCAACAAATCCAGTAATACCAACTCCAAGCCCTCCGGTAATCAATGCTCGAATATCGTCGTTCGGAGGAGCATTAAATATTGGACATATGCTTCCCGGTATTATTCACTCGCTCCCTACATTGGATAGTATTCATCGAACATCTGCATGCTATCTAGAAGAGAAAGAAATTAAACTATGGGCAGACCGGCTACTTCATAAGCACGAAATAATAAATACTAATGATCGTTTCTTTCTATTGGCTATGCCGGGTTCACCAAAAGGAGAGGTCACATTGAAAGGAAAGGTATTCTGTTCTGAGTATGATGACTGGAAGGAAACGGAACTAGTCATACATATTGACTAGAACGACAAATCTGGGTCAGAGTCGATGAGGTCAGACTCGATTGAGCTCAACCATAAAAGGGGGCACAGAAAAGGGGACAGATTTATTTTCCCCTCTAGTAGGCTCATGGGATGTGCAAATGGCCATGAGCTAACCCGTGTTTTTCGTAATGAGCGGCTCCGCCCATGAAAACATCGCAACGCATCGATATTGAGGGGCATATAAGCGCAGGCTTTGAGGCCGTGCGCGATGCGTTCGCTGAGAATTTCTCCCGGCGCCACGAAC
>CAYILR010000091.1:0-4758 GCA_964364175.1 uncultured Bacteriovoracaceae bacterium
CCTAAGAGTTTTGTTTTGTCGCTACTTTTCACGATTTATTACCTCCGTCGTGAGTTATGGGTTTCATCTCGGGTGTTTTTTCACCCTTGGGTTTAAACTGCGGTAAAATGAGTCGGACTTTTTTGTCCTGATGGATGATTTCGTTTTCGCCGCTCATCACCCATTGATCGACGCCGTAGACACTCCACTTTCCAGGTTGCACAAGACTTCGATATTCTGGAGGTAGGTCGCGTTCTAACGATGAGTCAGAATCATAGATCATTTGCGTGCGACTCACGTCTCCCTCCCCCCGTAAGGAGCGGTTCTCTCGCTCCGCGAGCTTCAGCTTTCGATCCAGTTCCTCGGATTTTGATTGCTCATCAAAAACATAGAGACTGACTAGTCCACTCACAGCCGCTGCACTTCCTCCCCACATCGCTGCATGCGCATACGACTTTTCATCCGAGGGAGCAAAATAGGCTCCGATACTTCCAGCTACAATCCCAGCACCAGCCATAGTGAGAATTGTTTTGGTTCGATTCGACATCGTGGCGCAGGAACTCGTCAGAATTAGGATAGGAAGCATTCCTGTCATCGCTCTCATCGGAAGTTTCCTCCCGAACGATTGGCGTCATCCACAATGCTTTCCAGTACTCGACCCAGCACACTGACTCTTCCGCTAAAACGAACAGGTGGCATTTCTTCAAACCAAAGATCTGAATTGATTTGAGTGGGGTGATCCGCTCGACAAGAACCTGCCACGGGACCAATGTGGATCTCAGTTTGCCTTGAGAAAGTCTGAGGAACTACAGTTCTCGTTCCTCCAATAGGAATTTCTTTAGTGATAAACGAATACTCGGTTCGTCCGCAAAGTCTGGATTCTGGGTATTGAATTGTATTTTTGATGAAGACTTTGGGTAAGTAGAGGGCCTTTTTATTCTCTTCATTCCAAAGAGGGACTCCACAGGGCTTTTCAGAATTATCTTCGTCAGGAATTTTAATGAAAAGAGTATTTCCTTTAAAGAACCTCCCAAACTGATCGAGCCTACAATCACGAACTTCTCCTTTAGGAGAAACAAACTTTAAATAAACCTGATCCTCAAAGCGTTTGGGGAATTCTCCTTTTTCAATCGCAAAGGGTCTCCATTTCGGAGCTACTTCTTCATGAATGATCTGAAAGGATTCATTCACGCTGTAGCGAGAACATTTCGTTGACCATTGCTCACAGAGGTATTTAGGTCTTCGGCACTCTTTCACTCGCGCGCCTGAACCTTTAGGATCATCCTCAATGCAGTTGAGAAGTTGTCGACCCGCTTGGATTTGTTTTACCGATTTAGTTTTGCACTGTTTTTCGTATCGCTCATAACAGCCACCCAGGCAAAGAAACGTAGTGCGATCTTGGACTTTAATGTCGTTGCATTCCCATTCGGTCTCTGTCCCAATGACTTGTTGCTCGGTCCTGTAATAAGGGCAGTACGAAAACTCATCTTGAGGATCACACTCGTAATCTAAGACTTGCTGAAACTGATAACCCTTCGAAGTACAGACTTCTTCTGGGGATTCCTCCGATTTTTTGAAGCAGGAGCATCCGGGATCACCTTTTGTGCAAGGGTTATCTCCTAGGACTGGATCGCCATTCGGTCCTCGCACCATGACTTGGCGAGTAGCGTACTTTTCACACGCGATCTGCGCTCCCTCGGTGCACGAGGTCCGCTGAGCTTTTGGATCGGCAGCTAAGAGATCCTTGACTTCACTCTCAATGACGAGTGTGCCATCCGCTTTAGTTCTCGTTTTTGCTGTCGTAAATTCTGAAATTTCAGAAATATCAATCTTAAGCCATGCTCCTGGATAGACGGTCGTATTTGCACCGAAGGGAAAATATCCGTCCTCGGAACCTGATTCTAATGTCTGCGCAGCCACCTGAGCTGATACCCAATTGCAGTACGACTCGACAATAGGTCGCTGAGGCACATCGAAATCAGCTATGAATGGAAATTCAAATTTCGACAAATCCTTACACTCGGACAAAATTTGAGAGACTGGTTTACCCCGAAAGAATTCGGGTCTATTTTCGTTTTTCAAAAAAATGGTTGAAGGTCTCGCTTGAAATTCACTGGAATTAGCGACTGCTCCTAACGCAATGACGGATTCCGATTCCAAGGGGGAAGCCAAAGCCTCCCCCTCGGTCCACGAATAGCGAATGACATTTCGCTCTTTCATTCGTGGAAGCATCGTTCTGCAGATTCCTCCTTTCGCACATTGAAAAGGCGCACTTAAATATCCATCCATGAGTCTTTCGATGAGTCTCGGCATCAGATTCGAATACTGAGGGGTGACCTGGGTCTGCTGGATGAGACTAAAGAGTGCATCGACTAATGCACTTTCAATATCTTGAAGACTATAGGCCGACACTTGATTGGGAGAGATAAAATCTTGAACTTCGTAACCTGCAAGAGTTTGCTCAAAAGCAGTTTTGAAAAGGTTGGGATCAATCGAGATTTCAACGGACTTTTTAGGGGCATCAAACTCCACACTGAGTTCGGTCACGATTTGAACTGATTCGTCGTTAATCGCCCCACTTTCTAAAAGTTTTTTCATCTCTTGCGTGGGAGCTTGAAAGACCACTCTAAAAAACTGGTTGATGGGACAAGTGGAGAGATGTTCAAAGGGACTCTTTGCGAAGTACTGTCTTCCTTCAAAGGTCAGCTTGAATACTTTGGGGCAGGCTTGAAGTGTGTCTAAGTTTTCAGATCCAACAGCAGTTTTTAAAGACTGAACATTCGGGATCTTGAATTTCTCAGGCAATGAAATAGCAGATCCCGAACCACTTTGTGAGCCACCGATGAGTGGAACGCTATCGACAAGACCGTTCACGAGTGCCATGGGAATTGAAATCGCAATGATTTCGTTTCCCTTGAGATCTTTTCCTCCGGTTCGGTATCCTAAGATCGAACCTTTCTCGGTATTGCTTGAAATAAATAGTTTCGGATGAATGAAAATGGAGTTTTGGGCACTTTCTAATCCTAGGATTCGGTACAGTTCAAAGCTATTGGACTGAGGAACCGTGATTCCCACTAGGCGAGGAGTTTTAAAGTTTTTTCGAACTTCTTCTAGCTTTGAAGCTCTTAAAGTTTTCACCGTTCGAGACAAACCTGGAACTACTTCAGTGGACTCAACGTCCCAATCTGATTCAGTGATGGTAACGTTACTGCTCGGATGATCGGAGTTTTGTCCTGCCTGGACTCCAGCCGATGACGGTGACGGATGAGGACTGGATGTTTGAGTGTCGTGATTTTTTTTGACTGAGCAGGCACTCATAGCAATCATCATCAGGGCTAGAACAAATGGCTTATTCATGGGGTAAACTCTCTTTCGGTTGAGATTCAAGATAAGAGCCTACAAATCGAAGTTCTCCTTCGATCTCAAGCTGGGGATAGTAAGGTTCATGAATGCCGATGGGTTGATTTTGACCCCAAAGTGCTTCATCGACTTTCACCGTCGATTCAAACTTTTTGACTTCGCCATTAGGAAGCACGCAGGTGTAGGTTCGGTTTCCTTGGTAATTTTCCCAAACCTCTCCACACGTATACTCGGATGCAAATGAGATCTGGTTCAGAATACTGAGACTAGGAGCGTGTCCTGGAATACGCGTTGATTCATTGAAGGGAGTACACTTTTCAGTATTTGTAAATTCGATGGCTAACCGATTGTGAGCTAGAATCTGAACTTTCAAATCACTGAGCTTACAGCGGACTTCGTTACTAAATTCAAAGGACAAGCCGTCGATAATTTGCCTGAGTCTCTGAGGCGACACAGCCTCTGCCGTCCACTCAGGTTTCAAATAAGGAGGAGAGAGTTTGGTAATCCTTTGCCATTGGTTTTCGTAGTTTCCAGCTGCGCACTGGGGAGCAGTGATGGAATCACAAATCCATGCAAAATCAGACGCTCCCGGTGCTCCTTGGTCGATTCGGTAAGGAAGAGCAGGCTGACCCGGTGCTGGGATTCGATCACAAACACGACGCTGATCACAAACTTGGCTCCAGCCCTTACAACGCTCTTCATAATGAGAGCACCAATCAACGCATCCTCCTTTGAACGGAAAAAGACAGAGTTTCTCCGTTTTTGTGCAAACGAGTTCCGTTCCACCCGTACAAACGTTTCTGCAATTCACGTTTTCAGAATTGGGATTCGTACATGTCCAGTGTCCGCTACTACACTCCTGAAAAGGCGCTAGGCAAACCTGGTTCTCAATATTTTGAACGATGGGATCTGAAAATTCGACATTACTTTTTCGAAGGGTATTAATTTTAAGTTCAACGAGATCTCCCTCCTCAACCGTTCTTAGGATGTGATTCACGCGTCCTTCTTCAGGGGGAAGCAAAAGATTTTTTGACTCCGATTTTAGGTATAAAGGTTGATGTTCGGACATGAAATCGGTCAGAATCGATTCTGAAACGATCTTAATGGGAACCCCGACAGTCACTTCGGTTTTTAGACGAATATCGAGTGTTACATTGGCAATCTCTTGCCCGTTCCAGATCAAGCATTCTTTCGATGAGTCCTGACAAGACTCTCGCTCTTTGGGAGTGGTATAGTTTTGAATGAGAGCCTGATTTAAATCTCGGTAGGATTCTTTTGAAAAATTTAAACTTAATCTTCTATTGATCTCTAGAGCAATCTGACCGACGACAAAGTCAAAATCAGATTTTGTAATTTCTTGATTACTTGTAACTGTTCAGCCCGTTTGAGTGATTCACTTGCATAATTTATAAACAGGAT
>CAYILR010000092.1:0-4657 GCA_964364175.1 uncultured Bacteriovoracaceae bacterium
CGTCAAAAAAATACTTCCTCAAATTTTGACGCGCGACCTCTCCGGGGCACAGGTTGGAGAAAATTTTTATGGAATTTCTGAGAATCAAACGCTGGCTATCTCTTGGGACGACACTATCGCTCGTTGCGATGGTTGGAATTTCTGCATGCGCGAAAAAAGGAAAAGACGATCACAAATCAGAGAATAAGAAAGCAGCGCCTGCAGCAAATACTGCAGCCCAGAAAAAGGAAGAAGAAGCTCAGCTAGGGATGAATCAGCATTATTACTGGAGTCCGTCGGCCGTCAATGGCCAGGTTTCTGATGTGGAAATCGCTGAGACAGTCGAAGCCGAGGTGCGCGCTGATCTCGAACCATTTAAATCCGAAGCTCTTTCGTGCGGTCTCAATAACGGTGGGTCAGCTTGTTTGGACACTGTATTTACAGACAGCCACTCGGTTTTTTCAAATTATTCTGAATCCGAACAGAAACAGATCGTGCAAACCTCCGCTCTTTTGTTGAAAGATTCGGAAGATCTTTATTACATAATATCAATGAAAGAAAAAACAACCCTGACTGTGGATCAGTATGAAGGCAGTTACTTCCTTTGGAAAGAAGCTCTTGTTGTTCATGCGGGCCGACCTGGGAAAGAAAAATCAGTTTTTGTGCAAAAGGATCATGAAAAACTCGATGCTGAGCTGAAAAACATTCATAGTGTGGACGATATCAAAAACATCTTGGGTCATCCCGTGGTCGCCCAACTTCAATTCACCCATCCCGATGCTGAGCATTTGATCGCGCAAATCAAGTCAGAAACCCATGATTATCGATTGTTGTACCGTTTGATGGATTATTCGCAGTCAATCCACCTGGTCAAACCGCAGATTCTTGCGGATGCTCTGACGGAAAAACTTTCGATCCTCGCAGATGGAACGAACGATGTTTATTCCACTGGATTGATTCGATTGGCGCGGCAGCATCTCAGAAGTGAGAAAAAATTTATGCTGGGACTCTCTTCGCGGCTTCTTCAAAACAGGAATTTTGAAAATTCCCGTGGTCAACAATGGGCCGCGATCACCGTCGCAGAAAACGATTCGGATCGTAACCTGACCCAAAAAGTCAAAGAGTTGATCTTGGAATCTTTGAAAAACAAAGAAGACAACGAGATTCGTCATGCGGTTCTCAGAGTGATTGCTGAAAAAGCTCCCAAGCTTGCTCCAGTTGCCAAGATCAGAAACCTGGAAACGGATTCCTCTCCGAGTGTGCGTATGGATGTAGCAGTGGCCCTCGGGAAGTACAAAGATAAGGAAGCTACCCAGGGATTGATCCATCTGATCGGTGACGATGATTATTATGTTCGCAATCAAGCGAAAAAAGCATTTGAAGATCGTGAAATTGGATCTGACGAAGCTGAATATGCAAAAAATCTGATTTCAGACAAAAATACAGATAGCAGCGCTAAGACTGACTTGATCGAGACGGTCGGCAAATGCACGTCGGATAGCTGTAGGGATGCGATTTTAGCTGCTGTGGTTGATTCATCTCCCTCGGTGCGCTACGTCGTAGCAAAGTGCCTGGGTGCTTACCCAAGTACTCCAGCGAAACGAGGTCTGATTCATTTAGTTTCTGATAGTGACTTTTATGTGAGGGGAGAAGCCTCCGCTCAATTGAACAACCAGTCCTTTAACACCACTGAGGCGCAGGATTACAAAAAGCTCTTGGACGACAAGAATGTGGATAGCTCCGCCAAGCAGGATCTCATCCGGTCTTTGCGTTTTACTCAAAATGATGCGGCCCGAGATGCAATTCTCACCGCAGTGGGTGATCCTTCATCCAGTGTTCGGTTCCAGGCTGCATCAGGCCTGGGTCGTTACAACGATACGAAGGCAAAAATTGGACTCATTCGGTTGGTTGCGGATTCGGATTTCTATGTTCGGAGTGAGGCTCGCGGCCAGCTCGAAGGAAAAAACATCGGAACTCCAGAAGTTGCAGAATTGAAAAAGCTATTGCTCGATGCAAACACAGATACTTCGGCCAAGGAGGAGATGGTTCATTTTCTTTCCAAGCCAACCAGCACAGAGGCAAGAGATGCGTTGATCGCTGGGACGAAGGATTTATCCTCGAACACTCGTCTTGCGATTGTGGGCGGTCTTGCTAAATACACGGATCCAGAAGCCAATAATGCCCTGATTTTCCTGGCGACAGACGAGAACTACTCTGTTCAAGCGCAAGCAAGGCAAGCACTTTCTGGAAGAAAAATGGGAGATCTAGAACTCAAGAGTTTGATCACTGCTCTCAATCATGCGTCCAGCGACACGCGAACTTTTGCTGCAAAAGCACTGGGTGGAACGCGGAATGGAAATGCCATCGATCCTTTGCAAAAGCGCCTGGAGATTGAGCCAAATCAGTACGTGGTTCAAACCATCCAAGAGGCGCTTCAGCAACTCCGGAAAGAAGCAACGTTTCCTCAATCCTGGATGCCAAACTGGCTGTTTCGCCTGATGAATTAAAGGCTCTCAACCCGTTGGAAGCTAAAGCTAGTTAATTTAAAATCAAACTTCCACGCATCGGATCCCATTTCATTTTGAAGCTGAGCACGAGTGGCAGACGAGAATTCCTGCTTTTCTGGGTCAGAAAGTGTTTGTACAAAGTGTTGCACCCTCGATTGGGAAAATAAAAATCCTGCAAGTTCGTCCACGCTCCAGCTCAAAATCATCGGTGGTGGCGATTCGTCGATGGGGCGGAAATCTTTTTTCTCTCGGAAGACTTGAGTCAGCTCTTTTAAACTACCCCGGGGTTTTTGCTCCGGAGCTTTCCAATGCAAGTTGAATTGCCTGCGAATCCACTCGTTGAGCGTGGGTAGTTCGAGTGCTTTTGGAAATTGGTATTCGAAGATCTGGAGGATGGCATTCGGCTTGAGGATTCGCGCCAGCTCCTGGGCAGCAGCCTCGCGGTCCATCCAGTGAAAGGCGGAGGCTACCATGGCGTAATCGACGCTCTGTGCGCGCAGACCTGTGTTTTCACCATTGCCTTTTTGAATTTGCCAGTGAAAGTCTGGGTTTGTGTTCTTTTCCCTCCAAAACGAATCCGCTGCAGAGATCATCTCGGGATCGGGTTCGATTCCGATGCAATGGGCCCGCCAGCCAGATTCACAAAGTGCCCAAGATGCGTGACCTACCCCGCAACCGACGTCAGCAACAGAAAATGGCTCAGCGAATCTGTTTTGGATCAAGAGCTGGCGTGCACCCGAAAAAAGTCCAGTGGGGTAGGTGGGGCGGAAGTTGAGATAGAGATCGGGTTCAAATTTTTCCATTTTTAATGATACACTTAGGCTACAATGCTTGAACTGATTTTACACTCCTATCGTCGCTGTCCTTTTGCAATTCGAGTACGGATGACTCTCGAAGAAAAGGGATTATCCTATCAAGTGATCGAGGAGGATTTGTCGGCTCCCAGCGAAACACTCTTGAAATTGCACCCCGAAGGAAAAGTGCCGCTTTTGATTCATCAAGGAAATCCCATTTTTGAATCGTGTATCATTACGGAATACTTGGACGAGGTTTTTTCGGAGAATCCATTGCGACCGGCCACGCCGTGGGGGCGTGCGCAGATGCGTTTGTGGACTTATTGGTGCAATCAGATTTTTAAGCTGGATTTGGATGCTTATAAGTATGAGTGGAAGGAGTTGTCTGAGATGGATCGAGCAGCATTGCTGATTCGCCTGAATGGGCATTTGAGAAAACTAGCAGATGCATTACGGGGACAAGCGTTCTTGATGGGGCAGCAGTTGTCATTGGCAGATATTCATGTTTTTCCGTTTTACCGGCAGCTGCAGAAAGCTCGCAGTCCGGATCGAGGTGCGTTTGATCAAATTCCTGTGTTGGACGAATGGTTGGAACGAATTGTTTCTCGGCCGAGTTTTGAGCGGGTGATGAAGCACTTTTGAGAGAATAGGAGTATACTGTATCTATGCTCAGGAAGATCATTTTTTTCGGCATTGTTTTGCTGCCCTTTGTGGCTGGAACGGTTTGGTGGATGATCAAACAATCTGATTCCCGAACCCCAGTTGCCACATGGGGAGAAAGAAAATCTCAGTTGAGTGAGCTCGACGAAACGCTAAAAAAACTAGCCAAGACCATTCAAGGATTGCAAGGAGAGGGCAAGTGTTCGTCGGACGGTGAGTGTCACGTAGTAGGTCTGGGCGCAAAAACCTGCGAGGGATATTTGGATTCGCTGCTTTATTCCACCCAAGACGTCAACGAAGCGATGCTGCTGGAGAAAGTGATCGAGTTCAATCGGGCGGCTGAGAAGATGAATGCGCTTTCATTTAAGGTTGCTCCTTGTGGAAAGCCGCTGATGCGTGCTCGGTGTTTGAAGAATTATTGTGGGGTTGAGTAGTCATAAACAGGTTTTGGTCCCGGTACCAAAGTTGTCCACAATAATAATGGGAGAGTTTGTGGGTCGATATTCCTCCGTACAGTTCGATGCATTTACAAACAGGGTTTTGTCCAAAGTGACTTGACCGTACCCATGATGAAGGTGTCCAAAAACATGGATTTTAGGTTGAATTTTTTGAACCACTTTGAGTAGCTCCTCACAGCCACAGTGTTCACCACTGATAACAAAATGGCCGATTGCAGCTGAGTTGACCCACCCGTTTGCAAGGAACTGACCCAGGCGT
>CAYILR010000093.1:0-3957 GCA_964364175.1 uncultured Bacteriovoracaceae bacterium
GGTTTGGGGAGGAATTTTCCATTTGCTCCTCTTTTTGTTTTGGGGGAATTCGGGCGGGCGTAATTTAGTTAAAAGATAATGCCCAACATTTTTCTAAAGATTCCTTAAAAATAGGCATATCTTTTTCGAAATCTTCTTTGGAGACTTCGTCTCCAACTTTTCTTGCTAACTCCAATTTTTTTTCTCCCGACATAACTTTTACCTCAGCAGTAGTTTTTTTCCACGTGCTTGGATAGTATTCTTCCAAACTATCTGAAGTAATTTGAAAAAATTGATTATTTTCAAACACTATTGGATGAGCTGTTTTGAAACTATCAATATGTTTTTGTTCGTGCTTATCAACAACTACTACAATTTTATCTTTATATATACTTGTCTCGATTGGTTTAAAAATATGCTCAATCGCATCTAATGATCGTTGTGCTTGAGTTAAGTCTCCACCAGCAGGGATTATTTGAATGATAGGTTTATCAGAATAATGTCTTGATATGACTTTATTTATAAACTCTAGATCACTTTTACCTTCGACAATCAAAAAGTTTTTTGGTAGTAATAAATCAGAAGGACTTCCTCCAAGTAACTCATAAATAATATAGGGTTTCTCAATTTTACTAATTGGGGAAATATTTGTTTCTCTATTTATTTTCTCAACTTTAAAAACTGTTTGATTTTCATGTTCATCAACAACCAAAACTGAAGAATGTGTATTTATAAAAACCTGGTCACCTTTTTTAGATAACTCTAGCAAAGCATTTTTAAGTTTTCGTTGAGCCGTTGGGTGTAAGTGCAATTCTCCTTCGTCAATAAAAAATAAGAAAAATTTACTTGTCTCTTCATTTTCACGACGGAAATCTGCGTACGCTTGAATAATTGCGAGCATTAAAGCCCTTTGCATTCCGTCTCCTTTTTCTTCTGCCTCTGTGTAAACACCATCATCAATAGAAGTTTCAAAATTTTTCAGTAAATCCTCAAATACTGGAGCCGTGACTTCAAAAATAACCTTATTACAATCCTCAAATTGTTTCTCGAGATATATTTTTACTTGCCCACTTAGTTCATCAAGTTTAATTCTCACTTCAGAATCTTGCGAGGTAAATAATTTATCAAATTGGTCACGAAAACTTGCATATTCTTTGTTTGTTTCAAGTATTGTAGAAAGAACACCAGAAAGCATATTTGTTATTGGTGTATTTTTCCCATACTTAGTAACCGCAAGCGGATCTACTTTTGTGCTTACATATTCAAATTTTGGAAGAAAGTCATTGAAAGCAGAATCAAAACCAGTCGGATTTTTTGCTAACCAGTCATTTGTTTTAAGGTCAAATATTTTTCTGGTTTTAGAATCTGTACTTATTCTTTTCACTCTAACGGTATCTGCATCTCCAAGTAAGTTTTTTATTGCTGTTTTATTTTTCTCATTCTTCATTTTTTCTATTCCGTCTTGAATTGAAGAAAACTCAATTTCAACACTCACTTCATCTGTTCCGTTTCTAGCAAAGCGTATTTTATCAATATCCCCCTTACCGGAATAGAACCAATCAATAGCCTCAAAGAAATTTGTCTTTCCATGATTATTTTGACCAACAAATACATTGAAATCATTTGCAATAATTTCAGCATTTTTTATTGACCTAAAGTTATTTATTGTTATTTTTGAGATCTTCATAGATTTTTTTTGCTATATGATATGCAAAATTGACTGGTACAGCATTGCCTATCATTTTGTAGCCGTCGGCTACATCACGATATTTAAAAATAAAGTCATCTGGAAATGTTTGTATTCTTGCACACTCTCTCACAGATAAACGACGATACAAATCTTCTTTACCTGGAACAAAAATTCTTTCATTTTGAGATATGAATTTCATTTTTGGGGCTTGTGGGTGTAGTGGGGCATGACGACCACCAGCTTGAATAGTAAACGAAGGCTCATCCCATGAGCGAACACGGTTTCTAGACATGTACATCGTTGAAAATCCACCTATCATGTACTCGTGATTCGGAATTTTTAAACTATCTCCGTTAGTTTTATTTTTTTCTAAAGCAGGTTTTGCCAATCTTAAATCATGAATTGCATCTTTTAAAACTGGTTTATATTTTTGTGGTTCAGGAAATTCAAATTTCTTTTTTAAATCTTTTCTATAACCTACAATAATGACACGCAATCTGTCCTCTGGAACATCAAAATCATTCGCATTCAAAAGTTGATATGAAATTGTATATCCTGCGTTTTCGAATTCTTTTAAGATTGCGTTAAATGCCTCTGCGTGTTTTGGGTGTAAAATACCAGATACATTTTCCGCAAGGAAAAACTTTGGCTGTTTATCTTTCAAAATACGAATATAATCATAGAAAAGTTTACCTCTCTGATCATTTATTCCTCTTCCTGCACCTGCCTCACTCCAGCTCTGACATGGTGGTCCGCCAACTATTCCATCTACTGTTGGCACATCCTTACTTTCTACATCAGTAATGCTACGAGTATCAAGTTTTGTATCTGGAAAATTTAATTTGAAAGTATCCCAAATTGTTGAATCATATTCATTCGCCCAGACAACATGAAAACCAGCTTTTTCAAAGCCTTTATCTAGTCCGCCTGCACCTGAAAAAAAAGAAGCTACTTTCATATGTTAGTCTTTGCTAATATTAAGAGTGTTTTTAAAAAGTTTCTTCGGTGACTTCAAGAGATTTATGTCAAATTTCAAGGAAGATTCAACTCTAGAGCTTGCGTTGTGAATTCTAAAAGACAAAGTCCAGTCATTATCCATTGTTACTATCGCTGTTGTATCACTGTCAGTTTTAAAATCTATATCAATAATCTCTGTCGGTAATGGAACTTTTGGAGTTTTATATTTAGGTTGAATATCTTTGAAAGGCAGATTGAGAGTCCCATTTATATTATAAGCGTGGATTTCAACTTTATTTTTACCCTTCACAACTTTATAAAAATCTCTATTCCCCACAAGATAGGCGACAAGATTTGATGCGACTTTATTTGGATTTTCTTTTTGTAGAGTTTTTAACTCTTCAATAAAAGCTTTTAGAATTGGAATATAGACATCTGAGTGATAATCACCAAGCTCGCTCCACTTTTTTGTAGCGTTACTTTCTCTTCTGATTATTTCTAAATTATTAAAAATTGGCGTTACTTTATCAAAATAATTTTTAGAGACTTTAATACCAAACCATTTTTCACCAAAATCAATACTCGAAGAAAGTCTTGAGTGTTTTACTGCATGATGATTATTTTTTGCCGACACGCCTATTTCCCATTTTTGCAAAAGGCGAATAGCAAGGACATCTCTCACATCTCCTTTTTTACCTTTATCATCAGATAAAATTTCGAGCTGTAAAATATCGTCTTTTCCAATATCATTGGAAAGTCTTGGTTCAATATCCATTAAAAAATTTACTGCGAAACTCGCTGAAAGCGAGTATTCGCTTTGTTCTAACACAGACACACTTTCAAAACATTCTTTTGCAATCTGAAAAGAAGAATTCTTAATAACCTGTACATTTGTTTGATTCTTGAGTTTTTCCTCAAATTGAACAAGCAAAGAGTATTCAAAAGATTTTCCCGTTATCATTTGTTTTGATTCTTTTGATGCCATAAAATTATTTGATTAAATCATCCACTGATACATTTAACCCTTTTGCAATTTTTGAAAGCGTATCAATAGTAGGGTTAGGGTTTTGTCCCGATTCGACATTCACGACTGTATTTAAAGAAAGATCAGCAAGTTTTGAAAGTCTGTCTTGAGACACACCAAGTGCTTGCCTTGTTTTTTTGATGTTAGCACCTATATTTGGTGATTTTTTACTTGCTTTGTTATTCATAACTTGATACCATTATAATGTATAGGTTAAAATATATGGTATATATCTCAACTAATGTAATTGTAGCAAAAGTTATGGAAAATATCAAAGATATTTTTGTATTTTGTGTCTTCGCCCGCC
>CAYILR010000094.1:0-3644 GCA_964364175.1 uncultured Bacteriovoracaceae bacterium
AAAATACTTCCTCAAATTTTGACGCGCGACCTCTCCGGGGCACAGCTTAAACAATAAATTAATAATATGAGTAATTCAGTCAAACTTCAATGAAATAATTAATAATTTATGTGTATAAAATCAAAAAGATTTCCCGATTTCTGTGCCTCAATTGTTAAGCCCGATCTCGAAAATGACGCACCGTTTAGCGGCCGGCCGAAGTCGAAAACCTTCGCGTTTCATGAGAGTCAATAGTTCTAAATTTTAGGACCAAAACTTTAGGACTATTTAGTTGTCAGGCAACTCATACCCGTCTAGGATTAATTTACGGAGAATCTGATATGGGGCAGCTGTTTGTATACGATCGCTTATTGCCGGAACCTGAAATTTGTAATTTTAAAAAAGAAATCGCGCTGATTTGGAAACAAGTCTCTCACGGGGAATGCATCAAAATTTACGGGATGCGTAATTTTGGAAAAACATCCATTATCAAGAATGTGATCGCGCCTCGATGGGAGAAAAGCCATTCTCAAAAAAGAGTGGTTTTCTATGCAGATTTGTACTCCGTCGAAACCAGCGACGATCTCTCAAGCGAACTCACTCGTGCATTCAACGAGGCTCTATCCACCAAAAAAAATCTATTATCTAAGGCCACAGACTGGTTAGGGGCGCTAAAAAAAATTCGTCCGACTTGGCAGCCCACATCGGATGGTTTGGGTGAGTTCAGCTTTCGTACCGATAAAAACGAAGCTGTTGTTGACTACACCGTTGTACTGCAAAATATCAAAGCACTGTCAGAATCGGGTCAATTTGAGTTTCTCGTCATTTTTGATGAATTTCAGGAAATCGGAAAAATCCCGAAAGCCCAAGCCCGCCTGAGAGGGGTCTTACAGGAAATGCCGAACCAGACTCCGATCGTGATTTTGGGTTCCAAACATCACCTATTGAGAAAAATTTTCGAGGACCCTCGCGCTCCATTTCATTCGTGGGGAAGCACGATTGAATTAAATTACATTCCTTACGAAGAATATCGATTTTATCTCAATGAACGCCTACAAAAAGTAGGGAAATCGATCGACGAAGAACCTTCCCGGCATCTCCAAGATAAATTGGGCAGGATTCCGGAAGCGATCAATCGCATAGCGGATTTCATAGGATCCGACGAGGCGACTCAAAAAGAAATCACACCTCAACTGATCGATCAGAAGCTGTCTGAGTATTTGGAATTGAGTCAATCCAATTATTCCGTTTTGTTTTCAAATTTCAGCCAAAACGAACGAATCATTCTTCAAACCATCGCCCGTAATAACGGAGTTGAAAAAATTCTGAATAAAAAATTCTTAGCCGAGGTCATGATTTCTAAATCGGGTGTAGAAAACTTGATCAAGCGTCTTTTAGACGAATCAGCACTTTATAGAATCATGGATGATTCTCAAACTTATCGTTATGTGATCGCAGACCCGATCTTTGGCCTCTATTTGAGAAAATATAAAAACCTGAAATAGAACGCTCGATTCTACCTCACCCGAGATCCAACTTGGGTAATCCTCTGGGATACGAGTTCGAAAATGACTCATTGTTTAACGGCCAGCCAAAGTGATGAAACGATTGCGATTTGATTCTCAGAGCCCCCTCAAAACCCTCGAGGAAATTCCGCTAGGAAATTTTCTTGAGACCAAACTATTTTTTCTGGAAAGCTCTGCTCAAAATAGGCTTTCGATACATTCTTAATTACCGAAGCCCATTTGACTTCGATGGCCCATTGCTTGGGTGAGACAAAATCGATTTCACCTTTTTGATTTGAAAAATAGCCCACCCGCCCGCTTCGTCGATTGAGCTCCTCGTTCGCTACCAGCTCCGCAATTCTCTCCTCGACCGAATCAGGGGCTGATCTCCCCGAAAGACCCAGCGCCATCCAGTACAAAAGAGGGTCCGTAAAATAGAATTTTTTGTCCTTTCGAAACCGATGTGCCCCCGTATCAAGATCCATGCAGTAAAGCGTTCGCAAAGCAAAACACGAATCTAATACCGACACATATTCCTGAACCGTATTATGCGATCCAATTCCAGTTTTTTTGGCTAGCGTCTGAAGGCTGAGCGGAGTCTGAAGACAGAGCGCGAGTTGAATCAGAAGCTCTTTCAGATAAATTTCTTGTTTGCCAAGCTGAACCACATCGCCCGATAACCACCTCCAATAAGTCTGGATTGCTTTTTTCGGCGTTTTCCCTAATCTCCCGCCTTCTGCAACGGCTGTTGGAAATCCACCTACGCGAAAGTAGGCCTGCAGCTCTTCGATGCGGTTTCCCGAGTGCCATTTGGCTTTTTTTCTCATGGCTTCGAACTCCGCAAAGAGCATCGGCAGCAATAAAAACTCGCCGCCTCCATCAAAACGTCCAGGCATCCGATCAGCGCCCCGTTTGAGATCATGAGCATGAGAGCCCGTGACTACCAGGATATGGCTCTTGCCCGAATCAATTTCACTTTTGATGGCACGGTCCCAACTTTCGACAAAAGAGACCTCATCCAGCAGCACTACTTTTCTATTTCGAACCGATTTAAGAATCTCCGAAAGTTCCTGGTAATGAGTCACAGTTTCGCAGCTGAGATAAAAACTAGAAACCCCCTGCTGAGCATAATGACTGAGGATCTTTTTCAACCACGAGCTTTTCCCCACTTGCCGAGGTCCGCGAATCACATAAAGTCCCTTTTTTTCCGGTATAAACGGGAACGACCGCTCAAAAGGCATTTCTTTCATCTGTTTAAAATGCCGATCTTCTTGCTCCCATCCCGGGTTTTCCCAAAATATTTCCATTAGTTATGATTATACTGTATTTTTGGTCAATACTCAAATCAATTTTGGTCAGTACATAAATCAATTTTGGTCAATACAATGCCCTTAACCTTACCGCACCCGAGACCCAACTTGGGTAATCCTCTCGGACACGAGTTCGAAGATCGTGACGGTGGCGTTGACGTGGTAGATGTCGGCTTCGCCTTCTTTGGGTGCGAGTCGCATTTTTGCGGCCATGAATGCGGCTTGTTTGGGGTCGGGATCGTCGCCCGAGAAGAAACCGTCGCCTGGGATGGAGCCGAAGCTCGAGACTGTTGTGCCGCTGGTTCCTGCGCTGAGCGGCACACTTTCGGCGCGTGATTCAGCAGCGACGACTTTGCCACCGCCAGATGAGGCGTACTGCGAGCTGTTTCCGCCCATTCCGGGCAGATCGCTCAAGTCGAGGCTTTCGGCTTTCTCCAAAACGGCCATGAGCTTGCCGCCAAAAGCTCCCTTGAGACTGACTCCCATCTGTTCAAAACCATCCAGGACGGCTGCGGCAGGGCCGGACTCCGACAGAGCCAGTGACAACTGGATGTGATCCAGCTGTGAGGCCATGTCTGCTGCTTTTGTGCTCAGCTTGCTGCCCTCGAGGACCATGTCTCCAGCTGTGGCTTCGTGGAAGTCTGCGAGTGCAATGATTTCATGATAGACGATTTGCGCTTTGGGGCATTTGCCTTGGCGTCTGCGGTTCGAGTAGTTGCCTTCTTTGTCGACTCGGCCCCCGCTGGTGCATTCGAACCAGCCGTTGCGAGGTTTGGGAGGTGTGGTGTTGGTTCCGGTGTTGGTTCCGGTGTTGGTTCCGGTGTTGGTTCCGGTGTTGGTTCCGGTGTTG
>CAYILR010000095.1:0-3312 GCA_964364175.1 uncultured Bacteriovoracaceae bacterium
CTCCGTCAAAAAATAATCTCAAAAATTTTGACGCGTGACCTCTCCGGGTCACAGTTTGTGTAATATCATCGTAAATTGGATCGTATTCAAAGAGTTTGCTTTGTGAAGAAGTAGTATAAGTTGCAGAAAATATCAAGTATCCTCCGGATGTAATGAGATGGGCGATTCCGTCTGTCGCAGTGGCGTTAATATTGCTGAGTTGGCGAATCGTGTGGCTCAGTGGATTGTAGGAGAATAGACGCATATAACCCGGGCCGGGTTGGCTGGCTGTGAAGTAAAGAACGCTGTTCATTGCAGTCAAATTGCCGATGTTATCTCCAGTGGCACCAGCAGTGATGAGGCTGACTTGTCGGAGAGTGTTTCCGGCGGGATAGTATTCCATAAGACAATCAGCTTCGGCAATGACAAAGGCCGAGAAATACAGGTACCCATTCATCAAAACCCCTTTTCCGATGGCATCCGCTCCGGCAGGATTTGTATCTGTGACTTGTTGAATGGTGTTCGGGCTGATGTTGTATGCGAATAGCTTTTCATTGACGCCTAATACCTGGCGTGCTGCAAAATAAATTTGAGCGGAGTCCCAGGCGATGAGCCGGATGTTTTCAACGCCTCCAGAACCCAGGTTGGTGATTTGATTGATTTGATCGGTGGCAGGATCATAAGCAAACAAGTGGTCGATTCCAGCGACTACGTTCGAAATGAAATAAATTTTTCCGGCTGTGGCTATGATTTGAACAAAGGGACCCGAGTTGATATCGCTTCCTCCGGCATAGATGTCGCTCAGTTGGCGAATCGTTCCTGAAGCTGGATCATAAACGAAAAGTTTGCGATACCCAGCTGCAGTCAGAGCTGAAAAATAAAGTTTTCCGTTCAAGCTTTCAAATTGCGAGGGATCATCCGAGACGGCACTGATGTTGCTGAGCTGCCGAATGGACATACCTTGGATAGAGAGAGGTTCTTGGCTTGAGTCGATCGATGTGCCTGGAATCGCCTGCAAGCCGATACTGACCGATTGTCTGAGGCTGGATGCAGACCAGTTGATCCAGCTTTGGACTTGAGCGCGATCAAAGCTCAGTGTGCCTACTCCAAGACTGCATGCCAAAACGGTAGGAGGAGCGTAGGGAAGCGAAAGCGAACAGGAGGTTTCCCCGGTGGGGCTTGAGTAATTGAACGCGACCGTAATGATTTCGGTCAGGCTGGTCAGGTCTTCTGGCATAGGTGTGCTGATCACCGAAACGATTCCGCTACTGTTGGTAGCAGTGCTGCTCCCTGACAGGGTGGCGATGCTTCCTGTAATTGCGGGTGCAGCGCTTGCGGAGGTGAGTGCTGTTGCTGTGTTCAGGCTGGCGGGAGAGCCAGATAAGGCGATGGTGCTGCTGAAATTATGAACGATGACGGCAGCCGTACGGTCATTTGTACCGTTGCTCATCACTGGGATTTTGGGTGCTGGCCCTGAACTCGAGGAGGATGTCGAAGTCGAAGCCGTGGATGTGGCACTCGTGGTTGTGGCGGTCTCGCTCGTTTGCTTCCACTTCATTTCTGAGTCGACGCAACCCGCTAGGGTAAAGCTACAACCCGTAATCACCAATAAAACCGTTTTTGAGGTCACGTACTGCGTTTTCATATCTGACTATGAATATACAGTATTGTTTTATGGAAAGTGTTAAGCTGCGAGACTTAAACGAAATGGATGGAATTTAAGCGTAATGGGCTATCCGTCACTGCCGATGGCTTCGACAGGGCAGGCTTCTAGTGCCGACTTGCAGCTGGCTTCTTCTTCGGGGGTTGTAGGTTGCTTATAAACGTAGGAATAGCCGTGCTCGTCATTGCGTTTAAAATGATCGGGCGCTTCTGTTCGACATGCATCGCAATCAATGCACTGGTCATCGACGTAGAAATGACCAGCCTGGTTGATATCCCATTTTTTGCTCTTGTCAGCCATGGGTTATCTTTAGTCAAAAGTCCGGCATGTCGTCAATGCTGAAAATTAGTTATATTAAGGAAGGTGAAAAATTACAAAATAGTAGTCAGCGATTGCCATCTCTCCGCAGGTCGGATTTTTGAGGGACGGCTGAATCCCTATGAGGACTTTCATTTTGATCGCGAGATGGTCGAGATGTTCGAGTATTTTTCGCGAGGGAAGTACGGCACTCATCCCGACGGCAGTCCGGTCGAAGTTGAGTTGATTTTGGCGGGGGATTATCTTGATTTCCTGAACGTTCCTTATCATGGCGAATTCGAAGATGTGATTACCGAGGATGTAGCTCTCTATAAAGCGCAGGCGATCCTGGCGGGGCATCCAGACGTCATGCGCACGATCAAAGCTTTTGCGTCTTTGCCCGGGAAAAAAGTCACTTATCTGGTGGGCAATCACGACGCTGATTTGTTTTTTTCAAAAGTCCGGGAATTCATCACGAAAGCCTGGGATCCTGAGGGGAAGTACCCTAGCACGAAAGTGGAGTTGGTTGCGGACCGAGAATTTTTATCTTTTGAAAATGGAATATTAGAAATTCACCACGGCAACCAATTCGAGGCAGGAAGCGTCTTGAATTTCGAAAAACCACTCTTAGAATCCAACTGGCTGGCGAAGCCAGTTTTGAATATTCCTTGGAGCAGCTTTTACGTTTTGAAGATCATCAATCGGCTGAAATCGGATCGGGAATTCATCGACAAAGTCAGGCCAATCAAAGTTTTTGTCCTGTTCGGGATGATTTTGGATCCGTGGTTCACGATTCGATTTGTTTGCCTGTCGGTTTTTTACTTCCTGAAAACCCGATTCATCTGGAGCCCCACTCGACGTTCGAGACTCAAGGTCACCGTGGGGATTTTGAAGGAAGAAACCAAGCTCTTTCTGGATCTGGAAGCAGAAGCGCGCCACGAGCTCAGGCAGAGGCCAGCGCTTCAAACGATTGTTTTTGGTCATACACATCGACCCATGGATAAACTGTATCCAGACGGCAAGCAGTACATCAATACCGGCACTTGGACCCGGATGCTCAATCTGGATTGGCGGGGGATTGGGCAGACCTTCATTCGGACTTTTGCGCATATCGAGATTGAGGATGCCAAGGTCCGTTGCGAGCTCCGGCAATGGGACGGAGAGCATAAACCGCATTTCCAAGTTTTAGGTTAGGCTGGTTTGTTTTGTATCGGACCAGGCTGGTCCGATACAGTGTAACTGCATGATACTGTTGAAATAATATATAGTTGACCAAATAAGTATATTTTTGCTATTCTTGACTCAGGGGATAGGGGTCACTGTGCCCCGGAGAGGTCGCGCGTCAAAATTTGAGGAAGTATTTTTTTGACGGT
>CAYILR010000096.1:0-3282 GCA_964364175.1 uncultured Bacteriovoracaceae bacterium
CCGTGCTGAGACTAAGTAATGATAGCTTTAGCGCAGTCTTGGCCATCTTGTCAGTGTTTGAATCTTCAGGGTCAACATCTCGAATCATAGGTAGAAGTCTACGGATAATTTTATCGTTCTTTTTATTTTTCAAGGAGAGGGTTGCCTTTCCGAATAGCTCTGCCTGCTTTTGCAAATGTATTGAGAGCAAGAAGAGAGTTTTTATGATTTTGATATAAAATTGCGGCCACTCGAAGTTTTTCGTCTGTAGAGTATTTGTCCGGGTACCTGTGGATATCAATGCAGATATTAAAAATCACTTTATCAATTCGCCATTCTGATTTTGAAATCATTTTGAGCAAAGCAGCTCGTCTTTTATAATGCACCGTATTTTCTCCTCGACAAGACAGTCCTCTGGCGCTGCAGGCATTTCCCAACAAGGCTGTTCTGCTCCATTTCAGGAGAGTTGTTCCATGTTGTTGGGTTCGATCGAACATCAAGTGTTCGGAATTCATGGTTAGAACTATTGAGCTTTGCAAAAGCAACGAAAAGTAATTCTCGCGACCTTTGCAAAACTCAATAATTCCAACATGGAGACGCCCCCACAAAATCAGTTTTGTACTGATATCTGGAAAACGGACCTTGATATATTGAACCCATACTTGGGATGTGCTCAGAGTCCGTTATGGCGGGATATCGGACCTTGTCTGACCCAATGTTTCAGCGCAATTGATCAGAGACGACTGTAGATTTAATTCGAAATTAGGTCGCTGTAGGTTTCAGGACTTCGTCAATCTTGCGCTCGGGGACTCCTGCCGACCTTTGAATGTTGTGGGAGTAGATTAGTGTCGTGTTCAAGTCAGCATGCCTAGCCATCTGCTGAGCTTCCTGGATTGAAGCACCGCCAATGAGGGCAAGAGTGACTGCTGTATGTCTCAGCGAATGTGCAGATAATCTAAGCGTATCAATTTTGATTCCACGAAGCCTGGTCTTCACAATTCTTCTGACGGATTTCGTCGTCATCCGTTGATGAAGACTGTTGTCACTGGTTGATCCGAAAAGTGGTTCTGTTTCTTTGGAGGTTCCTCGTGCAGAAAGGTACTCCAGAATGGGGCGGAGCGTTTCGTCAGTCAGGACAACAAACGCATCTGGGACATCACTCCCTTTTCCTTGAAGCCAGAGAACTGTTTGCCCAGATTGCTGTCGGAGATCTCCGATATTGGCTCTGGTAATTTCAATTGTACGTGGTCCTGTGCGTATCATCAGGTTAAGAAGGGCAAAGTCTCGATGTCCTTTTAGCGTAGTTCGGTCGATGGATGAAAGTAGCTCGTGAACCTGGGGGACTGTCAGTGGGTCACGCCGAAATCCTTTCTGACGTTTTGCTCCGCGTATTCCTTTTGCAACGTTTGGATAAAGTTTTTCGGTCTCAGCCCAGGTGAAGAATGTTCTGACTGCTACCATGTAGGCGCACTCGGATGTTGGGGTGAACCCTTTCGCCTGAAGGTACCTCTTGTACTGAAGGATTATTTCCCGTGTCGGTTGGGAAACGTTATTTTCAAGACACCATTTGAAAAACTGCCTGAGACGCCGACGGTACCCATCCCGGCTAATTTCTTTGACATCATGAGAGCGCAAAAAATGGTCAATCAATTCTTCGAACTGGACACATAAAGTTGGTGCCACCCGCTGTTCGAACGTTTGTGCTGCAAGTGAACTTTGTCCCATATTTTTATTAAAACACGGCATGATGTATTGCGTCAATTATGTGCTTGGCTTGATTACTCTCTGGATTTTTTTTGCTCCATACTTAAAAAGTTTTATCAATAATTAGTCTTGTATGGTCATTAACTGTCATTAATAGTACTGTGCCCGACCAAGAGGAGTCTATCGTGGCAACGCAAGATCGCTGGCTTTCAGTAGAAGAAATTGCAGAACATCTAGGAGTTTCAAAAGAAAGTATCTATCGCTGGCTCGAGCGCGAAAAAATTCCTGCCCATAGAGTTGGTAAGCAATGGCGATTTCAAACGGAAGAAGTCAATGAGTGGGTTCGCCGTGGTGAAGCGTCTGAAGAGAATATCATTAAAAAATCAATTAACGATGATCGAAAGGAATTTTAGTGTCATTACAGCTTTCCTCCCTCATCGTCGAATATGCGAAGTCACTCCCTGCTTGGCAGAAGATCCTTGCATACGCTGCTTTCAAGCATGAAGGCGATCTTTCTCAGTCGAAAGAGATTGATGCGGCCATCAGCCGTTTTCTAAAGGACTGTACACCGCCTTTGTCCGATAAGGTTACTGGCGAAGAAGAAATTTCGTACATTGATTCTCTGCAGGCAGTAACACCTCAGAGTGATTATGTCGTTCCGCGACTCATTGAAATTTCCGAATACCAAAACGTGAATGCCCTCTCAGGGGGGCAAAAAATCACATTTGCACCCAAGCTCACAGTTATTTACGGTGAAAATGGTTCTGGCAAGTCAGGTTACAGTCGTGTTTTGAATTCAACTTTCTACTCCAGAGGTGATAAAACAATTCTCCCAAATATATTAAAGCCTGAGAGCGAACAGGGAGCCCCCAGCGCTAAATTTGAGTTTGAGGTGTCCGGTCAAAAATTCTCAAAATTGTTTCCATCTGATCTAAGTTCACCAGAATTTAAGCAATTTGCTTGCTTCGACTCGAAGACGGTTCCTGCTCATCTCGAAGGTCCAAATGAGTTGTATGTTATCCCAAAGGAAATGAGTTTCTTCGATAGACTTGCTCAACTGGTTAGTTTTGCCGACAAGAAACTCCAAGATGAAATCTCAAAAAGAAGTAAAGTCAACGAGTTTCCAAAATACTTTGAGGGTGAAAGTCCGCTAAAAGAAGAGATTAAGGGTATCAACGAAAGTACGGACTACTTCAAAATTTCAGCAGTTGGCTTAGATAAAGCCAACCTAGAAAAGGAACTAGAAGAGACGGAGAAACAGTACCATGAGTTGAAGGCAACTGATCCGAAGAAGATGGTTGCGGAACTTAAGTTGGCCGTCACTGAATGTGAAGTATATTCTCAAGCTCTCATTCTTTCCCTTGATAAGTGCAATGAGAGTGCTGTTGGTAGAATCAATGACGCACTTAAGAAGCTGAAACAAACAGAAGATGCAGTAGCCAAGTCTGGAGCCGAATCCTTTAGGACCGAACTATTGAAGACGATTGGCTCTGAGAAGTGGCGACAATTCATTGTGTCGGCATCGACATTAACTCAAGAGGAAGGGTAACTGTTCAGCCTGATTATGCGAGCAGTGGCTGAAGCGGTGCACCTAAAAAA
>CAYILR010000097.1:0-3173 GCA_964364175.1 uncultured Bacteriovoracaceae bacterium
TTTTTAGGTGCACCGCTTCAGCCACTGCTCGCATAATCAGGCTGAACAGTTACTCGATTTCTTTTATTGCGACTTCCATACAGCATCACTCAACCCAGGTTTATGTATATTCTAATTGAATATTTTACACAACGTGTCGAGTTAAAAAATCACAGTGACTACTTCAACACCCCACGTTGAACCTGATCCCGCTCAATCGCCTCAAAAAGCGCATTGAAGTTCCCCTCGCCGAACCCACGGTTGCCCTTGCGCTGAATCAGCTCAAAAAAGAACGGCCCGAGGATCTCTGCGGTGAAAATCTGGAGCAAATACCCTGTGTTATCCCCGTCCAGCAAAACGCCCAGCTTCTCCATCAAACCCAAATCTTCGGTCACCCCTGGGACGCGGGTGGGCACGCGCTCGTAGTACGTATGCGGCACACTCAAAAACTGAAATCCTTCAGCACGCATCGCCTGCAAAGACTGGGTAATATCCGTCGTCAGGAGCGCAAGATGTTGCACACCAGGCCCCTTCATCCGATCGACGAATTCCTGCACCTGGCTCTCAGGTTCAGTCGCCTCGTTGATCGGCACCTTGATCTTGCCGCAGGTCGACTCCACCACGTCCGAGATCAACCCTGTCCGTCCAGTGCTAATCTTGAAATGCCGGGTAACCACAAAGCCAAAAACCTTCTTGTACCAATCGACCCATTTGGCCATCTCACCGATGCCCACGTTGTTGGTCAAATGGTCAATCACGCGCACGCCCTGAGGCGATGGGCTCTCCATTCGACTCACGACCAGACCATCATCGAACAAGGCGGGATCTTGCTTTCGTCCCGACCCACGACGCTCCATGAACGCATACCTGACTTGTCCTGGAGTCCAGACTTCTGATCGGACCACGCGGCCTTGAGGTGATTCGTAAGTGGTGGGCTGCATTGCCGGGCGAGCGCCTTTAGCTATAGCGTCCTGAAACGCCTGGGTGGCATCGTCCACATCCATCGCCAACACGCAAACCCCCTCGGCCTGAGATTTCAAAAATCGGTAGGAATCCTGCGTCTCTGCCTTCGAACCCACGGGTTGGCTCATCAAGATCCGCACATATCCCTGCGCGAACATTTCGCTTTTCAGCCCTTTTTCGGACTGAACTCGCTCACCGATCTTTTCAAACCCCATTCGCACGAATTTTTCGCGCATCGGGGTAATATCGTTGAGGATGTACTCGACGTGGTCAAAGCCTTGATTTTGGATTTTCATATAAAGTCGATTTAACGGAAAAAAATCGAATTGGGAAGCCTCCTGAACAGGGATTGCACAATACCGAATCAAAAAAATCAACTCTATTGGAGACTTATTTTACCGGGAATCCCGGTAATTTGACAAACTACCAGGATTCCCGGTAATAATGACTTATGAAGCTTTATTTACCCAACAGTGCTTTTTTGGGAAACTTTGAAGCGTTCGTACGCCATTTCGACCCAAGTACGACCGATAGCCTAGAGATCTCCGCCAACAAAAGCTGGATTTCAGTCCACCCAGCGGTTCTCACAATGGTTGCTGCTCTCGGACAGACAATTCAGAAAAATAAAATCAAATGTCCACCCTTCGAAGCAAAATCCAAACACTACTTTGAACGCATGAGATTATTTGAATTCTTGCAAATCAAATCCGGGATCACGATGACGGAGCACGATCCTACGGGGAGATTTATTCCAATCACTCAAATCCGAAATTCCGATTCACTCTCAAAATTCATCACTGATATGATTCCACTCCTCCATTTGGCCCCAGAACATGCGGAGCCTATCCGCTACATCGTCAGCGAATTGGTGAGGAACGTCATCGAACATTCGGAATCTCCGCACGGAGCGTTCGTCGCAGCTCAGTATTACAAAAAAAGTAACGCAATCCGAATCGGTATTGCTGACACAGGAATCGGCATCAAAAGTTCAATCTCTCGATCGCACATCGCCGCAGACGATCTCTCGGCGCTGAAACTTGCACTGACTCCAGGCATTACCGGAACCACTCCAAAAGAGGGAGGGACCGCACTCAACGCGGGAGCTGGACTTTTTTTCATCAAATCGATCGCGACCGTCAATCGAGATTTTTTCGTCATCTACAGCGGCTCTGCTCTTTATAAACTTTTGAAATCTCGTTCAACCAAACGACTTTCATTGCACGCCAATCCATTCGAAGACAGGCACACCGCACTATCGGGACTGCCTCACTGGCAAGGAACAGTTGTGGGAATTGATTTGGCATTGGACGAGAATGAAGCGTTTACGAAATTTCTGGATCGAGTTCGTGAAACTTATAGCGAGGCTGTGCGTACCAGGCGCAGAGAAAGACATCGGAGGCCTAGATTTTTATGACGAGTGTAAATATTTTTAGCCATGCGGGAGAATTTGCTGAAAACAAGGATACCGCCCAAAAAATCAGACTCGAAATACTCATGCCCGTATTGGAACGAGGAGAGACAGTCATCCTTGATTTTGAAAAGGTCACCGGAGCAACACAATCTTTTATTCATGCCTTGATCAGCGAATTATTCAGGAAATTCGGCAGCGATATTCTTGAAAAATTAAACTTTAAAAACTGTAACGAAACTGTTCAAAAAATCATCACCATCGTTTGCGATTACATGCAAGAAGCTGAAAATTAGTGGGTCACGATTGCAGTCGCTGACTAACAATTATCTGAAGTAATGCACGCCCCGCCTTTTGACGAACGCTGCACCGTTAATTCAGGTGAGAAGAAAATCACTGCCAGTAATAAAACAACAAGCAGCCCAAAATGAGGACGAGCAGTTGGGAGCGAATCTCGTACGTCAAATGGCGGTTTTTTAGCGATCCATGTAATCCGAGCTCACGCTTTTTTTCAATAATTGTAGCTCGATCGAGGATTCGCACAACGCTGTCGTCAGCCGGACATTCTCGCGCACTAGTTTTTCTTTTTCCAGATCCCGGGTCTTTGGACCGCGCTTCATCGACTGTAACCCTACGATGCCCGCTTCCTTGAACTTCTGTTTCCAGCGGTAAAAAATAGGTTCGGCGCTATATTCTCCCGGCGGCAGATCTCCGCCGTGTTGCCCAGGCGCTCCGCCTCCCAGATCAATTCTGCGATCTTTTCGGGCGCTCTGCGGACTCGGGTTTTTCTCGTGATTGTGGGTTTTACTGCGTCTAACATCGT
>CAYILR010000098.1:0-3156 GCA_964364175.1 uncultured Bacteriovoracaceae bacterium
AAGCTTCTTAGTAATTTTTTGCCTTGCAAGGTTGGTCATCCATATGAGCTTATTTGCCTTTGGCGGGTGGAACGATGAGTGGGGCATTGGTATTGGCCGGTGCGCCTTCGTCGGGATTGCATGCGGCAACCAAGAGCTACGCCGACAGCTATATTGCGGGATTATCCGTAGATACCTCTGGACTGGCCAGCATTTCCAATGGTCAAGCGCTTACTTGGGATTCTGCTAATTCTCGTTGGACCCCGACGACTGTCACGGGTGGAGCGAATGCCACACAGATTCAAGGAGCTGCTGTCACTGCCGGAACTACGACCGGGCAGGTTCTCACTTACACCAGTGGCGGCGCTGGCACCTGGGCTCCGGGCACTGTTCCTGTGGCAAGCGGAGGAACGGGGGCCACCACACTGACTTCGCACGGAGTTCTCTATGGAAATGGCACGTCGGCAGTGTCCGCATTGGCAGAGCTTGCAACTGGACAAATAATCGTTGGAAAGACGGGTTTTGCTCCTCAGGCTGTTGCAATGAGTGGGGATGCCACCGTAGACGCTTTGGGCGCAGTCACTATTGCAAATACCACCGTGACTGGAGCAAAGATTGCTAACCAAACCATCGCGGACACCAAGCTCTCAGGAATCACTGTCGCATGTTCCGCCGGGCAAGTTGCCAAAACAGACGGCGCAGGCGGGTTTTACTGTGGATCTCCTCAAGCCATGCGAGTCACGCAGGCTGCTCACGGATTTACTGTGGGCAAAGTGATCTATAACAATGCAGGCACATTCGCGACTGCGCTTTCGACCCACCTCACCGCCGGGGGCGCTTATGTTGTCAGTACGGTGATTGACGCCAGCAATTTTGAAATGATTCAAGCGGGAAAAGTCACGGGTATGGCTGGGCTCACTGCCGGTACCCGCTACTACGTTTCGGCAGGCGCAGCAGGTACCCTTACTTCAACCCAGCCCACATCGGGTTACACTGCCCCGCTGATGATCGCCGACACAACCACCTCGGGATATATCCAGCCGTATTCACCCGCTCAAATTCAATATGCACACATCAGAGAAGAGCAAGTGAGCGGCACCAATGGAGGAAGCGCTGCTGGACTCACCCATCAAACTCGAGTTCTTAACACTACAGTGGTCGATGAGATCGGAATTACCCTAGCTGCCAACCAATTCACTCTGCCGGCCGGAAAATATAGAATTTCAGCAAGTGCTCCCTACTATCAGGCTGATCGGCTCAGGTGTCGCATTTACAACATCACCGATTCCGCAACAACCCTGCTGGGTGGAACGGGCGCTTACCCACACAATATCGGATACGCCACCGAGAGGCCTCAAGTTCACGGCCAGTTCACGATTTCGGCTTCTAAAGTATTTGAGTTGCAATGTTACGCTGCAAACGGAGCGGCTACGAATGGCCTAGGCGTCTATACAGGCAGTGGTGAAAACGAAGTCTACGGTGAAGTCGAAATCTGGAAGCTACCTCAGTGAGCATGAGGAAACGAGAGCTATTTAACTGATTCAATTCGTTCGGTCACTCACTGAACTCAGTCCGCAACCAAATTGCAAAAAGAGGGTCGTCAAAAAGCACTTTACCCTTAGCAGACCCCTCGTCCAAAATGTGCTTTTGTTTGAGTGCTTTCACGACAGAAGCAAGCGCGGGCCCGCTTGAGATTTCATACTTGCTGAGAAGGTCTTTTGAGAAAATCTGAGTTTCCTCTTTTGCGGCAAGCCTGAGTGCGCGCTGTTGAATTAATGTTAGCGAATTGAGCAGCGTCTGATAAGCGTATGCATTTTGCCTCACAATCGTTCTCAAAACATGGCGAACCTCCTCTTGATTCACCCGGCTGACTCCCTGTGCGACGAGATGAAAACATGCCATTTGAACATAGTTGGGAGTATCTTGAACGAGTTTCCTGAGTTGTGTGATGGCATCTTTTTCGCAAGCGATGCCGACGGATTGAAACCGCTGAATCACCCAATCCGAAAATTCATCTCCAAATGAAGGAAACTCAATGGGTTGGCATGAGCGATAAAAGGGCCGTGAAGGATTGTTGAGCATATCATGGATCACGCTTTTGCGAGATCCCGTAAATATGAATGCCACGTTTTTGAGTTGCTGCATCTGAGTGCGCAGAGTGGCTTCGAGCCAACCCTGATCTTCTAATTCTGCAATTTTTTGGAACTCATCAATGGCAATCACAACGTTCTCTCCGAGTTTCCCAGTTGCGGCCAGTGTATCCTGTATTGTTTCCTTGATGTCTTTGTCCTGAGCCAGTTCAGGCGAGATTGAAAAAGACACCTCTCCTGTTTTTGAATCCGTTTCCCAAGAGAATTTGGGACGAAGGCGTGGGACCGACTCCACCCACTCTTTGACTTGATTGAGGAATGGTTTTTTGCCACGCAATCCACGTATCATTTGCTGCAAAAAATCCCTGTGAGAGGTCACATTGAAAATATCCACAAATAGACAGGATTTTTTTTGAAGTTCGTATTGTCGCAATAGCTCAGAAACAAACGACGTTTTTCCAAATCGACGTGGTCCAATCAAGACAATGTGAATTCTGTTATCCAAAAATTGAGTAATCGTTCGATGAAGTTCAGGTCTGGGAAGGTAGTAATCCCCTTCCACTGGGCCTCCGAATTGAAATGGGTTTTTTGCAGCCTTAGCCATACAGCAATCAGTAACGATTCTATTACTAATTGTCAAGCTACCTTTCAGAAAACAAAGTTCGCATTGAGCGAACTTACACCCCAATTTAGCAGCTTATTTCGACCAAAAGTTCGCGTTTGGCGAACTTTCTCCCTGTCATGCTGTTCAGGCAGATATTCAGCAAGCTCGTATAGAGCTTAAAAATAGTCATTTGTGACACATTGAATAAAAATGGGGGGGGGGTAAAATGGTATCTAGTTGGGTAAATTTATATGCGGAACGTGTGTTTATACCTTTTGTTGATCGCCAGCCTCTCCGGGGCGTGCAGGCCTGCGATCGATGATAATGCTCCTGATCCCACTACGGATGTTTCCGGCACAGCGGGTGGAGATCTCACAGGGACTTATCCTAATCCCACGATCAAAGATGGAGCTGTAACTGCTGCTAAGTTATCTCAAGAAGTAATGGATGACCAATCTTCGTAATCGAGGGCTGGTTACCTCA
>CAYILR010000099.1:0-3128 GCA_964364175.1 uncultured Bacteriovoracaceae bacterium
GCGATGAATTGGCAGAACGAGGGCGCTACGGACTTCGTCGATTACATTCAGAACGTCATCGAGTCCGGCAACAAAGTCATGTTTGGCGAGGAATGCCTGGACGACACCAATAGCTTTCAGCCCTGAGGCAGCCTCTAAATGTGGAGCTCAAAACCCAGGCGGGCGGCGTGCGTGAAGTAGCCGGGCAATAACCACGCCGAGTAGCCCACGGTCACAAGCTTATTGAAGTACATCGCGATTTCCCCCTGGGGCCCCGTGCCGTGCCCGGTCCATGTCACGCCCCCCGCGCCGAGAGCTACGCCAAAACGGCGCGCCCAGCTTGGATGATAGAGGAACATGGCGGTGTAGTTCATGATGAGCTGCAAGGAGTTGCGCTGCGACTCAGGAAATGGAATGAGACTACCCTTGCCTTGCAACAGAAACTGGCGATTGAGGCGGAGGCGGGGGGTGTACGAGAACTCCACAGAAATGGAATTGGTGGTTTCCTTTTCCGGCGAGATGAACATCGATGAAATGCCAATGGCGCTGGGGAAATCATCCAAGCAGCCGCGGCCCTTCGGGTAGAAGACCTTTTTCTTCCCGTTGGCGGCGTACTCAGTCCAACCGCAATCCTTCTGCCCCTCATGATAGCTGCCTTCAGCGGAGAGCTGGCCGTTCTCGCGCCAAAAACGCCATGGTCCCAGGGGAGTTTCGCCATCCCAGGCGCCCTCTTCTTTTTTGCCGCCGCTGGGATACCAGCGCGTCCATGTGCCCATCATTTTCCCGCGTTCGAAGCGGCCATGGGCTTTGGGTCGGCCATCTTCATACCACTCAGCATAGCCGCCCTGGACCTGGCCGTCCTGATGGAAGCCTTTTTTGTGGGTTTTGCCGTTGGGGTGCCAAATAATAAATGGCCCCTGTTTGATGCCGGCATCGTTGACGCACGCCACGGTGTTGTCTTGGGGAGGGGCGACACCAACGAGGCGTGTGTGCTCCGGGCATTCGATCGGGGCTTTGGGCATTGCCGCGCCGGAGTGATGCGATGCGCCGAAAAGTAGCGCGATGGTTATCGTGATCTTATATTGTTTCTTTTTCACCAAATAAGTTTCGCATGGGTCCACTCAATAAGGTGGGAAGAATCGGGCGTGATGGGCCAGAGGGCGTAGCCGCGGGGCCCGGGGGGCAGTAGCCCGCCGGTACCATGGTCTTCAACCTCCAGGGGCGGGAGCCACCCCAAGGCATGGGCGGCATCAACCAGGCTGAGTTCGCTCTGGGTCTGGATTTGCCAGGGAGGGGGCTGCGGCGTCTGAATCACGATGTCATGGCAGCTGCCACGGTCGTGAAAGCTTGCCCATGGCAATGGGGCGATGGCGTCATTGAACGCACGTCGCCAGGGCTTATCATCATGAAACGTCTCCCGTAGAAGCGCCAACTGCCCCAAGACATTAGTGAAGAGCAGGGGCGGGCAATGAAGTTTTTGCATTTGGGTGGTCATGGCCGTCAGATCCGTGGCGCTTCCCGTGAGCCAGGACTCACCCTGGATAAAATGAAGAGCGGTTCCTGCCCTTCGGGCGCGCATGGCGAGCCAAGCGCGGGCCAAGGGGTCTGGTTCCACGATAAATAATTCGTCAAACTTTCCGAGCCACTGCCATGGCAGCGTGTGGCCCGCGCTGGGGCCCACGAGCACGAGACGTCCCGATGGTTTTGGAATCCAGTGTTCGAGCCAGCGTGCAAGCTGGGTGCGAAAGGGGGCCCAAAGACCATTTCGGTGACGCAACGCCCGGCCATGATAAATGAGCCCGCCAGCGGGGGAAACCAGTGCCATACCCAGGAGTATGACCGGTCAGCTTCATATTCACACCCCTTGTGGCCAGGTTTCTGGAATTTCTTTGCGGAGGAAGGCCTGCTTCAGCGGCGTCAGCGCATTGGTTTGGTCGACAAAAACAAATCCATCATAACGACGGGAAAGGGATGTGGGGACATAGTTCCCCATGCGCTCAGATTGAGGATGGTAAACAACGCCAATGGCTCGATGGCCCTTGATTTGGCTCAGTCCGCGGTGCTTCAAGCTCTTCAACCAAAGGAAATAAGATCCCCACCCCAACCGCAGGGAGGCCTCATGACAGAGTGCTTCGTAACTTTGAGGCCGCCCCGGGGGGACGGTCATTTCCTCAACGGGGCCATCCCATGCGTGGGAGGCAGTGACCTTGCCTTGGTAGGTGCCAAATCCGATGAGGGACACTTTGTCCTCGCCCCAGTGTTCCCGGGCCAGGCCACCGATGTTCACTTGCCCCGCGCTCACCATGTCCGTGGCTCGGTAATCACCAATATGAGTATTGTGGGCCCACACGATAGCCTTAGCGGTGGGCCCATGGTGATCGAGAAGCTGCTTGAGCGTCTCCGTCATATGATGATCCCGTATATTCCAAGAGTCTTCATCGCCATGAATCATGGCGCGGTAGTAGCGCTCGGCGTTTCTCGCAATACGCGCATTCTGGGCCGCATCGAAGAGATCACTCTCGCTACCCTGCGTGTTTTCAAGTCGTGTCCTTAAGATGTCTTGAAGAGCTTCGATAACCTGGGCCTCACACCCCCACGGGAACTGGGTCAGTGATTTGATGTAGGCCCTCTCATCACGTTGGTAGGGGTCAAAACACTCATAGAGCATCCTCACGCGGTGAGCGAGGGAGCGGTCTATTTTTTTGAGTTGCATGAGGGCTTCATCCATGGACTCGAACAGCGAATAGACATCCAGGCCATGGAAGCTGGCCTGCTCATCGGCAGTCTTCCCCTGGTTGTATTTCTTCATCCATAGGATGAGTTTCATGACTTCCGTATTGGCCCACATCCATGTTGGCCAACGGTGAAAGCCCGTCAGGACATCTTTGACGCCCTTCTTTGGTTCCTGCGAATGAATGAATAGATTTAATTCAGCGCAGGGAGGCCAGTCCCCCTCGACAGCGATGAACTTGAATCCATGATTGGCAATAAGATCCTGGGAAATGAGCCTGCGGAGATGATAAAATTCCTGCGTGCCATGGGTGGATTCGCCCAGCATGACAATCCGGGACTCACTTAATTTCTCAACGACGGGCGTGAGATCCGCATGCTTGAGCATGGGCATGGCATTCTTCACGATTACTTCCTCG
>CAYILR010000100.1:0-3087 GCA_964364175.1 uncultured Bacteriovoracaceae bacterium
CCGTCAAAAAAATACTTCCTCAAATTTTGACGCGCGACCTCTCCGGGGCACAGTTATCCAACTGAATACCATTCTACCCCCCACCAATTTTTAAGCAATGTGTCACAAATGACTATTTTTAAGCTCTGTATTGGCGCTAATCGCAGCTAAATTTGTTCGATATTAATCTTGTCTAATTATCACACAATGTGTGATAATTAGACACATCGTGGCGATCATCAAAAAAAACATTTCGAATCAGCAGTATTTTTACTTATCCACTCGATCCGGAGGAAAAGTACAACACCGTTATTTAGGGATTGAGAGTGATGCCTTGGTTCAAACCCTATTGTCGCTTGAAAAACGAGGGGAGGAAATTCCAGCAAAATTCAAAACCCTATTTTGGGATGTCGATCCCAGAAAGATCGACCTCAAAAAAAACGAACGTTATGTAGTCGAACGAATACTGGAGTTAGGGACCCTAGAAGCGACGGAATGGCTTTTTAGTGTAGTTCCCCAAAAAAGAGTGCTTGAGGTTCTGTTGACCAGCAAAAAAATTTCCAAGCGTTCTTTTCATTTCTGGTGGATTTGGTTCGGGCTCGATCATGTATAAAAAATGCTTCCCGTCAGCAGGGTGGACGGTACTGAAAAAACTGGGTTCTCTTCACGAACAACACTCCGCGGTTTTGGCAGGAGGCACTGCGCTCGCGCTCCAGATCGGACACCGTATTTCTTATGACTTGGATTTTTTTACATCTCAGGCGTTTACTTCTGAGCAAATCATTCGGAAGATCCAAGCAACTGGGCTTGAATACCAAGTCCTTTCTGAAAGCGAAGGCACCTTTCTTGCGGAAATCAATGGGGTTAAATTTTCCATTTTCAATTATCCTTATCCATGGGTTGAGAACCCCATCAAAATCGGCTCGTTTCAAATGGCAAACCTTCTGGACATTGCCGTCATGAAGTTGATTGCCATTTCGCAACGAGGGACCAAGAGAGACTTTGTGGACCTCTACTTCATTTTACAAAGCTTGCCATTTCACTTGATTGCATCGGCGCTGGTCAAAAAATTTGGGCGGAAGCGCATTAACCCCATTCATATTGGGAAAGCCTTGGTTTATTTCAGTGATGCAGAAGCGGATCCTGAACCCAGATATGCATCAAAAAAAAGTCTTCCTTGGAAAAAAATCAAACTCTACTTCAATCAACACTGCAAGCAACTCACTTTGGATTTGCGTTCTGCTTGTCATGAATCTTAGCGCTGTACGGAGTTGCGCGATCAGAAAGTCTCGTCGTACCCTGCAAGGTAATCACCTCTCTCCATGGCGAGTACAACCACAGTAGCCCTGTATCCGCGAGTAGCACCAGGAACGACAGGAATTTCTGCCCAACCCGAAGCAAAGGCGTGTGCTGCGCTCCCGCTAGCTACCCCTCCCAAAACGAATACGGCTCGGAGTCCTGTTCCATAAGAGAAGAGGTTGACTTGACAGTAGTAGTCGCCCCAACCTTCAACCGCTTTACAATAACTGTTAATCACTATCCGTGTAGTTGCTGGTGATGTGTAAGCAACCATACTGATGTCAGTAGTTCCTGCTGAGTTTACCGTCGTGATGCTACCCCCCGCGATCGTTCTACTTCCATTTTTTATAGTAGCTTCAAATTGATTGCTCGCATCGGCCCTGATCATTCCAATATATGGGAGACAAATGGCGGGCGGGCCAGCAATGAGATCGCAGCGTTGCCAACGGCCTCTAATTTTTTGTGGAATTGATCCAGCAGTGTCTGCCCCAGCAGTTCCTTGTTTGAGGTAAAAATTGGTCCCCGAAACCGCGGCTGAATAATCTGCGCCATAAAGATAGTTTTGAGAGGTAGCGCCCAAAACGAGAAGGCCCGAAAAATCGACGGTCCTAGCCGTATCGGTCTGATCATAAAAAGTCACACTCTGCAGGCCTGTGGTGGGCTGCTTCCAGTTGGGATAAAAATCACATTGCACAACTTCCCAGCGGGTGGATGCAGAATTATACTCATAGAGACAAGAGTTAGTCGTTAAATAGGTCCGTTGTCCATCGGCAGGAGAAGCTGGAAACCCAGCCAAACTCGTCACACGATAAGTAGTCCATGCTGCGGCTGTCCCTGCAGCGTTTGTGGTAAGAATCTGTCCAGCGGTTCCAGGCGCAATTTTGGCTACTGTGACGTTCGCATCCAAGATTTTAGCAGTGGTCACAGCGTTAGCAGCAAGATCGTCTGGAGCGATGGTCGCATCGAGGATATGAGTAGAGGTTACTTTACCTGTACCGATTGAAGTAGCGACCGCTCCAGCGCTGGTGGTGATATCCCCTGTGAGAGCAGGCATGTCTCCTGCCGCAATGGCAGAGGTCGAAAATACTCCTGCGGCACTCGTCCTCACTACTCCCACCGAGTTTAATCCAGAAAGGGTCATTCCCGTGAAGGTGGGTGAAGAACCTGTTCCAATACTTTGTGGGGTGGAAAGCGTGAGTGAGCCCACGGCTGGTGTGACTGTGATTTGATTGGCTGTTCCTACGAGAGAACCCGCCTCCCATTTACCTGACGTGGCATTATAGGTCAGAGGTTGTCCCGTGGTGGTAGGAGCGACTGTGTCTATGCTCTTGGTAATAATGCTCGTGGAAGCGCCGCCGCCTGCAACCGTAGAGGGCTCCCATTTCGAAGTCGTACTATTCCAAGCTAAGACTTGCCCGTTGGTGATGGAAGAAAGTGCAGAGATTACCTGACCTCCTAGGTATCCATCCGCGTATTGCTTGGTGACAGCTCCGAGAGCTGCTGAAGGATCAGCAGATAAAACAAGCGACCCACTCATCGTCCCACCTGCCAAGGGTAAATAAGCTTGGGATAATTTAGCCGGAGTCACTGCTCCATCTTTAATCGTAGGATTTGGATAAGTCCCCGTGAGATCCCCACCGGCCGTACCTGCAACCTCTGTCACAGGATCTGGCGCATTATCATCAATCGCAGGACGGCACCCGCCCGCGACGAGGCTGACAGTCAACAGAAGGTATAAATACACGTACCGCATATAAACTGTGCCCCGGAGAGGATGAGCGTCAAAGTTGCCTTTTCTGCCTTTCCTAA
>CAYILR010000101.1:0-2722 GCA_964364175.1 uncultured Bacteriovoracaceae bacterium
CCTACGAGGGCAACAACGCGGCTGGTCAGAACCCGGCTGTGCTGGGCGTGGCTACGTCGTATCAGGTTGTATCGAGCGTCTAACTGTTCACGAAGTACCCGGGGTTGGGAGGCCCCCGGATATGCTCAATTTTCTCACTGTAGGACCGGCAGGGCTCTTGCCGGTGGGCATCGCGTTACTCCCGTTTGCCATCGTCCTGGTGGCGATTGCGTGGCGTAACCGCGCGTGGTCCACACGTGAAGTCCCCGGCGCGGCATTTCGGTTACTGATTGGAGCCCTGTTCGCTGCGTGCGTCGTGCCCGCCTGGGGCCTCCTCGCGGCGCAGGCAGCGGCGTGGTGGTGGGTCAGGGGGTGGGTCATCCGGTCGGGTGGCCTCCTCTGGCCCACTGCTGCGGCGGTTATCTACGTGGGCGTGCAGGCACCACGGGAGGCGGTGGATGCAGGGATTAGCGTGGCGCTGGCGACAGGCGTGTTCCAGAGCGCCCTCGCCGTGAGCCAGTGGCGTGAATGGCCCGTGCTCAACTTGCCGGGCCAAGTGTTCGGGACCATTGGGCATCGCACGGGCTTAGGGATCTACCTCGGCATGCTGATCCCGCTGGCGTTCGTGACGGACTATGGCTGGTGGCTCCTTGCGGCGTATCTGCCGGGGCTCGTGCTTGCACGGTCAGTCGTAGGGTATGCGGCAGCCACAAGTGGACTTATGTGGGTGCACCCCCACTTATGGCCTATTGCACTGATCGGACTTGGGCTCGGTGCCGCTCATCGCTTTACCAAGTGGAACGGATGGCACGCACGACCTCGCTTAGTGTACGACGCATTTGGAGCCCGATTCACCGTATGGAGCATCGCCCTGTGGAAGACGCAAGCCTGGCCCTTCTGGCTCGTGGGGCACGGGGGCGATAGCTTCCACGAAGATGGCCGGACATGGATCTACAATCACCGCCTGAGCGAGGAGTACAAGGAAGCCCACAATGATTACGTGGAGTTTCTGTACGAGTACGGTCTACTCGGTGTGGTCGCCCTGGTGTGGTACGGCTACAGCCTCGCGTCAGGGCTGCGCGTGTCAGACCCCGTGACGGGCGTGCTCGTCGCCTTGGGCGTGGCCTCGCTGGGGAACTTCCCCGTGCGCGTCGCCCCCATCGTGGGCCTCCTCGCCCTCGCGCTCATCGTGATCCACGGGAGACTCGTGTGAGTATTACTACTCAGCTCGCTGCGCAAATGGGCCAACTCCTTGGCCCCAAGCCCGTGCAGGAGATCGTCATTACCCGGTACGCCGATGACCGAGTGAACTTCCAGATTGAAGGCATGCACGCCCCGGTGACCCCGCAAGACGCCTATCAGTTACTCTCGCTCGTCGCATCGCAGTTAGCCACCCAAATCCCTGCCCCACAGGAGGCCCCGCATGATAACGGATGAACAGCTTGATAATTGGTTTACTTACCATGCTCCAACGCCCGAGCAGCCTGCTCAGTATCTAGCAATTCGAGAAGCGGGCAAGGTGCTGGCGACCGTGATACGTGACAACACCCCGGCAAGTGCAGACCAGACCGCTGCCATCCGCAAGGTCCGAGAGGCCATTATGACAGCGAATCAAGGTATTGCCTGTGGAGGCAAGTAATGAGTGAAGCCGTCGCTAAACTCACCAACGCCCTGAAGGATCAGCCCAAGAACCCGCTCCGTAACCACCAGGTTGAGGAGTACACCTCTGAGCAGGCCCGGCTCAAGGACATTATCCAGGCCCCGGCCTTCGTGGCGGGGGATCGTGGGACGGCCACGAAGCGCTATAACGAGGTTACCAAGCTCGTGGAGTCCCAGATCGCTAAGCCGCTCCACGGAGCCCGCAAGGACGAGGTAGCCCAGCTCGCGGCTGAAGTCTTAGAGACCACGATCCGCCCTGCCCTGCTCCCCCGTGAGGAGATGCGGCGCAATCCAGCCGGCGCGGTGGGCAAGTTTATCCGCATCGAGAACAGTCGCCCCGTGCAGCATGCCATCCAGCAGTGGAAGCGGGCACAGCTCGCGCTAGAGCCTGAGAACCCCGACCCTGACTTGGCCAACATCGAGCGCTTCCGCCCTGAGATGATCGCGCAGGGCCAGGCTGCCTCGTTCATGCCGGGGGCTCAGATCCCTGGCAACTTCGCGTTCACCCCGCAGGCGAAGGCCAACTGGCCCGCTGAGATGCCCGCACAGGGGACGGTGAACCACCCGCTCGCCCAGGCCCAGAAGAAGGAGCGCACCCCTGCTCAGATCGAAGCCCTCGCCCGGGCGCAGGCTGCTGCGAAGGCGAAGCGCGCGGCTACGGTACAGGAAGGGTAATCATGGCACTCGTCACAAACTCCGTTCAGTTCATTAGCAGCGATTACACCACCGACTTTCGTCGTGCCATCCCCGCGCGCGTGGGTGACAACGTCGCCAGTGACTACGCCGACATTCAGATGGCGGATGGTGCGTCGAGCGTGGGGGCGAATAAGGTCGTCATCAAGTCGATTCGCCTACTTGACATTGTGACCACGCACGATTGGCGTGTAGAATTCTGGAACAAGACCATCGCCATCGCCACCGGGACGAACCTCAATAATTGGGGTCTCTTGGGCGTCGTGGATCTCTACCGAACCCCGCCCGTGGCCCAGACTGGTTCCATCTACGCCACGTCCTACGTGACTGGCACGCTCTACGCCATGATCGCCGAGAATCTGGACATTCCCTATGAGGACCGTGAGGGCAA
>CAYILR010000102.1:0-2664 GCA_964364175.1 uncultured Bacteriovoracaceae bacterium
GGAATTTCAGGCCTTATTCATTTTCACGCTGCGCCCCGAACCGGACAGCAGTGGTCTTGTCCGTGATAAGAGGTGGGCATTGACTAGGATTTGTACGTCCCTATGATGTCCATTTTTAGACTCACCGCTGTCTTCCTTTTGAGCTTCGTATTCCTGGCCCCGGCGCAGGGTTCTCTTCTATGCGTAGACCTTCTTGGACCGTTGCGAAAAGACGAAGTAGAGGCGCCCGAAGGCTTTCAGGTAATCGTTGCTACGCCGCGGTTTCTCATTGGAACGGATAGGCGAATTGGCGGGGTCAAAGGCGTGGTGCTTTCACGCCAAGGCTTTCAATTCCTGGGAATTATTACGCTGATTCGGCAACCCGGCAATAGGGCCCAGCTCCTCCTTGAGTTCTCCAGGCCTGGCTCTCATCCCGGTCTTGGCACTGAAGTGAAGTTTGCGATGATGAAGTACGCTTTTGAGGTCCTAGGCGTAGATGTCATTCCTGCGCGGATACTCAGTACAAACCTCGCGTCCGTTGCCTTGCACCGGAAGCTTGGGTTCCATCTCACTGACGATTCGACGTCATTTCACGAATATGAGCTAAGTCGCCAGGATTACGATGCTTTGCTGCTGATCTTGCGTGGGCAGACCCTGCAGCAGTTTGTTGCCCCGCGCAGGCTAAATGTAAGTAACTAATATTTGTCATTTGGGTATGCATTCGTGGTGCAAACGCAGATGCCACAGCATGAGCATTGACCGCTCAGGGAGTCCTTTACACTGAATGGTCTTGAGCCCTTCATCCCGGCGATGAGAACGTAGTGATTTCACAGTGCGCGCGCACTGCGAAATCATTTTCAGCTATCCCAGATTTCGTAAAATAAACGGGTAGTTTCAGGAGCGCTGATGAGGGCTAAATTTCCTATGTGGCCCCCTCTTTGAGGTGGCCAGGGCAGGTCAAGTTTTCGGCCTAAGTTAGGCCGCTCGCCGGCGCTGTGGCGTGGGCTCGAAAACGAGCTGCAGTCTACCGCCACAGGCTTCGGCGATGCGCTTCAGTGTCCTCAGCTCGTAGCGGTCATACTCAGCGTTCTCATAGCGGCTGATGGCTGAGGCCGTGGTGCCAGCCCTCTTGGCCACCTCAGCCTGGGTGAGCCCTGCAGCGAGGCGGATGCGCACCAGCTGCTCGCCGATGGAGAGCTTTTCATGCTCTTCCTCAAAGACCTGGCGGAAGCGGGGACTCTCAAGTTTTTTACTGACCCAGCTCTTTAGTTTTTTGCGCTCTTTTTTCATGGCCTACCTGCTCTCATTTCAAATTCGTTTTTCAGAGTCTCTGCCCGTTCAATTTCGCCCTTGGGTGTTTTGTCGCCCTTTTTCCTAAAGCCGTGGGTCAGGATGATGCGCTTGCCGTAGAAGAAAAAACAAAGGATGCGCGACGTAGAACTCGATGGTGAAGACTTCGCCTTCGTAGGCTAAGCTCTGAAGTAAGGGGTGGGGGACACTATGAATAAGAGGTTCAGCAGAGCGCTGGTGTTAGTGCTGCTCTTTGCCCTGCAAGCATGCGCAGGCACCCGAAATCTTCCTTCAGCGGCTCCAAGCCCCGTGCCGTCACCTGCGTCCCCAGAATCTCGACGGACGAGCGACTACCTTAAGCCCCAGCGAGGCCGTGCGGTTCTGACTCATGACGAGAATGGCATTAATGGCGCCATTCTCATCAAGGGGGGCCACATGCGGGTTGTAAGCAGCGATGGGCGCCTGATTGAGTCATTCCCCATCGAGGGCCGAAAGCTCTATGTTTCGTGGGTGCGCGGGGGCTGGGGCGGTGGCCCGGTGTTTTTCGTCACGGGCGACCTTACAGCGGATTTTGGCTCGTACAATGGGCCCGTGACCCAGGTGTTCCAGGTGAAGAATGGCCATGTTTTGTGGGCGATAGCGCGTGAAGGGCGACGTCCCGAGCGCATATACCTGATGGACTCTTTGAAGACCCATTGGGAGGTGCGAAGAAATGGTGAGGGTGGCATCGATATTTTTGAAGTCGCATGCCGACCAGACGTCGATACTCTAACTGAAAAGGGAGTGGACTTTCAGATAACATACACGCGCCATTCTTTCGACGGCGCATCTTGGACGTCAGTTTCTAGATCCGAAAAAGGATACTGGGAATACGAAGATAATGAAGATTTTCCTGACAGAGGGAAGTTTCCCTGATGAGTCGGTTCATACATGCCGAAGGCGGCGAAAACAAAACGGTGATCTACACAGACGAGAGCGGCCGAAAATACGTGTTTTCAGGTGGTACGAGGCCTTGGCGGAATAATAATCCTGGCAACTTAGTCCCAGGTCGCATCAGCAAGCGCAATGGGGCCATAGGCCGAGCTGGTGAGTTCGCTGTTTTCCCTGATCCAGAGACGGGTTGGAGGGCGATGCTTGACTCTCTCAGGTCTACACATGGGAATAAGAGTTTGGAGCAAATGATCAAAGCATACGCTCCACCCAACAAGAATAAAACAGCTTGGTATCTGCGGCTTTTGCGCAAAAAGACCGGTGTTACGGACGATCGAAAAATTAAAGACTTCACCGAAGAGCAGTTCGAGAAGCTTTGGCGTGCGATGATGACGGTGGAGGGCGGCCATGGCAGCGGCGCGGGTACGATCACGGAAGTCGGTGCCGAGAAACGCCGCATCACCG
>CAYILR010000103.1:0-2650 GCA_964364175.1 uncultured Bacteriovoracaceae bacterium
CACCCCTGGGTCAAAACCTGCAAAGGGGTGGGTCAACTCAGCTGCAATCGGCCATAATTCAGCCATGTTTCAATTTTTCTATGAATATATGGCAATGCGGTCTTGGTTCTGACTTCAGAACAATTAGAACGATTCTCAAAATTTCTGTTCGATTCTCAGAACTTTCCTCAGGAGTTGTTCAATGACAACCGAGGAAAATAAAGTGAATACATTCAAAGACAGCCTGATCACGCTGATGAAAGAACGTGGCGAAACGGTCACTTCGATTTCCAAAGCAATTGGTGTTTCCAAATCTACAGTCTCAGAATGGTGTGCTGGGCGAAAACCTTTACTAGACGAATCCATCATTAAGCTCGCTAGGCTCCTTGGCGTATCTGTGGAGCGCCTCATATCTGGATCAGAGCCAGAGCACGATTTGGTAGATTCTTTTCTTGGCCAGATGAACGACGGATTTATTTCCATTCATAACGGTATGTACCGAGTCAAAGTTGAAAAATTCGTGGGCAAAAAGAAATCAGGAAAGAGGGAGTGATTATGCGAAAGATAATTTTCATTTCTATCCTGTTGATTACTGCGCCAGTGGCTTTTGCAAATCCACCCAGTGATTTTATATCACTAGAAGTATGTGCGACTGTCACTGAAGGCTCGTGTACATTGAGAGAGCTATCAGAGGGGTTTCCAAATGCAAAAACTCGGTGGGAAAAAGGGAATGGTGCTACTTGGATTTTGAGAGTCGATAATCATGACAAAATGAGTGGCACAACAGACCGAATGTCATTCGAGTTCAAAAAGGTGACGGAGGATGGTCACACATTTGCCAAGCCCACACGGATGACGTTGGTGGTTAAAGATGTGCTAGGAAAAGAGCACGTCCAGGAAAATGCACCGGAATTATTTCTAAATGCCGTGGCACAACCTATTGTTGAAAAGTCAGGAAAAAAATCATCATTTTTAACTGGCAAAAGACTAAAAGAACAAAAATCGATAGATATTGCCAAGGAAAATTTTATAAAATTGATTTCAGGATCCTATGTAAATCCAAGAGGGTATGACGACAATGATGATTCAGGTAAAACAATTTCCTTAATTATAAGTCGTAAAGAGAGAGATCTGTTTTCATTGCAGTTAGTCTGTGAAACTGAGAATAAAGGAAAGCAAAAGTTTATTCAAAGCGATATACAGCTTATTTTTAAGAATGCACCAGACTCTTTCCCTTTCATGGATGAATTTGATTGGAGATTGAGTGCTAAACTTCCCCCGAATATATGTGATGATGGAGTTATTAGCGTTGATACTAATATTAGGGATAATTTTAAACCACAGGTTCATATTAATGGGAAGTGCTGTCCTAGGGGTGCCACATACCAGTGGAAATCGTCAGATATAAACGCTGATGGTTTCGCCGCTCAAAAGGCTGAATCAGAGAAAAAAGACAAAGAAGATAAATTAAAATTGGAATCGGACATTAAGCAGACTCTTGAGCGGGTCTCAGGCAAGTACAAAAATAGGAATAAAAGTCAGGGCGGTGAATTCTCTATAGAGATGGAAAGCTTGGATAAAATTATCCTCGGCTATAAAAGAGGTGCATGCGTATTTCATCATAAGGAACTACCAGTACAGTTTGATAAATCTTATAAAAGTTTTGATGGAACGCTTCAGGAAGGTGAGTGCGAAATTAGAATTCACTGGAGTTACATAGAAAGTCGAAAAATATACGCTTTGACTTCAGATGAATCTGGAAAATGTGAAAAATTGTGCGGTCAAATCAAAGGCGATTCAATTGGTTTGATGGGTAACTACGAAAAGAATGAAGGCACCAAAGCCTTTGGTTTCGAACTGCCATTCAAGGTGATTTCAAAATGAGGATGTACATGAAAACAAAATTTATACTCAGTGTAATTATCATCGCGATTACCACCGCATGTGCCTCCACTCGCACTATGTGGTCGGATAAGAACATGAGAGTGATGGTGGATCCAGAAAGTATAGACGAAGATAACTACAATAATATTCTCCAGGCTCTCGTCCAGTCAGATAAGTTCACGGTAGTTGACCGCGCCCGAGGATGGAAGGCAGTGAAAAAAGAGCAGGAGCGCCTTCACACAAGTAACGAGGCATCGCGCTATGACAACAAAGAGAAATACGCGATGTACGCTCGCCTTTTTGGGGTAGGCTCAATTATTGTCGCTAATAGTCAGTGTCTCAAGACGGGGGCATTTTTGAGTGCCGCTAAATCACGGCTCTCCTGTCGCCAATCCCTTTATATGGTAGATGCAAATACTGGTAGTATTATCACGGCGGCCAATGGAGAAAACATTGGCCCATCTGCCGCTGGGAATGATTTACTGATGCCTGATTGGAATGTCGTTGTGGATAAACTGGTTGAAGCCTATCCGAAAAATTTCGAGCATAAAGAGTACGCACAGGAATTGAAAGATTATCGAAAAGAAAGTCAGGAAGAAGCAGAAAAAATGCAGCAACGCACTCCGGCTGCTAATCACTAAAGTCGAATCCTTCCAACCTGAAGTAACTATTTTGAATCTATTTTGTTAAGTAGATTGGTCAATCTGGATAAAATAGTACTATCATCAGTCACCGTGCTGAGACTAAGTAATGATAGCTTTAGCGCAGTCTTGGCCATCTTGTCAGT
>CAYILR010000104.1:0-2649 GCA_964364175.1 uncultured Bacteriovoracaceae bacterium
AATCCTGTTTATAAATTATGCAAGTGAATCACTCAAACGGGCTGAACAGTTACCTGAAAAATAACCAATCAATGAGTACAAAAAAGCTTTCAGCAGCACTTTTTAGATGAATAATTTTTCGAATTAATAATAGATTTTTAGGATCAATATTGGAGATAAAACATCATGAATTCAGTATCAAATTTAAAAAATATCAGCGATTCAGATCTTATTAAAAATACAAAAATTTTAGCCCGATCCGAGCGAGAATTTGGCGTAGCTGTTTTGCATCATCTTCGGGAAATCGAACGTCGCAAAGCGTATTCTGCGATGGGGATCAAATCTCTCTATGACTACTGTGTTGATGAACTCGGTTATTCGGGAGGAGCGGCGCATCGGCGGATTGATGCGATGAAATTATTGCAGGAAATGCCAGAAATTGAAGAAATAATTTTGGATGGAAAATTGAATTTTTCCACCATCACTCAAATTCAAACTTTTGTTCGGAAAGAAAACAAAATTGCCGAGGAGCCGATTACTCGAGACGAAAAAAAAGAAATTCTGAATACTATGGAGGGTAAATCTCGCAGGCAAGTGGATCGAGAGTTGATGAAACGCTCCGTGCAGTCCGAGGCTCATTTTCAGGAAAAGGCCAGGGTCGTGAGTGAAACACACACAGAACTCAAATTGATTTTGACGGAAGAGACGATTCAAAGTTTAGAAACTCTCAAAGGATATTTGGCTCACTCGCATCCGGGGATGGGTATGAGTGAATTGGTGTCCTATTTGGCAAAGTTCGGTATAGAGAAGCTGAATCCAGCCCGAGAATTGAAAAAAACTAAAATAACGTCCGACATTCAGCCGGATACAGAGTCCGACGAATCCGAAAAAAATGTCAACCCAGTTCGCTCAGTTGAAAAATCTCCACATCAAAATTCAAATCCATTTCCGCCGGTGGAAATGAGTTCATTGAGGTCGCGGTATATTCCCACTGCACTCAGGCGACAGGTTTTTCAGCGTGATCAGGGGAAATGCTCAAAATGTGGCTCAAAATATGGTTGAGTTTAAGCGTCTTTCTTAGCCTCTGTTTGTGCGTAAAAACACTTGAGTTAAGTCAAAATTAGAAATATAATCAGTAGTGATGACTATTCTTTATAATTCTAAAATATCTAATATTAACAGTATATTAGAATCAGATCCAGGGATTAAATTGAATGCTGAATTTTGGGGAAATGAGCATATATATGAAAAATCGTCAGTTCCACTGAAAATCTTTGAAACCCCTCTAGGGAGCATTAACCTACTCTACGGCCCCAGACAAATCGGCAAAACGTCGAGTCTTAAACTGCATCTTTGTAAAAGCCCCCAATATCAGACCCGCATTTACATCGATTGCTCGACCGTACTTCATCGTAAAGAATTAGCGGATCAGCTCAGGGCGCAGATTGAAGGTCCTAGTCTCGTGATTTTAGATGAAGTACAGTCGGTCGACGAGTGGCCGCTTGCGATCCGAGCACTTTATTCTGAGGGTGTGCTCAAGGAATCCGCCTTGTGGTGTACGGGAAGTGAAGCTCGGCATGTTCTTGAAGGGGGCGAAAAGCTTCCCGGAAGAAAAGGCGCGGGAAAGGAGGTTTTTGCCCGCCCCTGGAATTTCAGGGAGTTTGTGGAATTTTTTTTCCCTGAGCTCGCGCCCGCACAAAAAACAGTGCAATTGCAGCATCAGACTCAGGCATGGCTCGATTCGCTGCCCCTGACGCTCGAACCAGCATGGAAGGCATACCTGGAGTGCGGTGGGGTGCCTAAGGCGGCCTGTACTTGGAAAAAAAACAATGGCAAGATTTCTGATGAGGTTTTTAAGACCTACCAAGATTGGATTTTGGGGAGCTGGAACTCGTCACGAATCCCGCTTCATTCCCAAAACGCATTGGCTGAGAGGATCATCGCTAATCTGAATTCGCGGACAAGCTTTGAGCGTTTGAGGAAAAACACCGACATTGGAAGCGTGAACACCGTTCATCAGCTGCTCAATATCCAGGAAGATCGTTGGGCATTGCAATGGGTGAGACGTTTTGATGCACAAACTCAGCACTGGATGAATGCTAAACAAAAAAAACTCTACCCTCTGGACCCATTTATAGCTCGCGTTTGGCAAAGCATCAGTTTGGGACTCCGAATGAACATTGAGGCTGGCCTCAAACCGTTGCCATTGGACGAAACAGGTTTTCAAGCACAGTGCTTTCGCTACGAAACAGAGAGAGAGCTTGCTTTTCTTTACAGCGAAAAAACCCAGAGTGAGGTGGATTTTTATTTTTCAAAAATCGCATTTGAGCTCAAATCCAACGGCAGTCCGACTGCCAAGCAGAAGCAGCTTTTGGGTTTAGCTCCTCAGGCGTTTGCCGTGCGCCGAGAATCGCTGCCTTGGATTGCGTATTATTTAGGCGAAATTTCTAGGTGAACCTAAGGTTTGGCAGCGATCGGTTTTAACAATCCTTCTAATTTGCTGATTTCATAGATATTAATTGACCGATTTAAATTTGATAAATTAAGTCAATTAATGGATAATAAAGCTTGGTACGATTTTATGCGGAACGTGTACTTATACTCACTATTGATTGCCTGTGCCCCGGAGAGGTCGCGCGTCAAAATTTGAGGAAGTATTTTTTTGACGGT